>JBMZAB010000030.1:0-26603 GCA_049610985.1 Flavobacteriales bacterium | reverse complement strand
GTGTTCGAGATTCTGGACGCCGATTCGTTCACGGAGGTGCAGCCCGATTACGCCGAGAACATCGTGGTGGGTTTTGGCCGACTGGCGGGACGGAGCGTGGGTGTGGTGGCCAACCAACCGGCCTTCTTGGCGGGCGTGCTGGACAACGACGCCTCGGTGAAGGCGGCCCGCTTTGTGCGCACCTGCGACGCATTCAACGTGCCGCTGGTTGTGCTGGAAGACGTGCCTGGGTTCTTGCCTGGCACGGACCAAGAGTGGAACGGCATCATCACCAACGGCGCCAAGCTCCTTTACGCGTTCAGCGAAGCCACGGTCCCCCGCATCACGGTCATCACGCGCAAGGCCTACGGCGGTGCCTACGACGTGATGAACTCACGCCACATCGGTGCAGATCTGGTGCTGGCGTGGCCCACGGCTGAGATTGCCGTCATGGGGGCCAAGGGCGCCGCAGAGATCATCTTCCGCCGGGAGATTGCGGCGGCCGAAGATCCTGCCGCAAAATTGGCCGAGAAGGAAGCGGAATATGCGGAGCTGTTTGCCCACCCTTACAACGCCGCCAGCCGTGGCTACGTGGACGAGGTGATCCACCCGCGCGACACCCGGGCCAAACTCATCCAAGCGATGGAGATGCTCCAACAGAAGGCCATCAAAGCCCCGCGGAAAAAGCACAGCAACATCCCGCTCTGACCCCTTGCGCGTCAGCACAAAAAAAGCGGAGCGCCCAACGGCCTCCGCTTTTTTGTTGGGGACAACGTCCCTGCTGTGGCGTGTCTTACTTGACGCGCTTGATGGAACAGCCCACCGCTTTGGTCTCCGCCACCTTGATCTTCTTGCCGGCCGCCAAGCGCTCCAAGGCGTTCTCCAGGTAGCGTTCCTCGACGTCTTCCGCACGGTTCACGTTGTCGTCGATGGACCCGCGGTACACCAGGTTCATCTCGCCGTCAAAGAGGTAGATGTGGGGTGTGGTTCGCGCGCCCACGTTGTTGGCCAGCTTGGAGCCTTCGTCCACCAAGTAGGGCATGGTGTAGCCTGCCTCGGCGGCGTGCTTGCGCATCGCGGGGAAGCTGTCGTCGCCTTCGCGCTTGGCTTCGTTGGAGTTCACGAGCACGGTGCCCACTTGACGCTCTGCCGCGAACGCAGCCACGCCATTGTAACGGCCTTCCCAACCTTCTGTCTTGGTGCCGTTGCCGACCACGAAGGGGCAGGTGTTGCACGAGAAGATGACGAGCAAGCCGTTCTCTTGCTTGAGGCTGTTCAAGGTGTGCTTTTCCCCGTCCACACCCATCATGGGGGCGTCGGGCATGGGGACTGCTTCGCCGATGGCGAGCTCTTGGGCAAACGCTGGGGTCAAGGCCAAGGCCAGGACCGCCACGCAGGAAAGGAGGATGGATTTCATGAGTTCGGGTTTGGTTTCTGGCAAGTTACAGCACCAACAAGGCGTCGCCGTAGGCGAAGAACCTGTACTTCTCTTTGATGGCCTCCGCATATGCCTCCATGGTCAACTCGTGGCCGGCGAAGGCAGAGGTGGTCATGAGCAAGGTGCTCTGCGGCGTCTGGAAGTTGGTCAGCAGCGCGTCGGCGATCTGAAAGTCAAACTTGGGATAGATGAATTTGTTGGTCCACCCTTGGAACGGCTTCAGGGTCTGCGTCGTGCTCACAGAATTCTCGAGTCCGCGAAGTGAGGTGGTGCCCACCGCCACAATGCGCTTTTTGTTCTCGATGCCGCGGTTGACCAACCGAGTGCATTCCTCGTTGATGAGGAGTTCTTCGCTGTCCACCTTGTGCTTGCTGAGGTCTTCCACTTCCACTTCGCGGAAGGTGCCCAAACCGATGTGCAAGGTCAAGAACGCCATGTCGATGCCCTTGATCTCAAGGCGCTTCAACAAGTTCTTGGAGAAGTGCAAGCCGGCCGTGGGCACGGCCACCGCACCCTCTTCGGAGGCGTAGATGGTTTGGAAGCGGTCCCGGTCCTCGGGTTCCGCGTCGCGGGTCATGTAGCGGGGGAGTGGGGTTTGGCCCAACTGGTGCACCGTCTGCATGAACTCCTCGTGCGTGCCGTTGAAGAGGAAGCGCAGGGTGCGGCCGCGCGACGTGGTGTTGTCGATGACTTCCGCCACCAATTCGTCGTTCTCGCCGAAATACAACTTGTTGCCGATGCGGATTTTCCGCGCGGGGTCCACAAGCACATCCCACAACAGGCTCTCGCGGTTCAGCTCGCGAAGCAGGAACACCTCGATGACCGCGCCGGTCTTCTCTTTGTTGCCGTACATCTTGGCGGGAAACACCTTGGTGTTGTTGGCCACGAACACATCGCCTTCATCGAAGATGTCCACGATGTCTTTGAACATGCGGTGCTCAAAGGTGCCCGAGTCCCGGTGAATGATCATCAAGCGGCTGTCGTCGCGGTTGTCGAGCGGGTATTGGGCCACCAATTCTTCAGGCACGTCGTACCGGAATTGGGAGAGCTTCATGCGTTGCATTGCCATGGATGCGGGGTTGTGGAGTGAAGGGATTTGGGTCTCCGAAAACGGCCGTTTTCAGAGGCGCGCGAAAATAGCCAAAAACACCTTTGAAGTCAAGCCTTCGCGGCTTGAAACGCCCGTCAATTCAGGACGTTGTGCGGTCGCGGTTCAGTTCGGCGACGAGCGCGTCGACAGACCAAGCGTGGCCCACATGGAAATCCCCGCTGGAAACCCGGCACAAGGCGGTCAGCGTGCCGCCCACCCCGAGGGCGTCCCCGAGGTCTCTGGCAAGGCTGCGGATGTAGGTGCCTTTGCTGCAGTGGATGGTCACATCGACGTCGAAGACGGGGTGGCCGTCGACCTCCTGGGCGACCGCGCGGTCCACCCGAAACTTGTCCACCGTCACGGTGGACGTTCTGAGCTTGATGTCGGCCCCCTTGCGGGCGGCGGCGTAAGCTTTCACTCCCTCCACTTTCTTGGCGCTGTAGAGGGGAGGGCGTTGCTCCAACATGCCTGTCAACGTGCCGGCAGCCTTGGCGACAGCCGCCTCGGTCAGGGCAGTGACGGCGGAGGGGTCCTCCGCCCAAACGTCCACTTCTGTTTCCGCATCCAGCGACGGCGTGTGGGCACCCAGCCGGACCGTGGCGGTGTAGACCTTGGCTTGGGCCTGAAGGGTGTCGATGGTCTTGGTGGCCCGGCCACAACACACCACCAACACACCTGTGGCCAAGGGGTCCAACGTCCCGGCGTGCCCCACCTTGATTTTCTTGGCGCCCGTGAACCCACGCAGGGCGTATCGAACCTTGTTCACCACGTCGAACGAGGTCCACGTCAAGGGCTTGTCGATGACCATGACTTGGCCTTCTAGGAACGCTTCAGGACGGTCAAACGGCAAGTCGTGTGAAGGGGTGGCAGACATGGGAATGCGAAGGTAGGGTCGGTGGAATTTGGACTACTTTGCAGGAATGAAATTCCCTGTCTCGTGTTTCTTCGGCGTGCTTTTCGCCTTTTCCGCGGGGGCTCAAACGGCCCCCTTCTCAGTGTACACCTCAGCCACCATGCTGGAACACCGGTCGTCGTTTCAACTGGTTCAATTGGAAGAGGGCGCGGCTGGAGGGCCGGCATTGATGGCTTTGGGTGGGCACGACGGCACGTCGGTGACGGCCACCACGGAAATGGGCCTGGAAAATTGGGACGACGTGGGGCCGGATATGTGGGTGGGAGCCGCCCCGATGTTGGGGGCGAGGATGGATTTCACGGCCCATGTCCTGTTGGGAGAAGTGTGGGTGTTTGGGGGATTCGACGGGACGTACACGTTGGATGCCACCGAACGGTTTGACGTGACGGCAGACACCTGGTCCCAAGGACCGGCGATGTCTGTGTCTCGCACCAACCACCGCAGCGTCGCCATGAACGACGGACGCATCCTGATCACGGGAGGATTCGACGGCCAAGGCGAAACCGCGTCGTGCGAGGTGTTTGACCCCGTGAGCATGACATTTTCGTCGGTGGCGTCCATGAACGTGGGCCGGGCATCTCACACGTTGACGCCAGTCGGGGACGGCAGGTTTGTGGTCACTGGCGGATTCAACGCCGCCGAGGGATTCCAGTTGGCGTCTTGTGAAGTCTATGATTCTGCGACCGACACCTGGACGGAGATTGAGCCGCTGCCGACCGCGGTGGACAACCATGCCGCATCGCTGATCACCCTGAACACCCAGGCGCCCAACACCATCATGGTGACGGGCGGGCGGGTGTACAACGCAGCGCTGAACCTGTTCGAGGGCGTCGCATCGGGGGCGTTGTTGGATTTGGGCACCATGACGTGGGCCCCGTTTGACCTCACCTCGCCGCACAGTTACCACCTGTCGTGTCACCTGGACCCCAACGCTCCAGAAGTCTTCATTCTCGGGGGCGCAGACCAAACCGGCGTCGGCGTCACCACAACCTTCGGCTCCACGGAGTGGACGTTGGGCAACGAAGCGTCGGCGTGGCCGGACGTGTCGGTCCAAACCCAAAATCGCGTCCGCGCGGCGGGCTCACGGTCGGGCACGAGCAACGTGGCGTGTTTCACGGTGTGTGGGGGCGACGAAGCCCTGGAGGGCACCTGTTTCACGGTGTGCCCAGAAACCAGCTCCATCGCGGAGCTCTCCTCCAAAACGCCTGAGGTTGGCGTGCACCCCAACCCTGCGGTGGGCAGAACGGTCGTGTGGTCGGCCGACGGCGCACATGAACAAGGGTGGTCGCTTTTGTCGATCGGCGGCCATGTGGTGCGCCAGGGTCGTGGAAGCGCGCTGGATGTGACAGGGCTCCCGGCAGGGTCCTACCTCTTGAATCTTCCCGACGGCCGTTCTGCGCACGTCATGGTGCGTTGACCTGACGCGCATCTTGCCCAAACCCTTGAAGCCCTGCCGGTTGGTGGGGCTTTGTGTTGCGCCAAGGTGAAGGTTGTAACCTTTTGGATGTGAACATCGTAGAGGAGGTGTGTTGCATTTGCGTAACATTTTGTTTACATTGGCTTAACATGGCGACCACATCACAACTCCGCACTTGGGTGACCGCTTTGCTCCTGGCTTGGGGCAGCGTGGCCTTTGCCCAGGGACCGCTGGCCCAAGGCTGGGGGGTGGGGGTGGATGCGTCGCGTTTGCTTGGCGGTCATGCGGTGGTTCAAGTCGAACGGGCGCAGTCGTCGGAGTGGCTTTGGCAGGTAGCTGCAGGGCCTCATGTGGGCACGGTGAATGGTCAAAACCCCTTCTGGAAGGGCTTGAAGGGCGACGTGCTCTCTGGGTCGGTGGTCTCGGTGGGGTCGCTGGTGTTTCCTGCGCAAGACCCCAAGTTGGGGGCCACGTGGTTCTTGGGTCTGGACTTGTCCCGGGAGAGCTGCCGGCTCTCTCGCGACATTGAAGACCTGCACGCGGCCCAAGCTCCAGGGTTCGGGGTCGTTGTTCAAACCCGTGAAGAAGCCAGGTTGCTGGCAGGCGCACAATGGGCCTTGGGTCGGCACGTCGCGTTGCGTGCGCACGTTGGCATGGGCGTGGTGCGCGACCGGTTGTCCTCCCGCATGATGGGCGAGGAGGTCAGCGCGATGCCGATGGCGCGGCCTGGAGGGTTGGCGCTTCTTTGGCGCTGGTGAGCACTGCGCATTCTTCCGCCGTCATTCCTGCGATGTCTTCGAAAATGGCCAAGGCCTGAAGGACAGTCCCGACCTTTTCGATTTTCAACCTCAGCCCACCGTTGCGTTGGTACATGCTCGCGTCTTTGGCGTGGTGCTTCAAGTAGTCCAACACGCGCGCAAACGTGGCGCTTTGGAAGTAGGCGCTCTCCTCGTCGGACACAAACGCTGCGATCAGCTTGCCGCTCTTCAGCACCAACTTTTCCATCCCCAAAACTTGCGCGACCCATCGCAGGCGGATGGTGCCCAGCAATTCCTCGGTTTCTTCAGGCAAAGGCCCAAATCGGTCCTCCAACCGGTGGCGGAAGCCTTTCATTTCCTCCGCATCGGACAAGTCGTCCAGCTCGCGGTACAGGGAAATCCGTTCCGGGATGTCGCTCACGTAATGGTCTGGAATGAGCAGCGACAGGTCGGTTTCGAGCGCGGTTTCTTCCACGTATTGTCCGCTTTCCGCTTGCTCGGCTTCCATCAAGTCTTTGAACTGCTCTTCTTTCAATTCCTTCACCGCCTCTGCCAGGATGCGTTGGTACATGTCGAAGCCCAAATCGTTGATGAAGCCGCTTTGTTCCGCCCCGAGCAGGTCGCCCGCCCCGCGGATGTCCAAGTCGCGCATGGCGATTTGCATGCCCGAACCGAGGTCTGAGAATTGCTCGAGCGCCTGCAGTCGCTTGCGTGATTCGTCTGGCAGGGCGCTCAACGGAGGCGCCATCAGATAGCAGAATGCTTTCCGGTTGGAACGGCCCACGCGGCCGCGCAGTTGGTGCAGGTCGCTCAACCCAAACTTGTGGGCCTCGTTGATCAGCATCGTGTTGGCGTTGGAGATGTCGATGCCCGACTCGATGATGGTGGTGGCCACGAGCACGTCGTAGGCCCCGTCGATGAAGCGCGCCATGACGTCTTCCAGCTCTTTGCCGTCCATTTGGCCGTGGCCGATGCAAATGCGTGCGTCGGGCACCAGCCGCTGAATCATGCCCGCGACTTCTTGGATGTTGCCCACCCTGTTGTGGACGAAGTAGGCCTGGCCGCCTCGGCTCAATTCGTAGGCGATGGCGTCGCGGATGGTCTCCTCGTTGAAGCCTGACAAGATGGTGTCCACCGGATGGCGGTTGGGCGGTGGCGTGCGGATGATGCTCAGGTCGCGCGCGCCCATCAGGGAGAACTGGAGCGTCCGCGGGATGGGGGTGGCCGTCAGGGTCAAGGTGTCGACGTTCGCCTTGAGGGTCTTCAGCTTGTCCTTGACGCCGACCCCGAACTTTTGTTCTTCGTCGATGACAAGCAACCCCAACTCTTTGAACTTGACGCGCTTCCCCACCAAGGCGTGCGTGCCGACCAGGATGTTGGTTTCCCCCGACTCGACCTTTTTCAGCGTTTCGGTCAACTCCTTGCCCGTTTTGAATCTGTTGATGTAGTCGACGGTGACAGGGAAATCCCGGAGGCGGCGGCTGAAGCTCTTGAAGTGCTGCATCGACAAGATCGTTGTCGGCACGAGCACCGCCGCCTGCTTGCCGTCGCAGGCCGCGCGGAAGGCGGCGCGGATGGCGATTTCGGTTTTGCCAAACCCGACGTCCCCGCACACCAACCGGTCCATCGGCGTCGACTTCAACATGTCTTCACGCACGGCCTTGCTCGCGGCGTTTTGGTCCGGCGTGTCCTCATACATGAAGCTGGCCTCAAGCGCGTGCTGCAAGTAGCCATCCTCGGGGTAGGCGTGCCCGGGCGCCGACTTGCGCTTGGCGTAGAGCTGCAAGAGGTCGTAGGCGATCTGCTTGACGCGGCCCTTGGTCTTCTGCTTGGTCTTGGCCCACGTGTTGGTGCCCAGCTTGTTGATCTTTGGCTGTGTGCCCTCCTTGGAGCTGTACTTGGAAATGCGGTGGAGGCTGTGTATGCTGACGTACAGCACGTCGCCTCCGCGGTAGGTGAGGCGGATGGCCTCCTGCATTTTTCCGTTGACTTCAATCTTGTGCAGGCCGCTGAACTCGCCAATGCCGTGGTCGATGTGCACGACGAAGTCGCCCACTTCCAGCGCCATCAATTCCTTGATTGTGAGCGCCTCTTTGTTCTTGCGGAACCCCTCCTTCAGGCGGAAGCGATGGTACCGCTCAAACAACTGGTGGTCGGTGTACACCAACACCTTGAGCTCCTTGTCCACGAAGCCCTCGCTGAGTTCCATGGGGATGGGCTTGTAAGGAACCGGCTCTTCATTCTCCTCCTGCCGGTCGTGGAACACGTCGTGCAACCGCTCCAGTTGGGTGGCCTGGCCGCTCACCACCACGTTGACGTACCCGTTCTTGTGGTTGGAACGCAGGTTGTTTGCAATCAGGTCAAACTGCTTGTTGAAGGCGGGCTGCGCCGTCATTCCGTACTTCAAAATCAACCGGTTAGGCCAGGTCGTCCCGCCCCCGAATTCCACCACGGAGAATGGGTCGAGCAGCCCTTCCAGATGGGCGCCTTCGAGGTACAAGTCCTCGGGTGGCGTGCGCTTCACCTCTCCGCTGATCCGGTCGTAGTGAGAACGCGCGCGCTCCATGGCTTTGTCGAGCCCCATTTCGCACCGCTTCGCGTCCGCCATCCACATGACGGCACTCGGCGGCAAGAAGCTGAAGAACGGTTCGTGGGCGTCGTGCAGGCTGGTGTTGCCCACGTTGGGCACCACGGTGGCCCGGGTCATCTTGGCCACACTCAGTTGCGACGTCGGGTCAAACTTGCGAATCGAGTCCACGTCGTCCCCAAAAAATTCGATTCGATATGGATGGTCGAAGCTGTAGGAGAAGATGTCGACGATTCCGCCGCGCATGCTGTACTGGCCTGGTTCGTACACGAAATCCACCTTTTCAAATTCGTACGCCAAGAGCACCTCGTCGAGGAAGTCCATGGTGTAGGTCTCGCCGAGGGAAATCGTGAACGTTTGGTCGCTCAGTTCCTTGCGGGTGATGACCTGTTCGGCCAGCGCTTCTGGGAACGTCACGACAACCAACCCGTCTCGTCCGCCGTTGATTTCGTTCAACACCTCGGCGCGCATGGCGATGTTGGCGTTTTCCACCGTGTCCTCGTCTGCGTAAGGCACCCGGGCAGACCTTGGGTAGAACAAGATGGGCCGAGCGTCCCCCAACACAGATTGCAGGTCGTTCATGAAGTACGCCGCCTGTTCCTTGTCGTCCAGGACAAACACGTGGTGCCGCGGGTTGGTCACCTCGTCCTCATGGCTGAGCATCCCGGCAATGGCCAGTGGAATGGCAGACCCGACAGCGCCGTGCATCTCCACTTTCGTGCCTTGGGTCTTCAGCGCACCACGAAGGCCCCCTGCACGAGGGTCACGGGTGTAGAATTGAAGAAGGTCTGCGGGGCGCATGGCCCGCAAAGTTACGTGACGCCTGCGCCCTGTTCCCCTGCGCGGCGGGCTTTTCGGCACGTTTTAAGGGCATCGATGAGGTGGCGGTTGCCCACGTAGTATGGGGTGCGTTCATGCAGCGACTTGGGCACCCGGTCCAGGATCCTGCCGTGGTCGTCCAACGCTTTTCCCCCAGCCTCCTCGGCCAACCAAGCCAAGGGCGCACACTCATAAAGCAGGCGCAGTTTGCCGTCGGGTTTGTCCGTGGTGGAAGGATAAAGGTAGATGCCCCCGTGGATGAGGTTGCGGTGGAAGTCGGCCACAAGAGAACCGATGTACCGCCCTCGGAAGCCCACATCCACAGCTTCCCGGCACGTGTCGATGAAGTCCTGGGTGGCCTGGTTGCTTTTGGGCTTCACGGCGTCGTTGATGCTGTACGTAACGCCGCGATCGGGGAACATCATGTCGGGATGCGACAGGAAAAATTCCCCCACCCCCGGGTCGAAGGTGAAGCCGTGCACCCCGTGCCCAGTGGTGTACACCAGCATGGTGCTGGACCCATACAGGACGTACCCTGCGGCCACTTGGGCAGTGCCCGCTTGCAAGAAGTCCTGTTCCTGGAGTGGCTCGCCCATGGGGGTGACGCGCCGCACAATGCTGAAGATGGTGCCGATGCTGACGTTCACGTCGATGTTGGAGGACCCGTCCAAAGGGTCGATCAGCACGATGTACTTGCCGGACCGGCCTTCACCTTGGTCGCCGCAACGCACGTGACCGTCGCGTTCCTCCGAGCCGATGCCGCACACGCTCTTCCCGGCCGAGAGGACGCGCATGAAGGTGTCGTCGGCGAAGACGTCGAGTTTTTGTTGTTGCTCGTCTTGAACGTTGGTGGCCCCGGAAGCCCCGAGGATGTTGGTCAGCCCCGCCCGGTTGACCTGTTGGTTCACGATTTTCGCCGCCACCCCGATGTCGGTGAGCAGACGCGTGAGTTGGCCCGTCACAAACGGAAATTCCGCTTGCCGGTCCATGATGAACTCGCCAAAAGTGGGTGCCTTGATCATTGCAGGTACCTTTTGTTCAAAAGTAGCGGACCCTCGACGAGTCCGGCCGGACGTCGGTGAGAACTTTCAGAAATGATGCTGTCTCGCCTCTTTCTTCTTCTGTGTGGCGCGGTCCTTTGCGCACCCATCCTGGCCCAAATCACGACCCTCCCCGACTTCGACAAGGGCCGTTTGTGGGGCAGTCCGCTGGCGTTGCTGAGCACCGGTCTTCATGGGGCGTACATCTTGGACGACCCCGCAGAGGTGGGGGGCATTCAGGGCGCGCGTCTTGAAATCAATGTGCTGGACCGGAAGGCGAGGGCCTACGTCTTGTGGCGCGTGGACAAGTCAGACGCTTCGCGGGACGAGTCGTTCGTGGAGTACGGCCTGGGTTTCGCCAACCTGGGGGAGTTGGGCGGCCGAAACACGGCGTTGTCCTGGTTCGTCGGAGGTCCTTCCGCCTACGTGGCCTGGGGCAACACACGACGGACGTTGGAGTGGAAGCGCGGCCGTGGCAAGGGCACGTTGCCGATGACGGTGATGTGGGGCCTGCGGGCGGAATGGTTGTCCACCACCCCAGCGGGTGCACCCAACCGGGAGGTGGGGCTGTACATGCCCCTGTTCGCCAGGCTCCAGTTGCCCTTGGATTGAGGGCCCTCGCGAGGGTCAGTCCTGAAGGGCCGCCGCCAGTTCGAGGAACTCGGCCACGCTCAATTGCTCGGCGCGTTGGCCTTGAAAAGGTTCAGGGATGCGCGTGGCGTCGAAGCCGCCGCTTTTGATGCTGTTGCGCAAGGTTTTTCGGCGCTGGTTGAAGGCCGCCTTGACGACCCGCACGAAGTGCGCATGGCTGACACCGTGGGGGAGGGTGGAGACGTCGTTGCGCACGAGTCGGATGACGCCGCTCTTGACCTTGGGCGGTGGGTCGAAGGCATGCTCGTGCACGGTGAACAGGTAGTCGATGTCGTAATACGCCTGCAGCAGCACGCTCAAGATGCCGTAGGTCTTGGAGCCTGGTCCTTCGGCCACGCGTTCGGCGACTTCCTTTTGGAACATCCCCACACATTCGGGCACGCGGTCGCGCCAGTCCAGCACCCTGAAAAGGATTTGGGAGCTGATGTTGTAAGGGAAGTTGCCCGCCACAATGAAGGGGGCGCCTTCTGGGAACGCCTCACTCGGGTCCCACTTGAGCAGGTCGACGCCAAAGACGTCTTCCGCCGGCAGCACGCCCTGGCTCGTCAAATAGAGCACGGACTCGTCGTCCAGCTCCACCGCCTTGACCCGCAGGTCTCCGCGGTACAGGAGCGGCCGTGTCAAGGCGCCAGTTCCAGGACCCACTTCCAGCACGTCGACACACCCCTGATGTTTGGTGATGCCCAAGGCGATCCGCCGGGCGGCGTCCATGTCGCGCAGGAAGTGTTGCCCGAGGTGCTTTTTGGCCTTGACGTGCATGCCCTGCGAAGAATCAGTTGTCCTTGGGGTCAAACCCCGGGGTGGGGTGCCCCTCGGCGATCAGCGGAAGCACGGTGCGAAAGCCGGTGGCCTTGCTGCCCCATTTGGCCTGGTGCTCGGCTTGAAGGGCTGGGGCGTGGTCCTTTTGGTACGCTTCGAACGCCTCCACGCTGCGCGCCATGTATTGCACCGCAAACGTGACGCCGCCTTGCGCTTCCCCTTGCACGTGGCACAGGCGGAAATCGCGAAAATGTCCGGTGGCCAGCACGTCGGGGATGTGCTCTTCCATCATGTACTTGACCCAATCGTTGGCGCTCTCTTCAGAGACGCTGACGGTGACGTTGTAGAGAACCATGCGACGAAGTTATTCGAGTTCGTCCCCCCGCAAGTCCCTGAACCGTTTGCGGGCCTCCACGGCGTGCAAGGATCCTGGGAAGTCGAAGAGCAGTTGTTCATAAAGGTCCTGGGCGGTCGCCAGGTCCTCCAAGGCGTGGTGGGTCAGGTCGGCGAGCTTGAACAGCGCGTCGTCCCCGGTGATGTCGTCGAAGTGCAGGTCCACGACTTCTCGATACAAGGCCATGGCGGTGTCCACACGTCCTTGCTCGAGGAACATGTCCGCGGACATCATTAGGATTTCGTCTTCCAGGGCGTGCCCAGGATGGTCGGCCTGGAGGGAATCCAACGTGGCGTGGGCCTCGTCGAACCGACGTTGCATGTTCAACAGGTCGGCCCGCGCAAACATCTCCATCGGCGTGGTCAACGTGTCGAGGTTGAAGTTGTCGGTGATGAGCAAGCTCAGGTCGATGGCGTCGTTGGAAATCAGCTTGGACGTGGAGGCCTTGAGGGCGTTGAGTTGGCTTTGGGCCCAATTGAAGTCGCCGCCGTAGTAGCTGACACGCGCGTTCCGGAATTTGGCCTCGTGCCCCAAGGGGTCGTCCTTGAAGTCCAGCACAATTTGCGAAAACAGCAACGAGGCGTCCCAAATCATCCCTTCAAACACGTAGATGTCTCCCAACGTCAGCTTGCATGCGGCCGCCACGCGACTGTTCAGATCTTGCTCCGCAAGCAGGGTCTCTAGGTCTTCGATGCCTTCCTCGGCGCGGTTGAGGTAAAACGCGAGCAGGTGCGCCCGGTCCTTCACCATCATGGCCGTTTCTGACCGAATGCCGAGGTCGCGCAAGCTCGAGGCGTACGACTCTGCGAGCACGGCCATCGCGTCCAGGTCGGCTGGCACCTCCTCGGTCAGGTTGTCGAATTGAACTTGCAACACTTCGTTCCGCGCCGTGAAGAAGTAGGGGTTGTTGGGCCCCTGACCCGCCACGTATTCATAGCACTTCAGGGCGGTGGTCCGGTCGCCGTTGGCTTGGGCGGTGTGCCCCAATTCCATCATACGCGTGCCGCCTTCGTCCAAGCGCAGGTCCAAGGACTTGGCGTGGACGAACGCCGAGGCGAAATCCTGAATCTGGTTGAAATGCCAAACCAGCAACTCGGGGTAGATGACGTTGTCCGGGTTGGCTTGGATGGCGCGGAGCAAGGCGGTGCGCACCAATTCCCGGTTGTCCTCGACCAGCGTGAGCCGGAGGTTGCGGTTGAGGCTGTTTTGGACCGTCCGCAGGTAGTTGGGCTTGGTGGCAAGCAAGGACATGTACGCGCCGACCATCCCTTCAAAATCGCCCCGCATGCCCTGCAGGTTGGCGAGTTCGTAGTCGAAGCCCACCGTGCCCAATTTTTCGGCGCGTTGGTAGGTGGCGAGCGCCATGTCGAGTTCGTCCAGTTTGATGAAAGCGTTGGCCAGGGCCACAGCCGCGGGCCGTCCTTTGGGCAGCAATTCCAGGGCCTCTTCGAAGGCTTCCATGGCGTTGTCACGCATGCCAAAGTGCAAGTACAACGAGCCCAGGTCCACCAAAGCCGTGGACTTGGAGTTTTTGTGCCTGCGCTTGAGCCGCCCCTTGACGAGTTTTTCGGCGGCGTCGAAATCGTCCAAGGCCAGCAAGGTGCCGTAGTACATCTGGTACACGGCGTTCGTCTTGTTCTTCTTCCAAAGTGGCTCGAGGTAGAGCCGAGCTTGAGGGTAGCTGCCTTCGTTGAAATAATATTCGGCCAGCTCAAAGTCCGTTTGCGCCTGACACGTTGCAGGAGCCATCAGGGTCATGAGACCCATAAGAAGCCCAAGGCCAAGCAAGCGGCACAGCGCTGTGGACCAGGCAATCATTCGGCGGCAATCTGTTGGGCCCACTCGGCGCGTTTGGCCTGGAGGAGGCTGTCCATTGGCGCCCGCGTGGCGGCTTCGAGAACCATGCCGGCGTCGATCAAGCGGCGGGTGTCCGCCACAAAGGCGAGCCATTTGGCCACGGCGTTGAGTTCGTTTTGGGCCTGGCGCTGGAAATACACCTCGTCCATGGCCACTCCGTTGGCGTCCACTTCGGCGCCGTTGCGGATGGCCCCGATCAGGTTGGCCAGTTGGGTGTTGCACAGCGCACCTTGTTCGTTCAGGGCACGAATTCGCTGGGGGGCGTCTTTCAGGTGGCGCTTGACCCGCGCCCAATCTCCGATGAGTTGTCCGTCCTCCACAGAGAACGTCAACGTGGAATCGGCCATGAGCCAGGTCAGGTCACGCACCCGCTCGTCCACCCGGGCCCGAATGGCGGTGAGGGTGTCGACGTTCCAGGCGCCCACTTGGGCCATGCCTTCCTCCACCTGTGCAGCGGCCTCGCGCAACGGCGTGAGGTGGGGTTGCCCTGGACCCGTGCAGTTGCTCAGCCCCAGGGCCAGCAATAAGAGGCCAACGCAAATCGCCCTTGTCATCCTCCAATGCGGTCGAATCCAACGAAAGGCACCAGGGCCTTGGGGATGACGATGCCTTGGTCATCTTGGTGGTTCTCGAGCAAGGCGGCCACGATGCGCGGCAACGCCAAGGCAGAGCCGTTGAGCGTGTGCACGAACTTGTTCTTGCCATCCTCGTCTTTGAAGCGGCACTTCAAACGGTTCGCTTGGAACGTCTCGAAGTTGGACACCGAGCTGACTTCCAGCCAGCGTTCTTGCGCAGCAGACCACACTTCAAAGTCGTACGTCATCGCGCTGGTGAAGCCCATGTCGCCTCCGCACAAGCGAAGGATGCGGTAGGGAAGTTCCAACCCTTCGAGCAAGCCTTTCACGTGGTCGACCATGGTGTCGAGGGTGGCGTAGCTCTGGTCTGGATGGGTGACTTGGACAATTTCCACCTTGTCGAATTGGTGGAGCCGGTTCAGGCCGCGGACGTCCTTGCCATAGCTGCCGGCTTCGCGACGAAAGCAAGGGGTGTACCCGCAGATCTTTTGGGGCAAATCCGCCGCCTGAAGGACCACATCGCGGTAGATGTTGGTCAAGGGGACCTCCGCCGTGGGGATCATGTACAGGTTGTCCTCCTGCATGTGGTACATCTGACCTTCCTTGTCAGGGAGCTGCCCCGTGCCGTAGCCGGAGTCGGCGTTGACCATGTGAGGCGGGATGAACTCCGTGTACCCTGCGTCGTCGGCTTTCTCCAGGAAAAAGCGTATGAGTCCCCGTTGCAGCTTGGCGCCCTCGCCTTTGTAGAAAGGGAATCCAGCGCCGGTGACCTTGGCCCCGAGGTCGAAGTCGATGAGGTCGTGCTCCTTGGCCAGGTCCCAGTGGGGCTTGGCGGCCCCTCCGGCGGCTTGCGGCTCCGCGCTGCGGAACACCTCGACGTTGTCGTCGGGAGTCTTGCCTTCAGCCACGAGGTCGCAGGGGGTGTTGGGGAGCGACACGAGGAGCGCTTGGAGCTCGTGCTCGGCAGCGTCCATGGCGTCCTTCAACTCGCCAGTCTTGGCTTTCATCCCAGCCGTCTTGGCTTTGACTTCCTCCGCCTCGGCCTTCTTTCCCTCACGCATCAAGCCGCCAATTTGACGGGACAGCGAATTGCTCTCGGAGAGGACTTGGTCGAGCTCGGTCTGGGTCGCGCGTCGCTTGGCGTCCAAATCGAGGATTTGATCCACCGTGGCGGTGGCGTCAATGTGTCGCTTGGCCAAGGCGTCCAGCACTCGGTCTCTCTCTTCGCGAAGGCATTGAAGGGTCAGCATGGGGCGGGGTCTGTGAGGTCCAAAAATAAGAACTCCCGACCTGTTGGGGCCGGGAGTTCACAAGCTTTACGTTCTTGTCAATCAGGCGTCTCCTGCGGGAATCACAGAAACAAATGAACGGTTGTTTGCCTTCTTGCGGAACTCTACGGTTCCGTCTGTCAACGCAAACAAGGTGTGGTCTTTGCCGATGCCGACGTTGTCACCTGGGTGGTGCTGGGTGCCGCGCTGGCGAACCAAAATGTTGCCTGCGATGCAGTGTTGACCACCGAAAATTTTCACGCCCAAGCGTTTGGACTGGGACTCACGTCCGTTCTTCGAACTCGCTGCCGCTTTTTTGTGTGCCATGGCTTCTGGGGTTTATTCTTCAGTCTTTTTAGGTGCAGCTTTCTTGGCTGCGGGCTTCTTCGCTGCAGGCTTCTTCGCAGCCGCTTCCTTTGCAGGAGCCGCTTCCGCATCCTTCTTGGGCGCTGCCTTCTTGGCGGCGGCCTTCTTGATGTCGGTGATTTTGATTTCCGTCAAGGACGCGCGGAAGCCGTTGAGCTTCTGGTATCCTTTGCGACGCTTCTTCTTGAAGACAAGAACCTTGTCTCCTTTCAGGTGCCGTTCAACGACGGCGTGGACGGCCATGCCGTCTACCGCGGGGGCGCCAACAGTCACGTCACCACCTTTGTCGACGAGGAGCACGCGGTCAAACTTGACCTTCTTGCCCTCCTCTGCGTCGAGGCGGTTGACGAACACCTGCTGGTCTTTCTCTACCTTGTACTGGTGCCCTGCGATCTCTACGATTGCATACATGAGGATTGAATTTTTCCCACAAAGGGAGCGCGAAGATAGTGGGAAAGCCTGAAAAGCCCAAACCTTCAGAGGGCCTTTTCCGAGGCCTTTCGCCCTCCTCGATTCACGAGCCAAACCCCCACCAACACGACCGCCCCGCCCAGGAGGTGCCAACTCGTCAGGGGTTCTCGGTCGAGCCAACCCCACATCGTGGCGAAGAGGGGAATGATGTACGTGACCGTGCTTGCGAAAAGGGCGTTGGTGCGTTGGATGATGCGGTTGAAGGCGACCAAGGCCAGTCCTGTCCCGACCACGGCGAGCACCACCATGGCCCACAACCCTCGAAGGCCGTCTGGGTGGGTGAACGCCAAGGTGGGCAGGTCGCCCGACAGGCCCAACGCCGCCGCGGGCAAGCCCATCAATCCCAGGGCCAACGCCGCCACCCCGGCGGCTGGCACGGCGTGGAGTTTGTGCCGAATCACATTCACGCTGACCCCGTAGCATGCTGTGGCCGCGAGCACGCGTCCTGCCCCACCCAGGGCCTCCTGACCCAGTGCGTCGCCCATGCCCGGTTGGAAAGCCAACACGGCAGCCCCCACCAACCCGACGAAGATGCCTGCCACCTGCAGGGCGTGGGCCCGGCTTTGGAACAGCAGCACGCCGACAAGCAGGGTGAACATGGGCGTGAGGGCGTTGAGCATGCCGGCGACTGAGGAGGGGATCAAGGTTTGGGCTGTGGTGAAGAAATACGCGGGAAGCATGTTGCCCAACCCACCCACAAGGAGCAGCCAGGGCAAGTGTTCGCGCGTGAGGTGGGCGCGGTGGGTCCAAGCCAACGGGGCCATGGCCAACCCGGCGATTGCGATGCGTCCCAGGGCCACGTCCAAGGCAGAAAAAAGGCGTTCTCCAGCGGTGTCGAACAACGCCATCTTCATGAGGATGAAGGAGCTGCCCCAAACAAACCCAAGCGTCAACAGCGCCAGCCACATCTTCGAGTTGGAGGTCCTCATGAGGTTGCAAAATTAGCACAAGGCCCATGGCGTCGCCCCAGGCCCCCGCTATCTTTGGATCATGCGAATTCCCTCTCTCCTGGGCACGATGCTGGCCCTCACCTGGATGTCGTGTGGAGGCCCTTCCGCCGACAGCGTTCCCACGGTCTACGAAGAGACCCGTGTGGAGGGCGCCGTTGAACGCACGGTGGCGGAGATGTCCGTGCAAGGCATGATGTGCGAAGTGGGATGTGTGGCCAAAGTGCGCAAGGAGCTGCTGGAAGTTCCTGGCGTGGCAACGGCCACGATTGACTTTGAAAAGGACCGCAGCGTGAATGTGGCGAAAGTGGAGTACGACCCAGAGGTGGTGGACGCCAAAGCGCTCGTGGCGAAAGTGACGGCCATCGGGGACGGCATGTACCCGGTGGAACGCATGGCGGTGACCCACTTTGGCGCGGTCGACGTCCAGCCATGACCCGACTCCTCTTGCCCCTCGCTCGGGCGTCGTTTTGGTTGGCCTTCCTTGTGGTGCTTGCTGGAAGTGTGGTGCGCATGACCGGCAGCGGCATGGGCTGCCCGGACTGGCCCAAGTGCTTTGGCCTGCTTGTCCCGCCCACCGACGTCGCCCAAGTGACTTACACCTTGGGAGAATCTTACGAGGCAGGGCGTATGCTGTTGGTTGACGACCAATTTTGGGTGGCCCAAACCGACTTGATCGCCGCCGATTTCCAGGCGGAACAAGCCCAAGGTGCGTGGTCCCCTTACACCAAACACGACTACGCCATCTTCAACCCGCTTCACACGTGGGTGGAATTCATCAACCGCCTGCTCGGTGCGCTGGCCGGCCTTCCGGCGTTGCTCCTGCTTGGGGCGGCGATGTTGGCCCGCGACCTTCGGACCACCTTGTTGGCCCTGCTCGGCGTCCTGGCCCTCGGGTTTGTGGCGTGGTTGGGGAAGCTGGTGGTGGACGGCAATTTGATCCCCCACAGCATCACGATCCACATGCTCGGCGCCTTGGCCATCTTGGCCATCGACAGCGTCGTCATCCAGCGCCTGAAGGGACTCACAGTTCGTTGGCACAGGTCGGCGCGTTGGGGCTTGATGCTGGCCTTGGTGGTCACCTTGGTCCAAATCGTCACCGGCACCGAAGTGCGCGAGCTGGTCGACGTGTTGCTCAAGCAGGGGTTCGACAGGCCCGACTTGGCGGCCTCCTTGGCCTCCAATGACGTGCTGTACCTGATCCACCGATCGGGGTATTGGGTGGTCATGGCCGCCCATTTGTTCTGGATCTGGCGCATGGGCCCGTTCGGCAAGCGACACGTGTTGCGTGCCCGCAACGCGACCCTCCTGCTCCTTGTGGCCCAACTTTGCACGGGCCTGCTGTTCGCCTACGGGGCCTTTCCTGTTTGGGCCCAGCCCATTCACCTGGTGATGGGGGTGGGCTTGTTTTTAACCACCTGGGGGTTGTTCTGGCGGACCACTTCGTCCTGAACTTTGTCTTTGAACTCAACTGAAGGCCATGGCCGCCACCGAAACCACCAAGCTCGCTTTGGGCTTCACAGCCCCCGACTTTTCACTTCCCAACGCCACCCAGGAAGGCATGGTACGCGCCAAGGACGTGTTCGCTGGTCAGCCAACCGTGGTCGTGTTCATGTGCAACCATTGCCCGTTTGTGATTCACTTGCTGGAGTCGCTTGTGGCGTTTGCAGCGGAGTGCAAGGCACGGGGCGTGGACGTGGTGGCGATTTCCTGCAACGACGTGGCGAATTACCCCCAGGATGGATTTGAGCACATGCAAGTGCTCGCAAAGCGCCATGGGTTCACCTTCCCCTACTTGTACGACGAGTCCCAGGAGGTGGCCCGCGCATACGACGCGGCGTGCACCCCAGATTTCAGCGTGTTCGACCGCGACTCAAAATGCGTCTACCGCGGCCAATACGACGGGTCCCGACCAGGCAACGACGTGCCAGTCACGGGGGACGACCTCCGGCGCGTTGTCGACTTGTTGTTGGCCGGAGAGGAGGTGCCCACGACAGGCCAAGCGCCGTCGCTCGGGTGCAACATCAAATGGAAGCGCTGAGCAAAAAAAGGCCCCCGTCAGGAGGCCTCTTTCTTAGAAATCGTCGTGGGTATCAACCGCTGCACATTTCGCAGTCGGGACCGTTCTCGATGCTGCACGCTTGGACTTGCTGCTCATAAGTCATCTCCTCAGGCTTGGCTGCCGCAGCTGCTTGCTCGCCTTGAGGCTGCTCCTTGTACTTCTTGTCCACGGTGAACTTGATGGCGTCGGTGGCCGCCTTCGTGCGGAGGTAGTACATGCCGGTTTTCAAGCCTTTCTTCCAAGCGTAGAAATGCATGGATGTCAACTTGGAGTTGTTCACGTTCTCCATGAAGATGTTGAGCGACTGGCTTTGGCAGATGTACGCCCCGCGGTCGGCCGCCATTTCGAGGATGGACTTCTGGGAAATCTCCCAAGCCGTGCGGTACAAAACCTTGAGATTTTCAGGAATCTCAGGGATGTTCTGGATGGAGCCGTTGGCCGCGATGAGGCGGTTCTTCATGTCGTCGTCCCACAAGTCGAGCTTTGTCAAGTCGCGCAACAAATGCTTGTTCACCACGATGAACTCTCCAGAGAGGGTGCGACGGGTGTAGATGTTGCTTGTGTACGGCTCGAAGCACTCGTTGTTGCCAAGGATTTGAGCTGTGGATGCGGTGGGCATGGGGGCCATAAGCAACGAGTTGCGCATGCCGTGCTCCTTGATCTCGTCCTTCAAGATGCCCCACTCCCAACGGTCGGATGGCTTCACGCCCCAAAGGTCAAACTGGAGCTTGCCCTCGCTGGCTGGGGAGCCTTCGAAGGTCTCGTACGCGCCTTCTTCCTTGGCCATGTCCTTGGACGCGGTGCAGGCGGCGTAGTAAATGGTTTCGAAAACGTCTTTGTTCAACTGGCGCGCTTCGTCGCTGTCGAAGGGGAAACGCATCAAGATGAATGCGTCGGCCAACCCTTGCACGCCCAAGCCAATGGGGCGGTGGCGCATGTTGGAGTTGCGCGCTTCGGGGATGGGGTAGTAGTTCCGGTCGATGACGCGGTTGAGGTTGCGCGTCACACGGTAGGTGACCTCGAAGAGCTTGTCGTGGTCGAACGTCCTGTCTTCCTTGACAAACTTCGGGATGGCGATGGAGGCCAAGTTGCACACCGCCACTTCGTCGGGCGAGGTGTACTCGATGATCTCGGTGCACAAGTTGGACGAGCGGATGGTGCCCAAATTCTGCTGGTTGGACTTGCCGTTGGCGGCGTCCTTGTAAAGCATGTAGGGGGTGCCGGTCTCCACTTGGCTTTCGAGGATTTTGAACCACAAGTCTTGCGCCTTGATGGTCTTGCGTCCTTTGCCTTCTGACTCATACTTCGTGTAGAGCGCTTCGAACTCGGATCCCCAGCTGTCGGCCAAGCCTGGGCATTCGTTGGGGCACATGAGCGTCCAGTCGCCGTTCTCCTCGACACGCTTCATGAACAGGTCGGGGGTCCACAAGGCGTAGAACAAATCGCGGGCGCGTTGCTCTTCCTTGCCGTGGTTTTTGCGAAGCTCAAGGAAATCGAAGATGTCACTGTGCCAAGGCTCGATGTAAATCGCAAAGGAACCTTTGCGCTTGCCGCCTCCTTGGTCCACGTAACGTGCGGTGTCGTTGAAGACGCGCAACATGGGGACAATGCCGTTGGATGTGCCGTTGGTGCCTTTGATGTACGAGCCCGTGCCGCGAATGTCATGGATGGCCAAACCGATGCCTCCTGCGTTTTGAGAGATTTTTGCACATTGCTTGAGGGTGTCGTAGATGCCGGAGATGCTGTCCTCTTTCATGGTCAGCAAGAAGCAGCTGGACATCTGGGGCTTGGGGGTGCCGGCATTGAACAGGGTGGGCGTGGCGTGCGTGAACCAGCCTTCGCTCATCATGTTGTACGTCTCGATGGCGCTCTCCATGTCGTCCTTGTGGATGCCCACAGCCACACGCATGAGCATGTGTTGAGGGCGCTCTGCGATCTCTCCCTTGATCTTGAGCAAGTAGGAACGCTCGAGGGTCTTGAACCCGAAGAAGTCGTAGTTGAAGTCCCGGTCGTAGATGATGCTCGAGTCGAGCAATTCGGCGTTCTTCTGAATGATCTCCCACACGTCGTCGGCAATCAAGCTCGCGTTCTCTCCTGTGACAGGGTCCACATAGTTGTGGAGGTCCTCCATGGTTTCGGTGAACGATTTCTTGGTCGCCTTGTGCAAGTTGCTCACGGCAATGCGGCTGGCGAGTTGCGCGTAGTCTGGATGGGTCACGGCATTGGTCGCGGCGACCTCGGCGGCCAGGTTGTCAAGTTCGGTCGTGGTCACACCGTCGTACACTCCCTCGATGACGCGCATGGCGACTTTGGTGGGTTCCACAGCAGCGTGCAAGCCGTAGCACAGCTTCTTGATGCGGGCCGTGATTTTGTCAAACTGGACCGGTTCACGCCGGCCGTCGCGCTTCAATACATACATGCGAAGAGGAAAGAGAGGGTTGGGGAGGGTTTCGGATCAAGAGGACTTCAGAAGTCCGCGTCAAGGCTGAAGCTGTTGTCTTCTTCGGAGGAGTTGTTGAGGACACCCGCCTTTTGGTATTCACCGACGCGCTTCTCAAAGAAGTTGGTCTTGCCCTGGAGGCTGATCATGTCCATGAAGTCGAAGGGGTTGGTCACATTGAAGACCTTTTCGTTGCCGAGTTCGACCAACAGGCGGTCGGCCACAAATTCGATGTACTGGCTCATGAGATCGGCGTTCATGCCAATCAAGCGCACCGGCAACGCTTCGCAAATAAATTCCTTTTCAATGGCCACCGCATCGAGGATGATTTTCTCGATGGTCTTCTTGGGCAACTTGTTCACGATGTGGTCGTTGTACAACATGCACGCGAAGTCGCAGTGCATGCCTTCGTCGCGGCTGATGAGTTCGTTGGAGAAGCTCAAACCAGGCATCAGGCCGCGCTTCTTGAGCCAAAAGATGGAGCAGAAGCTGCCAGAGAAAAAGATGCCTTCCACGGCAGCGAAGGCCACGATGCGCTCGGCAAAGCTGCCGTTCTCAATCCATTCGAGGGCCCAATTGGCCTTTTCCTTGACGCAGTCGAGGGTCTCTATGGCGTTGAACAGCTTGTCCTTTTCGGCTTTGTCCTTGATGTAGGTGTCGATCAACAACGAGTAGGTCTCGCTGTGGATGTTCTCCATCATGATTTGGAATCCGTAGAAAAACTTCGCCTCGGTGTACTGCACTTCAGCCACGAAATTCTCCGCGAGGTTCTCGTTCACGATGCCGTCGGAGGCGGCAAAGAAGGCCAAGATGTGTTTGACGAAGTAACGCTCGTCGTCGTTGAGCTTGTCGTTCCAGTCAACGATGTCAGCGGCGAGGTCAATCTCTTCAGCGGTCCAAAAACTCGCCTCGGATTTCTTGTAGAAGTTCCAAATGTCGTTGTGCTCGATGGGGAAGAGGACAAAGCGGTTCGGGTTGTCCTCCAAGATGGGTTCCACAACCGCGGTGTTCTCAGGCAACACCTCCTCAATGGCAGTTTGCTTGTTGTCGATGACTTCTTCGTTGCGGTTTTCGATGTTGTCCATGGTCATGGTTTTTCTTGAAGGTTCCCTGGGAAATGTTCAGGGGAGGGAGAGGCCTGCTGCGAGGGTTGAGGTCGCAGATAAAATTGAGGTTTGGCTGAGTAAGCTAAAGGGGTGCTTTTTGAGTGGCAAATGGAATGCCTCTCAGCGGCCCATCAAAGAAACTTCGCAACCCCATTTGCGGGCAAACTGAAAAGTCCACAATCGTCCAGAGTTCTTAACAATCGTCCTCCAGCATCGCCTTTAATTGCATGACAATAAGCACAAAGGGAGGTGTTGCATGTGCTGGAAAATACCTGGAAAAGGTGAGTGGGAGCTGTTTTTTTGGCACGGTTTTTCCGGCAACGATTTTTGGCCAACCCTCGGGTGGTTCACGTTGTACTTTTGTGTCATGCTTGCAAAGCTTTTCAAGGCCTTTGTCGGGGACAAATCGGCCAACGACATCAAAGAGGTTCAGCCGGTTGTGGACCGGGTGAAAGAGGCGGAAAAATCGTTGGGGAATTTGTCCGCGGACGACCTGCGGAGCCGCTCCGCGGACCTGCGTGAACGCATTCGGAAACACGTGGCGTCTGAATTGGGCCAAATCGACCAACTGCATGCCCAAGCCGCGGAGCTCCCCCTTTCTCAGCTGGATCAAAAGGAGGCCCTCTTCGAGCAAATCGACGCCCTCGAACTTCAGGTTAATGAAGGGTTGGAAGAGGTGTTGGAGGAGGTGATGCCCGAGGCGTTTGCCTTGGTGAAGGAGACCGCACGTCGGTTCTCGGCGGAAGGCGACGTGGAGGTGACCGCGACCGAATTGGACCGCGAGATTGCCGCGTCACGCGATTTGGTGCGGGTCGAAGGCGACAAGGCCTTCTGGGCCAAATCCTGGACAGCTGCCGGGTCAGAGGTGACGTGGGACATGGTCCACTACGACGTTCAGTTGATTGGTGGGGTGGCGCTTCACCGCGGCAAGGTGGCGGAAATGCAAACGGGGGAGGGAAAGACGCTGGTGGCGACGCTGCCGGTCTTCCTCAACGCCTTGGCCGGCCGTGGCGTGCACGTGGTCACCGTCAACGATTACCTCGCCCGACGCGACGCGGAGTGGATGGGGCCGTTGTATGAATTCCACGGATTGACGGTGGACTGCATTGACAAGCATCAGCCCAACAGCGAGGCGCGTCGCAAGGCCTACAAGTGCGACGTGACGTTCGGCACCAACAACGAGTTTGGCTTCGATTACTTGCGAGACAACATGGCCATGCGGCCGGAACAACTCGTGCAGCGCAAGCACCACTTCGCCATCGTCGACGAGGTCGACTCGGTGTTGATCGACGAAGCCCGGACGCCTTTGATCATCAGCGGGCCGACGCCCAAGGGCGACGAGCATGAATTTGACCAGCTCAAGCCCAAGGTGGTCAGCATCGTCAAGGTGCAGCAGCAGGCCGCCCAAGGGTTCTTGTCCGATGCGAAGAAATTGTTGGTGGACGGCGCTTCGAAGGAGGACGTCGAGGCCGGCGGATTGGCCTTGTACCGGGCCTACCGCGCCCTGCCCAAGAGCAAGCCGCTCATCAAATTTTTGAGCCAAGACGGCATGCGCCAGCAACTCCTCAAAACGGAGGGGTACTACCTCGCGGACAACCAGCGCGAGATGCACAAGGCCGACGCCGAGCTCTTCTTCGTGATCGACGAGAAGCAAAACCAAATCGAACTCACCGAAAAGGGCATCGAGTACCTCGTCCGAAACATGGAAGACGAGCACTTCTTCACCATGCCGGATTTGGCCACAGAATTGGTCGGCATCGACAACAGCGAATCCGGAGAGGAAGAGAAGCTCGAGCAGAAGCAACAACTCATGCAGGATTACGGCGTCAAGAGCGCCCGGATTCACAGCATGAACCAGCTCCTGAAGGCGTACACCTTGTTCGAGAAGGACATCGAGTACGTGGTCATGGACAACAAGGTGAAGATCGTCGACGAGCAAACCGGCCGGATCATGGAAGGCCGACGCTACAGCGACGGGTTGCACCAAGCCATTGAGGCCAAAGAAGGCGTCAAGGTGGAAGCGGCCACGCAGACGTACGCGACGGTCACCCTCCAGAACTACTTCCGGATGTACCACAAGCTCGCGGGCATGACCGGCACGGCAGAGACAGAAGCCGGCGAGTTTTGGGACATCTACGAGTTGGACGTGATGGTCATTCCGACCAACCGTCCCATTGCGCGGAAAGACCGGGACGATTTGGTTTACAAGACGAAGCGCGAGAAGCTGAACGCCGTCATCGACGACGTGGTGGAGTTGAGCAAGCAAGGACGTCCAGTGCTGGTCGGCACGACCACGGTCGAAATCAGCGAACTGCTCTCGAAGATGCTCGGCATGCGCAGCATCAAGCACCAAGTGCTCAACGCGAAGATGCACCAGCGCGAAGCGGAGGTGGTGTCGGAAGCCGGCAAGCCTGGCACGGTGACGATTGCCACCAACATGGCGGGCCGTGGCACGGACATCAAGCTCTCCAAGGAGGTGAAGGACGCAGGTGGACTGGCGATCATCGGCACCGAGCGTCACGACAGCCGGCGTGTGGACCGCCAATTGCGTGGCCGTTCAGGTCGTCAAGGAGACCCCGGGTCGAGCCAGTTTTACGTGAGCTTGGAAGACGATTTGATGCGGTTGTTTGGCTCGGAGCGCGTGAGCAAGATGATGGACCGAATGGGCCACAAGGAAGGGGAGGTCATCCAAGCCGGCATGATCACCAAGAGCATCGAGCGGGCCCAAAAGAAGGTGGAGGAGAACAACTTCGGCATCCGAAAACGCCTCTTGGAATACGACGACGTGATGAACGCTCAGCGCGAGGTCATCTACAAGCGCCGCCGCAACGCTCTGCACGGCGACCGCATCCGCACCGACATCGCCAACATGTTCTACGAGCTCATCGAAGCTCACGTGCTGGCGACGCACCCGGAGAAGGATTACGAAGCGTTCCGCATGGCGTTGTTGAGCGACTTTGGCATCGAGCCCACGGTGGACTTTGACGGGTTTGCGTCGGGGAAGCCGGAGGAGTTGGCCTACCAGACCTACCTGCGTGCAGAGGAGCTGTACCAGGCCAAGTTGGTGGACCTCGCCCAGCGCGCGCACCCTGTGATTCAGCGTGTGCACGACGACGAGAAGAACGATTTCAAGAACATCTTGGTCCCGTTCACCGACGGCCGGAAGACCTTGCAGGTGGGCGCGGACATCGAGCAGAGTGTCCTGACCGAAGGCAAGAGCGTGCTCGACACCTTGGAGAAGGCCGTGGTGCTGGCGATCATCGACCAACACTGGAAAGAGCACCTGCGCGACATGGACGACCTGCGGAGCAACGTGCAACACGCGCGCTTCGAGCAGAAGGACCCGCTCCTCATTTACAAGTTTGAGTCGTACGAGCTGTTCCAAAAAATGGTCCAAAAGGTCAACGCCCAAGTGGCGTCGTTCCTGATGAAGTGCACCATCCCGACGGGCGCTTCGGCCCAACAACCCCGTCAACCCCCTCGTCCCTCTGCGGCGCCTCGCGTGCAGGAACAGAAGGCTGGGGTTCAGAACACCGCCGAGCAAGGTTCCGCAGCCCGTGCCGCAGCCGCGCAAGGTGGCATGCCTCGACCCGGCGGCATCGCCCCAGGTCGCATGCCCCAACAACGCCCGCCACGTCCTCAGCCCGTGCAGCCCATTCGCACTGA
>JBMZAB010000029.1:0-28496 GCA_049610985.1 Flavobacteriales bacterium | reverse complement strand
GCTGTGGATGATGGACGCGGTTTGTGTCCCAGCGGATGGCACGTCCCTTCAGATGGCGAGTGGACGGTGTTGACCGACCATCTTGGCGGTGAGTCCGTGGCTGGTGGCCAGATGAAGTCGACCTACGGTTGGGGCGACGATGGAAACGGTACGAACTCGAGCGGCTTCACAGGTTTACCGGGCGGCTACCGCGGCAACTCCTTCGCCTCTGCTGGAGGCTGGGGGGCCTGGTGGAGTTCCACGCCCACTCCCCCCGACGGATGGCTCCAAGGCTCCGGCGGATGGAGTCGACTCATGACCAACAGCTGGGACTTTGTCGACAATCAGATACTTGCTGGGGAGGGCCAAGGCGTCGGCCGCTTCGAAACCGCTCCTGGGAGCGGCCAATCTGTTCGTTGCGTCCGGGATGCCGAGTGAGAGGAGCGAGCGAGTGTTGAATTCATGAATTTTGGCCTCGCGCAGCGAAGGCCCGAGGGAAAGAGGGAAAATCCCGGCCAATGAGGCCGGGATTTTTTTTGCATTGACGACGGCTTTCGTTCAATCTGGTGAGCGCAGCATCAGGCGGAAGATGCTTGCTCTGTTCGGGCAATTTAAATGCGTCCTGGAAGGACGACCCGAAAGGGGAGATGGCATGACAGCCATCTCCCCTTTTTTATACACTGAACCCAGATGTTATATTTTTGTTGTATATACATCTATTGTCGACACACTTCAACATGAACGTCCACCGCCGACCCCTTCTCATGACCCTTGGCATCCTGGCCATGGCCGGCGTCTCTCAAGCCCAAACCTCAATGCAAACCGCCTTTCACCCCGCCAACTCACGAGGCCACGCCGACCACGGCTGGCTCGACACCTACCACAGCTTCAGCTTCGCCAGTTGGCGTGATGCCGAGCGCATGCACTTCGGTGCGCTTCGCGTCTTGAACGACGACGCCGTCACCGGCGGCGCTGGATTTGGCACCCATCCACACGACAACATGGAGATCGTCAGCATCCCGTTGTCCGGCGATTTGGAACATCAAGACAGCATGGGCAACAAGACTGTGATTCGGGAAGGCGACGTTCAAATCATGAGCGCCGGGACAGGCATCATGCACAGCGAGAAAAACCACAACGCCGACGAAGACGTGCGGTTCTTGCAAATCTGGGTCTTCCCCAACCAGCGAGAGCTCACGCCGTCGTACGACCAAATCACCATGGACCCCGCAGACCAGCAAGATCGCCTTCAATGCGTGGTGTCCCCTGACGGGGCTCAGGGGGTGAAAATCCACCAAAACGCGTGGTTCCACGTCGGTCAATTGAGCGCCGGATGGACCGACACCTACGCCATGCACGACACGAACCAAGGTCTGTACGCCATGGTCCTTGAAGGCGAAGCCTCGGTGGGCGGACTAAAGTTGGGACGACGCGACGCCATCGGGGTGTGGGACACGGGCAGCGTGTCCATCGAAGCCACTGAAGACACCAGGCTTCTCCTCATCGAGGTGCCCATGCAGTGGTGACCTGCGTCAGAGGTCCAGAAGCTGCTTGAACACGTACACATCCAGCGGCTTTTCCAGCAGGGCGATCACCGTGTCGTCATGCTCGGCTTGGTCCAGCTCGTCGCGGTTGATGCTCGCGGTCAACATGAACACCCGGCACATGTTTTGGATGTCGTCAGGCAATTGACGGAACGCATCGAGCCACTCGAACCCATCCATGTTGGGCATCCGGATGTCCAGCAAAATGTGCTTGGGCGACGTCCAGGTCGACCCCACCGTGGCCAAATGCCGCAGGGCTTTCATGGGGTCGGTGAAGGTCGTGATGTCGTCGCTGATCTTGGCGAGCTGCAACAACTTGGCGTTGACCGCATTGTCGATGTCGTTGTCGTCGATGAGCAGGACTTGCATCCCTGCCAAGATACGGCCTCAGAACTCTGAGTCGGGCTGCTCAATCCATCGAATGGCCCGGTCGAGGGTGGCCGTCCAGGAAGCCTTGGCCTCTCCCCCCAGGTCGGCATGGGCCTGGCACTCTTCCTTCATCGTCGCCAAGGCCTCACGCAGCGAGGCCAAATTCTTGCCGTACGACGCAGTTCGCGCCGTGCTTTGGGCCCGGCGACGGTACAACGCGCTGGCCTCTTCCACCAACCGCTTCAACTCCGGCTCGTTCCACGGCTTGGAGATGTACTTGTAAATCCGCCCTTTGTTGATGGCGTCGATCACCGCGTCGATGTCCGCGTGGCCTGTGAGCAACATGCGCACGGGATCGGGGTGGTCCGCCATGATCATTTCGAAGAACTCCACGCCGCTGACGTCGGGCATTTTTTGGTCTGAAATCACCACCTCGATGGTGTGCTCCTGCAGCATCCGCACCGCCTCCGACGGCACCGTCGTGACATGGACCTGGAAGTCGCGGCGGAAGGCCGCGCGAAAGGCCGTCAAGTTGTGTTCTTCGTCGTCGAGGTAGAGTACGTGGATCATGCAGGGAACGTGATGAGGAAAGTCGTGCCCTCCCCGGGTTTCGATTCAAGTTCAAGGGTGGCGAGGTGGTCGTCGAGGATGCCCTTGACGATGCTGAGGCCGAGGCCCGTGCCCTCCCCCACTTCCTTGGTGGTGAAGAAGGGGTCGAAGATTTGGGCTTGGGTGTCCTCGTCCATGCCGACTCCGTTGTCGGCGATGGCCACTTGCACGCTGGCCGCCTCGCCTTGCATCACGCGCCGCGTGCGAACACGAACTTCGCGCTCTGCAAACGGTTTGCCCGACATCACCGTCGCCTGCACGGCGTTGCTGATGAGGTTCATGAACACCTGGTTCAACTTCCCCGGTTGGCACATCACCACCGTGTCGTCCGGCGACAATTCCAACACGACCGACGCCTCCTCTCGGAACGACGACCGCAAAATGACAGAGGTCGATTCCAACAATTCGTTGATGTTGGCCTTGCTGGCTTCGTCGCCGTCCATGCGGCTGAAAATGCGCAAGCCCTTGACAATCGCCGTCGTGCGCTGGGCGCCGTCTTCAATGCCGGTCAACAGCTCCTCGATCTCCTTCATCGTGAAGCCCAAATCCAACGCCGCGATTTTTTCCTGCAAGGCCTTGATGGCGCCCTGCAACTCGGGATCGTCCGGCCCGAGAGCCAGCACCCGCTCCATGACTTCCGACACGTCTTCGAAGTCGCGCCGCAAACTTTGGGCGCTTGAAGACACAAAGTTGATCGGGTTGTTCAGCTCATGGGCGATGCCTGCCGTCAACTGACCGATGCTGGCTAGTTTTTCGTTTTGGACGAGCTGGTCTTGGGCCACCTTCAGTTCCTGAAGCGCAGATTCCAAGGATTCATTCTGGGACTCCAACGCCTCCGTCCGCTCCTTCACCTTGGATTCCAGGACTTGGTTCTGCTCCTTCACCATGCGTTCGTTGAGCTGGCTCACGCGCAACTGCTCCTCACGCGCCTTGGACGACTCCTTCTTGAGTTGGTTGATGCGGTCGGCCAGGGCAATCGACAACAGCACGAGCTGGACGATGCTCCCCACAGGCATGGCAAACCGCGTCCACAACGTGTGGGGCAAGACCCCAAATTCCTTCAAGGCGAAGACGGTCACCGACAACAAGAAGGCGGTGAAGGCAATCAGGAGGAAGGTGGCGGATTTCTGGCCTTGCTTGCGGGCCTCGAGCGACGCAGGAATGACGAGCACCGCCACCGACGCCACCGCGTTGATCAAGGAGAAACTGAGGTTGAGGAACCCCAGCAACAGCACCGCCAGCACGCCGCCGTACGCCACCACAAAAGCCCGAAAGAGCTTGTGGTACCGCGGGGCATTTCTCTTCAAATGCAAGAACCGCTGCACAAACAAAATCGTGGTCACCCCTGAGAAGATGCCAATCAGGTGCACCAGTCGCATCCCCAACCACGTCGTGCTGTCCAATCCCAACAAAATGCCTTGGTACCCCTCCAGAAAGAGCTGCGAGCACGCGACCCCGATCAAGAACAGCGTGTACAGCAAGTAGCTTCTGTCCCGCACGGTGAAATAGAGGACGAGGTTGTACAACAACATGACCGCCATGATGCCCACGTAGAAGGCGTAGAACAAGTCACGGGCCAGGCTGAATGCCCGCAACTCGGAAGACGACGCCACGCGAACGGGCAGCAGCAACTGCTTGCCCGCCTGGACGCCCACATATATCTTGAGGTCGTCGCACGACTCGGACGGCAAGGGAAACTTGGGGTAGTTGCTTCCTTGAAGGACCCCCTCCGCGCGGCTCCACCGCCGGCCCGAACCGTGCGCCTCCATGCGATACAGCGCTTGGCCCTGGCACGAGGCAAACACCACCAAGGAGTCCACCATGGCCGAGGAGACCTCCAACCATGCGCCCGGCATGTCCAAGTGTGTCAGATCCACCTCCACCCACGTCCACGCTGAGGAATTGCTCAAGGTCGGGACGTCTGCGTCCAACCTTCGCTTGGCACTGGCTTCAAGGGCTTCGAAGGTGGTGTTGGCCGAGGGCGACGCCAACTCAACCACATGCATGTGCCTGCCCAGGTAATGGTCGCCAACCCCTGCCAATTGGGCCAAGCCTTCCTGCCCCATCCAGCACCACAACGCCACACAGCACACCCTTTGCAGGATCCGATGGTGCCAGCGTGCCGTCATCAGAGCGTCAGGTTCAGCCGGATGTTGAGTTGACCCTTGGCGCCGTGAACCTGAGTGGTGACGCCTGCAGGGCGGCGACGGATGGAGGTCATGAGGTCAAGCACTTCCGGCGCAACGTGTGTCTCGTAGTCTGGATGGACGTAGTGCTCCACGGTGGCCTTCAGGGTGTCCTTGGGGTACACGAAGTACCCTTCGTCTCCCAACTCGCTGCGCAAATGCCACCCGTGCTTTTCCCTCCAACGACGCGTGACAGGGGAAGTCAAGGCGACAAGATGTTTGGCCTCGATCAGGGGCATCGCGGCCATGGCCACCTGGATGAGGAATTCAGACCCCATGCCCATGCCGGCCAATTCGATGGAATTCCACAGGGCGTTCATCTCGTAAGCGCCCTCAGGAATGATGCGGTCCAAGAAGTTCCCCACCTCCGGGTCTTTCAAGCCCACCGCTTGGTGCAAGGGAAAGTCATTTGCCACCAGACCGGGTTGCAAGCGTGCCCCTGCCAACACGCGTTCGCCGTCGCCGCTCAAGACTGCGATGACCAACACATCGTCCCGGCGGAACCAGTCCGTCCTGAACGACGACAAATTCTTGATTCCGTAGGCCTCCAGCACCCGCTTGTGGCCGTCCAGCAAACGCTTGCACAGCCCGGGGTCCTGGTTGGCGCGGGACACCATGACGATGGCCTCGTCAATGGCTTCCGCCTGCCTCAGGCGTTCAACCGACGGTTTGTTCAGAGAGCTGCTCATGCAAATCCATGGTGATGCGTGCGTCTGGGAGTGATTCTCCCAGCGCCAAACGACGGCATGCCTCGGCGGCATGGGCACCTCCAGCACAGACGCCGGTGTACGTTTGGGGCCAACTGACCAGCTCCGTCCCCACCTTGGGGAGGCTGAGTTGGCCGCGTTCAGAAGCTTCGGCCACGTTGACAAACGCCTGCAAGGCCTCGGGCGTCCAGGCCTTGGTTTGGGCGAAAGACCGCATGGTCGCTTCGTCGATTCGGCCGTGCAGGAAGCCATCCAGTGTCCATTCAGGACGGTCGTAGCGCTCAATGTCCAGCATGCCCCGGTCGTTGGTGTCCATGACCACAGGGCACGCCTGGCGCTTGGCTTCCAAGCGAAGGGCCGCCTTCACGCCGAGGGAGTCGCACGCGTCGACCACCACGTCGCAGCCAGACACGAAGACATCTACGTTCTCGGCGTGGACCCCGTCTTCGAAGATTTCCAATTCGAGGAACGGGTCAAACTCGGCGATGGCCCTCGCAGTGACCACCCACTTGGGCAGCTCGATCTCGTGCACAGCACAGCGAATGCGGTTCATGTTGGAAAGCTCGACCACGTCGAAATCGGCCAGCTTCAGGGCACCGCATCCTCGTTCCATGGCCAGGGCAATGGCCGTGGTCGACCCCACACTCAGCCCCACAATGCCCACCGTCTTGGTGCGCAAGGTGGTGGTCTCATCACGGGTGATTTTTTCTCGGTTGCGGTTGGTGCGCACCTCCACGAAAGCGTCCTCCGGCAGCAAACGCACCAAGCGACCGCTCCAAGGGTAATGCACCCACACCCCAAACGTGTCCCAATCTTGATCCCGCATCAAGGTGCCGAGCGTGGAAGCCAACAACGAAGGATCGTGCTTGGCTGGAGGGTGATGGCACACGGCCCACTCTGCAACCTGCGCATCCAAGGTGTCGTATTCCTCCAAGATGCGCCCAGACTCACGCAAGGTCTCGAGCCGAGTCCGGTCCGACTCCACGGCGAGGTCCAAAATTTCAGGCTTCCAAAGGTGGGTGTTTGGCATATTGCAAAATCCCCCGCAACGCGAGGCGCAGGGCGGGCAAGGCGCAGAGTTGTCAACACGAGGTCGAGGACGATTCGTCCCCTCAAATCACTTGCCGTAGTAGACCTTGAGATGGCCTTTGGCCAGGGCATTGGCCCAATTCCGAAGCCCCACCATGGCGGACTCCGTTTCTGCGCTGACGGTCTCCTTGCGCATCCGCAACACAAGCCAACCGTACAGTCCCACCACCAATTGCTCCACGGGGTGGGCTTCTTTGTCGGCGCGCTTGGCCAAATCCTCCAACAACGGTTCTGCCGCCTCGAACGCCTGCTTGTAGTCGGCGTCCGCCATCACGCCCAACAACAACTCATGCAGGTGGGCCAGCTCCATCATGGTCTCTTGCACCTCAGATGCGTGGCCCGTTTCTGTGGCGCCAGCCGCCCGAAGTGCCTTGGCCACATTCAAGATCCAATCGATCTCGGCTTGAGGGTCCGTGCCCTCCGCCAGGGCGTGTTGCTCCGCCCACGCTTCGAGGACCCCCGGCTGAAATTGGGAGGCCCGCACGAGGTCCTCCATTTGCCAGCAGTAGAGCACGTGGTCGACGATGTGCTCCTGTTTTTTGCGCGAGGCGACGGTCATTGGTTGCTGTTGATGCGCTCCAACACGTCTGCCGTGATGTCCCAAGGTTCGCTGCCATACAACACGCCTTCGCCACTCAGGCCCCAATTCAAGATGAAGTCGATGCCTTCTTGCTTCGCGTGCGCCTCGAGGTTCCGGCGCAAGGCCTCGGCCAAAATGGACTTCATGTTTTGCTCGGCCACAAAAACATCTTGCTCGGCCGCCAGCTGCAGGGCACGAAGCTCTTCTTCAATTTCCATGATGCGACGCTGGGCAATCTCCAATTCATCTTGGGTCGCCGCTTCGGAGTTGGCGTACGCCAGCAACTCTTGTGCTTCCTCCTGAAGTGGGGCCGCATCTTCTTGCAACCGCGCCTCGCGCGTTTCCATCTGCATTTGCAAATTGGCTTGCAACGTTTGGACGAACTCCATGCCTGCCTGCAGCGAATCCCCATGCACAAAGGCGACCACCGGGCCACCCGCGGCGCGCGCCTTGTCGGCGACGGACGGGGACTTCATGCTTTGGGCGGTCAACACCGCGAGCCACAGGCCGAGCACGGCCACCACGGGCCAAAACACCTTGGAGGGAACTGAATTCATGGGGTCAGGGATTGATGGTATTGGGTGCGCATGTCCACAAATCGCAGCAACACGTCTTCCGCCATGGCGCCCGCCATGGACTCGACCTCCGCCAAGGTGTGGTCGGACTCCGGAAATTTGAACGCCTGTTCAAACCGGTCCACCACGAACTGCAACCGGTATTGGCCGTTGTAGCTGTGCACCGTGACGCGCATGATGGGGTGGGGAATGTGAGAAACCTCGCGCACGCCGCGAAGATAGCAGGCGCACCTGCCGCCGTTGTCCCCGGATTTTGAACATTTGCACCGCTTGAACGTCTTTCATTCACGATGCCACACTTCCTCCCTCCCCACCTCCCCCTCCGCGCGTTGACGTGGGGACTGCTCTTGTCGTTGGCCATGCCTGTAGGATGGGCTCAAAAACCCGGCGAGGGACGCCCCAAACCCAAGATCGCGGTCGTGTCGGGCACGGTATTGGACGCCAGCTCTGGCGAGGCGCTTCCGTTTGCGTCGGTCGTGGTGACCAGCGCACGAGACAGCTCCATCCTCGGGGGCGTCTTGAGCCAGGAAGACGGCACGTTCAACCTCGAAGACATTGAAGTCGGGCGATTGTGGCTTGAAATTCGGTTTCCCGGCTACGTTTCCCAACGCATCGGGCCGCAGATGTGCTCGCCACGCAACCCCGAATCGTTGCGGTGGAAGGTGGGTGACATTTCGATGGAGCCGGACATCACGGCCTTGGAAGAAGCGGTGGTCGTGGAACAAGCCTCTGTCATGGAAATGCGCGTGGACCGCCGGGTCTTTCACGTGGGCAACGACCTGACCAACCGGGGCGGCAACACCACCGAGTTGCTGGAAAACATCCCCTCGGTCAACGTCGACATCGACGGCAACATCACCCTACGTGGATCTTCGGGGGTGCAAATCCTCATCGACGGCCGCCCTTCAGGACTGGCAGGCGGAGCACGGGAAGCCTTCCTGGAATCCTTGCCGGCCAGCGCCGTCGACCGCGTGGAGCTCATCACCAACCCCTCTGCCCGCTTCGACCCCGACGGCACGGCCGGCATCCTCAACATCGTCTTGAAAAAGAACAAGCTGGAAGGGGTCAGCGGTCAACTTCAAGCCACCTATGGCACCGGGGACAACCACGACGCGAACGCCAGTTTGAACTACCGCACCACGTCGTGGTCCCTGAGTTCCAACTTCGGTTGGAACGACCGACAGTCCTTCATGGCCGGCGAGACCGACCGCACGCAATACTGGTCGGCAGACTCCACCTCCAACTCATTCGTGGCCCGACCTGGGGACAGCCACCACGGCAGCCTGTCCGGATCGCTGAAAGCCGAATACCGCGCCGAGAAAGGTTGGACCTGGTTCGCTGGCGTCAACGCCAACGAAGGCGTGCGCGACGGATGGGACTCCACGGCAACTTCTGAATCTTGGATCGGCGGCGCCCTGAACGGTCTGTCGACGGACGCCCTGCGGGTGGAAGAAAGCATCAACGATTCCAGGGGCGGGGACGTGTTTTTTGGTTTTGAGAAACGCCTCGGCGAACGCGACCACAAGTGGACGACAGACGTCCGGCGGTCCCACAACACGCGCCTGAGCCGAGCGGACTTTCTGGACGTCAGCCTGGTGCCCGACGCCACGGTCGGCGAAGTGTCGACCTTCAACGGACAGGACAACCAAAACACGCGCTGGATCGCCCAAACCGACTTCGAGCGCCCCATGCGCGAGGAGGGCAAGTTGGAATTGGGATGGAAATCCACCTGGAACGAGGACGTCTCCGACTTCGACTACACCGAAGCCGACAGCACCGTACTCACCGACGGCATCTTCCTGCCTTACGGGTTGGACACCGTGGACTACGCCTTTCTCTACGACGAGCAGGTGCACGCGGCGTACGTGACGGCAGGCCAAACTTTTGGCATCGTTGGCACCCAACTCGGCCTGCGCGCTGAACAAGCCTTCACAGAAGCCCGCCTTGACGGCGGTGGGAGCCAAGGCCGCGAGCCTTTCACCAACGACTACTTCAGCCTCTACCCGTCCGCCAACATCTTTGTGGAAACCGACGGGGAAAACACCTTCAGCCTGAGCTACAGCCGTCGAGTCAACCGCCCGCGGGGCCGCCAACTGAATCCCTACTTGGACATGTCCGACCCGAGGAACTTCAGGTCGGGCAATCCGTTCTTGCTGCCGGAATACACCAACAGCTACGAATTGGCCCACCAGTGGCAGCGCCAACGCACGAGCGTCACCACAGCCCTGTTCTTCAAGGACACGCGCGACGTCATCCGCCGCTTCACAGAAGCCGACACCTCAGGGGTGTTGCTCTCGACCTTCCAAAATTTGGGCCGCCAACACAACGAAGGGCTCGAGCTGTCGGTCATGGTGCCCTTGGGAAGGACGGGGCGTCTCAACTGGACGTCAAGCGCCTACCGGGTGGTCAACGACGGGTCGGGACTGGACTCCCCTTTCAGCAGCGCAGGATTCAGCTGGTCCAGCCGCTTCTTCGCTTCTTGGACGTTGGGCAACGCGTGGAAATGCCAAGCGAACAGCTTCCTGCGCGGCGCGGCGGTCACGCCCCAAGGGCGCTTCAACGGCTTCGCCACCTTGAATTTGGCAGTGAGCCGAGACCTGCCAGGCGACAAGTGGCAAGTCACACTTCAAGCCAAGGACGTGTTCAACACCCGTCGGTGGTCCTACACCACGGAAACCGACTTCTTTGTGCAGGACGTGTGGAGGCAGCGTGAATCCCGGAACCTCTACCTGACCCTGCAATACAAGTTTGGGAAACTGGAAGAACGTGGTCGCCAAGGCTCAGGAAACCGCGGCAGCGGCAGCGGCGGGGGCGACGACTTCATGATGGACTGATTCCTGCTTCCAGGCGCGCTTCAAGACAGGCTGCTTCGGGGCGCTTGCCCTTGCAGCCCAGCGCGACAGGGCGTGCATGATGGGGTTGGACATGCGTTCATGCAGGACCAAGCGTTGGGGCTCGGCACCCAACGAGGCCTTGATGTCCAAGGCTGTGCGGCCCAAGTTCACTGACGTGCAGCCCAGCGCCAATCCCCACTGGATGAACTCCACCAGCATGCGTTGGTACAAGGCGTGGGATTTGTTGTGGCTGCCTTCGAAGCCCACAAAAAACGCCTCCACCTCACGGCCGTCGGTCATGCCACAGTGGAAGCCGATGATTTGGCCATCCAACTTGACGATCCACACTTGGAATCGCTCGCCCATTTCCCGTTTCAAGCACGCCATGTCGTCGGGCTGCAAACACCCCAAACGGAATGCAGCACGTCCATAGACCTTCTTGTACAGCTCGTGCAACCGGTCTCGATGCGTCTCTATGCCTTTCAAGTCAAGCGCCTCAAAGGACAGGGGCTCCGAGAGCTTCAAAATTCGCTTCACCTTGGTCCGCGCCTTGGTCCGCATGCCCGCGGTGTACCCTTCCCAAGAACGGTGCTGACTCAAATCCACACACATTACCGGATCAAACTCCAAATCCACCCAACCCGGGCGCCAACTCGACTGCCCTGCGAGCTGGGTGCCGTCGGCCCAAGCCTGGGAGACGGGTTGGTCCTTCACGATCCAGGTTCTTGGGGCCTTGACGCCATTCACACCTGGCATGGCCATCAATTCGTCCAAACACCCCAAGCCATCCACCCCTTCCGCGAAGCGGCATGCGTGGGCCCCACTCGCCAACGGCGTACCGATCACCCGCACAGAGAACGTCAGCCCGCCTTTGCGATGAAGCCACGCCTTTGCGCGGCGAAACAAGGCGTTGCCCTCCAAGAAATCGTCAATGCCTTGGCTGATGGCTTCGCTGTCTTCGGACATCGCAAGGCCTTGAACCTCACCCTGGGCATCCTTCCACATCGCCGCGCGCACCAGCCGCAGGGGGCTCTCCAACGCCGCACGCACAGCCGGCGAAGACAGGTGCACGCTGGGCTCGCTGGCCAACAATTGGTCCCAAGCCTTCCACTCCGCCGCATCAAAATCGGCCGCACGCTCCGCGTGGTGCATCGTCAATCCCGCCATCCTGCCTTCGTAAACTGCTTTGACTCCTCGATGTTCAACCTTCCGACTCTCTGCTGCCAAATCGGATCGACAGCCCCAAGAGGGCGGCAAGCAACAGGCTTCCTGCGCGGCTCAGCATTTTGGCTGTGCCCCAACCTTCTGGCTCAAACGTCAACTGCACCTGGTGCGCTCCTGCCGGGACTTCCAATCCTGACAAGATGTAATTGACCCGCACCAACGGGACGTCCTCGCCATCCACTGTGGCCGTCCATCCGACGGGGTAATGCACCTCACTCAGCACCAACAGGCCACCGCGCTCGGAATTCACCCTGTAGCTGGACCCTTCGGGGTGGTACGCCTCCAAGGTCACGTCGTTGGAGCCAGGCGCATTCACCTGGCCGAGGGTCTCTTCAAATTCGGTGTGCACCAAAGCTTGGGCAGAAGGATCCAGGCCCGCGATCCCGGAAATTTCTTCCTCCGCACTGCCGACCCAAGTCACCTTGTCCACGAACCATGCTGGCCCCAACCCACCCGCAAAAGGAAGGGGCTGCTCTGCCCCAGGGACGAGCATGTACTTGGTGTTGAGCATGGCCAAACCTGGGGCCACGTCGGCCCCGAGCTGAAACTGGCCCGCTTGAATTTGGGCAACGATGGCTGCACGCTCGGGGGTCAGCACGCGCTCGATGAAATCTTGATACCGGCGCAACTTGGCCCCGTGGTAGCCCCCGACCGATTTGTGGAAGTACGACGTCCGGGCGTCGTTGAACGGGTTGGCCAAATCAAACACCCGGTGGTGCGTGTTGGCGTTCAAGACTTCAAACGCGGCCGCGTCCTGCGCACGGGCGTAGCGACGGGTCAATTTGGCGTCGAGCTTGTCTTCCCAACGGGCCTGGGCCGCCCTGTATTTTCCCTCAAAGTCTGACACACTCCCCTGCTCAGCCGCCAAGATCGCACGGTCCGCGGGCGTCGCCTCGAAGGGGAAGCGCTTGTCCAGCACGGTCTCGTAGTTGTTGGGGCCGAGGTAACGGTTGTTCACCGACCCCATGTCCAAAGCCACCACGACCACGGTTCCGATCACCACCCAACGGGCGTCCACCCAGCGCTTCACCAAGGTGAGAATCACCCCCAGGCCGAGAAGGGACAACCCCAATGCCCGGAGCACATCCGCACGGAACACGTCCACGCGCATTCCTTTGACGCGGTTGCCGAGCTGTTCCATCGCCATGTCCGGCCTCAAGCTGCTCTTGAAATCAAACAACGTGTCAGGCAATGCGTAGAACAACGCCATGAGCAGCGCCGAGGCGGCGCCGGCGCCGGCCCAACGCCTCCATTTCTTGGCCGCCCGGTCGGATTGTACCTCGTGCAGCGCCATGGCTGCACCCACTGGAACAATCATTTGAAGCAGCACCAGCATCATCTTCGTGTCGCGGAATTTGTTGAAGAGCGGCACGCGCTCCAGGAACACGTCCGTCAACCAGGTGGCGTCCCGCCAAGACAGGACGATCGCCAACATTGACACCGCCAGAAGGGGCCAACGAAGCCAATGACTGCCTGCGATGAGCCAAGCCAAACACAAGGCGAACGCCAAAGCCCCGAAGTAAAAGGCGCCTCCACTGAAGCGTTGTTCGCCCCAATACAGCTGGTTGTTGCCGCCTTTCACATCCGGGACCACCATGCTCCAAAACTCACCCCTGGACATGCTGTATTCCAGAATGTATTCGCGATCGAGGCCCGTCCCTTCTTGCCCACCCCCTTCCTCGTTGGGCACAGCCAACACGGCTTCGCCGCGGGTGGTGTATTGCGCGTATTGCTCTGTCAGCGCGAGTTGGCTGGTTTGGGGCAACGCCGCCACGAGACCCGCCACCACCAGGAGGCCCACAGCCTTAAGGGTCTGTGGCAACTTGGACTGCACAGCCCCCACCACGATCGCCCCCATTGCGATGGCCACCAACAGGAAGAGCAGGTAGTAGGTCATCTGGACGTGGTTGGCGTCCAAATGCAATGCCGCAAACAAGGCCGCCACTCCGGCCCCGCGCCAAGGCTTGCCACGGAAGGCCAACACCGTGCCTGCCACCACGCCAGGCATGGTGGCGATGGCCCGCACTTTCGTGGCGTGGCCCGCCGCCAAATACAAGATGTTCACGGAAGACAACCCGAACCCAATGCCCAACGCAAGCGAGATCCAAGGGGACAAGCCCAAACACAACCCCAACACGTAGGCCGAGATCATGGCCACAAACAAGGTCGCAACCTCCATAGGCATCAGCGCACGGAAGGTCTGCCACACCGATTTCGGGGCGGTGTCCACGCCTGGGCCCGTGATTTGAATGGTTGGCATGCCTCCAAACATGGCATCTGTCCACTGCGGCACATCACCTTCCACACGCTCGAAGTCGCGGGCTTCCTTGGACATGCCTATGTTGTTTTGGATGTCGCCTTGGCGCAACCTTTTTCCATCAAACATCGCCGGCGAAAGGGTCCATCCAGCGGCGAAAAACATGACCAACACCGCAATGAGGTGAGGCACGAGTCTGGGAAGGGAATCACGGAAATCGTCCGTGGTCCACAAATTGGACGTTGTCATGACCGCAAGGTAGGGCCGGAAGGACCGGCGGACTCAGTCCTTCACCTCCTCAAAGTCGACATATTCGCCTTCTTTGGAGTCGTCTGGCCGAACCTTCCGCGAGGATGGATTGGGCCTGCGTGTGTCGCTCGAAGGACGCTGCGTTTGCCGCCCCCCTCCGACCAACCTGTCCAGCCATCGCCACACGAACCACACCATGACGATGTAGAACAGGGTGCGAAGCAAGCCAGCAAACATGGATGAATCGGGTTACTTGCTCAGGTACAGGTTGCGCTCGCTGTAGACTTTGCGGAAGAACGGGTCGCGCAAATCGGGAATGAACCGGATGGCCTCGCCTGTGGATTTCATCTCTGGCCCAAGCTCCTTGTTCACGTTCGGGAACTTCTCGTAGCTGAACACAGGAATTTTCACCGCGTAACCATCCATGTGGGGGTTGTGCGGCAACTCCTTCAGTTTCGCTGCCCCCAACATCACTTTGGCCGCGTGGTTCACGTAAGGCTCGCCGTAGCTCTTGGCGATGAATGGCACCGTTCGGGAGGCACGTGGGTTGGCTTCGATGATGTACACCTCGTCGTCCTTCACGGCAAACTGGATGTTGATCAACCCCACGGTCTTCAGGGCCAACGCGATGCGCTTGGTGTACTCCTCGATTTTTTGGATGACCAAATCGCCGAGGTTGTACGGAGGCAACACCGCGTAGCTGTCGCCCGAGTGGATGCCCGCTGGTTCAATGTGCTGCATGATGCCCACAATTCGAACCTCGTCGCCGTCGCAAATGGCGTCGGCTTCGCATTCCATGGCGCCGTCCAAGAAGTGGTCCAACAAGATTTTGTTGTCCGGCATGTCGCGCAGAATGTCGACCACGTGGTGCTCCAAATCCTCCTCGCTGATCACAATCTTCATGCGCTGGCCACCCAACACGTAAGAGGGGCGCACCAACAGAGGGAATCCGAGTTCACGGCTCAACTCCACGGCCTGGTCGGCGCTTTCCACCACCCCGAACTTGGGGTAAGGGATGCCCTCCTCCTTGAGCAAGGTGCTGAAGCTTCCGCGGTCCTCTGCCAAATCCAAGGCTTCGTAGGAGGTGCCCATGATCTTGATGCCGTGACGCTCCAGCTTTTCGGCAAGCTTCAAGGCGGTTTGACCTCCAAGCTGGACGATGACCCCCTCGGGCTTCTCGTGCAAAATGATGTCGTAGATGTGCTCCCAGAACACCGGCTCGAAGTAGAGCTTATCCGCCGTGTCGAAATCGGTCGACACCGTTTCCGGGTTGCAGTTGATCATGATGGTCTCGTACCCGCATTCCTTCGCCGCCAACACCCCGTGGACGCAGCAGTAGTCAAATTCGATGCCTTGACCGATTCGGTTGGGGCCGCTGCCCAACACCACAATCTTCTTCTTGTCAGACACCACACTCTCGTTGGCCTCCTCCTCGAAGGTGCTGTAGTAATAGGGCGTCAACGCCGGGAATTCAGCAGCGCAGGTGTCCACGAGTTTGTAAACGCGCTTGATGCCTTCCGCGTGGCGGCGGGTGTGCACTTCGGACTCCAAACAGTTCAGGATGTGCGCGATCTGCCGGTCGGCGTAGCCTTTCCGCTTGGCCTCGCGAAGCGTTTCGGCTGGCACGTCGTCGATGGTGTGTTTAGAAAGGTCCTTTTCGAAGTGGACCAACTCCTCGATTTGGCGCAAGAACCAAGGGTCAATCTTGGTGGCCTCGAAGATGCTCCGAAAGGGAATGCCCAATTTGAATGCGTCATACACGTGAAACAACCGGTTCCAGCTCGCGTTGCGCAAGCTGTGCATGATGGCGTCCTGATCCCGCAACTCGCGGCCGTCCGCCCCGAGCCCGTTGCGCTTGAGCTCCAGCGATTGACACGCCTTTTGCAAAGCCTCCTGAAACGACCGGCCAATGGCCATCACCTCGCCCACCGCCTTCATCTGCAATCCCAGGACGTCGTCGCATCCTTGGAACTTGTCGAAGTTCCAACGGGGAATCTTCACCACCACATAGTCGAGCGTGGGCTCGAACATGGCGGAGGTGTTGCCAGTGATTTGGTTCTTCAACTCGTCCAAGTGGTATCCAATCGCCAGCTTGGCGGCGATTTTCGCAATGGGATAACCCGTCGCCTTGGACGCCAGCGCCGAGGAACGGCTCACGCGGGGGTTGATTTCGATGGCGATGATCTCCTCTTTCTCATCGGGAGACACGGCAAATTGCACGTTGCATCCACCTGCAAAGTCTCCAATGCTGCGCATCATCTTGATGGCCATGTCCCGCATGCGCTGGAACGTGGCATCGCTCAGGGTCATGGCCGGAGCCACGGTGATGCTGTCCCCGGTGTGGATGCCCATCGGATCAAAATTCTCGATCGAACAGACAATGGTCACATTTCCGTTGCTGTCTCGGAGCAACTCAAGCTCAAATTCCTTCCACCCCAACAAGGCCTTGTCGATCATGACCTCGTGGATGGGGCTCAGATGCAAGCCGCGCGTCAGCTTCTCTTCGAAGGCTTCTTTGTCGTACACCACAGCCGCGCCAGCTCCACCAAGGGTGTATGACGCACGGATGCACAGCGGGTAACCAAACTGCTGGGCCACCTCTTTCCCTTCCAGAAAGCTCTTGGCGGTGGTTTGCGGGGCCATTGGCACGCCGATCTCCTCCATAAGGTTGCGAAAAGCCTCGCGGTTTTCTGTAATCTCAATCGCGTCGGTGTTCACCCCAATCATCCGGACGTTGTGATCTTCCCAGATGCCCATCTCCTCGCACTTAATCGCAAGGTTGAGGGCCGTTTGGCCTCCCATGGTGGGCAGCACGGCGTCGATGTCGTGCTTCTCCAAAATCTTGACGATCGACTCCGGCTCGAGCGGCTCGAGGTAAATGTGGTCCGCCACGACCGGGTCAGTCATGATGGTGGCGGGGTTGGAATTGATCAGGGTGACTTCGATGCCTTCTTCCCGCAAGCTGCGAGAGGCCTGGCTTCCGGAATAGTCGAATTCGCAGGCTTGTCCAATGACAATGGGTCCGCTGCCAATGATGAGGACCGACTTGATGCTGTTGTCTTTGGGCATTTTTTTTTTATCCGAGCGGCTCCATTCATTTGAATTCGAACCATTCGGGCAGAGAAAAGAAGACCAAACGTTGTGGACCGGGGGCAAAATTAGAGCAAGGCTTGCCGTTCATGCCATGCCTCGTACCCCGCCGTTTTCCACAAAAAACCCACCGCCCGACCTTTGTGCCATGGAGACCTCTTGGACAGACCAAGGCTGGCATTGGAACGCGGTGTGGCATGCACCCCAAATCCCGCCCACCCGGGTGGTCGTCGCCTTCCATGGATTCGGTCGTCCTTGCGAAGAAATGCTGGCGTACCTGCCTCTTTACGAGGAAGGCACTGCCATGCTCTCGGTGGGTGTTGCCCATCAAAACGGCAGCCACCCCCCCCTGGATGGGCACGTCCAAGCCATGCTTCACCCGGAGCACATGGCCAGAGCCTTGGACGCTTGGCTCGAAGATCTGCTTGGAACACATGCCGCGGGCGTCCATCATGAATTGCTTGGCTACTCTTTGGGCGGCCGCGTCGCCATGGCCCTGTTGGAATGCCAATCGGAACGGTGGATGGGGTTGACCCTTTTGGCCCCCGACGGATTCAAAAAAAACCCCTTGTACCGCTTTGCGGTGGAAACCGCGGCAGGCCGCGCCACATGGGCATGGGTCGACCGCCATGCAGAAGGCATTCGGGCCCTGATCCGGGGCTTGCGCAAGGTGCGCATCCTTCCAGCCCACTTGGAGCACTTCGCCCTGCACCACACCAAGGACCACGCCATGCGCACGTTGGTGGCCAACACCTGGATGACCCACCGGAAGTTTTGGCCCACCCAAGAGGGCATGCGTCGGGCCTGGAGCCTCATGGCCCAGCGGGGCGGGCACGTGCACGTTGTCTTCGGGAACCGTGATGCCATCATCCCCAAGTCTTGGGGCCGCGGATGGGACCGGCTGGTCGACCACCCAAGGGTGCGGTTTTTAACCATTTCTTCTGGCCATGTCATGCATCACCCCACCCTTGTCCAATCGTTGAAACGCACTATCTTCCCCTTCGATGACTGAATTCAGCACTTGGCACGACCGCTTGAAGCAAGACATGTTGCTGGGCCAAAAAAGGCTGGCCGTGTTGGTCGATCCTGAAAGCGTCCCTCGTGGAGATGGGTGGCTCGACTTGATCAACGCCATCCAGCGCAGCCAGGCCACAGATGTGTTCGTGGGAGGAAGCCTGGTGGGCGAAGGGAAAACCGAACCCGTCGTGCGTGCTTTGAAAGACGCTGTCTCCCATCCGGTGGTCCTGTTTCCTGGCGCGCCCAATCAAGTGGTGCAAGGCGCCGACGCCTTGCTCTACCTCAGCTTGATTTCTGGCCGGAACCCCGACCTGTTGATTGGACGCCATGTGGAATCGGCCCCCAGAATTGTCAAGATGGGCATCCCCACGGTCGCCACAGGGTACATGTTGCTCGGAGATCCGCCCCTGACCGCGGCTGCGTACATCTCTCACTCGCTCCCCATCCCCATGCACAAGCCCGAGCTCGCTGTGGCCACGGCGCAAGCCGGATGTTTGTTGGGCATGCAGTGCATCTTCATGGACGCCGGAAGCGGCGCAGGCACCCCGATTTCCACCGAGGTCATTTCAGCCGTTCGGGAGGCCGTGGACGTCCCCATCGTCGTGGGGGGAGGCATGACCTCCCAAACCGATTTGGATCGCGCTTGGGAGGCCGGTGCCACTTGCTGTGTGGTGGGTACAGCGATTGAAAAGGACCCCGAAGTCCTCGATCGCCTGGCCACCGATGCCTTTAGAATCCGACCGCAAGGGTGACAAACCCATGCCGTCCCGCCTGAGGGTACACGTAGTTTTCTGTCGTCTCTGAGCCTGGGCCTCCGTAGCGGTAGCTGTAGGTCCAACCTGTGGCGCTGTAGACCGCATCCAACAGGTTGTTGCCAAACACCGCCAAACTCACGTTCTGACCTGACGCCAAGGTGGTCTCTGCGCGCACCACCGCATCCATCGTCGTGAAGGCGTCCAACGCTCGGGCCTCGTTGCCCGTGTTGTCCAAGAACTGGCGCCCCACATGCTTGACAATGACGCTGAACGACAGACCGGAAAGCTTACTGTTTACAGGCGCTTCCAAGGTGGCCATGCCCATGCCCACCACATTGGGAGACAGCGCCAAATCGGTGTTCTCGTGGGTCACAATGTTCACGTAATCGAAAGCGCCGTCGTAATCGTAAATGGTCTCCTGGAACAGGGCAATCTTGTTTTCCGAGATGGTGGCGTTGGCCTCAAAGCGCAGCTCAGGTGTCGCCTGAATGCCTGCTTCCAACTCCAAACCACGACGGTAGCTGTCCTTCACATTCACACGCACCACGTTTCCGACGTCATTCAATTGGCCGGTGGCCGCAAGCTGGTCGGTATACTGCATGTTGTACAACGTCGCGCCAAGCGCCCAGTTCTCGCCACGCACCTTGGCACCCGCCTCCGCGTCCAACAAGCGTTCTGGTCGCAGCGGGGACTCTTGGGGAGAGTCCAAATAGTCGGAACGTGCCGGCTCTCGGTGGGCCAACGCCACGGACACAAAGCCTTGCACGTCTTCCGAGGGGGTCAAGGTCAACCCAGCCTTGGGGTTGAAGAAGGTCAACTCGTCAAGGACGTTGATTTCGCTGTAATCGTTGTCGCGTCCGGTTGTGCTGTAGTCTACGTGGCGGACTTGCGCTTCGGCATGCCAACGCAACGCGTCTTCCTCCCCAGACCACTTTCCGAACCCACTCACATCAAACTTCTCCCCGACACTGCGGTAGTATTCGTCGTCAGGCTCCACGCCCGAAGACATGTCCATCCAAATCAACCGACCAAAGTGATCTCCAACGTAAGTAGAGGATGAGATCCCGTAAACCTGCTCCACGTCCCCAGCGCGGTTGGACAAGGTCCAGGAGGATCCCATCAAGGTGTTGTCCAACCACCGACGGCGGACCAAGTCCGTGGTGAAGGCGGTGTCCGTGCCCATGATGAGTGGGGCGATGCCGTAATCTGCCAAATCATCTCCTTGGCGAAACTGCTCATAAAAGCCCGCGCCAGCGGTGCCAAACAACACCCCACCAAGCGTCCAATCGCCGAACGTCTGATCCAGGTGCACTTGCACGTGATCCTGGCGGTAGTCGTCCACCTCGTTCTCGTAGCGGTAGTAGTTGTGCTGCCCTCGACGTTCGATGAGGTCGTTCAAGCGCACAGTGTCTGCGCCGTAGCTGTACTCTCCACTTCCAACGGCCCAAGCGCGGATCTCCTCCTCTGTGGATTCAGGGTTGGCGGCGATTTGAGGCACGCCGTACCACGCTTGGTAGGTGCGCTCATGACCCAAGGTCGTGGTCAGAGACAAACGCCCTGTTTCCCAGCGCTTGGCCACCCTTCCGTACAACGAGCTCAGGTCGCTGGTGGCCCGGTCCACCCAACCGTCTGAAATGATGCGCGATGCGCGGCCCTCGAATGACCAACCACCTTCCAACATGCCGGTGTTCCATGCAAGCGTCCGACGCTGGGTTCCGAACGATCCTCCGCCCAACACCGCACGCACGCCCGGCTTGGCCAAGGTGCCCAACGTGTTGACCGACACAGTCGCCCCAAAGGCCGCAGGGCCGTTGGTGCTGGTCCCCACGCCACGCTGAATCTGCATGCCCGTCATGCTGCTTCCCAAATCAGGCAAATCCACCCAAAACACGCCTTGCGATTCGGCGTCGTTGAGCGGGACTCCGTTGATGGTCACGTTGATGCGACTTTGGTCCACCCCGCGAATGCGCAATGCGGTGTACCCGACACCATGCCCAGCATCTGAAGTCACCACCGCAGAGGGCGTCAGGCGCAACAGAAACGGCACATCTTGCGCCGCATCTTGGGCTTGAATGTCTTCCACAGACAGGTTGGTGACCGCAAATGGATCCTTGTCGTCCGCTTGCACCGCAGACACGGTGGCGGTGGACACGGCAAGGGTGTCGAGGTCAAGCTGGGCGAAGGCGCCGAGGCTCAAGCCCAAAGAACAGAGCACGGTCGCGCCATGGCGGAGCTGCGAAACGAATGGTATGGGTTGTGTCATCGTTTTTGGTTTTTAACGTGACACAGGAGACCTCACGGCCTCGATGGCCACCGCACAAGGCGGTGAGTTCGCTTCCTTCCCGGCATGACCCGGGCAGGTTCGGAGGGTGTAATCTCAGCCTTTCGGCACCCCTGCGTCGGCGCAAATGTAGCTTACCTTCGGTGTTCCCAGCATGTCCTCGTCCCAAGCCTCTCCCCTCGAACAACAAGCGGCCATCGAAGCCGGCGGTGCCGCTGCAAGGGTCTTGCTCAAAGCCCTGCCCAAAGGTGACGAGGAACTCAGTATCTCTGAGAAAGCCGACGGGTCCTTGGTCAGCTGCGCGGACTTGGCTTCACAACACGCCATCCAGGCATGCCTCGAGCGCACGGGCGTTCCCGTCTTGAGCGAGGAAGCAGCCGCCCCGCCTTTCCAAGAGCGTCGGGCCTGGTCCCGCTATTGGCTGGTCGATCCGCTGGACGGCACCGAGTCCTTTTTGAAAAACCGGTCCGGGTTTGCCGTGAACATCGCGTTGTGCGACGCCACCGGCCCAATCTTTGGCGTGGTCGCGGACCCACTGTCCAATCGGATGTACCTCGGCGGCGTGGGGGTGCCCGTGCAAGTGTCTCCCTTGGACGGCTCGACCGTCAAACCACTTCATCCCTCCCCGATCCAACGCCCGTACAGACTTGTCACCTCCTGGGTCGAACAAGCTCGTCTTCAGGACCTCGTTCCTCCCCACGTCGACCCGGCCGACGTGGTGTCACGCCCCGTCAGTGGCGCACTGAAGTTCTGCCAACTCGCCACAGGCGATGCCGAAATCCATGCGCGAACCGGCCCTTACATGGAATGGGACTGCGCCGCCGGGGACGCCATCCTCCGCGGCATGGGCATCGACGTGGTGGACCTGCATGGGCATCGGTTGAAATACAACACCGAGAGCCTGCGCGTCCACGGGTTGCGCTGCTCGAGGGTATAAGCGGACGTTATGGCTCAGCGGTAGAGCGCGTCGCGGTAAGGGCCACCGTCAAATTCCGCCAGCATCTCGAGGTAATTCCTGTGGCGCGATTCGGCGATCTCGCCTTCCTTCACAGCCTGAATGACAGCGCACCCTGGCTCCTTGTGGTGCGCGCAATTGTGAAACTTGCATTTCGGGAGGCGTCGGAAGAACTCTGGGAAGTGGTGGTTCAGGGTGTCGCGCTCCAACGTGACCAAACCAAATCCCTTGATCCCAGGCGTGTCCACCAAAAACCCGCCATCTGGGAGCGCATGCATCTCGGCAAACGTCGTGGTGTGACGTCCCTTGTTGTGGGATTCACTGACTTCCGCCGTTTTCAGTCGAAGGCCAGGAATGAGCTCGTTGATCAAGGTGCTTTTGCCCACGCCGGAATGACCTGAAAGCACATGGATCCCTGCTGCCAACTCGGCTCGAAGGGCGTCCAATCCATCGCCGGAGTGTGCACTGACTTCCAGCCACCCGTAGCCGGCGTCGCGGTAGACCGCAGCGAGCGTATCGGCTTGGGCCTGACTTTCTGCATCCAACGCGTCGATCTTGTTCAAGACCACGGTGGTCGGGATGCCGTACGCCTCTGCCGTGACCAAAAACCGGTCCATGAACCCCGTGCTGGTGCGAGGTGCGGCGAGCGTCACCACCAAAAAGGCGCGGTCCAAGTTGGCCGCCACCACATGGCTTTCGTGAGACAGGTTCACGGACTTGCGCACGATGCAATTCTTGCGGGCTTCGATGCGCCGAATGACACCTGTCCCGTCGTCTTCCACTTCAAAATCCACCAGGTCGCCCACCGCCACGGGGTTGGTGGAGCGGTAGCCTTTGAGTCGCAACTTGCCGGCAGGTCGACAAGACACGACCTCACCCTCAGGACCTTGCACGTCATACCAAGACCCGGTGGTGCGCAACACCAATCCTTGAAGGAAGCTCAAACGGTCAGGGATTTGAATTGGGCCTCCAACCCGCCCGGCGCATTCACCATGTCGGCCAACGGCGCATCGGCCACAATCTCACCCAGCCGGATCAACACCACCCGGTCGCACATCGCCTCCACTTCCTGCATGATGTGGGTGCTGAGCACCACGGTCCTGTCTTTCCCCAGGCTGCGAATGAGTGCGCGGATGTCCACCAATTGGTTGGGATCCAGACCCGACGTGGGTTCATCCAAAATGAGCACCTCCGGGTCGTGGAGCAGCGCTTGCGCCAGGCCCACGCGTTGCCGGTATCCCTTGGACAACTGACCAACGGTCTTGTGCTGCTCAGGGCTCAACCCGACCTCACGGATGACTGCTGCCACACGGGCCTTTCGGTCAGCCACTTTGTGCAACCCCGCCACAAAAAGCAGGTATTCCTGGACGTACATCTCTTCGTGCAACGGGTTGTGTTCAGGCAAGTAACCCACACGCTTTTTGGTTTCCAGCGGAGCCTCCGCCACGTCGAAACCGCACACCTCAACCCGGCCTTCCGAGGGCGGCAAATACCCCGTGACCAAACGCATCAATGTGGACTTGCCCGCGCCATTGGGGCCCAACAACCCCACCACTTCGCCTTTTCCGATGCGCAATTCCACCCCGTTCAAGGCCAATTGCGTTCCGAAGCGCTTTTGCACGTTGTCAACCCAAATGGACATGGTGCGAAGTTACCCCCTCTCCGGAAGTTTGGCGCACGAAAAAACCGCACCCCCAAGAGGATGCGGTTTCTGAAGTTCCAAGGATGCCCGGGGCGATCACATCATGCCGCCCATGCCGCCGCCCATTGGTGGGCCGGCAGGGGCAGGTGTCTCTTCGGGAATGTCGGTGATGACGCACTCGGTGGTCAACACCATGCCCGAGATGGACACCGCGTTTTCCAACGCCACCCGGGTGACTTTGGTCGGGTCGATGACGCCGGCTTCGAAGAGGTTTTCGAACACTTCGGTGCGCGCGTTGTAGCCGAAGTCACCCTCGCCCTCGCGCACCGTGTTCACCACCACCGCGCCCTCGCCGCCGGCGTTGGCCACGATTTGACGCAAAGGCTCTTCGATGGCGCGAAGCACGATCTTGATGCCCGTGGTTTCGTCCACGTTCTCGCCTTCCAATTCACCGAGCTTCGAGGCGATGCGGATGTAGGCGGTGCCGCCTCCAGGCACGATGCCTTCTTCCACCGCAGCGCGGGTGGCGTGCAACGCGTCGTCCACACGATCCTTTTTCTCTTTCATCTCCACCTCCGTGGCTGCACCCACGTAGAGCACCGCCACGCCGCCGGCCAACTTGGCGAGACGCTCTTGGAGTTTTTCGCGATCGTAGTCCGAGGTGGTGGTTTCGATTTGGGCTTTGATCTGACCCACGCGGGCCTCAATGGCCGCCTTGTCGCCGGCGCCGTTCACCACTGTCGTGTTGTCTTTGTCAATGGTGATTTTCTCCGCCGTGCCCAAATCGGCAATGGTGGTGTTCTCCAACTTCAAGCCGGTCTCCTCAGAAATCACCTGTCCGCCTGTGAGGATGGCAATGTCTTGGAGCATGGCCTTGCGGCGGTCACCGAATCCGGGGGCCTTGACGGCCGCCACCTTGAGGGCGCCACGGATCTTGTTGACCACCAGCGTGGCCAGCGCCTCGCCGTCCACGTCTTCTGCGATGATCAACAACGGACGACCGCCTTGTGCCGTTTGCTCAAGCACAGGCAAGAGGTCCTTCATGTTGGAGATCTTCTTGTCGTGGATCAAGATGAAGGGATTCTCGAGCTCCGCTTCCATCTTGTCAGGGTTGGTCACGAAGTACGGAGAGAGGTAACCGCGGTCGAACTGCATGCCCTCCACCGTCTTCACTTCCGTCTCGGTGCCCTTGGCTTCCTCCACGGTGATGACACCTTCGTTGCCCACAACCTTCATCGCCTCGGCGATCAAGGACCCGATGGTCTTGTCGTTGTTGGCTGAAATGGTGCCGACTTGCTCGATTTTGCTGTTGTCGCTGCCCACTTCGCGGCTGAGGTCGCGCAATCCAGACACGATGGCTTCCGCCGCCTTGTCCATGCCGCGCTTGAGATCCATGGGGTTGGCGCCAGCCGCCACGTTTCGGAGGCCTTCGCCCACCAACGCCTGAGCCAACACTGTGGCTGTGGTGGTGCCGTCACCTGCCACGTCGGCGGTCTTGCTCGCGACCTCCTTCACCATCTGGGCTCCCATGTTCTCCACGGGGTTCTCCAGCTCGATTTCCTTCGCCACAGACACGCCGTCCTTGGTGACCGATGGGGCGCCAAATTTCTTGTCGATGACCACGTTGCGGCCCTTGGGACCCAAGGTCACTTTCACCGCATTCGCCAACGCATCCACGCCTGCCTTCAGGTGGGCCCGGGCGTCGCTGTCAAATTGAATGTCTTTTGCCATGATTTAGAATGTTCAGGGGTTGGGGTTCAGAGGATGGCCAAAATGTCGGCCTCCCGCATGATCATGTAGTCCTTGCCTTCGAATTGCAACTCGGTGCCCGAGTACTTGCCGTAGAGCACGGTGTCGCCCTCCTTCACAGTGGTGGGCTCGTCTTTTTTGCCTGGCCCCACAGCCACGACGGTGCCGCGTTGGGGCTTTTCCTTGGCCGAATCCGGAATGATGATTCCGCTTGCGGTCTTTTCTTCTGCGGCTGCGGGCTCGACGAGCACACGGTCAGCCAAAGGTCGAATGTTGACAGACATGGTATTGAATTGTTTGGGTTGTTCTGTTTGTGGGTGCATGTGCACGCCGACCCAAAGGCGAATTCCGTGCCAACCGCCGAGGAGCCGCATGCCAATGACAAGGCTGTCATGTTCTGGGTTCAAAGCACGACACCCTGTCAGCTCCGCTGACAGGGTGTCGTTCTCACGCCGCAGGGACGCGCTCAGGTGTCGCTTGTGATCACTCCATGGCCTCAATGGGCGCTGCAGTCGGTGCAAAGCTTTCGTCCACACCCACGTCCAGTGATCCGTTGCCGGCGAAGCTGCCCACGAGGATGCAGAGCACGAACAAGGCCGCGGCCAAGTACCATGTGGCCTTCTCCAAAAAGTTGGTGGTGCGCTGCACACCACCGATTTGGCTTGCGCCCTGGAAACCGTTGGCAAGCCCACCTCCTTTCGGATTTTGGACCAAAATCACTGCACCCAAGAGGAAGCACACAATCAAAATAACGACGGTTAGGAAAGTAGTCATGGTCTGAGATTCAAGTGTTGCGCAGCTTTTTGAGCTGGGCCGCAAAATAAACACTTTTTTCTGGGTATTTCAAAGCCAACAGCTTGAAAGCTTTGCGGGCACGGCCGATTTGGCCTTGCTGGGCGTAGAGTTTGGCCATGGTCTCGGTGACCAAACTTGGATCTTCCACAAGTCCCTGCTTCGCCCATTCTTCCGTGGATTCCAAAGCGTCACGAATCGGACCAATCTTGACGTCGCCCTTCGCCAAGAATGCGTCGATCAGCGCTGCTGCCCCCCGTTCCGCGAGGTCGTCTTGGCCAAATCCCGTTTCTCTCGCGCGTTGCTGCAGCCAACGGCCAAACAACGACGTCGGGGCCGCTTGGTGCGTCACCGCAGGCACCGGAATGCCTTTTGGAACTTCCGCGGACCCCTCCGCTGTCCACTGGGACACTTCGTGCTCCAGCGTCGACGCGATGGCGGCCACCATGGCGTCGCGGGCATGCCCTTCCAATTCCTCGGGAGCCTCCTCTGCAGGTGTCGACTCAGAAGTGAGATCCGGAGCAGGCTCCGGGACAGCGTCAGCGTCGTGCCACACCAAATTGACCAATTCCTCCTCGGAAACCTCCGGCGCGGCAACCACTTCTTGGTGTATGTGCTGGGCAGCTTTAACCAGGGCCGGCCCCATCAAGGCCTGGAACAACGCCCTGCGCGAAGGCACGTGCGCACCGGCCGCCAACAAGTCTTCGTTGCGGTTCAAATCCTCGGCCATGTGCGAAGCTTTTGCCAACCAAAGCCGCAGAACTCCGCTGTACGGATAACGCGCGACCAAGGCGCGCAACGCAGACACGTCGGATGCGGTTGGCCCTTGCTTGACCCAGGTTTGGAATTGCGCTGCGTTCATCGAAAATCACCAATTTCCCAAGGTGGCGTTGAACACATCCTGGGACAGCAACTCGCCCAGCTCTTCGACAATCGCATCTTCTTGCGAAAAAACGTCCTGGTCGCTGGGCACGTCCACATAGCGTGTGAAGGAGCGCTCCATCGTCAAGGACGGATCGCGCTCGTTCACGTAATTCAAGACCAGCTGGACAGACACCCGGTTGGCGCCGGCCGTTTCGTCGCCCTGCACGTTGATTGGACGCACCTCCCAAGACACCACACGGGCGCTGAATTCCAACTCCCCGTCCTCCACCAAGCGCAGCGTACTTTGACGCTGAACCCGGTCGCGCAAGGCCTCGGACAAGGTCTGGGCAGCCGTGGCTGAGACCAAGGGATGGGCGGGCTCAAAATCCTGCACAGAGAACGTCGTGGCGCCTGAGGTCTGGGCTCCGTAAGGCGAGTAAATCCCGCATCCATGCGTCCCCGTGAGGACCCAGGCCACCCACACGGCGTGCAGAACAAGACGGAAAACAGACGCGTTCATTTCAGGTCGTATTCCTTGATTTTTCGGTAGAGCGTGCGTTCAGAAATGCCCAACTCTTCCGCCGCATGCTTCCTTTTGTTTCGGTGCTTCTCCAAGGCACGTCGAATCAACTCCCGCTCGGAATCCTGCAAGGACAGGATTGCATCTTCCATCGGAACGTGTTGCACATCGTCGTCTGCCGTGTGCCCGGTGTGTTCTGGCAGCGCAGGCAACCCAGCCATCGGTGTGCCGCTGTCTTGGGCCATGTCTTGCTTGAACACGCGCTGCACCAGCTCGGCCTCCTCTTGCCCTCCCTTCAGCCCACCGTTCTTGATCATCGACAAGACAAGCTGCTTGAGGTCGTTCAAGTCCCCTTTCATGTCGAACAGGACCTTGTACAAGATCTCCCGCTCGTTCATGTTGTTTGGGTCGTTGTTGGCGTCCACGGCACTTGGCAACCGGCTGCGGTGCGTTTCAGGCAAGTACCCAAGAAGCGTGTCTGCGTCGATGCGTCTCACCGTCTCGAGGATGCTCATTTGCTCTGTCACATTTTTCAGTTGACGGATGTTGCCTGGCCAGGGGTAGTTGCCCAAAATTTCCACGGCTTCCTCGTCCAAGCTGAGGGGAGGCATGCGGTATTGCTCGCTGAA
>JBMZAB010000028.1:0-28760 GCA_049610985.1 Flavobacteriales bacterium | reverse complement strand
GACATCGGTCACGTCTTTTCCACTGGCGGAGGTGGCGTGGCGTATTTGCAGTCGCCATGCGGCGGCAACAAGGCGGGCGGCGTGACGGGCCAAGGTGCGCCCATCGGGGACCCGTTCGACGTGGACTATGTGGCGCATGAAATGGGGCACCAATACGGCGGCAACCACACCCAAAACAACAGCTGCAACCGCGCAAGTTCTGCCGCCTTCGAGCCAGGTTCCGCGTCCACCATCATGGGGTACGCCGGCATCTGTTCTCCCAACCTGCAGAGCAACTCCGACGACCATTTTCACAACCACAGCATCAACGAGATGATCGCGTTTACCGTGAATGGCAACGGCAACACGTGCGCGTCCATCACCAACACCGGCAACGGGGTGCCCACAGTCGACGCGGGGGCAGACGGGCTGGTGGTGCCCGTGTCCACGCCGCTGGAATTGACCGCGACAGGGTCGGATCCCGATGGCGATGCGGTGACCTACAACTGGGAGGAATACGATTTGGGTCCCGCCACCGCGTCTGGGGACAACAACCTCACCAACCCCTCCGGCAGCCAGCCGATCTTCAGGTCGTTCTCCTCCACGACATCGCCCACACGAACCTTGCCTCGGGCGCAGGACCTCGTGAACAACTCGGCCACCATTGGCGAGCACTTGCCGACCTACAGCCGTCAGTTGAATTTCAAATGCTCCATCCGCGACAACCGTGCGGGGGGTGGTGGATTCAGCGACGACCTGAAAACGATGAGCGTGACCGCCAACGCAGGTCCATTTTTGGTCCAATCTCCCAACGGGGGTGGCACGATGGTTGGGAACACCAACCTCGAGGTGACTTGGGACGTGGCGGGCACCGACGGCAACGGGGTCGACTGCAGTTCTGTGGACATTTACTTGAGCACCGACGGGGGGTACACGTTCCCCACGCTTCTCGTGGCTGGCACACCCAACGACGGCAGCGCGACCGTGTTGCTGCCCAACGTGTCCACGGGTCAAGCCCGAATCAAAGTCAAGGGGAGCAACCACGTGTTCTTTGACATCAGCAACAACAATTTCGGCATCATCCCAGGGTCCGACATCGACCACGACTTGGGCATTTCCAACGTGTCCGGCCTGAATCCTGGGGAATGCGAAAGCGTCCTCGATCCCGTCGTCACAGTTGTCAACCTCGGCTTGCAACCTGCCAGCAGTTTCAACTTGTCGTTGACCGTGGACGGGGGAGACCCGTTGCTCGTGAGTTGGACTGGCAACCTGGCCAGTGGCGAGAGTGTCGAGGTGCCGTTCTGCGAAGGGCCAGCTTGCTTGGCCCTGGCGGATGGATTGCACGATGCTTCGGTGCAGTTGACCCTCACCAGCGCCGAGGACGAGAACGACTTGAACGACAGCTTCACCACGTCCTTTGAAACCAACAGTGGGGCCGACGTGACATGGACCATTTTGACGGACAACTACCCAGGGGAAACCACCTGGACGGTCTCTGACGGGTCAGGCGCGACGGTTTGGTCAGGAGGCCCATATGGCGCCTCAGGGACGTCGTATTCCGAGACAACCTGCCTGTCGACAGGCTGCTACACCTTGACCGTCAACGACAGCTACGGCGACGGCATTTGCTGTGGATACGGCCAGGGCAACTTTGAATTGTCTTCGGGGGGAGAAGTCCTTGCGGCAGGTGGCGATTTTGGCACGACTGTTAGCCTCGATTTCTGCTTGGCGGCTTCTGAAATTGCAGGGTGCACCGATCCGACTGCCGCGAACTACAACCCGGCGGCCACGGTGGACGACGGGTCTTGCGTGGCGGCCGTGCCGGGGTGCACGACACCAGATGCATGCAACTACAACCCTGCTGCGAACGTGGAGGACGGCTCGTGCGAGTTCCCGTTGCAGTACTACACCTGCGACGAAGATTGCATCTCCGACGACGACGGCGACGGGGTGTGCAACCAATTGGAGGTGGCGGGTTGCCAAGACGACACAGCATGCAACTACGACGAAGCGGCCACGGATCCTGGCACGTGCTTTTACCCCGACGAAGGGTACAACTGCGACGGCACGCCGCTTTGCCTTGAAGACCTCAATGCGAACGGGGCGATAGACGTGGGCGACGTGCTGATGGTGCTTTCCGAATTTGGGTGTCAATCCGAGTGCACGGCTGACGTGACCGGCGACGGCCTTGTGGTTGTGGACGACATCTTGGTCGTGCTGGCGGTCTTTGGGGTGATTTGTCAATAAGCTTCCTTGCGCATCGCGTCGGGCCCGGCCGTTTCAGGCCTAGCTTTCCGGCATGTTGATGAGTCTTGTTGGCATGGCGGTCCTGTTGGGCCTGGCCTATGCGTTTTCAAGGAACAGAAGCGCCATTGCTTGGCGCACTGTCGCAGGGGCGTTTGCCCTGCAATTTGGCTTGGGGGCCTTCGTGCTGCGCGTGCCGTGGGGCCAAAGCCTGTTGTCAAGCCTGACCGACGGCGTCAACGGCCTGTTGAGCTACGCGAATGAGGGGATCTCCTTCTTGTTTGGTGAGCTTGTGGGCGAGAGCATCGGATTCACCTTCGCGTTCAAAGTGCTGCCCATCATCGTCTTCTTCGCGTCGCTCATCGCCGTCTTGTACCACGTGGGCATCATGAAGTGGATCATTCGCATCGTCGGGGGAGCCCTTCAACGCGTCCTCGGCACGTCCAAGGCCGAGTCCATGAGTGCCACGGCCAACATTTTTGTCGGGCAAACCGAGGCTCCGCTGGTGGTGAAGCCCTACATCGCTTCCATGACCCAGTCTGAGTTGTTCGCGGTGATGGTGGGTGGCTTGGCTTCTGTGGCGGGGTCCGCTTTGGGCGGGTACGCCATGATCGGGGTGCCTGTGGATTACCTCATTGCGGCGTGCTTCATGTCGGCCCCTGGCGGATTGTTGTTCGCCAAAATGCTGATGCCTGAAACCGATGAGCCCAGGACCGAATTGCCGGACCAGTCCGACGACGAAGCGCCTGTGAACGTCATCGACGCTGCGGCCGGCGGGGCTTCTTCGGGCCTGCAGTTGGCCTTGAATGTGGGGGCCATGTTGTTGGCCTTTGTGGCACTCATCGCGCTGCTCAACGGGGTGTTGGGTGGCATTGGGGCGTGGGTGGGCCGGCCAGACCTCACCCTGGAGTTGATGCTGGGTTGGGCGTTCAGCCCTCTGGCCTTTTTGTTGGGTGTGCCTTGGTCTGAAGCGGTCACCGCGGGGTCGTTCATTGGCCAGAAGCTTGTCGTCAACGAATTCGTCGCTTACTTGAATTTGGCGCCTTATCTGGTGGAGGGGACAGCCGTTGCGTTGTCGCCCAAGACCGCCGCCATCGTCTCGTTCGCGTTGTGCGGTTTCGCCAACCTGAGCTCCATCGCCATTTTGCTTGGCGGCCTTGGCGGGATGGCACCTTCTCGGCGCAAAGACATCGCCAAGTTTGGCCTTCTCGCCGTGATGGCCGGCACCATGTCCAACCTGATGTCGGGCACCATTGCCGGCTTGTTCGTCGCACTCGGATGAGTGGACGCAACGAGGGCACGGTGGGCTTGCCGCAGGAGTGGATTCGAAGGAAACGCGATGGATTTGAACTCACCTCTGTGGAGCTCCATGCTTTTGTGGAAGGCGTGACCACGGGCGCCGTCAGTGAAGCCCAAATCGCGGCCTTCGCCATGGCGGTGTACTTCCAAGACCTTTCTGTCCAGGAGCGTGTGGAACTGACCCTTGCAGTCCGCGATTCAGGGCGTGTGTTGGCGTGGGATTCACAATCCCTCGGCGGACCGGTCTTGGACAAGCACAGCACAGGAGGCGTGGGGGACACAGTGTCCCTGATGCTCGCCCCCATGTTGGCGGCATGCGGTGCGTATGTGCCCATGATCGCAGGCCGAGGTTTGGCCCACACTGGTGGAACCATCGACAAGTTGGAAGCGATTCCGGGCTACCAAACAGGCGTCGACGTGACGCAGTTTCAGAAGGTCGTCCGCCAATGTGGATATGCCATTGTCCGGCAGACCGACGATTTGGCTCCTGCGGACCGGCGGATGTACGCCACCCGAGACGTCACGGCGACTGTGGAGAATTTGGGGTTGATCACGGCATCCATCGTGTCCAAGAAATTGGCTGCGGGGCTGGAGCACCTCGTGCTCGACGTCAAATGCGGAAATGGCGCCGTCATGCAGGACCCTGCAGCGGCGCGGGCACTGGCTGAAAGCATGGTGGCCGTGGGCAACGGGGCTGGCATGCAGACGTCTGCGCTCTTGACGGACATGTCCGTCCCGCTTGCTTGGTCTGCGGGCAATGCGGTCGAGGTGCACGAAGCGGTGTCGTACCTGCGCAACGACGGTCCAAGGCACCCACGCTTGGATGAGGTGGTGATGTCCCTTGGCGCCAAGCTCCTGGTGCAGGCTGGGATGCATGGCACGACCGAGGATGCCCGGCAGCAGCTGAGGCGGGTTTTGGACGACGGTCGGGCCTTGGAGTTGTTTGCCCAAAGCGTGGCGCACATGGGAGGCGATGCCAATGTGACAGAACGGCCGGGTCAGGTGTTGCCCCAAGCGCCGTTTGTGCGCCCTGTGCTCGCCCCGCAAGCGGGCACATTGACGTCGTACGACGTTCGCCAGGTGGGCATGGCGGTGGTCGAGTTGGGCGGAGGAAGAACGAGGCCGGATGCGTCCATTGACCCCTCTGTGGGGCTGACGCAATTGCCGTTGGTGGGGGAGACGTTCGCGCGTGGCGACGCCTTGATGACCGTGCATGCCGCCGACGAGCAAGCCTGGCAAGCTGCCCAGCAGCGACTGCTTGGCGCGATGACGTTCGACGGCGAATTGCAGTTGCCCGATGCTGTGGTGGGGCATGTAGGGTGAAGCGTAAGGAGTGGCGACCTTTGTCGCCATGGTCAAAGTGAAAATGTTCGATTCGGTGTCCCGAGAGGCGATGCCTGCGATGGAAATGCCGCCGTTGGATGCCCAAGCTTTCCACGAGGTGGTGGACAGCCGTCGTAGCGTGAGGATTTACGCCGCGGATGGGGTGCCTGACGACGTGGTGGACCGTTGTGTGGATGCAGCCCGCAAAGCCCCCAACAGCTCCAACCTGCAATGTTGGGAATTGCACAGGGTGTCGAGTGCGGACAAGAAGCAAGCGTTGGTCGAGGCTTGCTTGGGCCAACCAGCGGCGTCCACCGCCCCTGAGTTGTTTGTGTTCGTGGCGCGTCCAGATCTGTGGAAGCGCAACAACCGGTGGATGATCGAGGAGTTTGACCGCAGGGGGGACACGCCGGACCGGGCGTACCAGTACTTCAGGAAAATCACCAAAATCGCTTACACGCAAGGGCTGTTTGCATGGGTGAAACGCGTGTGGTTTCCAATCCGGGCGCTGTCCAAGCCCACACCCAGGGAGCCCATCGGTTGGGCCGACATGCGCGTATGGGCCCACAAGAGCACGGCCTTGTCATCGGCCCATTTCATGTTGGCCATGCGGGCGGAAGGCTACGACACATGTCCCATGGAGGGCATGGACAGCGTTCGGGTCAAGAGGATCTTGGGACTGCCACGCAGAAGCGAGGTGTGCATGGTGGTCTCGGCGGGAAGGCGGACGGAGAAGGGGGTGTATGGTCCTCGTTTCCGGTTTGAACTCAGCACGTTTTACCACACACATTGATTCAATTGAGTTCAATTGAGTTCATTTATGTTTTTATGAATTTGGAACAAGGGCAATCGCTCCAAATTTGCGGCTGTCCTTGGAGAGGGGCACTTAACCAAACGTTTGTTTGTAGAAAAAGGTCGATCTTGGTCGGCCTTTTTTTATGCTTTGTCCGCGTAGATCGGCCCCATCAGATCCATGCTGATGCGCTTCACAAAGCCTTTGTATCCCGTGAGCATGCCAGCGTGGTAGAATTCGGCCACGGCCAGTTCAGATTCTTCCGGCACGAAGTACGCCCGGGCAGCTTGGTACCAAATGTTCAAGGCGCGTGTTTCCATGGTGTGGAATGTGGTCCATTCCAACGCGTTGAACAGCCTCCTCGCCGTGACAAAATCGCCGAGCAACATGGCGTTCCACATCATGCGCAGGTCGACGATGCTGTCGATGCGTTCGTCGCGCGCGTACAGGTCCTGGGTGGATCGGAATCGCTCGATGTTCTTTTTGCATGCTTCGACGACTTCCAGGTCTTTGGCCAAGGCGGCCCAATCTGTAAGGTTGAAGGCGAAGTAACAGCTTTGGTGGCTCCACTGAGGCCAAACCTGCACGTCCTCACGCAGCCCCCGCAAGCAAAGTTCTCTGACCCGTTCTCGTTCCTCCTTGGGCGTGTCCACCTCCGCATGCATGAGCAAGGTGATGCCAAGCTGTCGCGCCTGCACAAGGGGATGGACGTAAGGTGACAAGTCCTGAATGGGCGAGAGGTACGGCACGATTTGCGACCAAGGCTTTCCCCTGGCCACCATGCCGGACGCGATGACGCCGCGCCCGAAAAGCTTTTGTTCTCGGGTTTCAGCGATGGCCAAATATTCTTCCATCATGAAGCTCCCAAAGGAGCTCATGAAATCCAGAGGTGTGAACTGTTCCACGACAAACCGGTGGATGTGTGGCAGCTTCTTGAATTCTCCCCAGAGCTCCATGTTGAAGGTGCCTCGGCGGTAGAGCTCAAACCACGAGTCCTTGAACGCATTGAATTGTTTGGCGTTCAGGCGAAAGTGGTCGGGGTTGGCGTGGTCTTTCAAGAACTGACGCATCTCATCTTTCATGGCCTCGTCCGATTTGGACTCACTGGGGCCGTGGGTATGGCTTGCAAGTCGCGAAGATGCGCGTGGCGAAAGGGCGGTACGCTGAGGCGATGGAGCGGATTCTTCTTGCAGCATCCAGCTGTCGAAAGACATGTGCCCGCAGAACCTCGCCAAGGTGTTCAGCGTCGTTTTGGAGAACTTGCCTTGGTTCTCCACCAACCCGAAAAACCGCCGTAGGGTGGACACCGAGACGGGGTACCTGTTGTCAAACGTCTTGAGTTGATCGCTCAGCACCTGGCAGTCCTTGGTGCACGTGATGTGCATGCCGCAGGCTTGTCCTACGTCTTGGGCGAGTCTGTGAAGCTGGTCTTCGTTGGCATCCATGTCACTGCAATGGCCAATTCATGCGCGTCATCCGCTCCGCACCGGCCAACCACAAGGTACGGCCGTCGGGTGAAAAGCGGGCCACGTAATGGCTGCTGTCCGAATGATGTGCCCAAGATTGACCGCCGTCCAGACTCACGTCCAAGCCGTCAAATCCGGTGGCCACCAACGCTCCTGCTTGTGTCGGATGGTGCACAATGGACGACCTGTATCCAGGACCTTGTCCATCTGCCATGGTTTTCCAGGTTGTGCCGCCATCTGTTGTGGAGGCCAAGTTGCCTTCGTTGTCCTCAGGGACTTCCCAGTTGCCGCCCATGGCCCATCCTTCTCGGGCATTACGAAAGGTGGCAGAAAACACGCCTGTCATGCTCGAGCCCTGCGTGACGGGCATTTCAATGGATTTCCACGATTTGCCAGCGTCCACAGACCGGAGACAACGTGACGTGAGGCCACCCGTGAAAATCCACACGGTGTCGCCGCGGCAAGCCAAGTTCCCGTTGGAGGCTGCGAACGCCGCCTCACCTTCCTGCGGTGCGGGAAGCGAGCCGCACGGCATGCGCTCCCAATGCATGCCGCCGTCGTGGGTGCTCAACAGCGTGAAGCACCCCTCGGTGGCGTCGCCAAACACCATTCCACGATGGCCATCGAGCCAAACCATGGCGTCCAAGAACATCGCGCTGTCGGGGTTGTGGTAGGTCCACTCGGGTGTCATGGATGTCTTGGAGGCCCTTGCGATCCAAGCGGGCGACGCAATGCCCACGGCATGCCAATGGTCGGCCGAGTGACCCGAGGCCCTGAACGAGGGGTGGGTGCTGTCGGGCGCCATCCATTGTGCCATGTCCCAGGTTGCACCGCCGTCCAGGGTTTGTCCAACCCAGCCGTTGGAGCCCGCGAACCGAACGTGGCCCGGGCCAAGGACGTCCAAGGATCGAACGGAACAAGGCAGTTCAAGGTGAAGCAAGTCGAGCTCTGGTGCTTGGCAACCGGACCACGTGAGGGTCACAACGAGGGAAAGAAGCAAGGTGCGCATGGCGTGGGTGTGAAAGACTTGCTGCAAGGTCGTGGAGAAGTTCCAAGTGAATCCTGCCCGCACAAACGTGAGATGAAACACCTTGAACTCCATGAGTTGGTTGCGCTTCATGGCCTTGATGGTGGTGTGGTCGTTCACAGGCGTGGCTGTGTGCCAGTCCAGCCCAGATGCAGTTCTGACGGTGTTGACTGCCGAGCGAGGTGAACTGTTGCCTTTGCCAGGGGCGACCGTCAGTTGGTCTTGCGACGGTCAAGTGGTCCACACGCTGACAGACCTCCAAGGCCAGTTAGTTCGCCCTTCCGAGGCGGGTGATTGCGAGGGGGCGTGTGCTGTGACGGTTCGTTTTGTGGGCTACGAGTCCCAAACCTTGGCCTGCGAAACATTTTCGGAGGCCAGGGATGTGAACGTGGTGATGGTGCCCAACACCGAGGCGTTGTCCGAGGCGGTGGTCACAGCCAGCATTCGCGGGTCCACCGTGGCCGAGGAGACCGTCCCCGTGGCTGTGTTGAAACCCTATTTGGCCCAAAGTGCGAACACGCTCGACCTCAAAGGGCTTGTGGCCAAAACGCCCGGCGTGTCCATCTTGGACGGCCAAGTGAGCATCCGAGGTGGCAGCGGGTACAGCTACGGCGTGGGAAGCAGGGTCCAAATGCTGCTCGACGGCCTGCCTCTTCTGAGCGGAGATTTGGGGGAGATTTGGTGGTCCTACCTGCCCATGGAGCATGTCGATCAGGTGGAAGTGGTCAAGTCCTCGGCCTCGGCGATGTACGGATCTGGGGCGTCCAACGGGGTCATCCACATGCGGACCGCATGGCCAGGGGACACCTCAGAAACCCGCGTGTCGGTCTTCAATGGCGTTTACCAAGCGCCCGATTCGGCCAACTGGCGTTGGTGGCGAGACAGCTACACGCCTGTGTCGAACGGCATGGATGTGTCGCATCGCCAAGGGTTTGGGAAGGTCGACCTGGTGGCAGGAGGGAGTGTGTTTTCTGACAAAACCTATTTGTCTGTGGGCCACGAACAACGCCTGCGCGGGCACCTCAAGGCGCGGTGGAAGCCGTCTTCTGCGTGGCAAATCGGTGGCGCAGTCCAAGCCCAATACCAGCAAATGGGTCGGTTCATCTTGTGGGACGACTTCGCCACGAGTGCCTACCTCCCCATGGAAGGCACGTCGAGCGAAGACCGGTGGATCAATTGGCATGCCGACGCTTGGGCGTCGTGCACGCCTGAAGAGGGAGGCAGCCACCACCTTCAGAGCAGGGTTTACCAAACTTCGCGGTACGGCTCCGGCCCCGATCCTTCCATGACCAGCACCTTGTCCATGCTGCAGTACCGTCATGTGCGTGAGGTCGGGGAACACGGCCTGGCCCAGGTCGGGGCGTTTGCGTCGGCCCAGAGCTCGTTTTCCTCGTTGTACCCAGACATCGAGCTGCTCACGTTCAACCCCGCTGTCTTTGCCCAAATCGATTGGGAACGGGACTTGTGGAAATGGACGGCCGGGGTGAGGGCGGAGGCCAACGAGAATCCAGGGTTTTACTCCGAGTCGTCGGGGCCGACGTTCCGGTTTGGGGTGAACCGCGGCCTGGGTGCTGGAACCCGTGTCAGGCTGTCGTACGGCGAGTCCCTGCGCTTCGCGTCCATTGCGGAGCGTTATGTGGAAGGCACGCTGACGGACGGCATCAACATTCGTGGCAACCTCGACTTGCAAAACGAATCGGGAAACAACTGGGAGGTCGGGCTGGTCCACGAAATCAAGTCCGACAACCAGTCTTGGGTGTTGGATGCGTCGGCGTTTGTCTTGAACTACGACGACATGATCGAGTACACCCTCCAGGCAGAGACGGACTCCTTGGGCAGCATCGTGATCGTCGATGGGGTGCCTCAGTTTTTCTTTCAGCCGCTCAATTTGGGCAAGACCAGGATTGCCGGGGTGGAGGGTTCCGTGGCCGGTCAAGGACGCGTGGGGCGTGTGCCGGTTCGCGTGGTTGCGGGAGGGACGTTCAATTACGCTGGGGACTTGGCCAACGACCCGGCCCAAGACAGCCTTCACATCTTTGTCCAAAACATGGTCCAAAGCATGGGCAGCTCCCGGGACAGCCTTGTGGCGGCGGGTTCCCTGTTGAAGTACCGGAACAAGGGGTCGTTGAAGGTGGATGTCGAGTGGGACATGGGGCCATGGACGGCCGGTGTGGCTCTGAACCACGAGAGCTTCATCGATGCGGTGGACTGGTACTTCGAAGAACTTGTCAGTGGGCTGGTCAATTATCGGGAGCAATTCACGAACGGGGCCCGACGGTGGGACGCGCGTTTGACCTACAGGGCGCCTCGGGGACAGCGCTTCAGCCTGGTGGTGAACAACCTCAACAATGCGGTGCTCAGCAACCGTCCAGGCATCATGGCGCCGCCGCGTCACGTCATGCTTCGGTTCGACACTCGGTTCTGAGGACGTCGAGGTGCAACCTTTGAAAGGGGGTGCAGGTTGTGGGTGCGGTGGCGTGTACTTTCGCCACGAACCTAGAACCTTGAGACCATGTTTTTGAAGTTGAATCGCGCCTGTTGGGCGCTCGCGTTGACCCTTCTCGGCGCAGCGAATGTGAATGCCCAGGGGCACATTCCCGGGGAGTTCATCGTGATGTTTCACGCCCAGCAAGACGCGGAGAAATTCGCCTCTGCCTACGGGTTGGAATGGGCCCAGGCCCTTTCGCCCCGCGCCCACATTCATTTGCTGCGGGTGCAAGGCGAGACCACATCGGCGCAGGACTGGGCTGTGCTCAGGGAATTGCAAAACGACACTCGTTTGGAGGCGGCGCAGTTCAACCACGAAGTCCAGAACCGAGAGACCGAGCCCGACGACCCCCAACTCCCGCAGCAGTGGCACCACGTCCAGAGCGGGGACCATGACATCGATTCTGATTTGGCCTGGGACATCACGACAGGTGGTGCTGCCGCGGACGGTTCACGAATTGTCGTGGCCGTTTTGGAGGGTGGCGGTTCCAACTACAACCACGTCGACTTGATCGACAACCACTGGGTGAACACCGCTGAAATCCCGGACAACGGCATCGACGACGACGAGAACGGTTTTGTCGACGACTACGACGGCTGGAACTCGGGTGCCAACAACGACAACGTCGCGGCGGGCGGCCACGGCACCTCGGTGTCGGGCATGATCGGCGCCACGGGCGACAACGGCCTCGGTGGGGTTGGCGTCAACTGGGATGTGGACATCATGCAGGTGGACATGGGCAACGGCTTGTCGGAAGCCAATGTGATTGCGGCGTACAACTACCCCTACGAGATGCGGGCCATCTTCAACGAGAGCGACGGCGCCCGCGGTGCCTTCGTGGTGGCCACCAACGCCTCTTGGGGCATCGATTTGGCCAACCCGGCCAATTACCCAGTGTGGTGCGCGTACTACGACGACTTGGGCGAGCAGGGCATCTTGAATTGCGGTGCCACGGCCAACGCGCAGTACAACATCGACACCCAAGGCGACATGCCAACCGGCTGCAGCTCGCCCTACATGGTCTCTGTCACGGCGACCAACAACAACGACGTGCGGACCTTCTCGGGTTACGGGGCGACCACCATCGACCTCGGTGCGCCCGGCGACCAGGTGTACCTGCCTAGCGGGTCGTCAGGTTACAGCAGCACAAGCGGCACTTCGTTCGCAAGCCCTTGTGTGGCCGGCGCCATTGCATTGGTGTACAGCGCGCCGTGCCCAGATTTGATGGGATTGGCGCTGTCCAACCCTCAAGCGGCTGCGGATTTGGTCCGGGGTTACATCCTCGACGGCACCGACGAAGTGTCCAACTTGATTGGCGAGACCGTGACGGGTGGGCGCTTAAACGCGTTCAATTCCTTGAACCTGGCCATGGCCAATTGCGGCCCGCTCGAATGCGACCCAGACTCGATCTACGCCTCGACCTCCTGCGTGTACGACATGGAGTCGGCCCAGGTCATGACCCAGATCGAGTTGGGGGTGGAGTTGAGCTCGTTCCTGTGTGCAACCTCCACGGTCTGCATGACCAACACTTCTGACTCGTCGGCGGTGATATGCGATTCTTTGGCCATCAACTCTGGCGACACCTACTTGTTCGACGCGGTCGAGCCCAACGCGGTGTACGAATTCTATTACACGGTGGATTCGTTGGCGAGCGACGTGGTGGTCTCGGAGACCCCTGCGTGCGATGCCCTGATTCCAGGTTGCACCGGTCCAACCGCCTACAACTACAACCCAGAGGCCACGATCGACGACGGGTCATGCGACTTCCCATGCGTGGATGTGCAGTTGACCATCCTGACCGACTGCTGGCCGGATGAAGTGGGGTGGGAGATTGTCTCTGCCGACACGGTGGTGGCGTCGCTGGCGTCGGGCACCTACGCCGAGGAGGAGTCGGAGTACGTGTTTGAGCAATGTCTGACCGAGGGGTGCTACACCTTTGTGTTGACCGACGAGTACGGAGACGGACTGAACGGGGCGGCTTGGAACCAATGTGGTGTGGACGGCGACTACATGGCGACCGACTCGTCAGGCATGGTGCTGTTCCAAATGGACGATCCCGACTACGGAGACCAAATCGAGCACAACTTCTGTCTGCCCGCCATCTTTGGATGCACCGACGAGGATGCATGCAACTACAACGCCGAAGCCAACACGGACAACGGCTTGTGTGAGGTTCCTGGAGAGCCTTGCGACGACGGAGACGAGTCCACCATTTTCGATGTGGTGGGCGAGGACTGCATGTGCGCTGGTGTGCTCGCCGTTCCCGGCTGCATGGACGACGACGCGTGCAATTACAACATGGACGCCAACGTCGACGACGAATCGTGCGTGTACATGGGTGATGGCGCCATTTCAGGACCCTTGTTCCCCGACGCGGGCGACGTGGCCATGTACACTTACAACGGGGCTGTCGGCACCACCTTCACGTGGAGCGTGGTGGGTGGCGAAGTCACCGCAGGTCAAGGGACCACGTCCATCGAGGTGACTTGGGGAGCCGATGCAGGTTCCGGCAGCGTCACCGTGTTGGAAGGCGACGGTGCGGGTTGCGAAGGCGAAGTGGTCCGCACCGTGACCATCCTGGCGACGTCCAACATGAACGAGGCGGCCATGGGGGCGGTTGCCATTTCTCCGAACCCCGCCCGTGAGGCCTTTGTGTTGGGCTTCGACCAAACCCCTGCGGGGCAGGTGGAAGTGGTGTTGTTCGACATCCTTGGTGCCCAAGTGAAGGTGGTCCAAACCCAAAGCGAAGTGTCGGTGCAGGATTTGGCTCCGGGCCGCTACACCGTCCAGGTTCGGACCGCGCAAGGTGTCCAGAATCTCCCGGTTGTGATCGAGTGATCGGCGGGTCATTCCACGACAACGCATGAAAAAGGGCCTGCATCTGCAGGCCCTTTTTTGTGTCTGGATTCCGATGCGCGTCAGGCGTCCAGTTGGGCCCGCAGTTCGAGGCAGGCTTGGGCGGTCCAGTTGCGCACCTCCTCTCGGAGTTTCTCAGCGTCGTCTCCTTTCATCAAGGGCCCAAAACGCACCGCAACGTCCACGTGCTTGGGGCCAAAATGCTTGAATGCGTGGGGCACAAACATGGTTCTGTCCACCCAAGCGAGGCCTTGGTCCTTGTACTCCAGCGCCACAGGCATGATGGTGAATCCTTCTTGAGCGCAGGTGTAGAACATGCCGGGGCGGTATTCGAGCAGGTCGGGGCCGCAGTGGCACGTGCCCTCTGGGAAAATCACCAATCCCATGCCTTCGGCGAGCCGCTCGCGCACGGTGGCTCGGGTGAGGCGGCGGCTGTCCTTGCTCTGCCGGTCGACCCAAATCGTGCCCAGCAAGCTTGCACCCCAGCCGATGATGGGCCAACTTTTGGTCTCCATGCGGGCCACGTAGACCACAGGAAATTTGACAGGGAAGAGGATGGCGTCGAGGTAGGAGCGGTGGTTGCCCATCATGACCGCGGGTTCTTGCGGCGGTTCACCTTCCCAGTGGATGCGCAGACCCATCAGTCGTTGCACCCGCTGGATGAAGCGCAAAAACCGCTTGTGCACCAGCGCCCGCGATCGGCTCAAGTCCGCGCGCGTCACCTTGAGCCACAAGGCGTCAAGCAACAACACGAGGATGGTCGCGATGCACAGCAACAAAAAGCCAAGCATCCTGGCGAGCGAGCGAAGGTGACGCATGACGCAAAGGTCGAACAAACCTCAGCCTTCAGCCCTCAAACAGCGCCGTGAATTTGCTGGCGCCGACTGCGGTGAAATCGCCGGGGATCACGCGCCTCATTTTTTTGGCCGGTCGGACCTGAACCGCCATGGCTTTTCCGGTCGCGGGGTGGCGATATTCCAGTTGGGTGCAGGTCAAGTGCAGTCCTGCGCCGGTGTACAGGGGAGGGGTTCCGTACACGAGGTCGCCCACCACAGGGTGCCCCATGGCTGCGGCGTGTCGTCGGATTTGGTGGGTGCGTCCCGTGTCGATGGTCCATTCCACCAACGTGGCGCTCTCGTGCACGGCCCAGCTTCGGGTGCCCAGCACATTGAACGTCGAGCGGCTTGGTTTGCCGTCGAGGGGAAATCCGCAACGCCCCGCCTCAGGGAGCAGACTTCCAACCACCCAGCTGTGGTAGGTCTTCACGATGGAAGGCCACTGTGCCTGAAAGGCGGCCATGGTTTTCGAATTCCATGCCACGAGCACAGGTCCGCGGGTCCCATGGTCCAACCGATGCACGGCCTTGGCTCCTGGCGGAAGCGCTGCAGAGCGTGCCAAGAGTGCGCTGAGATTTTGCCGACCCCGCCCGTGGGCGGACATCCCGGCTTCCTTCAACACGACGGCATGGTCGTCGTCTTGGTGCAATATGTTCAACTCTTGATTCATGGGGCCGTGCTGTGCGAATTTGGCGATGAAACCAACGTTTTGGGGGATAAGTCCGTATCTTTTCCCGATAAAACCAAAACCAAAACCATGAAGCAATTTCTTCATTCAGCCTTGAGTGCAGTGGTGCTGGCCCTTTTCGCCGTCACCGCTGTTGCACAAGGCCCGGCGAAGGCGAAAGTCAAAGCGCCAAAAGAGAAGCCCGTGCGCGTCTGTCACACCATGGGCAACCTGGAGCGTCTGATGCACGAGCATCCCAAGATGGAGCGGAACATGGCCTTGATCGAGCGCCACACGCAGGAGTTTGTGCGTGAGCGCCAGAAGTCCAGCGCCAACCGCGCAGAGTCGCAAGTGATGGTGACCATCCCTGTGGTGTTCCACGTGCTCTATGCGAACGAATCGCAGAACATCAGCGACGCGCAGATCCTCTCGCAATTGGACATTTTGAATGAAGACTTCCGGCGCTTGAACGCCAATCAGGACGACGTGTGGGCCCAAGCGGCCGACACGCAGATTGAATTTTGCTTGGCGGCACAGGATCCCGAGGGCAACGAGTCCAACGGCATCTTGCGTGTTCCAACCACAGTGGGCACTTTTGGCACCAACGATGCCATGAAATTCACCTCACAGGGTGGTTCTGACGCCTGGCCTGCTTCTGAATACCTGAATTTTTGGGTGTGCAACCTGGGCAGCAGCTTGCTCGGCTACGCTCAATTTCCCGGAGGACCTGCGGCCACAGACGGCATCGTGTGCAATTACACGGCCACAGGCAACACTGGCACTGCCCAAGGTCCTTTCGATTTGGGACGCACGGCCACCCACGAGGTGGGTCACTGGTTGAACCTGCGCCACATTTGGGGCGACGGCGGCTGCGGCGCGTCTGACCTTGTGGACGACACCCCTGACTCGGACGGTCCCAACTACGGTTGTTCATTGGGCAGCGTGGCTTGCGGCACCGAGGACATGGTTCAGAACTACATGGACTACTCCGACGACGCTTGCATGAACTTGTTCACACAAGGACAGGCTGACCGCATGAATGCCTTGTTTGCACCAGGTGGAGAGCGTGCCTCGCTGCTGGACTCCGAGGGTTGCGTGCCTTCTGGATTTGGTTGCACGGACGAGGCGGCATGCAACTACAGCCCCACCGCCATCGAGGACAACGGCTCTTGTGAGTACGTGATCGACGAGTGCGGCGAGTGCGGCGGCAACAACGAGTCTTGCAGTGGCTGCACCAACCCAGAAGCGTGCAACTACGACCCTGAAGCGATTGTGGACGACAGCTCTTGCATCCTGGACGGGGAAGACTTGACCATCACCATTTTGACAGACAACTACCCCGGCGAAATTGCTTGGACGGTGACATCAGCTGCAGGTGAAGTGGTGGCCGCCGGCGGTCCTTACGGATCCACTGCGACAGAGTACGCGGAGCAAGTCTGCATCGACGCAGGGTGCTACACATTTAACATCACCGACACGTTCGGCGACGGCATTTGCTGTGGCTTCGGGGAAGGTGCTTACACCATCACCTCGGAAGGGGTGGTGCTCGCATCTGGAGGTGATTACGGCTCAGGCGAGTCTGTGGACATCTGCCTCGGATCTGGCTTCGGCTGCACCGACTCGACGGCCTGCAACTACGACCCTGAAGCGACGACCGACGACGGCACTTGCGAATTTGGAAGCTGTGCTGGTTGCACCGACCCTGAGGCGTGCAATTACGACGCCAACGCCACCACCGACGACGGTTCTTGTGCGGTGAACGACGATTGCGGCGTGTGCGGCGGAGACAACTCCTCATGCACAGGTTGCACCGATGAAACGGCTTGCAACTATGACATGGACGCCACCATCGACGATGGTTCATGCATTGTGGGTGGGGCAGAGCTCAACATCACCGTTGGCGGTGGATCATGGGACAGTGAAATTGGCTGGGCGCTCGAGGCTGGCGGCGTGGTCTACGCTTCTGGTGAGGCAGGAGAGTCTTCCTGGTGCATTGAAGAGGGATGTTATGAGTTGAACATGACCGACAGCTACGGCGACGGATGGAATGGCGCCACTTACACCTTGACTGACGGCAGTGGGAATGTGGTCGCCACTGGCGCGTTGGACACCGCTCAAAATGGCGACGGCAGCACGGTGGGATCGGACCTGGTTGAGTTCGGAGATGTTGATTGTGGTTTGGGTTGTACGGATCCTTCGGCCTGCAACTATGAGGAGTCGGCAACATTTGACAACGGTTCTTGCGACTTCAGCTGCTACGGTTGCACCGACGCTGACGCTTGCAACTTCGATGAGACCGCGACGATCGACGACGGCTCGTGCTTGGTGAATGACGACTGCGGCGTCTGTGGCGGCGACAACAGCTCATGCGCGGGTTGCACCGATTCTGAGGCCTGCAACTACGACGAGACCGCGACCATCGACGACGGCTCGTGCTTGTCCGACGACGACTGCGGCGTGTGTGGTGGCGACAACAGCTCGTGTGGCGGATGCACGGATGAAATGGCATGCAACTACGACCCGAGTGCGATTTTGGACGATGGGTCTTGCGTGATGCCTGACCCTGTCGAAGGATGTATTGAAGTGTGCGATTTCCCTGTGAACGTGATTGAAGCGGGGTTGACTAGCGGTGCTGTTGGGACCTCTGCCGCCATTGTGGCGGGTGGAACGCTTGCTTCAATTGATGTGGTTTTGGATTGGGCTCAAGTTGATGGAGAAGGAGCATGGCCAGCGGACATGTTGGTGGAGCTCGGTTTGCCAGACGGAAGCTGTGCTGCGTTTGGAGGATATAACCTCGTGAGCGAAACATGCACCGATTTGGGGAACTACCTCACGGTGTGGCCTGAAGATTGGGCAGTCAGTGCGGCGGGCGTTTACTCTGCTACCATCGACGTATCGGCGTTCGCATTGGATGGTGAAGGGACTTGGTCTTTGACTGTGATCAACGGTTGGGTTTCTGACGTTGCGGGGGCGTCCAATTACGATGTCACATTCACTTTGAACGGGCTGTGCACAACAGAGGACATTGTTGTTCCCGGCTGCACAGACCCCAATGCTTGCAACTACAGTCCAAATGCCACGGAAGACGATGGCTCTTGCTTGAGCTCGGATGAGTGCGGCGTCTGCGGCGGTGACAACAGCACTTGCGGCGGTTGCACCGATCCTGAAGCCTGCAACTACGAAGCCGAAGCGGTTGTGGACGATGGATCCTGCATCTTGGAAGGCATGGCCTTGAACATCACCGTGGGCGGTGGCACGTGGGACGGAGAAATCGGTTGGACCCTTGAGGCAGACAGCGTGGTGTACGCCTCAGGTGTCGCTGGGGACTACACCGTGTGCATTGAGGCTGGCTGTTACGTGTTCAACATGACCGACAGCTTCGGCGACGGTTGGAACGGAGCCACATACACGTTGACAGACGCCGACGGCATGTTGGTGGCTTCTGGCGACTTGGATTCAGCCCAAACCGGCGACGGCTCCACTGTGGGCGCAGATTCCATCCAGTTCGGCGACGCCGATTGTGGATTGGGCTGCACCGACCCGACCGCGTGCAACTACGACGAGTCTGCGACCTTGGACAACGGCACATGCAACTACGATTGCAACGGCTGCACCGACCCTGAGGCGTGCAACTACAACCCTGACGCCACGGAAGACGACGGTTCATGCTTGAGCCTCGACGAGTGCGGCGTGTGCGGCGGTGACAACAGCACGTGCGGTGGTTGCACCGATCCTGAAGCCTGCAACTACGACGCGGAAGCGGTTGTGGACGACGGTTCATGCATTTTGGGTGGTCAAAACTTGGTGGTGTCCATCTTGACAGACAACTACCCAGAAGAGACCACGTGGACGTTGACCGACCTCGACGGCGATGTGGTGGCTTCTGGCGGTCCTTACAACGACACGAGCACCTTGTATGAAGAGTCCATTTGTGTGGGAGACGGTTGTTACGCATTCACCATCAACGACTCCTTCGGCGACGGCATCTGCTGTGCCTTCGGAGAAGGTTCCTACACGGTGTCCTCTGACGGCGCTGTGTTGGCTGCCGGCGGCGAATTTGCCAGCCAAGACGTGGTGGAGATCTGCCTCGGTTCTGGATTCGGTTGCACCGACCCAGAGGCGTGCAACTACGACCCAGAGGCGACCACGGAGAACGGCTCATGCAACTACGATTGCAACGGCTGCACCGACGCCATGGCTTGCAACTACGATCCCTTCGCGACAGAAGACGACGGCTCTTGCGAGTACACAAGCTGTGTGGGGTGCACCGACAGCAGTGCTTGCAACTTCAACCCTGCAGCGACCATGGACGACGGTTCATGCCTCCAGCTCGACGCGTGTGGCGTGTGCGGCGGCGACGGCAGCACGTGCAGCGGTTGCACCGACCCTGAGGCGGAGAACTACGATCCTTCCGCCACGGTGGACGACGGCAGCTGCACGTACCCCAACGATTGCCCAGAAGACCTGAACAACGATGGTCAAATCTCTGTGGCGGACATCTTGTTGTTGTTGTCTGACTTCGGTTGCTCAAGCGACTGTGATGCCGACCTCAACGACGATGGGGCGACCAACGTCAACGACATCTTGCAAATCCTTGCCGCATTCGGTCAGGAGTGCTGATGCCCATTTAAATTGACTTGAACGGCTCCAGGCTGCGCAGATTCGCGTAGCTTGGAGCCGTTGTATTTCTGGATTGATGAAATTGTTTGTGGCCAAACTCAACCGAGACGCGGTTGAATCTGATTTGCTCGAGTGGTTCGGCGCCATGGGGCCTGTCAAGAGTGTAAAAGTTGTGACTGACCGTGACACGGGGCAGAGCAAGTGCTTTGGCTTTGTGGAGATGGAAAGCAGGGAAGGTGGGCAGCGCGCGCTCGACGAGATGAACGGCAAAGAGTACATGGGCTTCCGCATGGTGGTCAAGGAGGCCGAGGAACGCGGCAGCCGTCCTCCCCGTCCTGGTGGCGGTCCAGGAGGAGGCCAAGGCCGCCCCGGAGGTGCGCCTGCAGGTCGTGGTGGGTTCACGCCCCGTAGCGGTGGCCCGGGTGCTCCTGGAGCTGGTTCAGGCGGATTTTCGTCGCCTGACAAGAAGCCTGCTGCCAAGAAGAAAAAAGTGAGCCGCAACAAGCCTGACAAGTATTCTGACGGCCCTCGTCAGACCAAAATGAAGAAGCCAAAAGGCGGAGGAGGCGCCCAAAATTGGGCCGATTTTGACGACGATTATTGAGTCACCGGGCCTTCAGACGACCTTCAAAAACCTCGCCTCAAGCGGGGTTTTTTGTTGTCCAGAGGATTTGTTTGGGGTCAAAAATGAAGGTGTTTAAATCGACGACATGGATTTATTTCGCCGAAAAAACGAAACCATTGGGCGAAGTTTTACGTTCATTCGGTACCAAAAAAAATGCATTGGTCGATGGAATTTCGGGTTTTGTCCCTATCTTTCAACGTTCCTTAAAAGTGACGACATGCGAATTATCCTCTCCGCACTCCTCCTGATTCTGACGCAATCCATTGGCGCTCAGACAACTGGTGAAAATCCTGTAGTGGTCATGGGCTGTACTGTGCCCATCGCTTGTAACTATGATCCAGATGCCAACAGTAACGACGGTTCTTGCGACTTTGTGAGTTGTCAAGGTTGCACGGACATGTGCGCCTGCAACTACGAAGAGGACAATACCCTCGAAGACGGCTCATGTGAGTACGACTCATGCGGCGCGTTGTTCGGTTGCACCGTTTTGGCGGCCTGCAATTACGATCCTTGTGCCACCACCAACGATGGCTCTTGTGATTTTTTCAGCTGCATTGTGTTCGGTTGCAACAACCCTGCAGCGTGCAACTTCGATCCATTGGCCACGTTCAACGATGGCTCTTGCGATCTCGTAAGCTGCATTCCAGCCGGTTGTACGCTTGAGGATGCGTGCAACTACGACCCGGAAGCGGAGCTGAACGATGGAACATGTGAATTCACTTCTTGTGCGGGGTGCACCGACGAGTGTGCCTCCAACTATGACGCCACAGCGACCATTGACAACGGCAGCTGCGATCCTGTTTTGGGATGCACCAATCCGGAAGCATGCAACTTCGATTCGTGTGCAGACACCAACGACGGTTCGTGTGACTACCTGTCTTGTCAAGTTGTGGGTTGTCTCGACCTCTCTGCATGCAACTACAACGAGGAGGCCACCATTTCTGACGGGTCTTGTCAATATGCTGACTTGTACTACGACTGTGCAGGAAACTGCATCAACCCATCTTTGGAAGGGTGTGTCTATCTGGAGGGACACCCGTTGGCGGGTGAGCCCATTTGTGAAGAGAATGTGATTTTGGGTTGCACGGACCCCGAGGCATTGCCATACAGCTACAGCCCCTATGCCAACTGCGACGACGGGTCATGCGAATACGCTGAACTGGGTTGCACAAACCCGTTGGCATGCAACTTTGACATCAATGCCGTGGTGGATGACGGTTCTTGTGACCTCGTCTCGTGTGCGGGATGTCTTGTGGCCAGTGCGTGCAACTTCGAGCCGATGGCCCTCATCGCCAACAACGAGTTGTGTGAGTACCCTGAGGAGCATTACGATTGTGAAGGCAACTGCCTCTCTGACATCGATGGCGATGGTATTTGCGATCAACTTGAGATCCTTGGATGTCAAGACGAGGCGGCGTGCAACTACAATCCCGAAGCCACTGATTCTGGTTTCTGCAGCTACCCCATTGCCAACTTCGATTGTGATGGAAATTCGTTGCGACCCATTTTCACTGCATTCCCGTCGAATGCTGAAGTGGATGCATGCGATGTGCCAAACGTGGATGAGGCCGTCGTGGAAGCCATGTACTCGCCTTTCGCGCCTGCTTTTGAAGCCACCTACAACGACAACGACTGTTACGAAACCGACATGGAGGTCGTGGTGGCCTTCGTGGGTGAAGTTCGTTTGGACGGCGATTGCGAGAACAACTATGTCTTGGTCCGCAGCTGGTCTGCCACAGATTGCGCAGGTTACACCCGCACTCGTGAGCAGATTTTGAATGTTTCGGACACCACCGCGCCTTCGTTGGAGATTCCAGAAGACCAGACCATTTCATGCGACATGGTCGAAGGCGCTGATTTCGGCATGGCCACGGCCATGGACGACTGTGGCGAAGCCATGATTTCCTTGGACACCGACATTGTGGAAGGCGATTGCGAAGGACAATACGCCATTGTGCGCACCTTCACAGCGTCCGACTTGTGTGGCAACGAGACTGTGGCTGCACAAACCATCCAAGTGGTCGACGAAACTGCTCCCGTGATGGAGGTGTTGTCCGACCTGGTCTTGGATTGCACCGATGCTCTCTCTGACGAATTGCCTGCCGCCACAGACAACTGCTCTGACGTGGCAGTGAGCGTGTCGGACGAAGTGGTTGCTGGAGAATGCCCACAGGAATACACTGTGATTCGCACCTTCACGGCCGTGGACGATTGCGGCAACGCGTCCACCATGGTTCAAAACGTGACCTTCGTGGACGACGAAGCTCCCGTGGTGGTCTCCGGTTACAGCAGCGACGTCATTTACGTGAACAACCTCGATGGCGAGTCTGTGCCTGCCGCGGAGTTGGTGGTTGACGACAACTGCGACGAAGAGGCCACTTGGAGTTCTTCAGATGCGGTCGTGGCCGAATCTGCCGCTGCCCAGACCATTGTGCGCACCTACACCATCAGTGACGCGTGTGGCAACGAATTGGTGTTGGAAGAAACCATTGAGGTGACGTTGGTCAACCCAGGCTGTACAGATGATGTGGCCTGCAACTACGACGCCGAAGCCAACCTTGACGACGAGTCTTGCGATTACTGCTCGTGCGGCCAAAATGCCTGCGGATGTACAGATCCCGGTGCGTGCAACTACGATGACGCCAACGAGTACGAAGACGGTTCTTGCACTTACCCTGAGAACGATTGCGTGGACTGTGACGGGGTGTGCATTGACACCAACGAGAACGGAATTTGTGACTGTGACGAGTCCGGCTGTATGGATCCCACGGCTTGCAACTACGATGAGGACGCTTTCTTGGATGACGGTTCTTGTGACTACTGCTCTTGCGATTACACCGACATCGACGGCTACGAAGCCAACACGTCCAGCGTGGACGGGTACAATGTGGTGGTTGAGCTCGCCCAAACCCACTTGGAGGGTGTGCTCGAAGGCATGCACACGTACCGCGTTTACATCGAAACTTCTTCTTCCGAAGATGCCGTGACCGCGGTGTCAGGTGATGAGGAGTTCGCCCTTGAGATCAACACAACCACCAGCTTCTACCAGAGCCCATTTGGTGCTGCTGCTGGAGGCAACATCAGCCCTGCCATGATTGTCGTGGCTCCTGATGCGGAGTGGGACTCGTACGTGACCATTGGGGCGACCACGAGTGCGGACAACGCCGGAGGGCTGGTGAACACGATCGGCGTGGATCCTTGGGAGAACGAATTTGAAGCAGGGAACAGCTTCTCAATTCAGGACAACATCGGTGGAGGTTGGTTCATGGCCCCTCCAAGCCAAGACAACGCCATTGCCGGTGACGACAACCGTGTTTTGGTGGCCCAGTTGACCACAGACGGGGTGATTAGCGGTCAATTTGCTGCTCAAATTTTCCCAGGTGGACATTCCATTGGAGGGGACATCCGTGGTGAATTCACCTTCATGCAGCGTCCTGTGGGGGCCTTCGCTTGCCCCACCATCGATGTGGCGCCTGAGGACGAGACCGTGTCTTGCGACACGGAGATTTACCTCCCCACGGGCGAGGACTTCGCCGTGAGTTACGATTTCAGCGCTGCCGACGCCATCGGTTGTGAAGGTCCATTGAATGTGGTGGACGTGATCGATGTGGTGGAAGCTGGCAACTGCACTGGCAACTACACCGTGACCCGGACCATGGAGGTCGAGAACTGCGCAGGTCAAAGTGCATTCCACACTTACGTGATCACAGTTCAAGACATCACCGCGCCTGTCTTCACATCCTTCCCTGCAGACTACACTGTGGAGTGTTCGGACGACATGCCGATGGAGGGTGCCGAAGCTGCAGACAACTGTGGGCCTGTCACCATCGATTTGGTCACGGACACGGCGTTCACCGAAGCGTTGGGCAACTACATCATCACGCGTGAGTTCACCGCGACAGACGATTGCGGCAACGCCACAACGCAGATTCAGACCATCACTGTGCAGGACACCACTGCCCCTGAATTGGTCATTCCTGGGGATTACACTGTGGAGTGTTCCGACGAGATGCCCATGGAGGACGCCGTCATCGCAGACAACTGCGGTGAAATGGTTTTGGTGCTTGAACAAGACACGATTTTGACGGAGGCGTTGGGCAACTACACCATCACACGCACCTTCACGGTGACCGACGATGCTGGCAACAGCACCACCGCCACCCAGACCATCACGGTTCAGGACACCACGAACCCTGAGTTCACCTACGTGCCTGCCGATGTGACCATTGAATGTTCAGACGCGGACCTCGACGCCGTGTTGACCGAAGCGTCCATGGCTTCAGACAACTGCGGTGAATTTGCCATCGTGGAAGACACGGTGGTGGACGAAACCGATGCGGTCGGCAACTACATCGTCACCCGCACCTTCACGGTGACCGACGACGCAGGCAACAGCTCTGTGGCCGTTCAAGTGATTGTGGTCCAAGACACCACCGCTCCAGTGTTGACCATTCCTTCAGATTACACCACCGAGTGCTCAGAAGAGATTGTGTACGACGAGGCGTCAGCCACCGACAACTGTGGCCCTGTGGTCTTGGAGGAAGTGAGCCGTGTACGCGTCGACGGCGACTGCGTGGGCAGCTTCCAAATGGTACGCACGTTCACAGCCACCGACGATGCTGGCAACGCCACCACGTTGGTTCAGACCATCACTGTGGAAGACACCACAGCCCCAGAATTGACCATTCCTGAGAGCTACACTGTGGAGTGCTCAGACGAGTTGATTTTGGACGACGCTTTGGCGGTCGACAACTGCTCGGCTTGCGCGACGGAATTTGACTTCAGCACTTCTGCTGAAGGCTACGGCATGAGCCTCGAATTGGTGGCCGAGCACCTCGACGGTGAATTGGCTGGCATGGAGACATACCGTGTTTACCTCGACTTGGCGTCGGCCAGCGACGTCGTGACCAGCATCTCTGGCAGCGAAGAGTTCGCTTTGGAGTTGAACACGACCACAAGCTTCTACCAGCACCCACTCGGTGCTGCCACGCCATCGATGCTGAGCGACATGGCGCTGGATGCGGTGCCTGCTTTAGCCTTCGATTCGTACATCACCATCGGTGTGGATGGTCCTGCAGGAGCTGGTGAGCAAAATGCTTCCTTCATTCCGACCATCCCTGGTGGTGCAATCGGCTCATGGCCGGAGGAATTTGAAGCAGGCAACAACCTGGTGATCAACAGCGCCCTTGGCAGTGGTTGGTACGTGACGCCCGACGCCTCCAACGGTGTGGCTGGCGACGACCAACGCATTTTGATTGCGCAATTGACCACCGATGGAGATTTGAGCGGCCAGTTCCGCACTCAGATTTTCCCTGAAGGAGACCAAGACAACGACGTCCGTGCAGACATGAGCTTCGAGCACGAGCGCGACTGCTCTGACCTGCCTGTCGTCTTGGTGGAAGAAGTCACCAGCTTCGTGGACGACTGGAACTACACCCTCGAGCGCACGTTCACTGCGACCGACGATTGTGGCAACAGCACCACCGCGACCCAAATCATTGTGGTCGAGGACACCACTGCACCTGAGCTGTGGACCCCAGCGGATTACACTGTGGAATGCTCTGACGACATTCCGCAGGTGGCTGCAGAATACTCTGACAACTGCAGCGAGGTGGACTTCACAGAGACTGTGGAAATCATCGACGTGGAGTGTGCGGGAACCTACAAGATCCGCCGTTCATTCTTGGCGGTGGACCAGTCCGGCAACAGCAGCTCTGCTGTTCAGGTCATCACGGTGCAAGACACCACTGCACCTGTGTTGACCTTGCCAGAGGATTACACTGTGGAATGCTCTGATGAGATGCCCATGGAGGATGCGTACGCCTACGACAACTGTCAAGTGTGCGACGACGCGTTTGACCACACCTCCACTGTGGAAGGTGTGGGCTTGAGCCTGGAATTCGTGCAAGCCCACCACGAGGGTGAGTTGGCTGGCATGGAGACCTACCGCGTGTACCTCGAGGCTTCTGAAGGCGACGTGTTGACCAGCTTGTCTGGCAACGACGAGTTCGCGTTGGAGTTGAACACCACCACCAGCTTCTACCAGCACGCGTTGGGTGGAGCCACCCCAAGCGACATCAACGGCGCCATGCTCGACATGGTTCCTGAGTTGGCCTTCGACAGCTACGTGACCGTGGGCTTGACTCAAGCTCCTGGCATGGGAGAGGAGGCTGCAGATTTGATGCCTGGCTCATGGGAGTCTGCCTTCGAAGCGGGATCCAGCATCTCTGTGAACGACGGTTTGGGCAGCGGCTGGTACACCTTGCCATTCGCGTCCAACGGCACCATCGATGAGAGCGGCCGCATCTTGGTCGCCCAACTCACCACCGACGGAGACATCAGCGGCCAGTTCCGCGCCCAGTTGTTCCCAGGTGGAGTCCAGGCAGACGACGTGCGTGCAGACTTGAGCTTCGAGCACGCCCGCACTTGCTCTGATTTGACCATCGACCTGGTGACTGAGATTGTGCCTGGCAATGCAGCCGGCAACTACACCATCGAGCGCACCTTCACTGCGACCGACGACTGTGGCAACGAAACTGTGGGCACGCAAGTGATCACTGTGGAAGACACCACCGCGCCAGAATTCACTGTGGTTCCTGAGGATTACACTGTGGAATGCTCCGACGACATGCCCATGGAGGACGCCTTCGCGGTGGACGCTTGTCAGGTGTGTGAGGACGCGTTCGACGTGGAATCCAACGTGGACGGTGTGGGCTTGAGCCTCGAATTGGTGCAAGCACACGCTTATGGTGAATTGGCTGGAATGGAAACCTACCGCGTTTACTTGGACGTGGCTGAGGGTGACGTGTTGACCAGCTTGTCTGGCAACGACGAGTTTGCTTTGGAATTGAACACCACCACAAGCTTCTACCAGCACGCGCTGGGTGGAGCGACCCCGAGCGATATCAACGGCGCCATGCTCGACATGGTTCCTGACTTGGCCTTCGACAGCTACGTGACCGTGGGCTTGACTCAGGCCCCAGAATTGGGAGAAGAGGCTGCTGATTTGATGCCTGGCTCTTGGGAGGACGCGTTCGAAGCGGGCTCCAGCATTTCTGTGAACGACGGCTTGGGCAGCGGGTGGTACACCTTGCCTTTCGCCGACAACGGCACGGCGGGGGCCAGCGGTCGCATCTTGGTGGCGCAGCTCACCACTGATGGCGACATCAGCGGCCAGTTCCGTGCGCAAATCTTCCCAGGTGGAGACCAAGTGAACGACGTCCGTGCGGATTTGAGCTTCGTGCACGCACGCACTTGTTCTGAACTGACCATTGATGTGGTCCAGGTCACCACCCCTGGCGACGCCACAGGCAACTACACCATCACGCGTACATTCACTGCGACTGACGATGCCGGCAACAGCTCACAAGCTGAGCAGGTGATCACTGTGGAAGACACCACATCACCGGACTTCTTGACCATTCCTGCGGACATCACCATTGAGTGCTCTGATGAGAATCTGGAGGCTGTGTTGAGCGAAAACGCCACGGCAGATGACCTGTGCGGTCCTGTGGTTGTGGAGTACGTGAACGAATTCAGCTTGACCGACGCGTTGGGCAACTACATCGTAACCCGTACGTTCACTGCGACCGACGACGCTGGCAACTTCAGCACAGCGGTTCAGGTTGTGACCGTGGAAGACACCACTGCGCCAGAATTCACGTACGTCCCTGCCGACCTCACCATCGAGTGTTCAGCTGAAGAGTTGGAGGCGGTGCTGAGCGAGAATGCCACTGCCGACGACCTCTGTGGTCCCGTGGTTGTAGATTATGAGAACGAGTACAGCTTGACTGACGCGTTGGGCAACTTCATCGTGACACGCACATTTACCGCGACCGACGACGCTGGCAATTTCAGCACGGCGGTTCAGGTAGTGACCGTGGAGGACACCACCGCTCCTGTGTTGACCATCCCTGCGGACTACACCGTGGAGTGCTCTGACGAGATTGTGTTCGACGAGGCTTCTGCCACCGACAACTGCGGAGAAATCGTGATTGATTTGATTGAAGTGATCAACCCAGGCAACGCCACAGGCAACTACACCATCGTTCGGACGTTCACAGCAACCGACGACGCTGGCAACGCCACCACGTTGACTCAGACCATCACGGTTCAGGACACCACGTCACCAGACTTCTTGACCATCCCTGAGGACCTCACCATCGAGTGTTCTGACGAGGATTTGGAGGCTGTGTTGAGTGAGAACGCCATTGCGGGTGACCTGTGCGGTCCTGTGGTTGTAGAATACGTGAACGAATTCAGCTTGACCGATGCGTTGGGCAACTATGTCGTAACCCGTACGTTCACTGCAACCGACGACGCTGGCAACTTCAGCACCGCGGTTCAGGTTGTGACTGTGGAGGACACCACGGCACCTGAATTCACATTCGTGCCCGGTGACCTCACCATCGAGTGTTCCGCCGAGGAATTGGAGGCTGTGTTGAGCGAGAACGCGACTGCCGGTGACCTTTGTGGTCCTGTTGTTGTGGAGTACGTCAACGAGTACAGCTTGACAGACGCCTTGGGCGTATACACTG
>JBMZAB010000027.1:0-29429 GCA_049610985.1 Flavobacteriales bacterium | reverse complement strand
ACGAGCGGCACGTGGGATCACGCGTTTGGTCAAGCAAGGACGGCCTCTGGTGGCGCGGCCAGCGGTTGGCTCACTCCGACAAAGACCGCTGCTTGGGCGTCAAGGACCTCAACAACCAATGGCTGTACGAGCACGATGTGGTGACTTGCAAGGAGGAGGCCGGTGCATGGCTGGTGGTTCACTTTTCCAATCAATGGGCTTTGGTCAAAGAAGACGACATGGTCTCCGTACCCACAGCTGATCGACAGCTCAAGAGAATCGGATTCAAGTTCCCCGACAACTGAGGGCTGCCTCAGATGAGGTTGATGTGCCTCATCAACTCCTCCTTGTAAGTGCGGCTGATGGGAATTTCCAGGTCGCCAACTTTGACAGTGTACTGGAATGTGTCAATGTGTTGAATCTGATTCAAATTCACCACGAAGTTGCGGCTCACTCGAACGAAACGGTCGGAAGGCAATTTGTGCAGCAGATCTTTCAAAGACGCTTTCACGTTGTATTTTCTGTCTCTCACCTGCAACGCGCTGTACTTGCCCTCCACTTCAATGAACAAAATGTCGTCCAGCGACACCTTCCGTAGCTTGTTGCCCACTTTGGTATAGATGTAATCCTGCACCACGTGTTGTGTACTTGCACGGCGTTGCACCAGGTCAACCACTTCTGAGATGGTCATTCCCACATCCACATGTTCTTCACCATTCGAATGGCCGTTCGCATGACCATTGCCATTCCCATTCCCGTTCCCATTCCCGTTGGCGCCCACACCATTTGCCAGTGCGGTTGGGATGGCAATCAACGATTCGACCGACACCAATTTACCTGTGGCAAATGCGGCATCTGTGAAGTCATTCCAAGCTTCATCCTGCGGACCGACCATGAGCACGAGATCAACATCGCCTCGTACCAAGGCAATGGCTGCCGTCAGCGGCGAATCTGAGCGTTGGACCTCGCAACCAGCTTTGGCCAACACTTCAGTCAGTTCACTGGGAACTCCCACCCCTACAATCAACAACGTGCTGTTTTTCATGACTTGTGCTTACCAGGAGAACACCTTGAGCCCCTTGAAGTTCGATTGATGAACCCCAAGGGCACAGGCCGGCTTTCAGCCGGTATGACCTCCTATCTTTGCACCACAAAAGCGCGACATTTTGAAACGCCTTCTCTCCGCCAGTGCTGTCGAAACCCAGGAAGACGTCCTGTCAGAAGTCTCCATAGACGGGGATTGGCATGTGGTGCTTTACAATGACAACCACAACACGTTTGACCACGTGATTGACTGTCTCATCCACACCTGTGGGCACGACGCGTTGCAAGCTGAGCAATGTGCCATGATTGTTCACTTCAAAGGAAAGTGCACGGTCAAATCTGGCTCCTACGACGAGCTCGCCCCCATCCATAAGTCTTTGACCGAGAAAGACCTGACTGTCGAATTGAATCCCTAAATTGTCTCCATGCAGAGGCTTTGGATTCATTTGGGCTTCTTGTTCTCAGTCATGGCGACCTGCCCTGGAGGATTGAGAGCACAGGTGTTTCTCAACGCTTCGGATGCTTTCAACATCACGCAATACAACTGGGATGGCCACTACGGCTCCGGGATTACGTTGGCCGATTGGGACAACGACGGTTGGCCTGACTTGACGTTTGGCACCACGACTGGGGCCATTCGCACTTGGAGAAACTTGGGCGGCACTGGATTTGAAATGATTGCTTTGCCTTGGTTGTCCGAAGGAGAAACCAAGGCCTTGTTGTGGGCAGATTTTGACAACGACGGAGACGACGATTTGTTCGTGTTGGAGGAGTCGGGGCGAAGCGGATTTTTGGAGAACATTGGCGAGGGAGTATTTCAGCTCGTTCAAAACACGTCAGGAAATGATTCACAACTGCCACAAACTGAGACCGAATCAGGTGGAGCATCCTTCGGAGACATGGACGGCGATGGAGACTTGGACCTTCACATTTGCCGATATGTCGAGTTTCCCAATTTTGAGGGAGATGGCAACCGGAATGTTCTTCTGCGGAACGATGGCGGCTTCACATTCACCAATGTGACGGAACAGTCCGGAATCGATGTCCACATGAGACTCAGTTTTCAAAGTTTATGGTGGGACTTCAATCAGGATGGACATCAGGATGTGCTTGTCATCAACGACAAAGACGGGGCGAACTCCATGTTCGAAAACCTGGGAGATGGCACTTTCATCGATGTCGCCCCAAACTTTGGCACTGACCTTGTGATGGATGCCATGACCCTGTCACTCGGCGATTTCAACGGCGATGGCAGGCAAGATTTGTTTCACACCAACACCTATTTTGGAGGAGACGGACTGGGCGCCAAACTTCTCGTGCAGCAAGCCAACGGACTCTTTTCCGAAGAATCGGCCACCCACAACATTGCCTTGGACGAGTTCTGTTGGGGCGCTGCATGGATGGATGTCGACAACGACACCGACCTCGATTTGTTCGTGGCAGAACACGATGGACTTGCCCCCTTCGGTTTGAATTTCTTGTGGGAAAACCAAGTGGAGATGGACATGACCACCGGCGAAACAAGTCACTCATTTGAAGCGTTCGGGGCAGACGTCTATGGATTGGATTACCTCAATTCACATGTGGTGGCAACAGGTGATTTGGACCGCAACGGTTGGGTGGATTTTGTGGTGCACAACGTAGGAAACCACAAGGCCCGCATTTGGATGAACAGCGGTTTTGGAAACGGCAACACCAGCGTAACCATCGGGCTCCACGGCATCGTATCCAACCCCGACGCTGCGGGGGCCAAGTTGACCGTGCACTCGCCTTCCGCCTCGCAGTCGCGCATCATCCACGTGGGTGAGAACTACCTGTCTCAAGAGAGCGAATATGAAGTTTTTGGACTTGGAAATGACACGTCCATCGATTCGGTGACCATCGTTTGGCCCTCAGGACTGGTGGAACTTTTTGACCCCGCGGTGCACGGGCTTGCGCCTGGTGGCTTTTACGTGCTGGAAGAGGGGACCAGCCTGTGCGCTGTCACTCACCAAACACAGGAGGTATGCGATTTTCCAAGCGAAGTGGCAAGCTCCGATGGGACCGGGTTCTTTGACGTCACGTGGACGCAAGCGGAAGTCCTTTGGGAGGACCTCGACGGGACGCCTGAATGGAACAGCATCGACGACGCCCCTTGGACGATGTCCCTCTCCTGGGAGGACGTTTCGCTCTGCGAAACCACGATTGACGTCGCTTTTTCGCCGTTGCATGGCGACTTGGACACCAATGGACACGTGGGCGTCAGCGACTTGTTTCTGGTGTTGGAGGAATTGGGATGCATTGGGACCTGCAACGCCGATTTGGACAACGACCACGCGGTGGGCATCGTGGATCTCATGTCTTTCCTCGCCTCGTTCGGCGACACTTGCGGTCAGTGAGTCAACCGCCTTACATGGAGTGCCACCAGCCCCAAGCTCAGCATCCCGCTTCCCCACAACATGGTCGCCATCACTTGCGCTGCCCCCATCAAGCCATGGTCAGGGATCCGCCAAAAGCAACCCGCTGCTGTGACGAGGAGCACGACGACGTTGGCCCACGTGTTCCAATTGGCCCGACCAAGCGCTGACAACAAATTGCCCAAAGGAATACGCAACACATGCGCCCCCAAACTGCCAACCAACAACACCCTCATGAGGCCCACCCCTTCCGCATAGCCTGGTCCGAACACCTCAAGCAACCAAGGCGAAGCCCAAGCGACCACGCCCAAGGCCATGACGGAAATCCAACCGAACGTCTTCCAGTACCCCACCAAATACGCCCAAATGTCAGAGCCTTGGTCGTGCTTTGATGCATTCCGCACAAAATCGGTGGCCGCCACCGCGGTGGGCAACACGTGAGTCGCCAAAGGAATCAACCACGCCACACGGTACACCGCCAAGGCTTGGGCATCTTCCAACCAAAGTCGGCCAATCAGAAACAAGTCCACCGCGTAGAACGCCTTGGCCAGCATGGCCCCCAACGCCGTGTGGCCACCGTAGTGCCAAAATCCCGGCGCCAACGCCGACAGCCGTCCCCAGGACATATCCAAGGCGCCCAGCTTCCAACCAAAAGGCAAAGCCGCCAAGAACGGGCTGACGACCACAGCCATGGCATACCCATGGACACCACCAAGATGCACCCCCACACCTGCCCCGAGGACCATCAGTGACGCAAACGTTACGTCCACTTGAGCACTTGTTTTGTTGTCGTGCAAGGCGCGTGCCAGCCCTTTGACGTGCTCCATCCAGAAGGTGGACACCGTCACCCACGCCAACAAGCGCATGACCGATGCGCTCTCGGGAACGTCCGTGCAAATCCAAGGTGAGGCCACCGTCAAGATGATGGCGAGCCCCACAGACCCTGTCAGTCCCCACCCTGTGGCGCGACGGTGCAATTCCACACGTTCCTTTGGATGAGCCATGAGCACACTGTGACGGACAAACGCCTGATACGCTCCAAATCCCATGAAAGGGACCACCGTAGCGACCAGCCCCATGGCGTAGGCGTACCACCCATATTCAGTTTCTGACGCGGTGCGGGTGACCAAAACCACCGCCACAAATCCCAAGACCTTGACGGTGCCCTGAGAGGCCATCATCCACAAACCATCTCTGGCGAGAAAGCGTCGCAGGTACTCAATGCGGTCGGACCAAATGGGTTTCATGGGTGGAACAAAAGTCGGGAAGCCTCCAACAACGTCAAGACGGAGGACTCCGCAGTCACCCCCAAAGTCTGCCAAGAGGCTCCCAAAGCGGCCCTCAACTCTGGATGGTGCTTCCACTGGTCCAACAACGTGGGGTCAGGCTCGTCGAACCAAGTCTTGACCTCCGGTGTGTGTTCCCGCCAATGCGCCACAGGAGACATGGAATGTGCCGAACACCAGGGCATGCGCTGACGAATTCTCGCCTCCCAAGTCGCACGCCAGACGGCGCGGCGGAACGACCCACCCAGCACTGGCCGGGTGCGGTACCGCTCCCACATGTGGTCTTGCGCCCCAGGGTGTTTTCTGGCCAGCCAGGTCAGATAAAACCGATGGTCTGCCAACAACGACGGATGAACGGCCAACGCCGCCTTCACCACATCGACAGAGGCAAAAGGCGACCACAAAACCCCCCAAGGCCTCGTGCTGTACGCACCTGAATTGGTCGAGAGAAAACTCCTGTTCCAAATCTTGGCCACGTGGGCGTCAGGACTCGAGGCCAGAGCTTCTTCGGTGGCTTCCAAGACCAAAGACTTCAATGCACGGGGCACGGGCCCCAGAGGGAACACCGCAGACATTTGTCTCGGGGCAGATTCTGTAAACAAGACGTTGGCCGTTTGGCCTGACGCCAGCACCCCCATGTTCCATCCGGACGAGGACTCCAGGGCGGCTCTGTGGTGGGCCGAAGCCAAGTGGTTCATTGTGCCATCGTAATCTCCCACCGTGGCAAGCGACGTCATGTAAGCCCCCTGTCCGAGGCTGTGAAAATGATGCTGCGTGCCTTGGGAACAAGCGACTTCTGACGCGATGGTTTGGTCCATGCTCCCGGTTCTGGCGAAGCAAATGCTTCGGACGTCTCGCGCATACTTTCTCGTCGCGAGGAGCACAAGCCTCGAATCCAATCCACCGCTCAACAAGTTGACTTGAGCGCAGCCGTGCAATTGGTTTGTGGTGACCATGGACTCCACCGAGGTCATGAATGCACGGTCGACCAACTCGATGGCCTCAGTCATGTCCCTCATCACATGACGCTCCGAAACCAAATCCAACCTGGGTCTGACGGAGGCACCCTCTGGGCTCCAACGACACGTGTGTCCAGGCATAAGCTTGGACACCCCCTGAACGAGGGTTCTTTTTCCCAAAATCGCGCCGTGCGCAACCAACAAGGCGCTGGCCTTGGCGTCGGGTTCCACGGGCCATTCCAGCGCTCGCATGAGTTCCACAAGGCGCCACAAGCTGTGGGCGAAGGCCAAACCACGTTCGTGTTCGCACACGAACAGCGGATGTTGCCTCGCAAAATCCACGTGCAATTCCAGATGGATGGACTGCTTCTCAAACCGCAAGCCTTGAAGCGGGCCGTGCAACTGATCGAATTGGGCACCGGGGGACAACGCCTTTTCAAGTGCGTGACCTGCGTCGGAGCAATCCCACCATGCGGCTGTGGTGGCGTTCAACCATGTTCCGTGCACCCCCATCACCTCGCTTGGGTTTTCGCGCATCCAAGCACCTTGGACACGGTGGAGCGGCTTCGAGGCATGGAACCGCCAATGCCAAAGCCTTCCTTGGGCATCGGTTGTCTCCCCCGTCACCCCAGGTTCTCCCACCGGCAGAGGGACGGTGGACACCACTCCTTCAAGCCCAGAGCGCATCGCTGGAAATCACGCGTTTGCCAGATCCGATGCCGCCGTCATGGGGTCTGCCGCCTTGAAAACAGAAGAACCCGCCACGAGCACGTTGGCGCCTGCATCCACCAAGGCGCGGGCGTTCCCCATCCCCACGCCACCGTCGATTTCAATCAACGCGTCTGTGGCGCCTTCCTGCTCGAGCAACTCCCGCATTGCACGGGTTTTGGCGTACGTCCGTTCAATGAAGGACTGCCCTCCAAAGCCCGGATTGACACTCATCAAACACACCAGGTCAAGCTCTCCTGCCACATCGCGAATGGACTCCACGGAGGTGTGCGGATTGAGCGCCACGCCAGCTTTCATCCCAGCCTGCCGGATGGCGCCCAGGGTGCGGTGCAAATGGGTGCATGCCTCGGCATGGACTGTGAGCACATCTGCCCCAAGGTCTGAAAACGTCTGGATGTAACGGTCGGGATCGACGATCATCAAGTGCACGTCGAGAGGCTTTTTAGCATGACGGGCGATGGCTTCCATCACAGGCATCCCAAAGCTGATGTTGGGCACAAACACCCCATCCATTACATCCAAATGGAACCAGTGCGCATCGCTGGCGTTCACCAATTCAACGTCACGTTGGAGGTTGGCAAAATCGGAGGCCAACAAGGATGGGGCAAGCAGATGGGACATGTTGCAAATGTCCGCAAGGGCACCTCAAATACTCAGGCCTGTGGGCAAGATGTGAAAAGGTGCACCTTTGCACCATGGCCTTGAGACACGCATCCGCCCGCCCGTTCGTGGTGGGAATCACTGGCGGCATCGCTGCAGGCAAAAGCACGGTGTGTCGCATGCTTTCCTCGATGGGAGTGGCCGTGTGGGATGCGGATCGTGCCGCCAAGTCGCTGTACCGAACGAACCACGACCTTCTGGAAAAGGTGGTCCAGCACTTCGGACCTGAAGTGGGCCTCCAAGATGGCCAGGGCGACATTGTTGACGTCGACAGGTCGGCCTTGGCCAGGAACGTGTTTGGACACGCCGAGGAACTCGCGTGGTTGGAATCGCAAGTGCACCCTGCTGTGGCCCGCGCATTCGACACCTGGCTTGACGATCAGCGGGCATGCACCTGGGTGGTGCGCGAAGCGGCCATCTTGTTTGAGTCCAACAGCGACCTAGGTTGCAACGCCGTCGTGACGGTGGAGGCGCCCATGGCACTCCGACAAGCTCGCGCCCAAAGTCGTGGCGCCTCTCAAAAGGATGTCGCCCTGCGCATGAATGCCCAGTGGCCTGCCGACGACCGAATTGCCCGAGCACAGGCCACCATCTGGAACGACGGTGTGCGACCTTTGCTGCCCCAAGTGGAACAGCTGTGCAACACGGTCGAACGGTGGACCGCGTGGCAAGGTCAACCGGATTGAACTTGCAATGGGTTGTTTTGCTTGTAGAATAGATTCTCTCCATGGAACATCTGCAACACGCCTTTGACCTCCAACGTCAAGACCTTCTCGTCCCCACGGCAGACCAGCGCAGGGCCTGGCTCAATCAGCTTTGGTCCGCCATCGACGCCCACCAAGAGGCGCTGGTGCAAGCATTGCACAAGGATTTGGGAAAGCCACGTGAAGAAGTCCTTTTGCACGAGGTGTATCCAGTGAAGAACGAAATCCGCTTCGCGCGGAAGCATTTGCGCGGTTGGATGTCGCCCCAGCGTACGCCGACACCTCTGACGATGCTGGGCACCAGGTCCTACATCCAACATCAACCCAAAGGACACGTTCTTGTGATTGCACCTTGGAATTTCCCCATGATGCTGACGCTTCGTCCGTTGGTGTGTGCGCTCGCTGCAGGCAACAAAGTCTTGGTGAAGCCCTCAGAGCACACGCCGCACACGGCAGAATGGATCGCCAGGGTGGTCGATGAAGCGTTGCCTCCTGAGGTGGCCAAGGTCATCCTTGGTGGGGCTGAAGAGAGTGCCTTTCTCACCAGCCTGCCCTTCCAACACATTTGCTTCACAGGCGGCACCGGCATTGGCCGGAAGGTGATGCTCGCCGCGGCGAACAATTTGACGTCAGTCACACTCGAATTGGGCGGGAAAAGCCCGGCCATCGTGGACGCCTCGGTGCATGTGGCCGACGCAGCCAAACGGCTGGCTTGGGGAAAATTCCTCAACAGCGGTCAAGTGTGCATCTCCCCAGACTACCTGCTTGTGGAAGATGCCATTGCCGACGCGGTAATCAAGGAATTCGTGACCCAGATCCAAAGCATGTACGGCACCTCCCCGAAAGACCAGCTGTCATGCGTCCAACGGTCTCGCATGGTCAACGACCATCATTTCAAGCGCGTGGTCGGGCTGATTGAAGACGCACTGGCCCAAGGCGCCCGAGTCGTGACCGGCGGCACATGGGACGCCAGCGCAAGGCGAATTGCACCCACAGTGTTGGAGGACGTCACGTTGGACATGGCGATCATGCAAGAAGAGATTTTTGGCCCTGTGCTGCCCATCATCCGTTGGAACAAGGAGGAAGACTTGAAGTGCGTCTTGGAGGCCAACCCCCACCCCCTGGCCATGTACTTCTTCTCGAAGGAGCAAGCCAAAGTGGCACGCTGGATGGCGCAATTCCCCTCAGGCACCACCGCAGTCAATGAGGTCATTCTTCAAGTGGCGCAACCCGAGTTGCCGTTTGGCGGGATTCAGACCAGCGGCATTGGAAGGACCGGAGGCTACGTGGGATTCCAAGCGTTCTCCAATCTGAGAACCGTGGTGGCCCAACGAAGCAGGTTCAACATTTTGCCCCTGACCTTTCCGCCGTTCACCTCGTTCACATCCAAGCTGATCGCCACCGTGCTGCGTTGGCTCTGAAGCCTGAGAGGCTACCTTCGTTCCAGATGCTCGTCCAAACGCATTTTCCCCGCAGTTTGTCCCGATCCAGGTACGACCAGTACCTGGCTTCAGGCTGGTTTCGCGGTTCAGTGATGCTTTACAAGATGGATCTGTTGTGCATCGATGAGCAACTCTTCAGCGTGGTGAACATCCGGATGAATCTGCATCACCACGAGGCCACGGCGCGCCAGCGCAAAATCATGCGAAGGGTGGAGTCGAGGTTTACGGTGACCTACGGCCACGCCCAGCCAAATGCCAACAAAGAGGCGCTGTACGCCCAGCACAAACACAAATTCAAGGGATTCGTCCACAACACGTTGACTGAATATTTGAATGCAGGCTTCCAAGGCACTGTCTTCGACACCCGAGAAGTGTGCGTGTTCGATGGTGACAAGCTCATCGCGGTGAGCTACTTCGACCTTGGTGAGCTGAGCATGGCCAGTCTTTTGGGGTTGTATGACCACGCCTACACCAGGTTCAGCCTCGGCACCTACACCATGCTGAAGGAGGCCGAGTACGGCCAACGCACAGGCAGAAAGTGGTTCTATCCCGGGTACATCCTCGACAAGCGCTCCGATTTTGACTACAAGCTGAAGCTGGGGCCAATGGAGCACTACACCGTGAACAAACGGTGGGCCAAGCTCGAGAATTTTAAGCCTGAGACGACCACCTCTCACCACATCCACTTGGCAACCCAAGCCTTGATGGAAGGGCTCTCAGACATGGGCCTTCCCGCCAAATCATGGCTTTACCCCTATTTCAGCATGGGCTACATGGGGCCTTGGAGCGCTTTTTTCCTGAGGCTGCCGGCACCTGTTGAATTGGGTCACGACACCGAGGGCATGCTGGTCGCGGGCTACGACCCGGAAACGAAGGGATACACGCTCATGCACATCCACCCCTGCCCGGACGCATCACAATTCTTGAACATGGAGCCTTCCTCCGAATTCCAAACCGGGGAAGTCTATTTGAATCACTTGTACCAAACTGGCGACACGCTCCTCGCCCACGGCTCCCTCGACGACGTTCTCGTCCTGGTGGCCGAGTGGAGCGCCCGCCCCGACATTCTCCTGCGCGCATGCGATTGATGAGCTGGAACGTGAACGGCCTACGAGCCGTCGTCAAGAAAGGATTTCAAGACCAAATCGACGGGCTCGCCCCCGATGTCTTGGGGCTCCAGGAAACCAAAGCGCAAGACGAGCAGGTCCGGGAGGCCCTCTTTGGTTGGGACTCTTACGAACTGCACTCCAGCTCCGCCATCAAGAAGGGCTACAGCGGCACCGCCATCCTCACCAAGCGGCAACCGCTTTCGGTGCAGGCCGGGCTGGGCGTGGCCGAGCTGGACACAGAAGGCCGGGTGCTTCGGGCAGAATTCGAGGCATTTCACTTTGTCACGGTGTACACGCCCAACTCCAGCTCTGGATTGAAACGGTTGCCTTTCCGCGGGAAATGGGACATCGCCTTCCGCGACTACTTGAAAGAATTGGACCAAGACAAGCCTGTGGTGTGTTGCGGCGACCTAAATGTGGCCCATCGGGAGATCGATCTCGCCCGTCCTGCGGCCAACTACAACAAGACCCCTGGCTACACCCAGCAGGAAATCGACGGCATGGACGCCTTGCAACAAGCCGGGTTCGTCGACACCTGGCGCGCCGCCAACCCCGACATGGTCAAATACTCGTGGTGGAGCTACCGCGGCGGGGCAAGGGAAAAGAACGTGGGCTGGCGCTTGGATTACATGCTTGTGAGCGAACGCGCCATGCAGCACGTGCAACATGCCGAGATCCACAACGATGTCTTGGGCAGCGACCACTGCCCCGTGTCGCTGACGTGGCAGTCCTGAAGCCACCACGCGCGCCCACAAAATGAAAGTGTGACGCGCTCAGGCTGGGGACATTCTTGCCCCCAAAAACATGACGCACCTCAACTTTCGTTTGGCTTTTGCCACCCTGGGCCTGCTGTCCTTGGCGGATGTGCATGGCCAGTGCCATGCCGACTTGAACGGCAACCAGATGGTGGACAACCACGACCTCTTGATTCTGCTGGCCGACTACGGCCAATCGTGCGAAGACGCAGGTTGGCACGACCCCATCTTGTCCGAAATCCACTACAACCCCAGCACCCAACAAGGAAGCGACAGCGACCACGAATTCCTTGAGTTGACCAACCCGCACCCGTTCGACCTTCATGTTGGCGGATGGTCCGTCGCCGACGGCATCGACTGTGCATTTCCTCCGGACACGTGGATCGAAGCCGGAGGCCATCTGGTCGTCGCCAACAATCCTGACATGCTGGACGCCTTGGTGCCCGACTTCACACCTGTCTTGGGCTGGTCAGGCGCGTCTGGCCTTCACAACAGTGGAGAAACCTTGAGGTTGGTTCGGCCCGACGGATCTGTGGCCCAAACCGTCACATACAGCGACACGAACGGATGGCCTGAAGACGCCGATGGCGGTGGGGCCTCCTTGGAATGGCTGGGGTTGCCGCACAACAACGCCCTGTCGACGTCATGGGTGGCCAGTTCAGCCTTGGGAGGTTCACCCGGATTGCCCAACAGCACCTGGGCCGATTGACGTCAAGCCAAGTCCAAGGTCCGGCCGTTCACAGCCACAGACAAAGCGTCACCAGACAACAACGCCACGTCTGCGCCGTCGGCGTTGACGCTGACCTCCAAAGTCCTTCCACGGAACTGGAGCTTGAACGCAAAGGAGGACCAACCCGCCGGCAGCATAGTTTGGAACGTAGGCACGCTGTCGACAACCCTGAATCCGCCAAAGCCTTCCACCACGGCCATCCACGTGCCGGCCATCGAGGTGATGTGCAGCCCTTGGTATGCTTCGGCGTTGTAGTCGTCAAGGTCCAACCTGGACGTGCGCAAGTACATCTCCAAGGCTTTGTCTGACCGGCCAAGCCGGGACGCCAAAATTCCGTGCACGCAGGGAGACAAGCTGCTCTCGTGCACCGTCATCGGCTCGTAGAAGTCGAAGTTGTCACGGAGCTCGTCTTGGCTGAAGTCGTCTGGGAAAAAGTAGAACCCCTGGAGGACGTCCGCTTGCTTGATGAAGCAAGAGCGCAAGATGCGGTCCCAAGACCACACCTGGTTGATGGGACGAACTTCTTCAGGCAACTCCGCAGCCGGCATGAGGTCCTTGTCCAAGAAGCCGTCTTGCTGCAGACGAATGTGGGTGTCCTTTTGTTGGGGCAAACACATCCGTGCGGCGATGTCGGTCCATTGGGCAAGCTCGTCTTCGCCCACCTCCGCATGGAATCGGCGGACCAATTCCACCGCGTACTTCAAGCACCACGCCGCGAGGTAATTCGTGTACCAGTTGTTGTTGACGTTGTTCTCGTACTCGTTGGGGCCCGTCACCCCCAGCATCACGTACCCGTCGCGGTACGCCGACCAGTGCACACGCTGTGCCCAGAATCGCGCCACAGCCACAGCCACCTCCACGCCTTCCTTGGCCAAGTAGGTGGTGTCCCCCGTGTACGCCTCGTGATTTCTCAGCGCCAAAATCATGGCCCCGTTGCGGTGAATCTCCTCGAAGGTGATTTCCCATTCGTTGTGACACTCCTCGCCGTTCATGGTGACCATCGGGTACAACGCAGCACCGTCCGTGAACCCCAATTTCTCGGCATTTTCGATGGCCTTTCCAAGCTGGTTGTGCCGGTAACGAAGCAATTGCTCCGCGACGTGTTCTGGATGCGTCGCCAAGAAAAACGGCAAGCAGTACGCCTCGGTGTCCCAATACGATGCGCCGCCATACTTCTCTCCTGTGAATCCCTTGGGGCCGACGTTCAACCGGGCGTCGTCGCCACGGTACGTTTGATTCAGGTGGAAAATGTTGAAGCGGATGGCTTGTTGCGCCTTCACGTCGCCTTCAATCCGGATGTCTCCCAACGACCAAATGTCCGCCCACGCCGCCTCGTGTCGGGCGCGCTCCTCGAGGTACCCGAGCTCCCTCCCGTCGCGCGCCTCGTTCTGCGCCTTCGCTGGACATTCCAAAGGCGGCGCGTGCAACGAACTGACCAATCCCACGTGCTTGTGCAGCACCAGCTGCGCCTGAGGTGATGCGAAAGACGCACCGAGACCCGTGGCCTTCGCGGCCTCCTTGTCAGTCCAAGTCGCCCCCTCCAAGCTCACAGCCTGTGCGCACGCGACGGTGAATGCCGTTTTTTCCGTGGTGTTCCAAAGCACCGAAGTGCCGGCCCCAGCATCCGATTCGTGCCCCTCGTGGCGCCAGAATGAATCGTCCCAGTTGGTGTCCTCGTTGGCCACGTCGCCATCCAACGTGGGTTGGAATTCGAGGGTGTTGACACCATGAACAGGCGTGACACGGATCTCCACAGCCGCACGATTCGGCGAAGCCATGCTGATGAATCGCTCCGTCTCCAGTTTGATTTTGGCGCCGTCTTGAAGCTCCACGGTACAGGTGCGCTGGAGAAGGCCACGACGCATGTCCAGAACCCGCTTGAATCCTTCGATGGACTTTGCGACGTTCAGGTCCAGGGCTTGGCCGTTCACCACGATGTCGGTGCGTGTCCAATTGGTCGCGTTGAGCACTTTGGCGAAGTACTCTGGGTACCCATTTTTCCACCACCCCACTTTGGTGCGGTCGGGGTAATACACCCCACCCACGTAGCTGCCAAGCATGTGGTCGCCGCTGTAGCCTTCCTCAAAATTGGCACGCTGGCCAAACCGGCCGTTGCCAATGGAGAAAATGCTCTCGGAGCTCCGCATGTTTTGAGGGTCAAACCCTTCCTCCACGATGCACCAAGCATCGGCTTTCAAGTACTTGTTCATGGCAAAGTCTTGCGACGCGATGCCGCCACTCAGGCGGACATCCAGGTTGTCAAATCGTGCAAGCGCACGTCCTTCAGGTCGGGCTTGACCACGTCGGCAGCGCCCAGAACTTCAGGATCGCCCAAGCCCACTGCGAAAAATCCGCCCGCTTTGGCGGCAGCCACACCCGCTGCGGCATCTTCAAAAACGATGCACTCAGCCGGCTGCACCCCCAACCCTTGGGCGCCCTTCAGGAAAACTTCGGGATCTGGCTTGGACAAGGTGATGTGGTTGCCGTCCACCACGACTTGGAAGAAACGCGAAAGTTCCACGTTGTCCAGGATGAGTTGGGCGTTTTTGCTGGACGACCCCAAGCCCACTCCAATGCCCGCGTCGCTCAACTCCTGAATGAGCTCTGCGGCGCCCGGCAGGATGTCCTCCTTGCGCATGCCTTGAATCAAATCGAGGTACCACTCGTTTTTGTGGTTCATCAGTTTGAGCTTGGTCGCTTCGTTCAACTCCATGTTGCCCAGCCTCAGGATGTGCTCCAAGCTGTCCACACGGCTCAACCCCTTCAAGGCATGGTTGTCCTCTTCTGTGAATGGAATGCTGAGCTCATCGGCCAACCGCTTCCAGGCCACAAAGTGGTGCTTGGCGGAATCCACCAACACCCCGTCCATGTCAAACAAACATCCTTTCAAAGCCATGGTCAAAGCGCGTTGAGAATGAATTTCACGTGGTAATTGGCCAGGCCATCGATGGGCTTCTTGATGATGTTGCCCACGGTGTACCCCCGGTCTGCGCAAGCCTGTTTCAACGCATCCTGGAAATGGTACGCCACACTCCCCACGAAGTGCACAGGCATGTTCTCGGCCCCTTCAAAACAAGCCACGTGGGCGTCCAAAAAGGCCTTGAATCCCTCGTCCAACCAACTCTGGATGAAGGGATGCTCCTTGTGCTGCCCCAAGAAGGTCATGAAGCTCGCCAAAAAGACGTTGGCGTCGGACTCTTGGTAGACCTTCCGTGTGATGGACAATTTGTCCAAACCGTACTTCGAGTGGAAGTCCGCTTGGATTTCAGCAGGCAGCTTGCGGTACAAGAATCCGGCGAGCAACTTCTTGCCAAACCAAGAACCGCTGCCTTCGTCTCCCAAAATGTACGCCAGTGCGGGCACCTCCTCGGAAACATCCTGGCCGTCGAACATGCAGCTGTTGGACCCTGTGCCAAGAATGCACGTCACGGCCGGTTCACCTGTGTAGGTGCTGTAGGCCGCGCCGTCCAAATCGTGGCCGACGTGCACCACAGCGTCAGGAAACACGCGCTCGAGCCCTTCGGCAATGACCGCGCACAATTCTGGGGAAGAAGACCCTGCGCCGTAGAAGTACACGCGGTCCACGTCCTTGGCGAAGGCCATGGCCTGGGAATTGGCCTTCATCTCCCGCTCCACCAAGTCGGCGTCGTGGAAGTATGGGTTGAATCCCATCGTGTGGAATTCGCCCAGCTCTTGGCCACCTTCTGTGATGGCCAGCCAATCACATTTGGTTGAACCGCTGTCTGCGATGAGGATGCGCACGACCCTGGGCTCAGGCGAGACGCTGGGCCAAATCCACCACGCGGGTGGCGTAGCCTGCCTCGTTGTCGTACCAACCGAACACCTTCACCAAGTTGCCGGAGCACTTGGTGAGCGCGGCGTCCACAATGCAGCTGTGGGTGTTGCCCACGATGTCCACGCTCACGATGGGGTCCTCGCAGTACTGCAAAATGCCCTTCATGGGGCCCTCTGCCGCAGCTTTCAAAGCGGCGTTGACTTCTTCAGCCGTCGCTTCGCGCGACAAGGTTGCGGTCAAATCCGTCACGGAACCGGTTGGGGTGGGGACGCGAACGGCCATGCCGTCGAGTCGGCCTGCCAACTCTGGCAACACCAGTCCCACAGCCTTGGCTGCGCCCGTGGACGTGGGGATCATGCTGAGGGCGGCCGCACGTGCACGACGCAAATCTTTGTGCGGTGCGTCCTGCAAACGCTGGTCCGCGGTGTAGGCGTGGATGGTGGTGATGAATCCGGTCTCCATGCCGAAGGTGTCGTTCAGAACCTTGGCCATGGGAGCCAAGCAGTTCGTGGTGCAAGACGCGTTGCTGACGATTTTTTCGTCACCTGTCAAGCTGTCGTCGTTCACCCCCAAGACGATGGTCTTCAAGTCGCCCTTGGCAGGCGCCGAGATGATGACCTTGCCTGCGCCGGCGTCCAAGTGGGCTGCGGCTTTTTCCGCGTCTGCAAACACCCCGGTGGATTCCACCACCAAATCGATGTTTTGGCTGCCCCATGGCAGGTCTGCAGGGTTGCGCTCTGCAGTGATTTCAATCACCTTGCCGTTCACCACCAAGTTGCCTTCGGAGACAGAGACCTCTCCAGGGAACGCCCCGTGGATGCTGTCGTATTTGAGCAGGTGGGCCAACGTGTTCACGTCGGTCAAGTCGTTGATGGAAACCACGTCAAACTCTGGACGTGAGACAAACTGGCGGAACGCCAAGCGGCCGATGCGGCCAAATCCGTTGATGGCAATGCGCTTCATGGCAAAGATTGTTTGATTCAAAATCGTGTTTGGTTCTGATGATGGGCCCACCTCAAATGGAGAGGATGCGGGCGATGCGTACTTCGTCTTCGTTGATGGTGCTTTTGGTCTCAATGGCCGTTTCAAGGGAGGTGAGCGCCACGCGGTCGTTCACAATCCCGGCCATGACTTCACTGTGCCCACTGCGCAAGGCCTCGACTGCCGCCACACCCAAGCGGGATGCAAGCACCCGATCGAAACAGGTGGGAGCCCCGCCGCGCTGCAAGTGTCCAAGCACGGTGATGCGGGTCTCGTAACGCTGGGTCTTTTCCTTGACCTTCTTGGCAATCTCATAAGCACCTCCGTTGGGGTCGCCTTCCGCAACAAGCACAATGCTGCTGGTCTTGTTGCTCTGCTCGCCGGCTTGGAGGACCGCCACCAAATCGTCGATGCTCATGCCCAGTTCTGGCGTCATGACCGCCACCGCCCCAGTCGCAATCCCGGCCTTCAGGGCAATGAATCCGCTGTCGCGGCCCATCACCTCCACAAAAAAGAGCCGGTTGTGGCTGTCGGCCGTGTCGCGGATCTTGTCCACCGCGTCGATGACGGTGTTGATCGCCGTGTCAAACCCGATGGTGCAATCGGAGCCGCACAAGTCGTTGTCGATCGTGCCTGGAAGACCCACCACAGGAAATCCTGTTTCTCTGCTGAACTTCATGGCCCCAGTGAAGGTTCCGTTGCCGCCAATCACCACCAGCCCATCCACCCCGCCTTCCACCAGGTTGACATGCGCGCGCTTCCGTCCCTCAGGGCTCATGAAGTCTTGACAGCGGGCGGACTTCAAGATGGTGCCACCGCGGCCCAGGATTTTGGCCACCGATCGAACGTGCAGACGCTTGAAGTCTCCGTCAATCAGCCCTTGGTATCCTTGGAACACCCCCACGATTTCCATGTCGTGGAACACCGAGGTCCTCACCACAGCACGGATGGCTGCGTTCATGCCTGGCGCATCTCCGCCAGAGGTCAACACTGCAATTTTTTTCATGGACTTTCGGTCAAAACGGTGGCAAATGTCTCTCACAGAACGCAATTTTCCGAATGTGAATCCCAAAGATTGACCGGGCTTGGCCATGTAAGTGTACTTTCGACACCTAGTCCGCTATCTTTCGGACCTCGAATCCCAGAATTTTCTCCACCATGGATGTCAGTGTCGATTGTGCCTTGTTCGGGTTTGACGGAGAATCCCTCAAGCTCCTCCTGATCCGTCAACGCACGGAATCCGCGGGAGAATTGACGGAAGCTGCGCTGCAGATGGCCCTGCCTGGCAACTTGGTGGATGAAGATGAATCGCTCGACGCCGCGGCCAAGCGGGTCTTGAGCGAGCTGACCCAACTTGAGGACGTGTTTCTGAAACAGTTTCATGCTTTTGGCAACCCCGACAGGGTCGGCGACCTCAAAGACCAGCAGTGGCTGCGCACTTTTCGGGAGGAGCCGCAGAACCGTGTCATCACTGTGGCCTACTATGGCCTGGTGTCGCTGCACGACCACACCCCCTCTCCCGCTTCGTTTGCAGGCGACGTCCATTGGACCGACGTGCGAGCGCTGCCCAACTTGGCCTTTGACCACGACGACATCGCGTCGCTGGCACTTGCCACCCTTCGCACAGAGTTGGAATCCAAGCACATCTCATTTGAGCTCTTGCCGGAAAAATTCACGTTGCGTCAACTTCAATCTCTACACGAGGTGGTGCTTGATAAGAAACTGGACAAGAGAAATTTCAGAAAGAACATCAAGAAGCTGGACCACGTGGTTCCGCTGAATGAAAAAGAAGAAGGTGTGCTGCACAAGCCCGCCCAACTTTTCACCTACGACTCCTCACTCACCCAACCATGAAGACCTTCTTCCAACTTGCCCTTGGCGCGTGCTTGACCTCGATGGTCGGGCTCGACTTGAACGCCCAAATTGTGTGGACCGAACCGGCATTCCCGACAGCCGACGACCAAGTGACGTTGTACTACGACATCGCCGAAGGCAACGGCGCCTTGCTTTCCGCAAATCCACCTTTCCCAGGTGGCCCGTTCGTGTACGCCCACACCGGAGTCATCACAAGCGAGAGCACATCCCCCGCAGACTGGCAACATGTCCAGAACCCGTGGCCGGGAAACGGAAACCTCAGCGAGGCGAACAACGGTAACGTGCTGATTCCCGTGGAAGGCACGGTCCACAGCTTTGATTTTGGAGGTTTGACCCTGGCAGAGTATTACGGCGTGGGTGCAGGCGAGACCATTGAACAGCTGGCCTTTGTCTTTCGCAACGCCAACGGAAGCATTGTCGGCAAGACTTCTGACGAAGGAGACATCTTTTACAACGTGTCGGACGGTTCGTTTGAAGTGGCGCTGACGTCGCCGAGCGGTTCCTCTGTGTTGGAAACCCTCGGAAACACCGTCACCTTGCAGGTCCAAGCCACCCAACCGTGCGACCTGACCTTGGAGGTGAACGGCGAGTTGGTCGCTTCGGGCATGGGCACCTCCTTGAGCCACGACTTCGTCTTGGACAGCACAGGCGACTACAACGTGACAACGACGGGCGCGGTGGACGGATCCTCGAGCACCGACGAAGCCGTGGTGGTGGTCCTTCCCGACACCCCCCCTGTGACCACGCCGCCGGCCGGGATGGTGGATGGCATCAACCACTTGGACGACGGTACGGTCGTGCTTCAATGGACGGCTCCTTACAAGGACTTTGTGTTTGCGGTTGGGGACTTCAACGACTGGACGCTCAGCACCGCTTCGATGATGCACGATGTGGGGAACGGCGAAACGTTTTGGATCGAGCTGACCGACCTGGTGCCAGGCCAAGATTACCGCTACCAGTACCACATCATGCCCGACGACATCCGGGTGGCCGACGCGTATGCCGAGGTCATTCTCGACCAATGGAACGACCCGTGGATCCCAGAAAGCACCTACCCCAACATGCCGGTGTACCCAGCCAACCACACGACAGGGCCAGTCAGCGTATTCACACCAGGAGAAGCGCCCTTCGAATGGACCGACGACAACTTTGAGCGGCCCGACCAAGAGAACTTGGTCATTTACGAGCTGCTGGTCCGGGATTTTTCCGAAGACCGCTCGTTTCAATTCATCCTCGATTCGCTTGACTACCTCGAGTCTTTGGGCATTCAAGCGTTGGAGCTCATGCCGGTGAATGAATTCAACGGCAACGACAGCTGGGGATACAACCCCACGTTCTACTTCGCGGTGGACAAGGCTTACGGGACCAAAGACGACCTGAAGGCCCTTGTGGACGCGTGCCACGCCCGTGGCATCGCCGTGATCCTGGACGTGGTGTACAACCATGCGGACCAACCCAACCCATTCATCACCATGTACTGGGAAGACTGGACCGTGTTGCCCTACAACCCCTGGTTCAACGTGTCCGCCCCCCACAGCTTCACCTGGTTCTACGATTGGAACCACGGAACCTCGCGGACACGTGATTTTGTCAAGCGCAACCTCGACCACTGGGTGGAGAATTACCACATCGATGGGTTCCGCTGGGACTTCACCCAAGGCCTCGTGCAGCAACAGGGCGTGGACGGAGGGTACAACGCCCAGCGCATTCAATGGCTGAAGGAATACGGCGACCACGTCTGGGCCCAAGACCCTACCGTGTACATGATTTTGGAGCATTGGTGCGACTTCAACGAGGAGATGGAGTTGGCCAATTACAACGGCGACAACGGGGTCAACAGCCCTGGGTTCACGTTGTGGACCAACGCCACCCACGGGTACCAAGAAGCGAGCATGGGGTACAGCGGCAACGACATTGGTTGGGCCAACTTCCAATCCCACTCCTTCCAAGACCGCCACGCAGTGGCCTACGCAGAGAGTCACGACGAGGAGCGGTTGATGTACAAAAACCTCCAGTTCGGCAACACCAACGGGGACTACGATGCAAGCGACGAAACCATCGCATTGAGGAGACAACAACTCACCATGGCATTCAACCTGCTCATGCCCGGACCACGCATGATTTGGCAGTTTGAAGAACTGGGCTACGACTACAGCATCAACACGTGCAGCGACGGCGTCACGGTAAGCCCCGATTGCCGGGTGGCCGCCAAACCTGTCCGTTGGGACTACTACAGCCAACCTGAACGCAAGCACCTTTACGACGTGAGTGGGGCATTCGCCGCCTTGAAGCGTGATTACCCTGCATTTGGCCCTGACGCCACGTGGTTCAACTTGGACGTGGGGAGCTACGGCAAGCGCATGCGCTTCGAACACAGCGCGGGCGACGCGGTGGTCGTGGGGAATTACAAAACCACAGGCATCGACATGGTGCCCGGGTTCACCCACACCGGGACGTGGCACGACTTCCTCTCCGGCGAATCAATCAACGTCACGGACCTCGATGCGGCCATGCCGTTCGCACCGGGAGAATTGCACGTGTACACGGACACCCCATTGGACACGCCTGTGCTTCAGGAAATCGACGTCGATTTGGACGGCCAACTGGCCTCCGAAGGCGACTGCAACGACCAGGACGCCACGGTGTACACCGGCGCCGTGGACATCGCCTTGGACGGCATTGACCAGGATTGCGACGGCGAAGACGCCTTGACCTCGGTGCCGGAGCATGCCTCCCCTTGGTCCCTCTACCCCAACCCGGCGACCGGCGTCTTGACCCTCCAGCATTCTCGCTCGGACTTGCTCACTTCTGTCCACCTTCTCGACGCCACTGGCCGCCGAATGGACGTGCCCGCCGCGTGGGGCGTGGGGGCCGTGACCCTTGACCTGTCAGGTGTCGCCGATGGGGTGTATCACCTGACTTGGAGAGAGGCTGGCCGCGTCTTTTCCACACCTGTGCACAAAATGAACCGATGAAGCCAAGGGGCTTGGTGTATTTTTGACACCATCACTCTTTGGGGGTTTCACCTACGACAAACCAAATCCATGATTCCAATTCAACGCTTCGCTGCTGTGGCGTTTGCGCTCACCCTGTTCAGCACGGCGTGGGCCCAAGGCACGGTCAAAGGCAAAATCACAGACGAACAGGGCGCACCCCTTCCGTCTGCCACCGTGGCGGTCACGGGGGGGACCGGGGTCTTCACCGACTTCGACGGCAACTACGAACTTCAGCTTTCGGCAGGTGATTACACCTTGGCGTGCTCGTACATCGGCTACCTCACCAAGACCAAAAAGGTTTCCGTGAAAAACGGCGAGACGGTGATCAAGAACATCCGCCTGTCCGAGGACGCCGTGATGTTGAACGAATCCGTGGTCGTGGGGTACGGCGTGCAGCGCAAGAAGGAGGTCACAGGCTCCATCGCCACGATTGACTCCAAGGAAATCACCGCAGTCCAAACCCCTTCGTTTGAGGCCGCCCTGCAAGGGCAGGCTGCAGGGGTCCAAGTCACCCAAGGCTCGGGAATGGCTGGCAGTGCATCCATTGTGCGCATCCGCGGCCTCAGTTCGATTTCGGCTGGTGGCGACCCGTTGTACGTGGTGGACGGCATCCCCATCACCCAAGACTACTTCGCGGGCGGCAACAGCGGCGCCATGAACCGCAACCCCCTCGCATCGTTGAACCCCAACGACATCAAAGACATCCAGGTGCTCAAGGACGCGGCAGCGACAGGCATCTACGGATCGCGTGGTGCAAACGGCGTGATTTTGATCACCACGAAGCGCGGGGTCAAGAAGGGCATTCAAGTCAGCTACGGGTCTTCCATCGGTTACGGCGAATCCACTGCCACGCCCAACATGATGACCACCGAGGAATACCTCACCATCCGTCAAGAAGCTTGGGAGAACGACGGCGGCACAGGCTACGTGTGGCTTCCCTTGTTGAGCACCCCAGGCTCCAGCCCCGACGCGCGTCGTCGGGCCTACGAGCAGGCGCTGGAAACCAACACCGATTGGTTTGACCTCTTCACCCGTCGCGCCCAAAAAACGCAACAGAACATTGGACTGCGCAGTGGCGGCGAAAAGTGGTCCATGTACAATGGTGTGAGCTACGACAAGAACGAGAGCTATGCCGTGGGCAACAGCTACACACGTCTCAGCGCGCGGACCAACTTCGACTGGACGCCCAACGACAAGCTCAAGGTCTTGCTGTCCGGGAGCACGTCCGAAGGCCGCAACCAGCGTGTGCGCGGCGGATGGTCAGGCGGCATCGGCGCGGCCATGTCGACGGCCCTCCCGTACATGTCTCCTTTTGTGATTGACTCGACGTTTGACGCCAACGGCAACCTCACAGCCACCGAGCGCAACTACGAGTTGAACCGTTGGTTCAACCCCATGGCGTATCAGGATTTGATTCAGTGGCGCGAAACCGAGCGCCGCCAAATCGCCACAGGCCAAATCGTGTACAGCCCCCACAGCAAGGTGGACATCGTGGTGAACGGAGGGTACGACAACAGCCGTCTGGAAAACGACTCGCACGAGGACGCGTACCTCGACCGGACCAACGGATTCTCCTACGCCAACTGGAGCGACTACAACGCCCGGAACTACAACGTGGGCGGGAACGCCACGTTCCGCGTGCTCGACAACGACTCCACGAGCTTGTCCCTCATGGTGGGTGCGGAGGCGCAGAAATTTGAAAGCGACGGCTTCGGCTTCAACTTGCGGGATTCCGAGGGCCCAGCGTACGCCATCACGACGCTGCGCGACTCGTTGTTTGGCCTGCAGGACAGCCTGTACGACGCCGTCTCCACCGTCACCAACGCCTACCCCATACAATACCGCACCGACGGTTTTGCGTCTACGTTCGCACGGATGAACTACAGCCTGTTGGACAAATACTTCTTCCAGGCCACGGCGCGGGTGGACGGATCCTCCCGGTTCGGCGAAAACAACCGCTTCGGCTTCTTCCCCTCGGCTTCCATTGGCTGGGTGGCGAGCGACGAAGATTGGTTCAACTCAGAGACCATCAGCTTCCTGAAAGTTCGCACCAGCTGGGGACGCACAGGCAACGCCAACATCGACGGCTTCAGCCGCTTCGCCCTGTACGTGGACCAAAGCCAAGGCGCCACCTACGCGGGCGACACGTTGGTGTTCCCGACCCAACCTGGCAACCCAGACCTGCGCTGGGAAACGGTCCGCACCGTGGACGCCTCTGTGGAAATGGGGCTTTGGAACGACCGGGTGTCCGTCGAGTTGGGCTTCTACGACAAGTTGGCCAGCGACGTGCTCATGAACGTGGAACTCCCCTCCCACACCGGCTTCAACAACCGCTCCGTCAACGCGGGCGAGGTGCTGAACCGCGGGGTGGAATTGGGCGTCACGTCCAACAACCTCACAGGCCCCGTCCTGTGGAAGACCACCCTGAACTACGCGTACAACTACAACGAATTGGTCAGCACTGGGGCCTTCACCGAGGACGCGATCTCAGGAGGCACCAACGACAGCCGCGCCGTGACTGGTGCGCCGCTGACCACCTACTTCTTGGTCCCCTTCAGCCACGTCGACCCCGAATCAGGCCTGCCTGTCTACATCGACATCGAAGGCAACGAAACATTCGAGTACAACCTCGAAGACCGACGGGCGGTGGGCGACGGATTGCCCGACCACGTGGCTGGACTTCGCAACGAGTTCTCTTGGGGCAACTGGAGCTTCAGCTCCCAGTTCACGGCGGCGTTCGGCGCCAAGATTTGGGACAGCTCGGCCAAGCGTCAACTCGGCGTGGTGACCGACTGGAACATGCGCACCGACTTGTTTGACCGGTGGAGGCAGCCGGGCGACATCGCCTCGTTCCCCCGCCTCACGTTGGACGAAACCACTTACGGATTGCCTGCTGGATTCCCATGGTGGAACACCAGCCTCTTCATGTACGACGCCAGCTACGTTCGCTTGCGCAATGCCTCGCTGTCGTACCGCGTGCCCATGGACAAGGGCGACGTGACCTTCCGGGTGGCGGGGAACAACCTCTTCGTGCTCACCAACTTCATCGGGCTGGACCCTGAGCTGACCCGGGACTTTGAGAACCGTCAAGACCGCAACTTCTCCGGAGGTGCCAACTACTTGACCGCCCCGCAAGAGCGCTCCGTCATCTTCTCCATCGCTGCCAACTTCTGATTGCCATGAAGCACACTCATCACCTTTTCGCGGCCCTGTTGGGATTGGTTCTTCTCCTTCCCGCCTGCCGCTGGCTTGAAGTCAACCCCGACCAATACATCTTGGCGGAGGACGCCTTGGAGACCCCGGAGGATTTGCAAGCCTTGCTCGTGTCTTGTTACGACGTGTTGGCCAACCTCTACGACGGAGACGTTCAGTTGATGAACGAACTCCGTGGCGACAACACCAACGAACCGTTGTCCAACAACGACTTCAAGGCGATTTACAACCGTGAGACCATCCGTTGGACCTCTTACGTGGGCGGCGTCAACCGGGACTTCTTCTACCCTGTCCTGCGCGTCAACAGCCTGCTGAGCAGCTTCGACTTAATTGAAGGGTTGAGCGACGAGGAACGCGACCGCATGGAAGCCGAGGCGTTGTTCATCCGCGCCTTCTGTTTTTGGGGTGCCGTTAAAATGTTTGCCCAGCCCTACGGGTACACGGCAGACAACAGCCACCCCGGCATCCCCTTGCCCACGTTCCTTCGAGACGCCCCCTTCCCCCGCGCCAGCGTGGCGGAAGCCTACGCGCAGATTGAAGAAGATTTGAACGCCGCCATCGCGGGGTTGCCCCCAGAAAACGGAGTGTACGCCACCAGCCACGCTGCCAGGGCCCTCCTCGCCCAAGTGCATTTCCTGAAACAGGAGTGGCAAGAGGCATCAGACTTGGCCACCGCAGTCATCGAGTCAGGCGAATTCACCCTCGAACAACCCGAAAGCGACAGCGCCTTTGTGGTCATGCGTCTCCCCATTGGGTCAACCAGCAGCGAGACCATCTTCGGAGCCTACAGCACGTTGAGCACCAACGACAACCGCACCGACCAATTTGTGCAATGGTGGCAGCCCACCTCCAACCCTGAAATCAGCCTCACGACGGATTTCTGGAATTGGTTCCAACAAATTGCCCCTGGCGCCAACGAAGACCGGCGCGCCTTGTGGTTGGTGAACCAACCCACCGAAGGCAAAGCCCTGCTCACCCGCTTCAACGAGCACAGCTTCTTCAACGTGCCGCTCATCCACCTGACCCAGATGATGCTCATCCGAGCGGAGTGCCACGGCGAGTTGGGCAGCAATTTGGGTCAGGCTGCAGACGATGTGAACGCCATCCGCAACCGCGCCGGCATCACCTCAGAAGTCTACCTCTTGGGTCCTGATGCCACTGCTGAAGATGTCATCACCGCCGCCCGTTACGAATACCGCAAAGAAACGTTGGGCATGGGCCTGTGGGTGGAACAGCTCCAGCGCCGCGGCACCATGGGAGAAGACATCATGATCCGCAACGCGCCATGGGATTGCCCAGGCATGGCCTTGCAATTCTCTGCCTCCGAAGGCAACGTTGCAGGGTTTGAGTTCAACGAAGTGGGCGGATGCAACTGACAAACACAAGCAACATGAACACAACAACGATCCAACAAAAGATGCTGCGTGCCACGTTCGCCTTGTGCGCAGTGGCGAGCCTTTGGGGCTGCAAGCCGGAACTTCAAGGCGAGTTGGGCCAACCCTTCAACAAGGTGGATGGCATGATTGGCGTGTGGGAATTGAACAGCTTTTCCCAGACCGACTTGCAAAGCGCGTTGACCGAAGTCCGCGACCTCAGCGAATTGTACATCGACGGCATGGTGACCCCCATGCGCATCACGCTGAACGAGGACCGCTCGTACGCCGTCAGCCTTGAAAAGGGCCGCAACTACTTCGGCGACATGGGAACCTGGGGCTTGGACGACGAAGAGCACCCCACCTTCTTGATCCTTCACACCATGGACGACATGGGCATGGTGACGGACACCCTCCAGTACAACCTTGGCGCCGTCGTCCGTCCACACGATTCCATCTTGGACATTGTGTACGACCGCCCTTGCGACGGAGACCCCGTCTTGGCTTACACCTTCAGCTTTACACGACAGTCATGAAGACATTGAACATTTCCTCCCTCGCCCGCGCCTCTTGGAGCCTCGGGCTCGGCTGTGCGCTCGCCTTGGTGGGATACGGACAAGCAGTGACCGTGACCCCGAGCCCAACGGCCCTTCAAGAAGAAGTGACCCTGACCATCGACGTCAGCAAGAGTGAAGAGCATGGCCTCAAGACCATTTTGGAGGCCAACCCGGATTTGCCCGTGTACATCTGGACGTGGACGCCAAGCGACCCCGTGGGAACCAACGGTTCCTGGAACAACAGCTCCGACGGATGTCTCTTGACCCACCAAGGCGGATTGAAGTACTCGTTGACTTTCGTGCCGGCCGAGTTCTACACCAACCCCAGCGGCTTGTACAGCCAGGGCATCTCTTGTTTGGCCAAGCTGAAGGACGGTGCACCCTACCCCGGGTTTGAAGACTTCGGCGAAGCCAAAACCGAGGACTTCAACGTGGGCATCTTGCCCAAGCTGTGTGAAGACCAAATGTGCATCTTCCCCGAAACGCGACGCGCCAGCGACTTCGTGAGCATCACGTACAACACCAACCTGGACACGGCCCTGAACGTGCAGGAAGGCGAAGACGTGTACCTCCAACTGAGCGCCCGCGGCACAGACGGCCAGTTCTACACACTCGCCGAAGACGACCAGGTGACCGACACCCCTGAGCTCAAAATGACCCCGGTCGAAGACAAGCCAGGCTTCTACCGATTCATCGTGCTTCCCGAAGAGTTCTTCGGGGCCTTGATGCCCGAGGGATTGGGAATCTTGACCTTGGTGGCCTTTCCCACCAAGGCAGGGTTCGAGTACGCCCCGGACACCACCCCTTGGGACGGGTTGTACTACGAGACCAACATTCCGTTGCTGGATTGCGAATGACCTGAACATGACAACACGAAACATCATTCCAAAGGCTGTGGCTTGTGCCATGGCCTTTGTTGCGTTCTGGGGTTGCACCCCACAATCCACCCCATCTGAAGCACATTGGGGTCCCACCATGCCAATCCGTGCGGGGGCCACAGAAACCGCCCTTCTGCTCCAAGATTGGCTCATGCCTGGGCAAGATGTTGGGTCTGTGATGTACCACCCTGAGCCAGGTGCCAACCTTGACCTCGAGGTGAACGACGGAAGCGCGGCCTTGCCTTCTCCTCCGTTAAGCGGCTTGGGACACGTCGCCCTCAAGATCGGAGAAACTTCCCTTGACGTGCCGGTCCTGGGCAAGGGCGAACGCGCCATGCAGGCGGTGTTCGTGCCCTCGGAAGACCAACTTCCCCAGCACGTGCAATTCGTTGGCGATGCCACAGGGTGGACGCCACAGGACGCCACGTTGCAGGAGGACGGACGCTGGACGTACGACTTGGTGCTCTTGCCCGGAAGCCACCCTTACCAATGGGTGGTCGATGGCGAATGGCAACTTGATGCCCACAACCCCATCACCATGTCCAACGGCATGGGCGGGCAAAATTCGGCGTTGGTGGTCGACACCCCTGTGACACCGGGACTGAGTGCAAGGGGCCTGGGCTCCAAGGTGTTCTTGTCGACAGACGGTCCTGCCACTTTGCTCGTGATGATGGACAATGACGTGGTGCATTTCGGAGACCATGACGATGCTGTGGTGCTCCCCTTGTCTCTTGAAGGAGACGCGGTGGGACGGCGGCACCTCCGGGCGTGGGCAGCCCACGACGGGGGCATTTCCCAAGACCTCCTCCTTCCGATCGAAGGCAACGAGGTGGTCACAGAAGTCGGCCAATTGGACAGGTCCGACTGGCACACCGCCACCATGTATTTCCTGATGGTGGACCGGTTTGTCGACGGAGAACCGAACAACAACGAGCCCGTCGAGGATGCCGACATTCAACCGGAAGCCAACCACCAGGGCGGCGATTTGCAGGGCGTCGAACAACGCCTTCGTTCGGGATACTTCCAAGACTTGGGCATGAACACGGTGTGGATTTCACCTGTCACCCAAAACGCCGAAGGGGCATGGGGGCTCTGGCAAGACAGCACACGAACCGACGTCACCAGCAAATTCAGCGGGTACCATGGCTATTGGCCCGTGAGCTGCACCCAGGTGGACCGGCGATTTGGCTCCCAAGGCGCGCTGGAAGCCCTCACGGAAAGCGCCCATGAACGGGAGATGAACGTGGTCTTGGACTACGTGGCCAACCACGTCCACGAAGACCACCCGTTGATGGACGCCCATCCCGACTGGACCACCGACCTCTACCTCCCGGACGGCACCATGAACACCGAGAAGTGGGACGAGCACCGCCTCACCACGTGGTTTGACACCTTCATGCCCACGCTGGATTTGGAACGGAACGAGGTCAGCGAGGTGATGAGCGACAGCGCGACGTGGTGGGCCTACCACAGCGGCATCGATGGGTTCCGTCACGACGCGACCAAACACATCCCGGAATCGTTTTGGAGGAAGCTCACCCAAAAACTAAAAAAGGCCCAACAGCAGAACGGGAAGCGGATGTTCCAGATTGGCGAGACATACGGCAGTCCCGACCTCATCGGAAGCTACCTCTCTTCAGGCATGATCGACGCCCAGTTCGACTTCAACCTCTACGACAAGATGGTGGGGGCGATCGCGTTTGACAACGGCAGCTGGGAGGATTTGGTCCAAACCAACCGCGAAAGTCTCCAGGCCTACGGCGCACACCACCTCATGGGCAACATCACAGGCAACCAAGACCGGCCGCGTTTCACGTCCCTCGCGGACGGCAGCCTCGACCCGCAAGAGGACACCAAATTCCAGGGCTGGACGCAGAACATTGAACACAACGGCGACGAGGGCTACGCCAAAATGCGCTTGCTGATGTCGTACCTGATGTCCGTGCCTGGCATCCCCTGTGTGTACT
>JBMZAB010000026.1:0-30113 GCA_049610985.1 Flavobacteriales bacterium | reverse complement strand
AGATGGTGGTCATCGACGGCGGCAAGGGCCAACTCTCCCACGCCATGGAGGCCATCGACGAGTTGGGCTTGCGCGGGAAAATTGCCTTTGTCGGCATCGCCAAGCGGCTCGAAGAATTGTACTTCCCGGGCGACAGCGTGCCCATCTACTTGGACAAACGCTCGCCCACTTTGCGGGTGGTGCAACACATGCGGGACGAGGCGCACCGGTTCTCCTTGGCCCACCACCGCAAGCGCCGGAGCAAGGCCTTCCTGCACTCCGAGTTGGACGACATTTCAGGCATCGGACCCAAGACCCGGACCGCCCTCATGGCCGCCTTCGGCGATGTGAAAGCCATTTCAGAAGCGTCCGAGAAGCAGTTGCTGAATGTGGTGAACTTGAAGGTCGCACGGGCCATCCGCGTGCATTTCCACGGGAGCGAGGCCTGAGGTCAGGTCAGAACTCAAACTTCCCGCCCAGGCGCGGACCTGCCAGGTTTCGACACTCTTGAGCCAACCTGCGCAAGAGGTCGCCTGCCGGTTCGAGGCCGTCGATCATGGACGCGATTTGGCCGATCTCGAGTTCCCCTTGGTCCAAGTCTCCCTCGAACATGCCTTGCTTGGCGCGGCCCCGGCCGAGGAGGGTCCGAAGTTCATCGGGGGTGGCACCCCGTTGCTGGGCTTCGATGACTTGCCGGGCGAAGTCGTTGTGCAGAAGGCGGACCGGGGTGACGGACTTGAGTTCGAGGCTGGTGGCCCCCTCGCCGGCCGCAACAACGGCGTCCTTGAACGCGACGTGGGCCGAGCTTTCCGGTGTGGCGACGAAGCGCGACCCGAGCTGGGCGCCATCCGCCCCAAGCACCATGGCGGCCACGATCGACCGGCCGTCGTGCAAGCCACCCGCCGCGATGACCGGCACGTCGCACGCGTCCGACACTGCAGGCACGAGGCACATGGTTGTGGTCTCTTCACGGCCGTTGTGACCCCCTGCTTCAAAGCCCTCCGCCACCACCGCATCCACGCCAGCCGCTTGGGCCTTCAGCGCAAACTTGACGCTGCTCACCACGTGGACCACCTTGATGCCGTGTTCGTGCAAATGGGCCGTCCACGTCTTGGGGTTGCCTGCGCTGGTGAACACGATGGGCACACCGAGTTCCACGATGCTCTTCATGTGCTCCTCCACGGCAGGGTACAAGAGCGGGACGTTGACGGCAAAGGGTTTGCCAGGGGCGGCGGATTGGAGCTTTTGAATTTGATTCCGCAAGACTTCCGGGTACATGCTGCCTGCGCCCAAAATGCCGAGTCCACCGGCCGCGCTCACGGCGCTCGCCAATTCCCAACCGCTGCACCACACCATGCCCGCCTGAATGATCGGCACCTCGATGCCCAACAAATCGCAAATCCGGTTGCTCGTCTTCATGCCTCCAAGGTCGCGGTCCTCCCGCGTCATGTCAACCCGTGGCACTCCAACCAGAGCCCCAACACCATCAACGACCACATGTGGCGCCACCTTTCGGGGTCGCGGCCTTGCTGGAACGACAATTCCAACGCGGTGAGGGCGTCCCCATTCGTCCCACGGGTGTCCTTCAGCACCTGCAAACCCTTCGCGCTCGTTTCGCGCCACGCCCCCAGCATCCAATTCCGCATGGGCCACGCTGGCGGAAGAGCATGGGTCTCCCCCCACGTCTCAGGAACCAACCCCTCCAGCGACCCCACAAGCAAGGGCATGGGAGAGGACGGAAATTTCTCGGCATCGGGCGCCGCCAACGCCGCGGCCACCACGCGGTGGTCCATGAACGGCAAGCGCATGCCCAGACCCAATGCCGTCGCACTGTGAAAGGAACTGCGGACCAAGTTTGATCCCAGATGACTTCTCATTTCCGCCACCGTCACCTGACTCAGGAACGGCAGGCCAAACGATTTCCGTCCCGGCGCCAACTCCCGCACCAACGCCTGAAAGACATCGTGGCGCTTGGGCACGTCTTTGGCCAGAAGGCGCTCCAAATCGTCCTTGAGGAACAGCTGCCTCCCTATGGGGTGCGTGTGGGCCAAATCGAAATGGTGACCGCCCAGCAATTCCGCCGTTTTCCTTGCTTCAAAGCCCGGCTTTGACCTCACGTGGATGCGCCCCACAAGCCGGCGCAACACCCCTGGCCAAGAAGCGAGCCAGTTCAGTTTGGCCAATTGGGCACTCCGCTGAAAAATCGGGTCGCCGGCAAACATGCTGTCGCCGCCCAACGCCCCAAGCGCCACCTCCACGCCAGCCTGGCGAAGCGTCGATTGTGCAACATGGGACTTGAATCCATGGGCCACAGGCACGTCCATGGCGTCAAGAAAACCAGGAAGCGCCCCTTCCACATCCTCGCCCGTGATGCGAAGTTCATGGTGGGTTGTCCCCAAGTGGCGGGCCACCTCGCGGGCCGGCTCGGTGCCATCCAGCCCAGGCAAATCCGACACCAAGCTGAACGTGCTCAATGGGGCGGGGGACACTTCGGTGGCAAATGCTGCCAGGGCGCTGTTGGCCAACCTTCCGTTCAGCCACATGCCCGCCTCAGACGGCGTTCGCAGTTGGCGCGACACCACGTCCAACAAGGTTTCTCTAAGGTGGGTTCGCCGCAGATCTGTCGGCATGTCGTCCACCCCCAGCGCCTCGTCCGCCGGGTCCCACCAGACATGCACGTGCACGTCCTCGTCCTGGGCCACCAACAATTCGCCTGAGCCAAGTTGCCGAATCCCCTCCACCACCGTGTTGGGGGCGTGGACAGTGCCGTGCATGATTTGGTCTGCGAGCGCGTCTGCATTCAACCGCCGGGACACCACTTCCGACGCCAGCAGGGCGCGCAATTCTGTGGCAAACAAAAGCGACCCTTGCGGCGTTTGGTGCCAATGCAAGGGCACCACGCCCATGCGGTCCCGCACCAAGGTCAACCGCTTCTCTCGCCCAGACCACCACGCCAGGGCAAAGGCCCCGTGGAGCTGGGCCAGCACGGACTCCAGGCCCCAACAACGCAGCGCGGCCAAAACCACTTCTGCACTCTCGTCTGTCTCAAATCGATGCAACCCTTCCGCTTCCAACGCGCGTCGCACCTCGTGGGCGTTGTCGACGTGGCCGTGCACGACAAGGGCGTCCTCGGCCCAAACGTGAGGGTGGGGCCCCAACGCCGCGCATGTCCCATCGTCCCAGCCATGACCTGGGGCCATCTTGGACAAGCTGCGCCGAACGCCTTCCAATCCCTGAAAGGACTCAAATCCGTGGATGCCCGCCAGGCCTGCCATGTGTGCGAATCAGGCCGTGGGCTGGTCCTCGGAGCGGCCCTTGAGCCCGTCCCAACCTTGGGCCTGCAGCGGCACTTCAGGGCCGTTCTTGGTGACGAGCGTGAAGGCGTCGGGGGCCGCCACAGCGTGGCCGATGACCGTCAGCTTAGGGTGGTTTCTCACCTTCTCGTAATCGTCTTGCTTGATCGTGAAGAGGAGCTCGTAGTCCTCGCCACCGCTGAGCATGCACAAGGTGGGGTCGAGGTTGAACTCCCGTGCCGTCTCGTACACCTTGGGATCGATGGGCAGCTTGTCTTCGTACACCTTGAAGCCCACGCCAGAGGACGTGCCCAAGTGCATCACCTCGCTGGCCAAGCCGTCGCTGATGTCGATCATCGACGTGGGCTTCAAGCCCAAATCGCCCACTTCGCGGACAACGTCCACACGCGCCTCCGGCTTGAGTTGACGCTCCAACAAATACGCGAAGTCTTCCAATTCAGGCTGGGCCGTAGGGGCCGCTTGGAACACGGTCTTTTCCCGCTCCAAAATCTGCAAGCCCATGTATGCCGCACCGAGGTCTCCGCTGACCACCAACAAGTCGCCGTCGCCTGCACCGTCGCGGCCCACCACGGATTCAGGTTCGACAAGGCCCATGGCCGTCACCGCCAAGGTCAAGCCCGATGCGGTGGCCGTGGTGTCTCCCCCAACCAAGTCCACCTTGTAGACCTCGCAAGCCAAACGAATGCCGGCGTACAGCTCCTCCACCGCTTCGACAGAAAACCGGTTGCTCAAGCCCAAGCCGATCACGACCTGGGTGGGCACCGCATTCATCGCACAGATGTCGGACAGGTTCACCACCACCGCCTTGTAACCCAAGTGCTTCAGTGGCGCATAACTCAAGTCGAAGTGAATGCCTTCGCACAGCATGTCGGTGCTGACCACCACGCGCTTGCCCAGGGGGTCCAGCACCGCGCCGTCGTCCCCCACGCCGCGAAGTGTGGAGGGTTGGTGGTGGGTCAATTCTTTGGTCATTCGGCCAATCAAGCCAAACTCCCCCAAGTCACTGATTTCCGTGCGTTCCATGCGACGAAGGTACGCCACGGACCGGGCCGGACTCAGCCCCGGAGGACCTTGGCGATTTCATCGTCCAAGGCCATGTCGAGGGGCTTGGGCAACGTCCAAATGTCCAGCAAGTCTTCCGTTTGGTCCACAATGGACGAGGGGCCGAGGGCAGCGATTTGGTCAGTCGTCAACGTGCCGTCGTCCACCAAGACCGTCCAGCCGCAACCGAGGTTCTTGGCGTCCGCCAAGCCAATGGCGCGACTGGCCGCTTTGGCCACTTCATGCACACCACCCACAGCACACCTACTCATGCTCTCCAGAATCATGTCCGGCCCGGGCGTGGGGCGCTCTACTTCTTCAGACAGCACCAAGGCCGAAAAGGGCGGTGTTTCGTCCCAACCAAAGCGCCGCAACAGCGGCTTAACGACATCGCCGTGCAAGGTGGTGGTCACGGCCACTTGAATCCCCACTGCATGCCAAATCCGGCACAACCGTTCGACCCCATGCGAGGGCTGGATGCCGTCCGCGTATTTCACAAGTCGCACAAGTTCCTTCACGGCCAGGTCGTGGATCGATTGCACCGAGCCCAAGTGGGGCGGCTCCGAGGGGTGGAGCCATCGCAAAATGCGTTCCACCCCCACAAGTCCAGGAAATCCGATGGCGATGCTCGCCACGTCTTCATCGATGGTTTCGCCGTGGGCCTGGAACGCTGCAGCCAGCGCCCCGCGCACGGCTCGGTCGTGCTCCACCAAGGTGCCGAGCAAATCCATCACAACAAGTTTGGGGCAATGGGTCAAGTTGGTCCCCGCCGCATCCGGTGCAGTCATGCTTCAAAGAACTGCTGTCAAGGCCAACCTCTTGTCAACCTCGAATTGGCCTTTCGTCACCGGGAGGTTGCCAAATTGTTGCCTCCCAAAGAGAGGTTTACCCCGAAATGCCGACGACCACCCCCTCAAAATGGAGGTCCAAACCGGCCAGTGGGTGGTTGAAATCCACGTGCACGAATTCCGCTTCCACATCGACCACCACGCCCACAATTTCTTGGCCTTCGTCGTCGCTCATGGGCACCACTTCACCCACCTGCATCACCTCCTCGTCCAGCTTTCCGTCCACCATGAAAGTCGACTTGGGCAACGCCACCACCGCGTCGTCGGTTTCGTCGCCGTACGCGTCGTCGCACGCGATGTGGATCTCAAACGGCTCCCCGACGCGCTTGCCGATCAAGGCCGCCTCAAACGCCTCAAGCGCTTCCTCCTGGCCCACGGTGAATACGAAGGGGGTTTCCTCGTTGCACGACTCGAGCTCTTCCCCTTCTGGGCCGTCTGCCCGTAGGGTGTAAGCCACTTCCACCTGAACGCCTGGCTGCACTTCTTTCATGGTGCGAAAGTACTGCTAACTTCGAGGCATGGACTGGAAAACGTTGCTGACTTCTTTGGCCTTCGGAGCGCTCATGTGCCCTGTGTTGGCCCAAAACAAAACCCTTCCCCGACTCCACGACATGGACCCCAAGGGACGGCAGCCCTTCCTCGTCCAAGGGTGCCACGCAGATGTGTGCAGCCACGAGGGTGGCCCACGCACCAAGGTGCTTCCGCTGGCCCAGAACTACGACATGGGGCCGAGCATCGCCCGAAGCGACAGCTTCGACGTCCAGCACTACGAGCTTTTCTTGGACGTCACCGACTACGCCGGACAGCACATGGACGCCCACGCCACCATCGACTTCACCGTGCTGCAAGGCGGGGGCACCCGGGTGTGGTGGGACCTGGTGGCCGCGCTGAACGTCGACAGCTTGACGTGGAACGGCAACCCAATCGGGTTCTCCAGATGGGGCGACGAGCTGCACGTCGATGCGCCTGAGGCCATGGCCTCAGGCGATGCCGTGACCTTGGGCGTGTGGTACACCGGACAACCCGGGGACGATCCGTACTGGGGCGGGATGTACTACGCCAGCGATTTGGTCTACAACCTGGGCATTGGGCTCACGTCCATCCCGCCGAATTATGGCCGGGTGTGGTACCCCTGCTTCGACAACTTCGTGGAGCGCGCCACTTACACCTACCACATCCAAAGCGCCGACGGCCGACGCGCCCACAACCAAGGCCACCTCGTGGAAGAAGTCCAACTGGGCGGCGACACGTTGCGTTCCACCTGGGCCTTGGACCACCCCATCCCCACCCACCTGAGCGCCATCGCGGTGGGCCCGTACGTGGACCACGACTACGTCCACACCGGGGCGTACGGGGACATCCCGGTCCGTCTCACGTCCAAGGCCGGCGACTCCAACCTCATGCAGACCAAATTCGCGGAGCTCTCCTACGCCATCGACGCCTGCGAGCATTGGTGGGGTCCGTACGCCTGGGAGCGCATCGGCTACGTGCTCACCACCGATGGCGCCCTGGAAATTCCCACCAACATCGCCTACCCCAGGTCTATGATTGAACAAGGACTCTTCGCCAACGGAGATCTCTTCGCGCACGAACTGGGTCACCACTGGTGGGGCGATTTGGTGGCCCCAACCATCCACAACCACATGTGGCTGAAGGAAGGGCCGGCGGAGTACAGCAGCCACCTCTTTGTGGAGTGGAAAGACGGCCACGAGGCGTTTGTGGACGTTGTGAAGGACAACCAACAATTTGTCCTGGAAGAATGTCACATCCAAGACGAGGGGTTCCACCCCCTGTCGCCCATGCCTGACGCCGAGATCTACGGCCGGCACACCTACTACAAAGGGGCGAGCATCTTGCACAACCTGCGCGCCTACCTTGGCGATTCCCTGTATCGCCAGTCCATGCAAAATGTCATTGCCGCGCGGTTCGACAGCCACATGGACGTCACCGATTTCGAGTTGTTGCTTGAAGAAGCGAGTGGCGAGGATTTGACGCCCTTTTTCGACGCCCAAGTCTTGCAACCCGGGTTCAGCACGTGGGTCGTGGACAGCGTCGCCACCGCGCCGGAAAAAGGATGCTTCGCCACCACCCTTCACCTGCACCAAAAGCTCCGCGCCTGCACCGGGTTCCACGACAACGAGCCCTTGGACCTCACCGTCTGGGACGCCAACTGGGACACCACGCTTGTGCACGCCCGTGTCGGAGGAGAGTTTGACCAAATCACGTTTTGGCACGAAGAGCCCCACGTGCTGCTGGGACTCAACGCCGACGGCAGGCTGAACCAAGGCCGCCTGGACCACACCTTCGCCATCACCGAGCCCACCGGCCTCACCAGCGTGCCTTGGGTGGACATGCGCGTGGGATGCGACGCCATTCCCGAAGGCGACAGCATCTTGGTGCGTGTGGAACACCATTGGGCTGCGCCCGACGAAGGTCCTGCCGCCCCTTACGTGGAGTCGTTGAGCAACAGCCACTTTTGGGTGGTGGACGGAACGTGGGAGGACGGCACCTCCGACGCCCCTCATCTCGACGCCCGGCTCACCTACGTCGGCAACGACGAAAACGACCTCGACCACGGGTTGTACGGCGACACGGAAGAGGGCGGGTTCTTGGCTTGGCGACCCCGGGCGGGCGCCCCGTGGGTCCAGTATCCGCACTACACTTGGCAGGCAGGCTCCTTGGCCAACGGCAGCGGCGTGTTCAAAATCGCCAAGCTGTTGAAGGGCCAATACGCCTTCGCCAAAGGCGATGTCTCCGTTGGTTTGGAGGACTCCGACCTCCTTGCCCAGGACATGGATCTGAATGTTTGGCCCAACCCGGCCTCGGACATGGTCGACGTGCAGGTCAACCTCCCTGGATTCACACCCGACCGCATCGCGCGGATGGCCGCCTTCGATGCGGCAGGCCGTCAGGTTTGGCACAGCTCAGAATGGACCGACCGGATCGCCGTCGGCACCTGGGCGCCTGGACTCCACACCCTGGTCGTGGAAGGTTCAGAAGGTCAAACTTGGACGTCCTCCGTCGTCGTCACGGGGCCGTCGCGCTGAGCGGCAACAGCGTGGACCGGCGAACGACGCCCTCCACTTCACGGATGTAGGGGCGCTTGTCGAAGTAGGGCGCGTACGCGTAGCCCTCGACGGTGAGGAGCCTGCCTCGCGCCTCGTCCACAACCGTGAGGCTGTAGAATGGGCCACCCATGAAGTCATTCTCCATCTTCCACAGGCCGCGCACTTCGAGGGCGAAGTGGCCGTCGAATTCCACCTCCTCGTACGAGGGGAAGAACCGACGCTCTGTCGCCATGTAACTGCCTGGCGTGGGACCAGGAACATGTGTCTTGGTGATGGCATCCCGGCGATTCAAGACGTGCTCGAGGCTGAGCTGGTCGGGGCTGGTGTACGGCTCGCTGTGGATGAAAAACCCCTGCTGGATGTCGTGGTTGTCCCCTCCCTTGAGCCGGGTCAATTGACGGTCCACCCACCAAAACTCTTCCGTCTTTTTGGCCACGCGAGCGTCCTTGGGCCACAAGCCCTGAAGGCCCCACCTCCCTGCCACCTCACGGGCGATCACATCGTTGGGGGACAGCGCCACGATGTCGGCGAATCGCTTGGCCTCCTCGGCGTGCAACAGGCTGACCATCTCGCCGGCGCGCGACGCCAAGACCTCCGCCAACGCCTCCGCCGAACGCGCTTTGGCCACCATGTAGACTTGGCCGCGGCTGTACTTGTTGCGGTAGAACGTGAGGTTGGGCTCTTGGGTGTCGATGCGGTCGGCCACCTCCAAGACCAAAATGTTGCGGTGCGGCTTCCAAAACCGGTCGAACAGCTCCGGTTCCAGGTGCACCACGTCCATCAGCGGCTCGTACTGGGGCAGAACCGGGTACGGCTGCGCCATCACGGCTTGAAGCGTGTCGCCCGCCGCCCCGTTCCAGACGTCCAGCTCCGCCACAACGACCAGTTCCCCGGCCGCGCCCACTTTCCCGGGCAGCGCCACCCGCGCTGCGTCGCCGGCACAGGAGGCCACAGCGAACCACACCCCCACGACGAAAGCCCAGATTGCCAGCCGCTTAAATCTTGTTGGGATCTGCATGGATGATGAGTTTTTGGCCCACACGAATCATGGACGAATTCAAATCGTTCCAAGCCTTCAGCTGGGACACGCGCACGCCGTGCTTCGACGCGATCGTCCCCAACACGTCGCCGCTTTTCACGCGGTACACCACAGGCTCGGGTTCGTATTTGATCTCGGGGGTCAACTCCGGCTTGAACGCGCGCATGGCCTCCTCTTGGGCCAAAAATTCAGCCACGCCCGTCACCGGCCAACGGACGGGAAACTGTTCGTCCGGCCCAGGCACAATGCCCAAACGGTACATCGGGTTGAGGGCGGCGACCTCAGACTCTGTGAGAGAGGTGACGGCCGCCATTTGGTCAAACCTCAACGGCCCCTGCACCATCAACGTGTCCACACCCAACCCACTCGGCAAGGTGTTCTGCGGGAAAATGCCGTGGTCGGCGTGGTGTTCCATGAGGTACACCACAGCAATGAAGTTGGGCACGTAGTTGCGGGTCTCGCGGGGCAAAAACGGGCGGACTTCCCAGTAGTTGGTCTTCCCGCCTGACCGGCGAATCGCTTTGTTCACGTTGCCTGGGCCGGCGTTGTACGCCGCAAGCGCGAAATACCAATCGTCGTACATCCTGTGCAACCGACTCAAATGCCTGCACGCCGCCTCCGTCGCCCGTCGAGGGTCCTTCCGCTCGTCCACGTAGCCGTCGATGCGCAAGCCTTCGGCCTTGGCCGTGTAGTACATGAATTGCCAGAGTCCGCGGGCCCCGGCCGGCGAACGCGCCTCCGGGTTCAAACCGCTCTCCACCACGGAGAGGTACTTCAGCTCCATGGGCAAGCCCTCCCTGTCCAAGACTTCCTCGAACAAGGGGAAGTACATCGCGGACCGGCCAAGCATGGTGCCCAGGTGCTTGGTGCGCTTCGTGCCGTAGGTCTCAATGCGCCGTTGGGCGATGGGATTCCACCTCAAGTCGAGGCCGCTCATTTGGTCCAAAAGCGCCAATCGGGTGGCCACCGAGGCCGAATCCAGCCCTGTCCCCACACGGGCCACGCCCACATCGTCCACGGCCCACAACGACGTGTCTGAACTGACGCAATGCGCCGTGTTGCACCACTCCGCCCATTGCCGCTCCCAATTCACGATGACCTCCTGGGAGCCGCTGTCCACAGACAGTGAATCTGCGAACACGGTCAAAGAATCCGATTGGGCCGACGCAGAAGCCGATCCCACGATCCCGCCGATGAACGTCCACGTGACGACCGCGGCGCGCATCAACCTTCCTTGTCTGTGCTGTCGGATTTGTCCTGGCTTCCGTTGGAAGCGTCTTTGAATTCCTTCATGCCTTGGCCCAAACCGCGCATGAGTTCAGGGATTTTTCGTCCGCCAAACAACAGCAAGACGACAAGGGCAATGAGAAGAAGTTGTGTTGGACCGACTGCACCCATGATGACAAGATTTGAGGCGAAGTTCTGAAATCCTTCCCAGTTCCCAACGCCCAAAGGCTCAAGCCTTCAACGGCATGTTGTCGATGAGCCTCACGCCCTCCACTTCAGCCGCCACCACGACGTAAGGCCTGGCCTCTTGCCCACCTCCATTCCACGGTTCAAACGTGAGTGCATCCAGGACGTCGAGGTACTCCAGCGTGACGGCGGGGTTGGCTGTCAGGGCAGCTCGTTGCGCTTGCACGGCGTGGATCAACCTGCCTTCCTGCGCGCCCTGTTGCACCGCGAGAAGCGCCTGGTGCAGGGCCAAGGCAGACGTCGCGCCCTGCGCGCTTAGTCGGGCGTTTCTCGAGCTCAGCGCAAGGCCGGACGGCTCGCGCACCAGAGGCGCCACCACCACTTTCAGCCCTGGGTGACGATCCTCGGCCAGTTTCTCAATCACCCCGACCTGTTGCAAATCTTTTTCGCCAAACACCGCAAGGGTTGGCTGCACCGCCTGAAACAACAGGTCAACCACGGCCACGACGCCGTTGAAATGGCCCGGGCGTCGCGCACCCTCGTAGGCTTGAGTGAGTGGGCCCCAATGCACCGGGGTTGCTTTGGGTTGCCCGCCGTAAAGTGCCTCCGCCGAGGGCGAAAACACGGCATCAGCGCCCGCCGCTTGGGCTTTGTCCATGTCGCCCTTCAGCGTCCGCGGATAGGTCTCGAAATCCTTGGCGTCGTTGAACTGGGTGGGGTTGACAAGGATGGACACGATCACCAACTCGGACTGGGATTTGGCCAACCTGATCAAGCTGGCATGCCCCTCGTGCAACGCCCCCATCGTGGGCACAAAACCGGTGACCTTCTCGTGCCACCCCGTTGAGACTTGCCATTGGGACAAGGCGTCCAGCGACTGCAAAAGAACCATGTGGAGGGGGTCTAAACGGGCTGAAACCCGCCGTTTTACTTGGATTTTGGGGCGAATTTACCTATCTTGGTCGTTCGTTTTACTCTTGACATAAGCGGAATGAGCAAGCCACGCGTCCTCTACATCTCTCAACACCTGACTCCTTACCTCCCTGAAACACCCATGAGCCATGTCTCTCGGATGTTGCCCCAAGGGACCCACGAGAAGGGCAAAGAGATTCGCGTGTTCATGCCTCGTTTTGGCAAAATCAACGAGCGTCGTCACCAACTCCATGAAGTCATCCGCCTCAGCGGCATGAACCTGAATGTGGACGACACAGACCACCCGTTGATCATCAAGGTGGCGTCCATTCCCACCGCCCGCATTCAAGTGTACTTCATCGACAACGACACCTATTTCAAGCGCAAGGCGGTCCTTCATGACGCCGACGACAAGTTCTTCGAAGACAACGACGAGCGCAGCATCTTCTTCGTGCGGGGCGTGCTGGAAACTGTGCGTAAATTGGGATGGGCACCGGACATCATCCACTGCACAGGCTGGATGTCAAGCTTGGTCCCCACCTACCTCAAGCACGTGTTTGCAGACGAGCCTTATTTCGACAAGGCCAAAATCATTTATCACGTTTTCAACGAAGGGTTTGACGGCGAACTCAATCCGCACATGGCGGAAAAAGCTGTGGCGCAAGGCATTCCTGCCGAGGCACTGGCCGGCATCTCCAGCCCCACCTTCGACAACCTCAACCGCCTGGCCATGGAAGGCGCAGACGCCATCATCGTCGGCTCGGAAACCTTGACCGACGACACACAAGCCGCTTTGGCCGACATGGACAAGCCCATCTTGACTTACCGCGGGGAGGACGGCTTCACCGGCGAAATCAACACCTTCTACGACGCCATCCTCGAGGGAAAAACTGAGGCTGTCGCGGAGTAATCAAGTTCTTCCTGAACTTCGTGGCTTCATGACAAGGAACCACACCCGCATCCACCCGACAGTCTGGTTGTTTTTTGGATGTCTTTTGACCGTGTTGTGGGGTTGCACCAAACCTCAAACCGACATCGGACTCGGGCTCAGGCCGCCCACCGACTCCCTGCAAGTTCGCGTCATCGACACCGCGACTGTGGTATTCCATACCGTCCGTGAAGACAGTTTGGAGACCGACGAGCTCAGCACCGGGCTCCTCGGCCAAGTGCATCTCCCTGGTTTCAGCCACATCACCGCCGGGCTTTTGACGCAACTCCGGTTGTCTGCCACCGACATCAACTTTGGGGTCAATCCCGTGGCCGACAGCATGTTCCTTCAACTCCGATACACCGGAGATGCTTACGGACAACTGCTGCCCCAACAGCTCTCTGTCCAACCCTTGGTCGATTCCTTGTCGCTGGACAGCGCCTACCACTCCAACCTCATGGTGGAGACCACTGGAGAAGAATGGGTGGCCGACGGCTCCGGACCTTGGGTGTTTGAGCCCACCTCCAACCTCTACGTCGGCAACGACACCTTGGCCCCACAACTCCGACTTCCGCTCAGTCTTGATGCAGCACAGTCCATCCTTGACCTCGACTCTGCATCTTTCGACAACAACGCAACCTGGTTCGACGTCGTTCCAGGAATCGCGATTCAGCACGCTGGGGGCGGACACGGCATTGCGGCATTGGACATCAACAGCGGCTTGAGTGTGATGCGGCTGCACTACCACAACGACAGCGATACGGCGTTCTACGACTTTCTCATCAGCCCCCTCAGCGCTCGTGTCAATGTCTTCGACCACCACTTCACTCAGGATTTGGCGGGCTTCAACAATCCCGAGGTCAAAGAACTGGACGGCGCCGTATGGTCACGCGTGCTGGCCGCATCAGGATGCAAAACGCGGGTCACCTTTCCTCACCTCGCCAGCTTGGTCGACAGCGCGGGCCAATCCCCCACCATCCTCAAGGCCGAGCTCACCGTTCCTGTGGAATCCGAATGGGGCATGAAACCAGGCAACCCACAAGACCAATTGTTTGTGTTCCTGGAGCGGGAAGACGGAACGTTCGGCTCCACGCCAGACCAAAACGCGCCCATTCCCATCGGGGGTGAATACGACGCCGCGCTGAACGCCTATATATTCAACATGACAAGCACGGTGCACAGGTTTGTGCAAGGCGATTGGTTCGGACGAAACCTCTATCTTGTGTCCAGCAAAGCTGGCATCTCGGTGGCAGGTGTGGTGCTTCACGGTCCTGAACACGACACCCCCGCGAAACTGACCATCACCTTAGGAACTTGACAGCAGCATGTGCGGAATTGTAGGCTACTTGGGGCCGAATCCGGCCTACCCCATTTTGATTGACGGCTTGACCCGCCTCGAATACCGAGGCTACGACAGTGCTGGAATCGCCACCCTGGAGGAAAAAGGGGAACTTCGGGTGGAAAAAAAAGAAGGCAAGGTCGCCAACCTGGAAGCCCACGTGGCAGAAAACATCCCTGTCGGCACCGTTGGCATCGGGCACACCCGCTGGGCCACCCATGGACCCCCAAGCGACCGCAACGCCCACCCTCACACAGGGAGCAAGGGCAGAATCGCAGTCATCCACAACGGCATCATCGAAAACTACGAGGCGCTCAAAGGGTTGCTCTCCGACCGTGGACACACCCTGATCAGCGACACCGACACCGAAGTGTTGGCGCATTTCATTGAAGAGGTCATGACCTCTACTGGGCTCGATCTTCCCAACGCCGTGCGTGTCGCACTGAAAGAAGTGATCGGCGCATACGCCATTGTGGTCCTGGACAAGTCCCACCCAGACCGATTGGTCGCTGCGCGCAAGGCCAGTCCGCTCGTGATTGGTGTGGGGGGCAACAACGATTTCTTTGTGGGATCGGACGCCACGCCCATTGTGGCCCACACCAAAAATGTGGTCTACCTGGAAGACGAGGAAGTCGCCACGATGACCCGGGACGGCAAATTGTCCATCCGTACCATCGGTGACGCAGAAATCACCCCGGAGATCAAGGCCATTGAATTGGAGATTGCTTCCTTGGAAAAGGGCGGCTACGACCATTTCATGCTCAAAGAGATTTACGAGCAGCCCAGGTCCATTCGAGACTCCATCCGCGGACGGGTCAACCTCCAACAGGGCACGACCAACATGTCCGGCGTCGACAACAATTGGGCCCAGTGGGAGAAAGCCCAACGCATCCTCATTTTGGGGTGTGGAACAAGCTGGCACGCCGGCTTGGTGGCCGAATACCTGTTCGAGAGCCTGGCGCGCATCCCTGTCGAAGTGGAGTACGCCTCTGAATTCCGGTACAGAAACCCAATCATCCGCGACACCGACGTCGTGTTGGCCATCTCACAAAGCGGGGAAACTGCGGACACCTTGGCGGCCATCCGCTCCGCCAAGGAGGCGGGTGCCCACATCTTTGGGGTGTGCAACGTGGTCGGGTCCAGCATTGCGCGCGAAACCGACGCTGGGGCCTACACCCACGCCGGGCCTGAAATCGGCGTAGCGAGCACCAAGGCCTTCACCGCCCAGGTAGCCGTGTTGACAGCCATGGCCCTTCACGTAGGCCGTCGTTTGGGCCGTGTGGACGACGCCACCTTCATGCGTCTTGTGTCTGGGCTGGACAACATTCCTGACTTGGTGGAACAGTGCCTAGAGTCCGCCCCTGCCATTGAAGAGATCGCGAAGTTGTTTGCCGGCGCAGACAACGCCCTCTACCTCGGGCGTGGTTACCAATTCCCGGTCGCGCTCGAAGGTGCACTCAAACTCAAGGAAATCAGCTACATCCACGCCGAAGGTTACCCTGCGGCAGAGATGAAGCACGGGCCCATCGCCTTGATCGACGAAGACATGCCCGTCATTTTCATCGCCACACAAGACGAAGTGTACGAGAAAGTGGTGAGCAACATCCAGGAGGTGAAAGCCCGAGGGGGCCAAATCCTGGCCATCGTCACCGAAGGAGACAACCAGGTCAAGTCCCTTTCCGACCACACCATCGAGGTGCCGAAAGCACATGAAGCACTTGCGCCCCTGCTGACATCCATCCCGATGCAACTTTTGAGCTACCACATCGCGTTATTGAGGGGGTGCAACGTGGACCAACCGCGGAATTTGGCAAAAAGCGTCACGGTGGAGTGAGGTTATCAACAATCTCGTTTGTGGATGTTGACAAGCTCAAGCCTTGGTGCAAACTCCGTTGTGTGCTTTCTTGCACCACTGAATCAATTGAAACCTAAATCTCAGTCATGAAAAAACTGATGTTCACCTTGGCCCTGGTTTCTGTGGCCTTCACCTCTGCCCAAGCGCAAAAGCAACTCGGCGGAGAGCACAACATTGAAGTGGCGTTCGCCCCATTCGGCGGCAACCCCATCAACGCATCCACCTTGAAGTACAGAAACTTCATGGACGACGACCGCGCATTGCGCGTGACTTTGGGCTTGAACAACACCACCAACAAGTACTTGGTGGTGCCTGAAAACTCGTTGGGCCAAACTGGCGCTGCCAACGAGACTCACCCCGACTTGTACCTCTCCAACATCCACTCTTCCTTTGAGTTGGGCTTGGGCTACGAGATGCACTTCAAAGGAACCGACAACCTGTCTCCTTACTTCGCGTTCGGCGCGAGCTACGGCACGTCTTCGTTCACCTTGCAGCGCGACCACTTCAGCGCCGTCAACATCAACGGCGAGACCGTGGACCAGGCCTTCTGGGAAGACGAGCCAGACCCCGCCCAGTGGGACGTGTGGAACTACTCCAACGTCGTGACTGCCTCCACCATCAACGTGGACCTCTTGTTCGGTGCGGACTACTACTTCAACGACGCGATCTACGTCGGGTTTGAAGCTGGCCTCCGTTTCTCACAAACATCTGGCATCAGCTCCACCATCAGCACGTCCAACAACGACGCCTTCAACATGTACTTCGACGGCGGCCAAGGCGACGAGAACACATCGCAGTTCGTGCAAAACACAGCCACCGAAAGCGGTTACCAGTGGAGCACCAACCAAGAGGTCAACTACGTGATTAACGGCGAGCCATGGACTTCGCTCGAGAATGCCGGTGTGGTCACCGCAGTGGACGCCTTGTGGCACACTTGGGACGAGCAGTCTCCCGAGAACTTCGACACCGTGAACGACTTCGCGCGCAACGCGTACTACAACGGCACCAACTTCCTCGGCAACTACAGCACCGGCCAACTCCGGATCGGCTTCTTGTTCGAGTAAGACATCGACACACTGACTTTGCGGAAAGGCGTCCCTCGGGGAGCCTTTCTTCGTTTCTTGGGGACCATGATCTGTCAGTTCACATGGAACGGCGAGGCCCATCAAGCAGACCTCAGCAAAGCGATCGACCTCAGTTTGGTGCTCGCAGGCAACGGCAAAGCCAACCCCTCAGCCTGGTACGTGGACGACCCAAAGATGGTCCCGGTGCGCGGAGAAGGGTTTGAGGGCGCCGTCGCGGAAGGAGGATCGGTGAACTTCAGGGACATCACCTTCAACCCCCACGGCCACGGCACGCACACGGAATGCCTTGGCCACATCACCCATGACATCCACAGCGTGGACGCATGCTTCCGAAACATCCCCTCGCTGATGCCCTGTTCTTTGGTGACCTTGACGCCGGAAGAGACCGGGGGCGACCGAGTTCTCGACGAGGTCCTGCTCGACAACGTCAGCGTGCCCTTGGGCGAAGCATTGGCCATCCGAACCACGCCAAATGGGGACGACAAACGCACCCGGGCTTGGTCCAACACCAACCCCCCGTATTTCACGGCTGCGTTCATGAACCGATTGGTCCAATCCAACGTCAAACATCTCCTCGTCGACCTTCCCTCTGTGGACAAGGAAGTCGACGGAGGGCGGCTGGAAGCCCACCATGCGTTTTGGCGCGTTCCCGACCACCCAAGGCACGGATGCACCATCACCGAGCTCATTCACGTGCCTGAAAGCGCGCCGGACGGCCTGTACCTGCTGAACCTTCAGGTGGCGCCCATGGACAACGACGCGGCGATCAGCCGACCTGTGCTCCACCCCTTGGTGTGACGCAGGGCAGCTTCACCTCGAATTCCGTCCCTTCCCCCTTCGCAGACTGCACCGTCACCTCACCCTTGGCGCCTTGCACAATGGCGCGCACCATGGCCAAACCCAAGCCCAGGCCATGCGTCTTGGTGGTGAATTTCGGTTCGAAAATTCGCGTCATGCGTTCCGCATCAATGCCGTCTCCGTTGTCGGACACGGTCACAGACGCCCTTTCGCCCTGAACCCGCAAGGCGACGGCCACCTCCACAACGCCGTCGGACTTCGATTCAAGGGCGTTTTGGATGAGGTTGTTCAATGCCCTGACCAGGCGCGTCTTGTCCGCCCACACCCACACTTCGGCCCCCTCGGGCCGCGTGCACGTCACATGGTGCTCGGCGTGCAAACCCGTCACATCTTCCAGCAGGGCCCCCAATTCCACTTGCTGCGGCTCGACCGCACCGTCAGTGGCCAACAAGGCAAAGCCCTCTGCAATGTGACTCAAGGCGTCGATCTGCTGAACGGTTGTGTTGGTGTACCGCTTGAGTCGCTCGGCAAAATCCTCCGCGCCGTCCGACCAAGCGCGTTCCAGGTGCTGTGCGCCCAGACGCATGGGGGTCAGGGGGTTTTTGATCTCGTGGGCCACCTGCTGGGCCATTTCGCGCCACGCACCTTCGCGCTCCAGGAGCGCCCTGGACTCCATGCTCTCCTGAAGTTGCTGGAGCAAGGTGTTGTAAGACTGAACCAGGGTGCCGACCTCGTCTTTCCACCTCGATTCCAGCACAACGCCCTGACGACGCCCCAGCGGGTTGGACGCCATGTCCTCCGCAAGGCCCCTCAGAGGCCGCACAATCGAGTTCGACAACGAAAACGCCAAAAGCCCCACGAGCAGGAACAACATCAAATACACGGGCGCCAAACGGCCCAAAAACACCCTCCAATCTGCCTCGGCCGTCATGCGCGGGTCGTAATGCACGTGACCCAAGGCCAACAGCTCACCCTGCTCCGTCGACAAAGGCCACACCACTTCCGTCCCGGTGGCGCGGTCAGGCAAAACCGTTCTCATTCGGTTGTCACGCGCCTGTGCCAACACTTCCTCCGGCAACAGCAACGCAACTTGTGACACCGACTCGTCGGCCGGGTCTGACGTGGTGACGAGTCTTCCGTCCTGGTTGTACAGGGAAAACTTCAGGCTGTGCACGTCGGCCAGCTCACAGATTCGGTCTGTGAACACAAGGGCCAAGCTGTCCTGGCTGACCTCTCCCCCCATGCGCTCCAGCATGTAGCTCAAACTCCGTTGCAACGCCGCCTCCTTCCTCAGCAAGCGCTGGTCGTTGTAGGCCTGTTCCGCGTCCGCGCCAAACCGATACGCCACGTAACCTGTGGCCAACAGCGCACAGACAACCAACGTCATCATGCCAAGAAAAATGCGCAACCTCAAGCCCATGGTTCGAAACTAACCACAAGCGTGCCAAGAATGGAAAGGGGGCCTTCTCGCGAGATCAGCCGTCCAGGGCCTCAGAGCCCGCCACGATCTCCAAGATCTCGGTGGTGATGGACGCCTGACGCGCCTTGTTGTAGGTGATGCGCAAGTCGCGCAACAACTCGCCGCCGTTGTCCGTCGCCTGGTGCATGGCCGTCATGCGCGCACCATGCTCCGCCGCGTGGCTGTCCAGAAGCGCTTTGTAGAGCTGCACACGCAAGGCGTTGGGCAACATCCGCTCCACGATTTCTTCCTTGTTGGGCTCGAAGATGTACTCCACGCCAAAATCCTGGCCCTCATCGCCTGACTCTGCAGTCATGGGCAAAAAGCCCTCGCGGGTGGTGATTTGGACCGCCGCGTTCTTGAATTGGTTGTACACCAACACAACCTCGTCGTGCTTGCCTGTCACGTAAGCCTCCATCACCTTGTTGGCGATGTCGCTGGCGTTGGCAAAATCCAGGTTGTCGAACAACGTGGTGGACGCGTCTCCGTACCCTTCGGCCAGCGTCCATTCGAGGCGGTTCGCCGCGTCCAAGGCCTTCTTGCCAAGGGGAAGCACTTCCACAGTGCGGCCTGCTTCGGAGGCCTCCTTGACGACTTTGGTGGCTTCCTTGACAATGTTGTTGTTGAACGCCCCGCACAACCCGCGGTTGGAAGTGATCGCCACCACCAACACGCGCTTGACGTCGCGTTGCTCGGAGTATTGACCCTCGCCTTGCTCCAAGCTGGAGCTGACGTTGGACAACATGGCTTGAAGCTTGACTGCGTAGGGACGCATCTGCGTGATGGCGTCTTGGGCACGGCGCAACTTGGCCGCAGACACCATTTTCATCGCAGAAGTGATCTGCATGGTGTTCTGCACCGAGGTGATGCGTTCACGTACTTCTTGTAGTCCTCCAGCCATGGCGTTTCAATCAGGCGTAACGGGCGGTCATTTCAGCAGCGGCAGCTTCAATCACGCTGGTCTCTGCGTCGGTGTATTTGCCCGCCTTCAGAGATGCCAATGTGTCGGCGTGCTTGCTGCGCATGTAAGCGAGGAATTCTCCTTCAAACTCGCGCACCTTGTCCACGGGCACCGCCTTCAACAGGTTCTTGGTGCCGCAGTAGATGATGGCAATTTGCTCTTCCACGGGAAGCGGAGAGTTTTGGTCTTGCTTCAAGATCTCCACGTTGCGCTCCCCTTTTCCGAGGACGGCCTTGGTCGCGTCGTCCAAGTCTGAACCAAACTTGGCGAAGGCCTCCAGCTCACGGAATTGCGCCTGGTCGAGCTTCAACGTGCCGGCCACCTTCTTCATGGACTTGATCTGGGCTGAACCACCCACGCGGCTCACCGAGATGCCCACGTTGATCGCAGGACGCACACCCGACAAGAACAGGTTGCTCTCGAGGAAGATTTGGCCGTCCGTGATCGAGATCACGTTGGTTGGGATGTACGCTGACACGTCACCCGCCTGGGTTTCAATGATGGGGAGTGCCGTCAAAGAACCGCCACCTTTCACCTTGCCCTTGAGGCTCTCTGGGAGGTCGTTCATTTGGGCAGCGATGCTGTCCTCGGCGATGACCTTCGCCGCGCGCTCCAACAAGCGTGAGTGCAAGTAGAACACGTCTCCAGGATAGGCCTCACGTCCCGGAGGACGGCGAAGCAAAAGGGACACCTCGCGGTACGCCACAGCTTGCTTGGACAGGTCGTCGTACACGACAAGCGCCGGACGGCCTGTGTCGCGGAAGTACTCTCCAACTGCGGCGCCAGTGAATGGTGCGTAGAACTGGAGCGGAGCAGGGTCAGAAGCCGTCGCCGCCACCACCACGGTGTAGGCCATGGCCCCCGCTTCTTCCAAGGTCTTCACGATGCCCGCCACGGTGGAACCCTTTTGGCCCACAGCGACATAGATGCAGAACACAGGCTCGCCTGCGTCGTAGAATTCCTTCTGGTTGATGATGGTGTCGATCGCCACGGTGGTCTTTCCGGTCTGGCGGTCGCCAATGATCAGCTCACGCTGGCCACGACCGATGGGAATCATCGCGTCGATGGACTTGATGCCGGTTTGCAACGGCTCATTGACAGGCTGACGGTAGATCACACCGGGAGCCTTGCGCTCGATCGGCATGTCGAAGGTCTCGCCCTGGATAGGACCTTTTCCGTCAATGGGTTCGCCCAGCATATTCACCACGCGGCCCAACATGCCCTCGCCAACTTTGACGCTTGCGATGGTTCCTGTGCGCTTCACGGTGCTGCCCTCCTTCAGGTCTCCTGAAGGCTCGAGCAACACTGCGCCCACGTTGTCTTCTTCGAGGTTCAACACGATGCCGCGGACACCGTTCTCGAATTCGATCAATTCACCCGATTCCACACTTGTCAAACCGTAAATGCGGGCAATCCCGTCGCCAACCTGGAGGACGGTGCCAACTTCTTCAAGTTGCGCTGCACTTGTGGCTCCCGCGAGCTGCTCGCGGAGAATGGAAGAAACTTCTGCTGGATTGATATCAGCCATCGCTTTGTCGTTTTGGCCCGCTTACAACTCGGGCTCGTAGTCGTGTTCAGTAAGTTCCCGACCAAGCGCCTTGATCTGGCGCTTCACCGAGGCGTCGATCATCTGATCACCCAACTGCAACACGTAGCCGCCGAGGATGTCAGGATCCACCAATTCTTTCATTTCCACCTCGCCCTTGTGCACCTGAGCCACCTGGACCAAAATGCGTGAGCGAAGGTCGTCTGTCAACGGCACCGCGGTGGTGACAGACACTTCCTGGATGTTGCGAAGCAAACGCAGCTGCCGTTGGCCTTCTGCGACCATGTCCACCACAAGTCCTTCACGGCCTTTGGCCACAAGAATCTTGAGGTAACCCGCGGTCAACTCGCCCAGCTTGCCGCCGAGCACGGCGTCCAGCACCGCCTGTTTTTTGTCCGACTTGACAACGGGGCTTTGGAGCATGAGAACCAAGTCCCTTGACTCGGAGAGCAACACCTGGAGTCGCTCCAAGTCTGCTCCCACGACGTCAAGCTCGTTGCGCTCTTGTGCGAGCGACAACAATGCCTTGGCGTACCGTGCTGCAACCCTTGCTGTGGCCATGACTTTACTTCAGGGGGCTTTCGTCGATCAACTTGCTCACGAGCGCTTCCTGCTTGCCGGCGTCAGCCAACTCCGCACGAATCAATTGCTCCGCAATGCTGACGGACAACTTCGCAACTTCTGATTTCAATTCAGCCACGGCCGCCTTGCGCTCAGTGGCGATGGCTTCACGGGCTGATTCCGCTTCGCGTGCCGCTTCCTCTTTCGCCTTTCCTTTTGCGTCTGCGACGAGCTTGTCCGCCATTTCGCGGGCTTCGCGCAACATGCCGTCACGTTCAACGCGCGCTTCTTGAAGCAGGCGCTCGTTGTCGGCCTGCAAGGCACTCATCTCTGAGCGCGCCTTGTCGGCCTCGTTCAACGCAGTGGCAATGCTCTCTTCACGCTCCTTGAGGGCGGTGAGGATCGGGCCCCACGCCATCTTGCGCAGCAAGAAAAGCACCACCAAAAAAGCAATGGTGGACCAAACGACAGTCCCGAATGCGGGTGTCAGAAGAGCGTCCATGGAATTATCCGAGGGCGACGAGCAAGCAAACAATCACACCGAAGAGGGCAACACCCTCAACCAGTGCAGCGGCCACAATCATGTTGGAACGAATGTCGCCTGCGATTTCAGGCTGACGCGCCATGGCTTCGAGGGCAGATCCGCCAATGCGGCCCACACCCAAACCTGCACCAATGGCAGCAGCTCCAGCACCGAGGCCTGCAAGGCCCTGTCCAATTTCGAGAAGGATGGTCAACAATTCCATTTGGAAAATTTTGATAGAGTAATGAAAATCAATGATGTGCCTCGTGGGTGGCTTCACCGAAGTAAATCGCCGCCAACAGGGTGAAAACGAAGGCTTGCAAAAACGCCACGAGGAGTTCCAAGCAATACATGAAAATCATGAACGCCGTGGAGAAGACGCCGATGCCGTATCCCGCGGCGAGCGCCTCACCACCTTGGCCGAAGATCAGCACCAAGCTCACAAAGGACAAAATGATGATGTGGCCCGCGCTGATGTTTGCGGTCAAACGAATCATCAAGACGATGGGCTTGAGAAACATCCCTACAATCTCAATCGGGATGATGATGGGCATCACGAACAACGGAACACCGGGAGGCCAAAACAGGTGTCCCCAATAGTGTTTGTTGCCGTTGAGGGTGGTGATCGCAAAAACCATCGCCGCCATCACCATGGTGATGCCCAAAGTTCCTGTCACATTGAAACCGCCAATGAATGGGACAAGCCCAAGCAGGTTGGCGAAAAAGATGAAGAAGAACACCGTCATCAAGAACGGCAAAAACTTGTCCGCCTTTTGCGCGCCGATGTTGGGCACAGCCACTTCGTCACGGATGAACAACACCAGGGGTTCCAACGCATTCGTCAGCCCGGTGGGCGCTTGGCCTGGGCGCTTGGTGTACGAACGCGCCATGCCTGAGAACAACACCAACATCAACACCATCATCAGCAGCATGCCGAAGATGGATTTGGTGATGCTCAAGTCGTAGAGGTGCGGTCCAGCGTGATCGTGGTGGTCGTGGTGGTCGTGATCATGGTCATGGCCGTGGTCGTGCGAGGGGTCGTGCACAGAAATGTGCCCATGGCTCAACGCATACGTGACACCAGATGGACGTGCCGCGAGGCGGGTTTCGCCGTGACCTTCAAAGGCACTGCTCATGAATACGTCCAGCCCATGTTCCTCCGAGTACAAAATGACGGGAAGCGGGATGTGGGAGTGGCCCCACAAGTGAATCTCGTGCGCGTCCGCGATGTGGTGGATGATGAAGTTGCTGGGGTTGAACGCCTCAGTCTCTTCATGTTCCTGGTGGTCCGCATGGGGCTCTTCAGCCAGAGCAGGGATCCAAAACGCCAAAAGAGACGCCAAAAAGAGGTTTGAGATACGCATGTTCATGGCAGCAAATCCGCGGCAAAAGTACTCACGAACTTTTCTTCTTCAACCATTGGTCTCATTATTCTCCGATTTGGCAGACATTTTCATTCCGAACGCCGCAACTGCCACTGTGCAAAGGAGGAACACGGCGAATGTGGAGAAGGCAAATTCCTTTTTCAAACCCTCTTGCGTGACCAGAAATGACGTGATCCAGCCCAGCGCCGTGAAGAGCTTCAATGCTGTGGTGCCGTTGACGGCCGCCACGAATTGCATGGGGCTGGCGTCTTTTGCCCGTTGCATCCAGCGGAACCCCAGGACAGAAACCAAAATCAACGAGCCCACCGTGGCAGGCCACCACCACGACTTGGCCAAACCCTGAATGAGAGGCCATTGCACAGGGGCCGTCCATGCGGCCAGGGCCAAGAGCGCCATGGCGAGGTGGAATGAACGGCTCGGCGTCATCGAAGGGCTTTCAAAACTTGATACATGCCCGCCGCCAAGCCAACTAGCGCCATGGCGGCTGTGCCCAGCGGCTGTTCCCAACCCAACCACTCGTCGAGCTTGAGGCCTGCCATCACACCCAAACCAATGGCCACAGCCAGTTGGAACCCCATGCCCGCAAACCGCAGGATGGAGTGTTGCGGAGTCTTGGGTTTCGACGCGGGCGACCCGCCCTGAGGCGTGGGCTCAGCCATGAAAGGGCTCAGAGCTTGGTCTGGGCCAGCGGCTTGGCCACTGGTTTCGCCACCTGCTTGGGCATGTCGGTCACCACCTCAGCTCCTTTGAGGGTGTTCACCGCACCTGGCTTGCCCATCATAGGCGCCTTGGCTTCGCGCGGGCCCATGTGGAATGTGCCAACAGGCTGGGCGCCCGCCTCCACACTCAACTGGCCGTAGTAGATCTGACCAGCCACCTTGGCAGACGACTTGAGGGCCATCAACTCTTTCACTTCGATTTGGCCCTCCATGACGCCCTCCACTTCGCAGTGGATGCAGGTCACGTTGCCTTTGATGATGCCTTTGGGTCCAACCACGATGCGGCCCTTGGTGGCGATGTCGCCTTCAAAAGTGCCGTCAATCCGCATGTTGCTTTCGCTGCGGATGTTTCCTTCAAACGTGGTTCCTTCGACAATGCGGTTGACCGCATCCGTGCTTGAGGTATGCATGCCCGGGGTGGATTTTTTGTTGCCAATCATTTGTCGGAAAGGTACTGCCCTGCGAACCACTCCACGTACCCCGAGAGGTCCTTGTTTTTGAACAATGTCACATAGTTTTCATTGCTGATGAGCACCATGTCGTACCCCGAGGAATTCAGTTCAATGAGGTCTTCTCGGTTGGAGGTGAAGATGTCGTAGTACCCCATGCCTTCTCCTTTGTTTGCAAAGGATTTGACCAAAACCACTTGGGTCGAGCGGTCAATCAAATTGCTCGTCACTTTCAGGCCCTTCGACGCGTAAAACGCGCTGTTGAAATCTGAGGCCTGCGCCTTGGCTTTGTTTCCACTTCCCTCGCCGACGGGGATGAAGATGGCGAAGTAGTGTTCGTTGTTGGGTTGGGCTTCAAACGGCGACGCTTCGGGCTCAGGCTCTTGCCCTTTGCTGCCACGGGCGTCTGGCCCCAGCTCCACCCCTAGCTTGCGCATGATGTCTTGGGCAAACGCCGCCTCCTCGGTGTCCGGACAATCCGCAACCACCCCTTGCAGCGCTTCAAAGTATGGGGTGCGGTCTCCGCTGTAGCTTGTCAACCCACCCACGCACTGCGCACGGAGCAAGGTGTACTTGCACGCGAAGAAATTCACACTGTCCGCGGCCACCACCTCGTCGATGTCCAACAACACCCTCTGGTAATCTTTGGTGTAGTAACGGCTGAGCAAGGACTCGTAAACCTCACGCTGGACCTCGCGCAACACTTCTTCCTCGTCTTTGAAATCGGGGTCCTCGATCAAGCGCGCCCACTCACTTCCAGGGTACAAGCGAACAATTTCGTCTGCCCAGAACTGGCTGTTGCAATCGTCGCAGAACGGGTTTTGGTAGTTCTCCTCAATTTCTCGCTCCAAATAGGTCCGGAACAGTTGATAGTGGGCCGTCGGGTGAAACGCCGAGCTGTCGAGCCGCTCGATGAGCTCCACCCAGGTTTCAATGGCCTTTTCGTTGTCGCCGAGCTTCTCGCGGTAATCCAACCCTGCGTTGTAGTAGGCTTCCGCCATGCGCTCTTCCTCCGACACGCGGGCGTCGGGCTCGCACGGCAGCGCCGCCAACAGTTCTTCGAATGTGGGCAAATTGGCTGGGTCCAGTGGGTCAAGGATTTCCTCCTCTTCGCCTGAGGCCTCTATATCCTCCCCTTCCTCCTCGTCCACGAACAGGTTGCTCATCTTGTTGGAGCGTCGCCAATCGTCCTCCAACACGCGGCCTCCCCAATAAGAAAGGAATTGTTGCTGTCCCGACGCACGAAGTTGGCCGTTGTAGGGCCAAAACATGCCTGCACCCGAGTTGTCCGCCGCCGCCGCAGCGGCGGCCGCTTCAGCCGCAGCCTCCCGCTCCTCGCGGGCGCGCTTCAACTCCAGCTCCATGCTCCTCAACACGCGGTCCACAGCACGAAGCCTCAAATCCTCGTCCATGTCGCACAACTCCAACAAGCTGTCCACCTCTTGGATGATGTTCAAGTTGTCCACCAAGCTGGTCAAGTCGGACGCCAAGGAGCTGACCTCGTCTTTTCGCTCGCTGTCGTCGTCCATGTGGACCAAGGCGCTGTCGTAGTAGGCTTGCGCCGTGGGGTACTCCAAATCCTCCATGTAAAGATCTGCGAGCTTCAGGTACCCTTTTCCGAGTTGTCGGTCGTTGTCGACGTGGGCCGCCACACTGCTCTTGAACAAGTCAAAAGACTCGTCTCGACGACGGTCTTCCAATGCCACCTCCCCCAACGCGTAATAGACCTGGTCCAAGAACTCCTCGTTTTTGGAATCCTCCAACATGTCCTCCAACAACTCCACAATGGCCTCGCTGTTTCCGTTGCGACGCTCGTACGTCATGGCCTGTTGAATGTTGCCTTGGAACACCCACTCGTAATCCGCCCAGCGCATGTCCGCCACTTCTTGGAATTGCTCTATGGCCCCTTCCTTGTCCCCCGCAGCCCGAAGGCATTGTGCCAAGACGAACGTGGCCCGGGTGCGCTCCTTGTCTTTTTTTCCCATCCTGGGCAAAGCGTCCTCCAAGTGGCGTGCGGCCTTTTCAAACTCCTCCGTCAAGATGCGGTATTGCGCCAGGACAAGCAGGGTGTGCACCATCGCCTCGTCCGACGCGTCTCGAATGCTTTCAGCTTTGGCCAAGGCGTTCTTGGCTTTGACATCGTCGCCAGCACGCATGTGCGTTCGGCCCAACCACGAGTAGGCCCACGCCTCGGCGTCGTCCCCATTCACCGTTCGCGCCAAATAGGTGAAAATCTCCTCCGCTTTGGGGTAGTCGCCCTTCAGGTAGTACGACTTGCCAATCACGGTGTAGTTGTCGTCGATCCACTTGTTCATGACAGGCCGGCTGAACGACTTGGTCATCCGCTTCGGCGGGGCCATCGTGTGACGGTCCACCACGCGCGTGCACTTTTCGATGGCGCGCTCCATGAGCGGAAAAATCTGCTGGGCGCTTTCGTCGTCCGATTCCAAAAACAACGGCAGCACTTCATCCCAGCGCTCCTCGTGAAGCTCTTCCAACTTGACCTCGGCCTCCGCATGCGCCTCGTTCGCGTAAAAGAATCCGTTGTACTTCGCGGTGGTGTTGTGGTAGAGCCTGTATGCACGCCCGTCTCGCTTTGTGGTGCAAGACATCCACGTCAGCGCCATCAGGGCGGCAATCAAGATCAGGAGGCGGCGTGACATGGGTTGCTTCAACGTAAGGATGCCAAAAATATTGGATGAACCCTTCCCCGCGGTAGAAACTTTGTGAGCGTGGCGATATTCGCAACATGTCGCGCTGGAAGCACCGATTCAAAGTCACTGTCTTCGACGAAAACTCGTTTTCTGAAATTCGGGTGTTTCGTGGGACGCCTCGCGGCTGGACTTGGATGGCGTGCGGGGTTGTGGCGCTGGTCGTGGGGTTGACGTACCTCACGGTGGCCCAAACCCAACTTCGCGAATGGGTTGTGCCGGGCTACGTGGCCACACAAACCCGGGAAGACATGGCGGCCACCCGGGCTCTGGCCGACAGCCTCACGGTCATGCTCGAGCGCAACGGCCAGGTGGTCCAAGCCCTCCGTCACGCCCTGTCTGGAGACAACCGCGCGATTGAATTCCTGCAGGGGTCGGGCGTCTCCGCGTGGAGCACAAGCGCCGAGGCCTTTTCAGACGTCGACACCGCCCTTCTGGCGGCAGGGCCGCACGAAACCCAACTTCGAAGTCAAGTCCTCGCCGAGGATCGGTTTGCGCTTCAGCGTCGGTCAGAACGAGGAGGTGCAGCAAGCACAGGGTTCCGCTACCCCCCTGTGGCAGGGACCCTGTCTGACGAGTTGGACCTGGGCATCGGCCACCTCGGGGTGGATTTGGCGGCGGCTGAAGGAAGCCCCATTCAGGCGGTGGACGACGGCACCGTGCTCTTCAGCACCTACACCGTGGAAACCGGATACACCCTCGTCTTGCAGCACCGAGGGGAGCGCGTCTCCATTTACAAGCACTGCGCCTCGCTGCTCAAGACCCAGGGCGACCTTGTGGCAGGTGGAGAAGCGGTGGGCCTGGTGGGCAACACCGGAGAATGGACCTCGGGGCCCCATTTGCACTTCGAGTGGTGGGTTCAAGGAAGGGCTGTGGACCCCCGCCCTTGGTTGGGCATTCAGCCCTGAGGCCAAACCACGTCCCCGCAAGCCGTCAACGCCAAGTACGCTTCGTGACGCGCCCGCAACGTGTCGACATCCAACGACGCCAAACCCTCTGTCCCGAACGCTTCGCACGTGAAGCTGGCCATCACCGATCCCACGGTCACTGCCTGCTTCATGTCTTCCCAGGTTGTCGCCCCGGTGGCCGCCGCGCGGGCCGCGAGGTACCCCACAAACCCTCCTGCGAACGTGTCTCCAGCGCCTGTGGGGTCGACAACTTTGTCGAGCGGGTAGGCTGGCGCGAAAAAGACCTCGCCTTGGTGGAACATGAGCGCCCCGTGTTCTCCTTTCTTGATGACAACGGTCTTGGGCCCCATGGCATGGATGGCCTCGGCGGCTTGCGGCAAAAAGTGTTTGCCTGTCAGTTGGCGGGCTTCTTCGTCGTTGACGGTGAGCACATCCACCCGGCCGATGACTTTCTTCAAGTTGTCAAGGGCCACGTCCATCCAAAAGTTCATGGTGTCAAGCACCACAAGCTTAGGGGTGTGAATTTGGTCCAACACCTTGAGCTGCACCTCGGGGTCCAGGTTGCCCAGCATCACAAAGTCAGCCTCAGCGCCCGCGGCGCACACGGCCGGCTCCCAGTCGATCAACACATTCAGGTCGGTTGCCAGGGTGTCGCGCCCCACCATGTCGTTGTGGTAGCTGCCAGACCAATGGAAGCTCTCGCCCCCCTCCACTTGGGTCAATCCGTCCAGGCCTGCGCCACGCTTTCGCAATTCGTCGAGGAAGGCTTCGGGAAAGTCCTCCCCAATGACGCTGACCACATGTTGTTCGTTTGTGAAGTGGCTCACCGCCAAGGCAATGTAGCTGGCGGCGCCCCCCACCACTTTGCCTGAGTTTCCAAAGGGGGTGGCGATGGTGTCAAACGCCACGGTGCCAAGGGTGAGAACAGACATGTCCGGAGGTTTTTGGGATTTTCCGCAAAGGTATTGCTTGGATGTGCCAACTGACGTATTTTTGCCGTCCTCGAATTCCTCCATAGCTCAGCTGGTTAGAGCATCTGACTGTTAATCAGAGGGTCCTTGGTTCAAGTCCAAGTGGAGGAGCCCTGAAAGAAGCCCCGCAGTTGTGGGGCTTTTTTGTTGCCTGCTGGGATGCAGCGGTTTTCTGTCTCGAAAAGCCTTGGCAAGTGAAACAAAGAATTACCTTCCCAAGATAGCCTATGGAGATAGCTACCGCCAGACTTGCTGCCGGAGAATTTCGAGGTTCGCTTGAGCGTTAGCCTACCCATTTGGA
>JBMZAB010000025.1:0-33215 GCA_049610985.1 Flavobacteriales bacterium | reverse complement strand
AACAGTCGACGGGGCAAACGGCGGCGCACTGGGGCTCGTCGTGGAAGCCCACACATTCGGTGCACTTCTCGGTCACGATGAAATAAAGGTCAGGGTTGCCTGCTGCATGCTCTTCGTCGGCGTTCACCGTGCCTGCCGTCGGGTGGTCCCCAGATCCAGAAAAACCCGTGCCCTCGCTGTATTTCCAGGTGGCGCCACCCTCGTAGATGGCGTTGTTGGGACATTCGGGTTCACATGCACCACAGTTGATGCATTCGTCTGTAATCATGATGGCCATGGCAGGTACCTTTGGGTGTCAAATGTACGACGTCAACAAACTCTTCTCAGGTCTTGTTCAACTCGGCGAATGGCTTCGTGAGGAGGCTGCCAGCGACGACCAAACGCTGCGCTCCGCAGAGGCCCACAACGGTTGGTTCACCCCAGACAGCGTCGCTCAAGCGTGCAAGTCTCACGGCGAGGCCCTGCGTGTCGAAGAGCTCGCGCGCTGGCGCGACATGTACGTGTGGCCTGAGGGACCGACAGGCTTGTTCGTGGGGTTGATCATGGCGGGCAACTTGCCCATGGTGGGGTGGCACGACCTCATGTGCGCGGTGTTGGTGGGCCACGACGTCCACGTCAAGTTGTCGAAGGACGACGCGGTGTTGCCGCGTTGGGCCTTTCAGCAATGGTGCGCATTTTGTCCAGGGTTGGAGGCGCGGGTCACCTTCCACGACGGGATGATGAAGGGCATGGATGCGGTCGTCGCCACCGGAGGCCAAAACGCAGGCCGCTATTTCAAGTCCTACTTCGGCCACTTGCCCCACCTCTTCCGAGGCCAACGCACCTCCGTTGCTGTGCTCGACGGGGGGGAGGGCGAAGCGGAGTTGAAGGCGCTGGGCCGAGATTTGTTCGCCCACTTTGGGATGGGCTGCCGCAGCGTGACCAAACTTTGGATCCCTTCCGATTTCAACCTCGACCGTTGCTTCGCGGCGTGGATGGATTGGGGGCATTTGGCGCAGCACGGGAAATACGCCAACAATTACGACTACCACAAAGCGGTTTGGCTGCTGAATCGCGAGAATCTCATCGAGAATGGGTTTGTGCTGGTGAAAGAAGAACGGGATGGACTCGTGTCGCCCATCGGCACGCTGTATGTGGAACGGTACGACAATCTTGACGAGGTCCGTGCCCAACTCGACGCCCGCTCCGACGAGCTGCAGGTCGTCACGGTCCGGACAGACGGGGAAGCTTGGGACGCGTTGGCACCGAGCGAATCTTTGCGTGTGGTGCCGTGCGGCGCCAACCAGCACCCCAAGCTCGACGACTACGCAGATGGCGTTGACACCGTCCAATTTTTGTTGTCCCTCACAGGGGGAGGGGGGAAGGCGTAATTTTGCCCCATGATTCGACCAATCCAAACTGGCTGGGGTGTCCTGGCGACCGTGGTGTTGTCCGCCACGCTGTGGAATGCGTGCAGCACGGAGGTGGATTTGACCGCCCCTTACGACAGCATTCCAGTGGTGTACGGGTTGTTGGAATTGGAGTCGGATACGCAGTGGGTGAAAATCAATCGGACATGGCTCGGGGAGGGCAACCAGCTTGTGGCCGCCCAAATTGCTGACAGCTCTGAATACCCCGCCGGGAGTGTGGCGGCCCGCATCGTCGAACTCATCCCCTCGGGCACGGGCGAGGTCGTGGGCAACGAACTGGCCACGGGCCGCGAATGGCCGCTCCGCGACACCGTTCTCGAGAACAAGAGCACCGAGGGCGTGTTCTTCGGGCCCAGCCAACGGGTGTACTTCACCCCCACGGCGAACGAAGGGCTGCGGGACGACATGCTGTATCGGTTGGAAGCGACGTTGCCCGACGGCAGCAACCTCCAAGCGACCACCTCCATGGTGGAGAGTTCTGTCGGAAGCATCAACCGCCCGCCACCCAACCTGTCGTCTTACAAGATGGGGTTTGCGTCTGTCAACCCGGACGGCACGGCCACGTACCCGGACTTTCCGTTTCAGTGGTCCACCTCGCCGGGGGCCAGCCGCTACGACGGATCCTTGGCAGTGCATTTTGAAGAGCGCCACTACGCCGACGACGCCTTGACACTCCTGGACAGCACCCGGGAACGAACGTTGTACTTGGCGCTGGGCACCCGGAAAATCAGCAACCCCGCCAACCTCCAAACGATCGACGAGCCGTTCGAATGCGAGCGTCTGTTCACCGAGCTGGCCTCGCGCCTCGAAGCCAACCCGCGCATCCGTCGCGTGCTTGGACGCTACGACGCGAACAGCCAAATGGAGCGCGCTTTCGACTTCGAGTTGCAAGTGGCCAACCAGGACTTGGCGATTTACCTCGACGTGAACGAGTCGACCAACAGCATCGTCCAGGACCGTCCCTTGTGGACCAACATCCAGGGCGGAATCGGCCTTTGGGCTTCGCGCACAAAGCTGGGGGTCTACGGCTTGGGTTACACCAAGCAAACCATCCAGCATCTCCAAGAGGGCGACGTCACAGCGGCGTTGAACTTTTGTTCTCCAAGCCCACTGAGCGAGTACACCTGCGACTGACGCAATGCCCAACGCGGTGTGAACATGTTGGTGTCAGCCAGGTTGAAATGGGGGCATGAGAGGTGCATCTTGCTTTCGTGGAGCATGCACTGACATTCAGCAGCGAACGTGCCAAGTACGCCTGGGCCGGAGGGATGTGCACCGTGCACCATGCTCCGCGTCACATCTTGGATGAATCCACCGCCCGCAGGATCGAGGAAGAGCGTCAAAGAGAATGCCCCACCCATGAAGGGACCGTGCTTCACCTGGTGCCCAAGGACATTGACATGTTCGACCAAGATGTCTTGTCGTTCTGGATGACACCAGAAGCCAGCGCCAACGTGGTGGCCCGCGCCGCGGTGGTGCCTTCAGGGTTGACGGCGTTGCGGCACCACATCCGGTGGGTCTTTTTTTCCAGCGACATCCCGTTCCGGGTGTTTCGCAATCCTCAGGTGGCCAAAGGCTGGCTCATCGATTGCTGGCTCCAGCACCAAGAGGACCTTGGGCTCGTGGACGCTTATGAAGACGTGGAGCCTTCCTCTTTGGGCTGATTGCGGGACGACTTGGGTTTCTGCCACGGCCAAATCCAGTTGAACGATCTGTGCCAGCGAATGCCCACGCCTTGGGTCGACTGGCTTCCGATTTGGCCTTGAGTCGTCCTGTTTTCAGAGAACCCAACCAATTGAAGGCCTTTTTCCGGGTTGAGTTCATACATGACACGCACCTCTTGAAGGTTGGCACCTCCCAGGCTTTCCAGGGTCGGGTTGGATCCCATTTCACCTTCGACGTGCAACCGGTTGTCCAAAAAAGCCGCCTTCATGGCCAGCTGCAAGGCGTCCTGCTGGCTTTCTTCTTCCGTCAACAGTGCGCCTGCGGCGTCGTACGACAATCCAATCTCCACGTCGTCGTTCAAGTTGCTCAGCCACCGAGAAACCTGAGACGTCAACATGTCCACGCTGTTGGATTGAAGCCCTTCAGTGCCCAAGCTCAAGGTGTTGAATTGGTTGGGCAAGAACTCCTGAAGACTCAGCAGCGCAATGGCTTGGGCGGTGCGCTCGGCGTCGTCGACCAACACACTGGCCATGGCGGACTGCACGACGTTTTCTGCATCTGGAGCACCGAGTGCGAAGTCGATGTCTGGCTGGAGCATGTCCCCGTTCAAAAGCAGCGACACCTGGACGTCTTCCATGCGACGCCCTTGCCCGCTGATTTCGCCGACGAGGGGGGTGACGTTGGCCCGAAGGGTGTGCAGGGCTTCGACGTCGATTTGTCCCGCGTAGGGGTCGCCGTCCCAGGAGAGCATGCCGCCTGGCTGAAGCGTGAAGTCCTTTGAAAGAAAGGGTCCCAACACGAATTCGCAATCTCCTTCCACAATCTCCAAGCCACCCGCCAAGGTCAGACGTTCCCAGTCTTCCAACACCAAGGACAAGGCGCCTTGCGTTCGACCGCCCATTTTCACGCTGTTGTCCCTGTCTGTGACCAACGTCGCCTTCGCCGCTGGATCGATGTCCAGATTCAACGACAACGTAACGCCTTGAGCGGGGCCTTGCGACTCCGTCGCTGCGGTGGAATCGGTCGCCGCGGGATCGACGAAGGTCACAAGGTCTTCCCAGCGCGCCTCATCCTCTGAAACCAGAGAGATTTGGCAATCGGAGGCCCCAAGGATGCTGGCGTCGCCTGACACCGTGAATTGGTCGTTCCAAAAAAACATGGACGCCTCGCCGTCGGCGTCCAGCACTCCCGAGAATGGCAGGTCGACGTCCTTGGGCAAATCCAAGATGCGCATCGGCCCCGACATCTCGAAGGCGTGGACGTCGACGTTGACGTCGCGAAACCCCTCGTGGTACAGCGCGGCGGTCCATGTGGCTTCATTTCCCAAGGCATCGCGCACTTGGGCCTGGTCCACCAGCCATGCGTCCGGCAGGATGCGCAATGGACCGTCCACCTCAAACCAGGTGCCCATGTTGGGCACCGACAGCCGCACGGAGTCCAACGCCAGGGCGCCTTGCAGCGAAGGCCTGGAGATCGAGCCTCCCACGCCCATTTGGCCAGACACGCGTCCATCGAACGACAGCCATGTCTCAGGCACCCACGCTTGTCCCCACGTTGCAGGCGCATCGTTCAAAGAAAGGCGGGCACGAAGCTGCTCAGGATGGAGCAGCGAGGTGGTGCCACGTGCATCGAGCAGGGCAACGTCGGCGCTGTCCGAGCCCCGAAGGGACCACATGACGTTCTGATCGGCCCATGTGGCCGCCACCTCCGCCTTGGCAAGGTCGACGCTGTTCCAACGCGTCCGATCGAGGTTCAAGTCGAGCGCGAGTGTTCCTTTTGACCATTGCGCATCGCATGACAGGGCCTCGGACTGAAGTCCGAATTTCGCTTCGAGCCACTGCAGGGCATCTGTCCCTGCTGAGCTTTGAAAAGTCACATCGTCTGATCCAGGAACCACAAGGACTTCTCCCAGTTCCCCCAACAAGTTCACCTGGGACGGCCACAAGCGCTGCGAAGAGGCTGCCCACGCCATGGGGACGGTCAGCGAGAGGGCGGGAGAATCTGGATTCAGGTCAGGCCATGTCCATGTGGCTTCTTTTAGACGCATGTCCCACCCTTGGGCTTTCCGTGAAGCTCTCAACGACGTGTTCCACGTGCCTGCTGCAACATGCACGCCTTCCACATTCAGGATCCATTCCGCCCCAGCCGTCAACACGGCCTTAAGTGAATTCGAAGGGCCTTGGCCATGCACATCCACGTGCCAATCTTCCGGACGCCCATGCGCTTCCAACGACCAGCCTCCCTGGGACTTGCCTTTCCAACGCACCGAATCACTTTGAATTTCCGCGTGCATGTGTTGTGGGGTGGATTCCACATCCCAGGAGACGTGTGCAGAGGCTTCTTTGCCAAGCCAAGTCCAACAAGGGCTTTCCGGTGTGAGCGTCCCTGACCCCTGCATGGAGGGCCAGGTGGTTTGATTCCGTGCGGTGACGCTTTGCCACCAAGACATCCAATCCACTTGGGTGACTTCGGCGGTCCAAGCAGCTTGCGTGTGGGGCGCACGGATGTCCAATGTCAATTCACCCTGGTCTGACGCGAAGCCTGCCCGCGCATCTAAGCGACGCATCCCTTCCCCGAGATGCGCCTCCAGTTGATACCGTGGTGTGTCGTTCTGGGACCATGTGACCCGCCCTTGCATGGGATCGTCCGTGGGCCAAGTGGGGTCCAACTGAAAGGTTGTTTCTCCTGAGCCAGCTTTTCCCGACAATCGCCATGGGTGCGTCGCCCCAGGCTGGGCGAGCTCCCAATTCAAGACGTTGTCCCAGGAGAGTGTCGCCGTCAGGGCTTCTTGGGGATCCTGAACGAAGCGCCCCAGCGTGGAAATCGACGCCCGGATTTCGAGATGCATCGAAGGCCAGGTTACGTGCCCTTCACCCGTGGTCGCCAGCGCAGGGAGGGCATCGGCAAACCATGTGAACGTCGAATCTTGACCCTCGATCTTCACGGAGCACGCGTCGACGCCTGCCATGTCTTTCCATGCGGGGGGAAGCTGGTTCACATGGGCTTGCGCGGACCAAGCCGAGACATGGCCCCCCGCTTCCAACGTCAACCCACAAGGTCCTTGCCCAGCAAGCTCCCAGGAATCGGGGGTCATCGTCCATGTCAACGTGGATGGCGGAGAATCAACTCCATTCCAGCAAGGTTCCAGGCCACTCAGGCCGGCGAATTGCAACATCCAAGGAGGGACTTGTTGCCAGTTGACCTGGGCTTGACCGTGGGTTTCGCGAAGAGGCCATCCCAACGAACCGCTGAATTGAATCCCTGGCAACAGCACCGTGTCGCTGGCCACCCGCCAACCTTCCACATCGTCCTGAATAGACAATGAGGATGGACCCAACACCAGAGCCTGAGGAAGGGCGTGCGAGTTCCATTGACATGTGTCCCAACTCAATCGGTCCACCTGACGCCTGTGGGGTTGGAGGGTCAGCCCCAATGCAACCCCATTGTTCCATGACACGGTGTCTTTGGCGGTGGCGACGTGAACGTGATTCCACCGCAGTTCGTCCACGCCCACATCGAACGAGAGGTCGACCTGTGGCTCGGCACCCATTGGAGCATCTGCAAAGCACACGGCACTGTCCAAGTCGAGTTGGTGGACATGCAATTTGCCTGACTGCCATGCGATGCCCGAAGCGACCAGCTCGTGGACCCGGACATTCCACCCCGCTGTGGTGTCGCCCAGGTGAAGCCCATGGACGCGCAGGGCAGGGGGGAACAGGGAGGTCTCCATGCTGTGCACCGTCATGTGCATTTGGTGGGGGACGGCCCAAGAAATCGTCCATGGGAGCCAAATGTCTCGCCCAGCCACCATCCCGAACAGAACAACTGCAACTCCGGCCATCACCCAAGCTGCGCAGCTCCGTCGTGGCGCCTTGGGTGCGGGATGTGAGTTGAGCTTGTCCATGGGTAGGTTGGGCATGTCGAAGATAGCTTCTGCAGAAACCGCGCCGTAATTTTAGACCCGTCATGACGCATGCCAACGAACCTTTGATTTTGGGGATCGAGTCTTCTTGCGACGACACGTCTGCAGCAGTAATTCGTGGGCCACAAGTGCTCAGCAATGTTGTGGCCAACCAGGCGCTTCATGCGGAAGTTGGGGGCGTTGTGCCAGAATGGGCATCGCGGGCACACCTCGAGAAAATCCACCCAGTGGTGCAAGCGGCGTTGGACAAGGCCGGGGTGAAAGCCCAAGAATTGGATGCGGTGGCCTATACCTTGGGTCCAGGCCTTCAAGGCTCACTTCACGTGGGAACGTCGTTCGCCAAGGCGTTCGCTTGGGCACTGGGTGTGCCGTCGATTCCTGTGCACCACATGCGGGCCCATGTGCTGGCCCACGTGTTGGAGCCAGAGCCTTCTCCGGCCTGCCCGTTTCTGTGCTTGACGGTGAGCGGCGGACACACCCAATTGGTGAAAGTCAATGCCCCAGGGGACATGGAGGTCTTGGGTCAAACCCTTGATGACGCCGCAGGTGAAGCCTTCGACAAGGTGGCCAAATTGATGGGCTTGCCTTATCCCGGCGGACCCGTTGTCGACCGCCTTGCCCAACAAGGGGATCCCGAGGCCTTTGCCTTTTCACGCCCACGCATGGAAGGGTTCAATTGGAGCTTCAGCGGACTGAAAACCCAGGTGCTTCATTTTTTGAAGCGAGAACAGGCGGCCGACCCCACGTTTGTGCAGCGCCACAAAGCGGACATCTGCGCCTCTGTCCAGGCCGCCATCCTGGACATGTTGTGTGCCCCCTTGATGGACGCCGTGACCCAGTTGGGCATCCAAGAGGTGGCCATCGCCGGTGGGGTCAGTGCCAATTCGGGCCTGCGCGCCAGGCTCGGCGAGTTCGCCGAGACACATGGGTGGAACGTGCACGTGCCGCCGTTTGCCCATTGCACAGACAATGCCGCCATGGTTGCGGCTGTGGGGTGGCTTGATTTCAAGGATGGGCTTCGAGGAGGTCTTGGCGCTGCGCCGTCACCGCGCCTGCCGCATCTGCGCTCTTTGGCAGCGTCAGAGGAAGTGTGATGCGCGCCATCGTCGACCATGGGGAAGCCGCTATCCCCAGATGCACGTCGGCGTTTTGAGCCACCGTTTGGACCTTCTCTCGAACGAGTTGAAGACCTTCTGAAGACCTGGTGCCTGTGCCAGCGCCGAGGCCCACACCGTTGTCCAGCAGCGTCAAGACCAACCACCCTTCCGTTCCTTCCATGTGGGATGTCTCGAGATGAATGTGAGGCGCCTCCACGCTGCCGTCAAATCCGTGCCACAAGGCGTTTTCCAAAGCCGGCTGAAGCAGCAAGGCAGGAATCTGCACGCATGCTGGGATGGCGGGATGCATTCGGTGGGTAAATGTGACGGCCCGACCCAGGCGTGTGGATTCCAGGACGACGCAGGCCTCCAGGGTTTCCAGCTCCTCCTGGAGGGAATGGACAGGAGACTCTTGGACATTCCAGTGCTTGTGCCAAAGGCCTTTGAACGCCACATAGGTGTGAAGCGCCTCTTTCCATCTCCCTTCTGCCGCCAACCAATGCACCGAGGTCAAGGCGTTGAACATGAAGTGCGGGCTGAGGTGAAGGTGGAGCCGCTTGCGTTCCGCATCCAGTCGGCGTGCCTTGACGTGATGGTGTTGCGCGTCCAGATGCAATTGCATGTGCAAGAGCTGGTGCCGTTCTAGCCATTCTGGCACGGAAGCCGCGGAAACGTTTGGGGATACAGGCCGCCGCCGCTCGAGCATCCCACGCATTAGCGCCCAGCCAGCCACAAAGGAAAAAACCACAACCATGCCGTCCAGCATGCCATGGAAGGTAGGGGGAAGGACGGAAGTGTGGAACTTTTGAAACGACTCAGTTTGTGAACGTCGCCCCAAGATGGACAAGTGTCAGTTGTCGTTGAAGGCGTGGCGCAAGGCCGTTTTCAGGTTGCGCGTGTACTCCTCCTCCAACCAATTCTTGTAGTTGGTGGTCGCCTTGGCAATGCACTTGGCGTATTGCTTCACTCGGAACTTGATGTCGTCGGCGAGCAAATCCACAAGCTCGGCGGCGTCCCAGTAGTCTTCCGACGCGTGCTGGATCATGGCCATGTGCTGGTCGATGCTGCGTTTGATGGCCTCTTTGGGGCGGAGGGCTTGACGCGTCACTTCCACGTAGGCTTCGGCCATGTCGAAGGTCGTGATGGGGCCGCCCTTGAATTTTTCGGCGAGTTCCTCGGGCATTTGGTACACGAACTCTTCTTCGATTTCTTCATCCGAGTACAGCCCATCGATGTAGGACTGGGGGGATTTGAAGATGTCGTGCCAGTTGATGTGGGCGTCCCACAAGCCAAACCGGCGAGCGTTGTTCCCCAAATCAATCACCGTGAATTCCTTTTTGTTTTTCAGAACCCGCGAACCGCGGCCGATCATTTGGTGGTAGAGGGTGAGGGATTTGGTCGCCCGGTTAAGGATGATGGTCTCCACCGTGGGTTCATCAAACCCTGTGGTCAAAATGGACACCGACGACAAGACCGCGTCCGGGGTTTTGTGGAACCATTCCAGGATGTCCTGACGCTCCTTCTCGCTGTGCGTGTTGTCGAGGTGCATGCACGGGTAGCCCTCTTCCTCGAACATCGCTTGCACCTGCTTGGAGGTGTTGATGCCGTTGTTGAAGATGAGTGTTTTGGTTCCCTTGGCTTTTTCCTCGTAGGCGTAAAGCAGCTTCTCTTGCATCAAGAAATTGCCGTACAGGCGCTCCGAGGAGCTGACGGTGTAATCTCCATTGATCCCCACTTTCAGCGCACGCAGGTTCACGTCGTAGCTGTATGTCTTGGCCCTCGCCAGGAAACCGTCTTCCACCAGGTTGCCGATGGATTCGCCCACAATCAACTCGGCATAATTGTCGTGCAAAGGCAATTTGATGTTGCTCGACAACGGCGTGGCCGTGACGCCCAGCAACACTTGCTTGCTGAAGTGCTTGAAGAGCTTGCGAAAGCTGTTGTAATGGGCTTCGTCAACCACCACAAGCCCCAAATCTTCGAACCCAATCCGCTCGTCGTTGAGGCGGTTGTTCAACGTTTCCACCATGGCCACAAAGCACCAGTGGTCGCCGCTGTCGTCGAGTTCCTTGACCTTGCTGTTGATGATCTTGTTGGGCACCCCGATTTCGGTCAGCATCGCCGAGGTTTGGCCCAGCAATTCGATGCGGTGGGTCAATATGAGCACGCGCTTGCCCGTCTCCAAGATGTACCTCTTGGCCAGTTCCGAGAAGATGACTGTTTTGCCGCCTCCTGTGGGAAGCTGGTAGAGCAAGTTGTATCCTTCCGGGAATTTTTGGATGCGCGACAAGATGGTGTCGATCGCTTGGACTTGATACCCATAGAGCTCCTTGCCTTTTTTGTCCCGCATGCGGTTCACAATCTTGGGGTCGATCGGAAGGGCTTCTTGTGAGGTCATTTTCAAGTGGGAAAGCGCAAAAATACCCCCTAGATTGTCCCATTGAAAGTGCCTGTTCGAAAAGTCCAGGAACTTTTTCCACACCCATGTCTGATTCGTCAAAATCCAGCGTCAGTCTGTGGCCGGCCATGCCGGTTGCATGGCAAGCCCATTGGCCGACGTGGTGCGTTTTCCCGGAGCGTGTGAAGGGCCGAGAGCGGGGATTGATTCATGCTGTGCAGGAGGCATCCAAAAGGCATCGCCTTTGCCCCGAACTCCCCGAACTCTGGCACGCCCTGCACTTGACGCTTCCCCACGAGGTTCGGGTGGTGGTCCTCGGTCAAGATCCGTACCACGGTCCACGCCAAGCACATGGCTTGGCGTTCAGCGTGAAAGATCCTTTGCTGCCATGGCCGCCTTCGCTGAGGAACATGTTCAAGGAACGCAGCGAAGACCTGGGCCTGCCTGTGGACCGTCCTGCGGACCTCTCGGATTGGGCATCGCAAGGGGTGCTGCTCCTCAACTCCGCGTTGACCACCGAAGCTGGGGTGGCTGGGAGACATCAAAATCTGGGGTGGGAGAACGCGGTGGTCCACGCGTTGGCCTCTTTGTGCGCTGTTCAGCCGCGCCTTGTGTGGGTGCTCTGGGGCAAGTCGGCGGAGCGGGTGCACAGAGACGTGTTGGGCCAGCTCGATGGCAACCGGGCAGAGGATGTGTGTCTGCGGTCCCCTCACCCGAGTCCGTTGTCGGCGTACCGCGGCTTTTTTGGAAGCCGCCCGTTCAGCCAAGTGAACGCCGCGCTTCAATCTTGGGGAGGTGCTCCCATTCAGTGGTGAGTGTCGTCGAGGCTGGCGTGCCAAACCTTGACAGACCTGTCGTCTCCTCCAGTCGCCACCTGCGTTCCATCGACGCCTCCCCTCGCCAGAGCGTTGACCGACCTCGTGTGAGGCATGTGCAGTTTGTGGACGGCGTCGAAGGAGTTCAAGTCCCAAGCTTTCACGTCGTGGTCCCGGCCAGCCGTCCAAAGGTGCTTCCCGCAAATCCGAGCGCGGTACACGGCTGATTTGTGCACAGGCATGCGCAGCACCTCTTGCTGTCCGTCGTGGGCAACCAGTTCGCCGTCCTGCCCTGTGCTCAAAGTGACAGGCTTGGTCGGATGAACGCCGGCCCAATAGGCGCTTCGGTCATGTGCCTGGACGGTTGAAACGACTTTGCCGTCGTCCGCCATGACCACAACTTGGCCTGACCCTGTGGCGAGCATGAGGCCGTCAGGGTGGGATGCAATGTGCCTGATTTTTCCGAAGGGCGTGGGACAGGCATGTTGCACGTTCAATCGGCCACCTTCCGTCGTCCAAAAGCACAACAGTCCATTGGCGTCGCCGGAGGCGTGAATTCCACTTCGCGTGGTTCCCAGAGCCAGCACCGGCGATTGGTGCACGTCGAACTGCCTGACCTCTGACCCTTCCGCGGTGAACATGCTGCCGTCGGAGCTTCCACCCACTGTTGCGTCGCCCCACTTGGAGACGGCGTAGAATGGCGAAGCATGTTGAAACACGGCCGATCCGTGCTCTTCTCCAGGGGTCCATGTGGCCACCACGCCGTCGCCCCCGGCAGAGAGCCAAACGTGCCGTTCGCCATCCCAAGTGAGGTCGTACACGGCCCCTTGGTGCCCGCGCCAAACTTGAATTGCCTTCGTTCGCCTCATGCCGCGAAATTGGTTTGTATGTTGCGGCCATGCAAGTCATTTGGATTCTCACCGCGGTGTTGATTGTCACCTTGTTCATTCAGTACCGCCGCCGGCTGAAGCGCTGAGCTGCCTCCTTTATTTTTGTCCCCGATGAGCAAGCCTTCCATCCCCAAAGGGACACGCGATTTTGGGCCGACCGCCATGGCGCGCCGGCAATGGTTGTTTGACACTTTGCGAGGGGTGTTTGAGAAGCACGGATTCGTGCCCATCCAAACCCCGTCCTTCGAAAACTTGTCGACGCTCACGGGGAAGTACGGAGAGGAAGGGGACCAGCTCATTTTCAAGATCCTCAACAACGGAGATTATCTGGCCAAAGCGGACGATGGACTTTTGGCCTCGAAGAACAGCAAGGCCCTGACGGCGTCCATCTCCAAGAAGGCCCTGCGCTACGACCTCACGGTACCCTTCGCCCGGTTCGTGGTGATGCAGCGCAACGAGCTGACGTTTCCTTTCAAGCGTTACCAAATCCAAAACGTGTGGCGTGGAGACCGACCCGGGAAAGGGCGCTACCAGGAATTCACCCAATGCGATTGCGACATCATCGGCACGGAGAGCATGCTGGCGGAGCTTGAACTGGTGCAAATCTTCCACGAAGGCCTGTCGGCGCTGGGCGTGCCCGGCTTCCGAATTGCCATCAACGACCGCCGCATCCTGCAAGCTTTGTCAGAAGCCAGCGGCGTGCCTGCGTCCTCGTTCACAGATTGGACGGTTGCCGTGGACAAGCTTGACAAGGTGGGGTTGGAAGGGGTGGCCAAAGAGTTTGAGACTCGCGGCATTCCGGGTTCTGCCCTGGCCATGATCGAGAAGCTGTTGGACATCCGCCAGGCACCCGGCGCCCAATCCGCGTTGGACCAGATGGCGGAGCTTCTCGGCGAAGGGTCGAGCGCCACGGAAGCCATGCGTGAATTGGAGGGTTTGGTGCGTCGGGCCACACGGTCAGGCGTCCCAGAAGCGAACCTTCATGTGGACCCACTGCTTGCCCGGGGGCTCGACTACTACACAGGGGCCATCTTCGAGGTGGTGGTGGAAGAGGCCCCGGTGGGCAGCATTTGTGGGGGAGGCAGGTACGCCGACTTGACAGGCATTTTCGGTTGGAAGGGCGTCAGTGGGGTCGGGGTGAGCTTCGGGGCAGACCGAATTGAGGACGTGCTCAACCACGTGGACGGTTGGCCGGTCCTGTCCAACGTCGGCCTCGACGTGATGGTCGCCCAAATGGAATCGGGGGACGTGGACGCCGAATTGGCCGCAGCCCAAGCCTGTCGAGAGGCCGGGTTGTCGAGCGAGGTGTACCCGGACGCCGCCAAGTTCAAGAAGCAATTCAAGTACGCCAACGACCGAGGTGTGCGTTGGGTGATGGTCCTTGGAGAGGACGAGCGCGCCTCGGGTGTGGTCTCTTTGAAGGACATGGTGGAAGGCCACCAAGATCAGCTTCCGTTGCCGGAGGCCATTGCCAAAATTCAGGCTTCTTGAGCGGGGTTTTCTTCTTGAAACAATCGCTCTAGGTTTGTTATAGCATCAGCCTCAATGTCAAATGGTTGCGTTGTATTAATATCTGTGTATTTGAACAGATTTTCTTCGATGCGATTCAGTTTGGGAATCCAGTCATTTGCGGGCTGTTGGGGATGCCTTTCCAAGTCCAAGACGTCGCGCAACACCTTGCTGGTGTCGGCCAGCTGACGTTCCAACAACCGAGCTTCTTCAGGGGTGCATTCTGGGTGACGTTCCATGTTGCGTTCCAGTGCGTCGAGCAGGAGTTGAACGCCTTCCTTGATGCGGTTCAACTGTGCCAAGGATTGTTGCTGTTCGTGCAGTTTTTCGCGTTGAAGTGCGGTTTCGTTGAGCCGCATGGTGGCGTCTCTGACGTGCAGGAACCTCTGTTCCAACCTCGCCAGTTGACTTGGTCGAGGGGCCGTGGTGTCGTCAAGCGAACTGGTCTTGTGGACGGTCCACCAAGCCCATGAGCCCCCCAATACCAGGGCTGTCAAACTTGCGAACCACATGACGAATTCACGAAGGTTGGTCTTTGTCGGAGGGGGAGCGAAGCACGTTGGACACCCACTGCCGGGCTGCAGAAAATGGCCCTTCGGTTCCAGCGGCCACACGTTCTTCTTGCCGCTCCCAGAGGCCGTGGTGGCTTTGCATGTGTTGCTCAACCAAGAGTTGTCTCGCGTGCCGGTGCATGGCACTGAGTCGCTGTGCGGCGCGTTGTCGGGTCCACCATCCACTGGTGCTCCACCTATCCCGGAGTTCGAGAATTTTGTCCCAAAGGGTGTCGATGCCTTCTCCCGTCAGGCTGGACGCCAGAACCACTTGAGCAGGGGTGTCGGAGGGTGGCATCGGCAAGAGGTGCAAGGCTTGGGAGTACGCGGCGGCGGTGAGCTGGCTTGATTTGACCCGGTCGCCGTCGCACTTGTGCACAAGGAGGATGTCGCACATTTCAACCACACCTCGTTTGATGCCCTGGACGTCGTCGCCGGCCCCGCCAATGAGGGTGAGCACGAAGATGTCGACCATGTCTCGCACAGTGACTTCGCTTTGCCCGACGCCGACAGTTTCCACCAAAATCAGATTGAACCCAGCCGCCTCGCAGAGTTGGATGGCTTCAGAAGTGGCCCGGGTGACCCCACCCAACGTCCCTGAAGCGGAGGAGGGTCTGACGAACGCGTCTGGATGCATGGAGAGGCTCTGCATGCGGGTTTTGTCGCCGAGAAGTGAACCTTTCGTGCGTGTGGAGGACGGGTCGACCGCCAGCACAGCCACGCGGTGACCCCGGTCAATGGCGTCCATGCCGAGCCGCTCGATCAAGGTGCTTTTGCCCGCACCAGGAATTCCTGTGATGCCCAGCCGTTGGGTGGACCGGTCTGAACGGTGGGTCCGGCGAAGGAGTTCTTCATTGCGGGCCTGGTGTTCAGGCAACGTGCTCTCCACCCATGTGATGGCCTGAGCGAGGGCATCGCGTTTGCCAGCCAACACCGCCTCGGCGAGGGATTCAGCCGTCCACGAGGAAACCCCATGGATGGAGGACTTCGCCAGGTTTCGGGCGCGCGCCCGTGCGTCAGAGGAGGCCTTGTCGGTCACGTTCGGAAGATACGTGAAAGGAGGGGGGAGGGAAGCCCTGCAGGCGCGTACTTTGTGGACATGCGTCTTGAGTTCATGGCCGTGTTGGTGGGGTGGCTTGTGTGGGCCAGTTCCGGTTGGGCACAAACCTCAACAGACACCACCTGGGTCGTGTCCGGCTCGGTGTCTGGCGAAGGCGGCCGTTGGATCCCATCCTCCATGGTGGTCAACCGTCGAAGCAGTGCGGGGGAGTTCATTGGCCAAGACATGGAGTTTCTGGTGCGCGTGAAACCTGGAGACACCTTGGTGTTTGGCGCAGTGGGGTACCACAGCCTGGAAAAAGTGATCCATTCGCCTTCCAGGCTTGACGTGAATCTTAGGATGCTCCAGGTGGATGTTGGCACGGCTGAGGTGATTGCCCCGCGAACGCTCCAGGAGATTGTGCGAGACATTCAGGCACTGGGGTACAACGAAGAGGACTTTCGGCTGTCGGGTGTGAATGCGATGCAGAGTCCCATCACCTTTTTGTACGAGGCCTTTTCACGGCAGGCCATCAGCAAGCGCCAAGTGGAGCAATTGGAGAACGACGACCGCCGGCGCGCCTTGCTCCAAGAGCTTTTCACCAAGTACGTGGATTACGACATTGTGGATCTTGAGCCCTGGGAATTCGAATCGTTCGCCCGGTTCTGCGACCCGGGGGACGAGCAATTGAAGCGTTGGTCACAATACGAGTTCATTCAGTACGTGAAGCAGCGTTATCAGGTCTTCCGGATGATGCCAAGGACCATGCCCGCGGAGGACATGGACTACCATTTGGACGAAGACTGATGGGACGACTGCGCCGGTTGGAAGTCAGTCCACGAGGTAGCTCAGGTGGAGGTAGAGGATGAACCACTTGAACAGCATGCCCGTAAGGCACAAACCCACTGCGGCCACCCGAGGAACTTGCCACCGTGATTCAATGTGGTCAAACCGGAGCACCAGGTCCACAAACAGGACCATCACGGCAATGAGTTCAAAAATGTTCAAGAGCGACTGCACTTCCGCGAGCACCTCCGCGAGGGCGCGCGCCTTGCCTTTCAAATGTGCCGTGAAAAACACCACATTGTAGCCCAACAACAGGCCTAGAACACCTTGGAGGATGCGGTTGTTTTCCATGCACCAAAAGTACACGGCCCATTGTTTGAAAGCTGCACCAGAAGGCTTGACTTTCCGAACCCACACCTCCAACTTGCGTCTATGAAATTTCGATTCGCATCGGCTTTTGGCTGGCTCATCGGGGCAGCGCTCCTGGCGGCCACCCTGGCTTCTTGTGCCCCTCAGGCGGAAACGTGTAGCGCGTACCAACAGGTGCAGCCTGCCACCCACCCAGCGCACTGAGCTCGGCCTCAGAACTGCCAGTATATGAAGGGGCGGGTGGCGCCTTGTTGTCCCCAAACTGCGAGGACGGCGCAAGCCATCCACCAACACCAACACGCCCACAAGGGCCACTTTTGAACGAAAGCCTCCCAAGATGCCCTGGCTGAATGGGGCATAAGGTGAAGGAGGTATCCTGACACCACGAGTCCCAACACCGCCCACGTGATGGAGTCCACCGTGTGGTCCATTGTGGACGTGGCAGGTGTGGTCAAGGTGGCCCACATGGCCAAGGCCGTCTCCCAGGCGCCCTCGGGCTGCATCGTCCCGTCGCCTTGACTCCAGAACACCAGGCTCCCTGCACGGAACCATATTCGGCTGATGACCACCACATGAAATGTCAACAGCCATCCCAGTGCACGCCGCCAAGGGGTGTGGGTGGAAGGTGAGAGCACAATCCATGCCACCAAGGCCGCGCCGTTGATGGCGCCCCACGTCACGAAGTTCACGTGAGCTCCGTGCCACAAGCCGCCGAGCAGCATGACCAACAGGACATTCGCGGCAGTGGCCATGCGGTTGTGGGCTGTGGTGGACATGAGTCCCCATGCGGTCGCCAAAAGCATGGCGCCCGAGAGCACGAGCCACCCTCCAAATGACCCCCAAACCGTCCCGATCCAGACCACCATCCCCAACAAGAACCCCCACGTAATCGTCGAGAACCTCCGGTTGCCTCCCAGGGGGATGTAGACGTAGTCTCGCCACCATTGGGAGAGGCTCATGTGCCAACGTCGCCAAAAGTCTGCCGGAGACGTCGCACGGTAGGGGAAGTTGAAATTTCGAGGCAAGTGGATGCCCAACAGCCCAGCCATGCCCTGGGCCATGTCGGTGTATCCGCTGAAATCCGCGTACACCTGAAGGCTGTAGCCGTACAAAGCCACCAAGATCCAGGCCGCGGGCGTGGACCCCGGATTTTCGAACGCGGGGTCCACAAGCCAAGTGCCCACAACGTCCCCCAGCAACACCTTTTTCATCATGCCCTGCGCAAGCAGAATCACAAACGGCTTCAAGGCAGCAGGCGCGGTGTTCCAGGTCGGGGAAGCCAGCTGGGGCAAGAAGGAGGTGGCCCGCACGATGGGGCCGGCCACGAGCTGAGGGAAAAACGTGAGGTAAGTGGCAAACGCCAGCAAATCTGGGGGCTTGGCCAGTGTGCGCCGGTGCACGTCCACAAGGAAGCTGATGGCTTGGAACGTGAAAAACGAAATGCCCAGCGGCAGCATCCAGGCATCCAACCTGAATGTTCCGGAGGTCAGGAGCCCCAAGTCGAAGGTGTCGTCGATGAAGAACGCGTATTTGAAGGCAGCCAGTCCCAAGACGTTGAAGGCCACTCCCAATGCGGTTGTCCAGGCGCGCGCAGGTCCAAGCAGTTTGTGAATCAGCCTGCCAAGGCCGTGGTTGAGCAGCACGGAGCTGGCCAAAATGACGGCACATGGGGCCGCGGCCAAGAGGTAGAATCCGGCACTGAACGCCAGCAGCAGTGCGCTGCGAAGCCGGACCGCACGTGCCTCGGAGAGTTTCGAGTCGGTCCCATTCAGCCAGGTCGAAGCCATGAACGCACACGCGAACAGCAGCCAAAATTCCCACGACGTGAACGACATGGTCATGGGGCCATCAGTTTGGCGGGCTGGATCCGTCGGTTGGCCCACAAGGCCCGTTCGTGTGCAAGCGCTTGGATGAGCCTTTGGGCGGCTTCTTGCGCGCCCCGAACAGAGAAGTGGACGTGGTCGTCTCCGGCCCATCGTTGGTCCACCCATCGCTTCATCGAGCCAGGACCACCCATGACAGCTTGCAGGTCCCAATGAAGGGCGTGGTTGGCCAGGACCGTGTCTCTCAATGCCGTCACGGTGAATTGAAGGCCCGGGTAGGTGCTGAGGCCTTCCCCCATGTCGGATGGGCCGATGAACAGGATGGGCACCCCAGGCCATTGGGCTTGGATGTGCCGTATGTTTTGGCCCACTTTCTGCGCATAGCGCCTCGCACCTTTCGTGTTGGCGATGGAGGGCACCGAGTTGCCTCCGAATTGAAGGACCACCAGGGCTGGGTTGGTGTGTTCCTGAAGGAGGTGCCAGTCGGCGTCAGGGACATCGTCAAACAACGTGCCCGACCCTCCCCGCATGGCCAAGTTGTGCACGTACACGCCCGGGCCTGACGTGAGGTTGGCCCCCAACAACGTGGCGCCAGCAGTCCGCCATGTCCTGCCACCCAGGCCTTCTTCATGCGTCCACTCTTGCCACGGAGCCGAAGCGGAAGGGGAGTAGGCAGTCCTGGGTGAGACGTACCATTGGCCTCCGCCTGCCTGCCAAAGGGCCATGTTCGACCATGTTTGACAGTGCGCGCGCGCCATGGGGTTGGACCGAAGGGTCCACGTCGAGGCCGAGTCGAACCGGTTGACCGCAAAAAAGGGCAGCCGCCTGGCTTCCTCGTCGCGTCGCGGTCCAAACCCCGCCACCCTGCGCACCCCTCCCGTGGTGGATTGGCTGACCGCAAACGTGGGTGCAGGCGTCAACGGCATCACCCAGCCGGCGCCTTGTCCTCCATGTTTTTTTTGGAAGTGTTCACGCAACGCACCTGTGATGCGGTCGCCTTCAATTTGACTGTCTCCCCAATGGTAGACGTCGACTTGCATCCGGTGGGCTTGCTCAAGTTTCTGGAAAAAGGTCCCCAAATGAAACCAAGCCCGCGCAGACCCGGCAATTTTCCAAGAAGGGGGCAAGGGCACCGAGTCCAACCGCTCCACATCAACCGTGGTTAGAGGGATCGACGCATTCGGAGCCTCAGGCAGCCCAAGGACTTGGACGGGCTTGGGGCGCATTGGTGTCATGCGGCCTTTTGGTGGGGAGAACAAGCACCCAGGTGGGGCAGGCAACCACGTGTCCAAGGCCACCCACACGGCCAAAAAGCTTCCCCACATCAGGCTCCAGGATGCCCACGATTTCATGGGAATGGAATTCGCAGACGCATGCCCGCTTGAAGGTTGTCCCACACGCCATTCCAGGGCCCCAGGCACGTTGGGTTCACACCGTGGAGTCTGGAGATGCTGTAGACGGTCTCGCCGTGCTGGACGACGTGGACCTCGGGCAAGTCCAAATTCTCCAGCAGCCGCACGCCTGTTCGAACGCGCTCGGCCGACAGGTCAGGGGGACCGAAGGCCAACGCCAACGCCATGGCCTCCTGGGGTGAGTCGGCGCCGCTGAGGGTGGGCCAAAAGTCGTCGGGCACATGAGGACAGCCGCAAGGCACTTGGTCGCCGCACACGGGCGTGTCGAACACCAACGCAGGAAGCCACTGTGCACTCGGCGGGAGGTTGTGGGCGGCCTGGGCAGCCCGCCAGCCGTCCGCGCACGGGGACGCCCGCAGCCAAAGTTGTTGGACTTCGATGAAATTCTCAGCCCGCCAAAAGGCCATGGCCTCAAGCGCGTTGGGCCAGACGCTTTCCCATGCCGACTCCCACACATCTGGCAACCGAATGTCTTGGCGGAAGCCCAAGGGCACCTCCGCGCACGGCGATTGTGCCGCAGAGACGCATGGCGCGCCCAACAGCAGTGCCAGGTTCATTGCGATTCTTCGAGATGTTGGGGCTGTCGGCATCTCGTCCAAAATTATCCCGACCCGGCACGTCGGGTCGAATTGGAGACGTGAGGTTCTGCACCACGGAAGCCATTTTCTCCAACTCACCCTTGCACGGTTTCTTGATTTTATGTAAATTACCAGAGAGGTCAAGGGCGAGAGCCGACCTCGTTGTGAATCGTAGAAGGGGCGTCTGCAACGGTGGACCCCCTTTTTTCGAGCCCGGTTTGCTTGGCATGAACCTCAGGAGCCTTCAGCGTGTTTCCCTGCCATGCACGAATTGCGCACCTCCATGGTTTTGCCCATTTCGCTCGACGAGGCGTGGGCCTTTTTCAGCGTTCCCGACAATTTGGATGAAATCACCCCGCCGGACATGGGGTTCGAAATTTTGACCGACAACGAGCGCCGGACGTACTCAGGCCAAATCATCCGGTACCGCGTCCGTCCGTTGCTGAACATCCCCATGACGTGGGTCACAGAAATCACGCACTGCGAGGACCGGTCGTACTTCGTCGACGAGCAGCGGTTTGGACCCTACGCGTTGTGGCATCACCAGCACCACTTCAAGGAAGTGGAAGGAGGCGTCCAAATGGATGACATCCTGCACTACAAACTGAAAGGAGGATGGCTTGGAGACAAGCTCACGGGTTGGCTTGTGCACGGCCGCGTTCAGGGCATTTTCGATTACCGCACGGATCTGTTGTTGAAGCGATTTGGGGGCAAGGACCTCAGCTGATCACTGGCAGAGGACGTTGGCGGCCCAAGCCGCCATGAGCAGGTCGGGTTTCACCTTGGACCGGAAACCGAGCGACGTGATGTAGCCTGAGCTGGCGCTGACCAACTTGTGACTGGCGTATTGGCTGTCGCTGTTGAAGTCCAGGTCAATCTGGGCGACGCGCAAGTCGCACTCTTCAAGGATGAGGTTGGCCAGTGCCACAGAGCGCTCCGTCTCTCCCCACAGCTTGGTCCACATGTCCAAGATCTTGGGCACGCGCTCCCTCCGGTAAATGACGTGGGCACCGTTGTTGGGGAAGCGGAACACGACTGTGGTGACGTACACCGTATATCGCTTGTGGTTTTGGGAGTCGCAGCCAACGTGGACTTCGATTTCCGATTCTTGGGTCATGGCGGCGATGTACTCACAGACGTCGTGGGTCAATGTGCCCCCCATGACTTTGAACCGCCGATCTTCCGCATCCATGTCCACCAAGCTACTCGCGGTTGGGCGCAAAAAAAAGCAGGACCGAGGCCCTGCTTCTTCATGTTATGCACAATCTCAGCGGTCCAAGGCCACGTCGATCAAGTGACGCACGTGGGCGCGGTGGGCACGGGTCAATCCGTCGGGCGAAGAGGCGTCCCGCTGTTGCCGGTCGATGCGGCGCAGCTGGGCCAGGACCACGCTTTGGGCCACGCCAGTCAAGCGGCTTTTCTCGCCAAGTGCGGCAATCAACGCCTCGACGTACATGAGTTGCAGTCCCTGGCGGTAGGTGTTCACGGATGTGCGCAAGTCCGCCTTGAAAATGGACTCCGTCAAATCGTCCATGTACTCTGCGAGGTCGTAGGTGTTGCCGTACAGGCCGCTGTCGAGGATGCGCATGAGCACCTTGGGGTTGACCAAGTGGGCCAGAGCGCCTCGTTGGGATCTGGCCACCCGAGCATGGATCTTAGGATCCTCGCCCCCACCAAAGAACCCAAATCCGCGACGCTGGGCTTGCAAGTAAGCCAGCACGTCGGCTTGGGCGTCGAAGGCGTTGGGCGCAAAGGCGTATGTGCTCAAGGCCTTCATGGCCGCTTTTTGGTCGGACTCAGACACCGGGGTGTACGGGGCGGCTCCGTCCAGTTGGGCCGGGGTTGCCCGGTTGTAGCGCACGCCGCCAATCTGGCGAGTCATGACACGCAGTTGGGTGGCGTACTCCCCAGTCAGGGCGTAATACGCACGGACCACTTCTTGGTGGCTGTCCACGCCGGGCGCAAAGTTCTCGACGATGGACGGCAGCAGGTCGTTGACCAGTTCGCATCGCTCGGCCGCGTAGGCCACAGGGTCGCTGCTCAGATCGTAGATGTTGACGTCCGGGTTGATGCCGCGTCCGGTGCTGCGCATGTCGTCCGCGTCGTTGCCAAATTGAAGCAACGGATCGGTCGATTTGGAGAGGATGGCTGACAATCGGGCTTCCTCTTCAGTTTCGTCTTCCAGCCCCACGCTGTAGCCGTACTCGATGACCCACTTGTCGTAGGGGCCGGGGCTGTCGTCGTAGAACCGGGTTTGCTCTTCAGGGTTGCGGGCAAAGTTGATGGCGGGGTACTCCATCACGGAATTGCACATGCCGTGTTCAGCCACCTTCGCGGCGTCCTTCAATTCCTCCGGGCTCAGCATGGTGCTGGCGTGCATGTTGTGGCTCATCCCCAGGGTGTGTCCCACCTCGTGCAGCACCAAGCGGTGCAAGGTCTGACGCACAAACTCGGCATGCTCTTTGTCGGTGAATTTGTAAGATCGCATCGCCGCAGCGGCCAACAAGCTGTTGCGGCCCATCACGGCCCCCGCGTGGCACCGGTTCATCTGCTCCGCGAAGATTTCGCGTGCTGGACGCGCTTCCAACTCGGCCTCCAATTGCGCAGCTTCTTCGTCCATGCCTGTCTCCAACATTCCGGCTTCCGTGAAGACGTCGAAGCGCCAAAGCCGGCCCACCATGCCGCCGTATTCCAACATGATGTCTGCGCCGAGGATTTCTCCGGTGCGTGGGTTCACGAAGCTGGGGCCGTAGCCTGAGAAGGGGGGGGATGGGGATGCTGTCCAACGCAACACGTTGTAGCGCACGTCGCCGGCGTCCCAATCTGCGTCGTCAGGCTGCACCTTGACGACCACGGCGTTCTTGAACCCGAGGGGCTCAAACGCCTGATTCCATTTTTCCACGCCCGCCTGGATGATGGGGCGGAACTCTTCCGGCGTGGTGTTTTCAATCCACCATGTGATGGGCTTCACTGGCTCCGACATGGCCGCGGTGGGGTCCTTCTTCTCGAGCCTCCAGCGGTGGATCATGTCCATCCAAGGCGTGGCGGTCACGCCCGTCAAATCTTCCACCTCCGTCGTGAAGAATCCAATGCGTGGGTCGTCTGCACGCGGGGTGAAGCCGTCTTCCGGCATGGGCAACAACGCGTGGCGGTAGCCGACGGTGACGTAGCGGCCATCTTGGAATTCAGGTCCGCCCACCGCGGGGCTGCCGTTGTCGTACACGTAGTCCACCGAAAGCTCGGTATTCATGGGGTAGTTTGCGACATCCACCACCTTGCTCTTGGCTTTGCTCAATTTGCCCAAGGCCGACTTCCGTCCTGGACGTGAAGGCGGCTTGATCATTTGCAAGTCCTCGCGCAAGAACAACGCATCTGCAGACACCACGTAGCCCGTGCTGTCCTCGGCTTCAATTTTGACGCTGGCCAGGATGGGCGTGTTCAGGTTGGCTTGGGCCGCTTTGCTCAGGGCGTTGTCTGGGTCGACGTGAAAGTTGGTGTTTTCGGCATGCACTTCGAGTTGTCCAAAATGCTTGTGAAACGTCACTACCTTGCTGCCGCGGTAGCTGCCCCGGAAGAATCCGCTGGAAACCACACCGTCCTCCACTTGGGAGAAGTAGATGAACTCTTGGTTGAGGGCCGTGGCGGGCACATGCATGTACATGCTCCCTTTCACGGTGTCTTGGTAGAGGTTAAAGAGCCCCTCAGTCGCCTTGAAGTCCTCGGTGAATTCTCCCACGGATTTCAGCTTGTCTTTGCCGCCTTTTTTGGCGCCATCGACTTGGGCTGCATTTCCTTTCTTCCCCTTCTTTTTCTTTCCTTTTTGAGCCAAAGCGTCGGCTGGAGCCAGACCCAGCATGGCTGCGGCGAGGAGGCAAGCCGCAAAGCGTTCCATTCGAATCATGGCAACAAGTTACCACGACTTGTGGCCCGTTCCGGACTCACTTGAACCCGCGCACCTTTTTCAGGTGCTCGTAGGCGTCTTGCACCTCCAAAAAGCGAACCTCTGCTTGCTTGGTATACGCTTCGCCCATGTCGCGCACCTTGTCCGGGTGGAACTTGAGCGCCAGTCGGCGGTAGGCTTTCTTGACCTCTGCATCGGAGGCGCTTCGGTCGATTTCCAGGACGGTATATGGGTCGGGTTTGTCGCTGTGGAATGGCGCCTCGATGGACGCTCGGTCCTTGTCGCTGATCCCCAAGGCAGACGCCATGCGACGAATGAGATCCACTTCCCTAGGGTCCACGTTGCCGTCTGCACGGGCAATGCCGTAGAGATACTGCAACAGAAGCAAACGTTTGGCGTGCGGCATGTTGGCCCGAATCTGCATGCAGACTCCCCGGACGTCGACCCGATTGTTCAAGGCCTCACGAAGGGCCAATGTCAATTGCTCCGCTTGCGCCTGTCCAAAGTTGGTCTTGAAGAACGACTTCACGTAGTCCAATTCGGATTTCAACACGCGGTCGTCCGCTTGCATCACGGCGGCGCTCAAGACCACCATGCTCAAGGCGAAGTCCCCCGCTTGGGTGGGCCTTGTTCTGGTCCGGGCCTGCGCCCTTCCGGCGCCCGCATAGCCTGCGGCCCCCGGCATCCCGCCGTCCATGGCCAAGCTGTCGTCGGAGAACATCTTGCCCAGCCAATAGCCCATGACGCCGCCGATGGGCCCGCCAAGGGCCCATCCGACAGCGCCACCAATCCACTTGGCGTAGGCCATCAGGCTTGGTGCAGTTGGGCGAACCCGTCCTGGATGAACGCCGTCAACTCTTCCCCTTCGAGAAGGCCTTGCGAGAGGCGAGCCAAGTTGGCCGCTTGCTTGGCCAGGGCGCTGCGTTTCGCTTCGTCCGTTTCGTTCAGGAGGCTGGTGGCCAAGGGGTGGTTGGCGTTGACCGTCACCTCGTAGCTGTCAGGCATGTCCCCAAACATTTGGAAACCACCGCCGCCCACGGCTTGTTGCTCCTTCATGCGGCGCATGAATTCACTTTGGGTGATCACAAGCGGGGACGCATTGGGCGACATCGGGGCAAACTGCACCTTGTACCCTTCGCCAGGGAAGGCGCCTTCCAGGATGGGCTTCAGCGTGTTCTGCTGGGCGTCGTCCAGCGCGGAGGTCAACTCCTCGTCCTTTTCAATGAGTTTGTCGGCGATGTCGGCGTCCACACGCTTGAATTGAACGTCGGAGTGGGTTTGCTCCAGCTTGCCCACCACGTGCGCGGCCAGCGGGCCGTCCATCACCAACACCTTGTAGCCCCGGTCGGTGGCCTCCTTCACGTAGCTGTGTTGTCCCTCCACGTGGGGGGTGTAGGGGAGGATGACCTTGCCGTGCTTGTCCTTTTGGGTTTCTCCAACGGCAGCCATCAACTCCTTGTGGGTGTGGCACTTGCCTTCGCTGTCCTTGTACAAGAAGAACTTTTGGGCGCGCTCTGCAAACTTCTCGTCGGTGAGCATGCCGTATTCCACAAACACGCGCAAGTCGTCCCATTGGGCTTCAAACGCAGGGCGGTCCTTCTTAAACATCTGCGCCAGCTTGTCGCTGACTTTTTTGCTGATGTGGCCAGAGATTTTCTTCACGCTGGCGTCCTCCTGCAAGTACGATCGGCTGACGTTCAGCGGGATGTCTGGCGAATCGATGACTCCGTGCAGCAGGGTCAGGAAATCGGGCACGATGTTCTCCACGTTGTCTGTGATGAACACCTGATTGGAGTACAGGTGGATGCGGTTTTTCTGCAGGTCCATCTGCTTCTTCAACTTGGGGAAGTACAGGATGCCTGTCAAGTTGAAGGGGAAGTCGACGTTCAGGTGAATGTGGAACAACGGGTCCTCAAAGTTCATGGGGTAGAGGTCCCGGTAGAATTCGGCGTAGTCCTCATCTTGGAGGTCCGCCGGCTTCTTGGTCCAGGCGGGCTCGGTTTTGTTGACCACGAAGGGGACGTCGACGCTGACCTTCTTGACATTGCCTTCGTCGTCCTTGGCGCCCTCGGGGTCGTCCACATACTCGGACTTGGTGCCCTGGACAATTTCCACAGGCATGAACTTGCAGTAGGTGTTCAGGATCTCACGAATGCGTTCCTGAGCAAGGTATTCCTTGGCGTCTTCAGAGACGTGCAGCACGATGTCCGTGCCCGCGTGGGCCTTGTCGACGTCTTCCAGAGAGAAGTTGGGCGACCCGTCGCAGCTCCACTTCACAGCCTTCGAGCCCTCGCGTTGGCTCAAGGTGACGATGTCCACCCGGTCGGCGACCATGAAGGCGGAGTAAAAGCCCAAACCAAAGTGTCCGATGATGGCTTGCTTGGCATCGGCGTCTTTGTACTTCTCCAGGAAGTCTGTGGCGCCGGAAAAGGCGATTTGGTTGATGTACTTGTCGATTTCCTCTTCGGTCATCCCGATGCCCGCATCTCGGATGGTCATGGTGCCCGCCTCTTCGTCCAACAAGACCTCGACTTGGGGTGTGTCGGTGATTTCTGCGATTTCACCGAGTTGCGCCAACATCTTGCGCTTCTGGGTGGCGTCCACGGCGTTGGAAACCAATTCCCGCAAGAAAATTTCCTGGTCGCTGTACAGGAACTGCTTGATGATGGGAAAGATGTTGTCCGTCGTGACGTTGATGGTGCCTTGTTGTGCCATAGTGATGTGTGTTCAAATGAAATGACGCCGCCCTTGGGCGACGTCACTCGACAGTCAATTCTTGTGCCAGTCCAAAGTCTGAGGGGCGAAGGCTGACAGAAGCGTCACGCTCTGCTCCTGTGGGATGACATCGTGTCAGAAATTCGGACGCAACTTGGCGCGCTCGTGGTGGGATACGATGGTTTGGACCACTTCGTAGGGCGTGTCGGCCACGTGGAAGAGCTTGTGGTCGTCGGGGCTGATGGTCTTGTATTTGGTCTTCATGGTGTCCTCGAACCAATCCAACAAGCCGCCCCAAAACGTGCTGTCGTACAGGATGACCGGTTGCTTCTCGATTTTCTCGGTTTGCATCAACGTCAAGGCTTCGAACAACTCGTCCATGGTGCCAAATCCACCGGGCATCACCACAAAAGCCTGGCTGTACTTCACGAACATCACCTTGCGCACGAAGAAGTAGTCGAAGTGCAGGCAGGTGTCCGGGTTGATGTAGTCGTTGTGGGACTGCTCAAACGGCAGTTCGATGTTCAGCCCCACGGACACGCCGTCGCGGTCCTGGGCGCCACGGTTGCCACCTTCCATCACGCCAGGCCCCCCGCCTGTGATGACGCCAAAACCCGCATCCACCAAGGCCGCGGCCACCTCCCGTGCGGCCTTGTAGGTGTCGGTGTCAGGACCTGTCCTCGCCGACCCGTAAATGCTGACGCAAGGGCCAATCCGCTGAAGGGTTTCGTAGCCCTCGACGAACTCGCTCATGATTTTGAAAATCGACCAGCTGTCGTTGCTTTTGATCTCGGACCAAGTGCGTTGTGGTTGTCGCTTCATGTCCCTGAAGATGGGCATGGAAGGGCCTAGGTTCCAAATGGGTCATGCCAAAAGCGGCTTGAGGAACCGGCCTGTGTGGCTCTCTTCGCACGCTGCGACGGCCTCGGGTTTGCCCTGCGCAAGGATGGTTCCGCCGTGCTTTCCACCCTCGGGTCCGACGTCGATGAGGTGGTCGCACACCTTCAACACGTCAAGGTGATGCTCAATCACCACCACCGTGTTGCCTTGGTCCACCAGCTTGTGCAAGACGTCGATGAGCAGTTGGACGTCCTTGAAGTGCAGACCCGTGGTGGGCTCGTCCAAGATGTACAGGGTGCTTCCGGTGCTGATGCGGGCCAGCTCGGACGCCAATTTGACGCGTTGCGCTTCTCCGCCACTCAGCGTGGTGCTTTGCTGCCCCAACGTGATGTAGCCCAACCCCACCGACTGCAAGGTGGAGGTGATGCGGTGAATCTTCGGGATGGCCTCAAAGAAGCTGTGCGCGTCGTCCACGGTCATGGCCAGCACGTCGGCAATGCTCTTGCCCCGGTAGCGCACTTCCAGGGTTTCCCGGTTGAACCGTTTCCCTTGGCACGCCTCGCACGGCACGTGCACGTCGGGCAAGAAATTCATTTCCACGGTTTTTACGCCGGCCCCCTTGCACGTTTCGCAGCGGCCTCCCGCCACGTTGAAGGAAAACCGGCCTTTTTTGTAGCCGCGGATTTTGGCTTCAGGAAGCAAGGTGAATTGCGTTCGAATCAGGTCCATCAGCCCCGTGTAGGTCGCGGGGTTGGAGCGCGGTGTGCGCCCGATGGGACTCTGGTCGATCGCGATGCACTTGTCGATGTGGTCCAGCCCCGTGATTTTCTTGTGGGGCAGGGGAATGCGGATGTCTTCGTGCAAATGGTTCAGCAACGCAGGCAAAAGGGTCTGGTTGACCAAGGAGCTTTTGCCGCTCCCGCTGACCCCACTGACGCCGATCAAGCAGCCCAAAGGCAATTTCAAGTCGACCGACTGCAGGTTGTGCCCCGTGGCGCCTTTCAGGATGAGGTTCTTTCGGTGGCCCTTTCGTCGCTTGGCGGGCACCTCGATGCGCTTGACGCCGTTCAAGTACTGCGCGGTCAGCGAGTCCGACGCGAGGTGTTGGTCCGGAGGTCCCTGGGCGACGATTTGTCCGCCGTGCACCCCGGCACCCGGTCCAATGTCCACGAGATGGTCGGACGCCAACATCATGTCTTCGTCGTGTTCCACCACCAAAACAGAGTTGCCGGCGTCGCGAAGGGCACACAAGCTGTCAATGAGCTTGCGGTTGTCCCGCTGGTGCAGCCCGATGCTCGGCTCGTCGAGGATGTACAACACCTCGGTGAGCCGACTTCCGATCTGCGTGGCCAAACGAATGCGTTGCGCCTCGCCGCCGCTGATGCTGCGCGTGGGACGGTCCAGGCTGAGGTAGCCCAACCCCACGTCGAGCAAGAAGCCCAAGCGCGCACGGACCTCTTTCAAAGGCGCCTTGGCGATGGTGGCTTGGCGCTCGGAGAGTTGTCCGTCTAGGCTTTCCAGGAAGGCCGCCAAATCCAGCAGGTCCATCTTGCCCAGCTCGCCGATGTCGCGGCCGCCCAGCTTGAATTGAAGGCTCACGGGCTTCAGCCTGGACCCTTCGCACGACGGGCAGGTGACCCTGTGCATGAACGATTGCGCCCAACGTCGCAGGGGCACGGATTTGGCCTTTTCCGCAGAACGCACAATGGCAGCGACCAGGCCTTCGAACGGCACAGAACCGCCCCGAACGCCGCCACGGTCTTGCAGTTTGACGTCCTTGTCGCTTCCGTACAAGATTTCGCCCATCACGGCCTCCGGGATGTCGCCCGCCGGCGTGGTCAACGCAATGCCGTGGTTCACCAGGATGGCCTCGACGATTCGTGAAGTCAGGTTGTCCTTGAGTTTGCCCAAAGGGGCGATGCCTCCCTTTTTCACCGACACCTTGGGGTCTGGAACCAAGGTTGCGGGGTCCACCTGCGCCACCTTGCCCAATCCGTTGCAGGTGGGGCACGCGCCATACGGGCTGTTGAAGCTGAACAGGTTGGGTTCCGGATCGGGGTAGGCCAACCCGGTGGTCGGACACATGAGGTTTCTTGAGAAGTGGACCGGCTCGTCGCCGTCCATGGCCATGACGGACATGGATCCTTTGCCCAGGGAAAGGGCTGTCTGCACGGACTTCAAGATGCGGGCCCCGTCCTGGGCCCGAACCACGATGCGATCCACCACGGCCTCGATGTCGTGGACCTTGTAACGGTCCACCCGATGTCCTGGCTCCAGCTCGACGAGTTCGCCGTCGATGCGAGCCCGGAGGTAGCCTTGACGCATGATTTGCTCGAACAACTCACGGTAATGCCCTTTCCGGCCGCGGACCATGGGGGCGAGAAGAAGCAATTTTTGGCCTTCAAAACGCGTCAAAATGTTCTCCGCAATTTGCGCGTCGGTGTACCGCACCATCGGTTCCCCGGTCTTCAGGGAGTAGGCGTCGGCGGCTCGGGCATAAAGCAGACGCAGAAAGTCATGCAGCTCGGTGACGGTGCCGACCGTAGAGCGCGGGTTTTTGGACACGGTTTTCTGCTCGATGGCCACCACCGGGCTCAACCCTGTGATGGATTCCACGTCCGGACGTTTCAATCCTCCGAGGAATTGCCTGGCGTAGGCGCTCAGGGTTTCCAAAAAGCGCCGCTGACCTTCCGCATACAGGGTGTCAAACGCGAGGCTCGATTTGCCGCTGCCGCTGACCCCAGTGAAGACCACCAGCTTGTTGCGTGGCAACTCCACGTCCACCGACTTCAGGTTGTGCTCGGCCGCGCCGGTCACCACCAGGGCGTCTTGACGCTGGTCAGGGGAGGGATGGACAAGGGGTTGGTCGGCCATGCGGTCTCAACAATCGAGTCGACACTACGTTCACCCCTCGTTCAACCGGCGGACCTTCCAGCCCAATCCGGCCACCAACATGGTCATCAACGGCGAGACCCAGTTGAATATGCAATACGGGGCGTACGCCAAGGTGGCGACCCCGAGGATGCCGCTTTGGGCCACCCCGCATGTGTTCCAGGGGATGAGCACCGAGGTGACCGTGCCGGCGTCCTCGAGCGTGCGGCTGAGGTTCTCGGGCGCCAAACCTTGGTCTTTGTAGGCGTCGCCCAGCATTTTGCCAGGCACCACAATTGCGATGTATTGGTCGGACGCCAGCACGTTGAACGCCAAGCAGGCGCCCACCGTCCGTCCCACCAACCCGAGCACGCTGTTCACCCCACCCACCAGGGCTTGGGTCAGCCGCGCCAACATGCCGGTGGCTTGCAACACCGCCCCGAAGGTCATGGCGCACACAATCAACCACACGGTGTTGAGCATGCCTGCCATGCCGCTGGAGCTCAGGAGCTCGTCGGCCAAATCGTGTCCCGTGACGATCGACACGTCGAGGGCCATGGCTTGCATGGAGGCGATGTAGGCGGCCGCGGCAAATCCCCAATCGCTTCCCGCGACGGTGAGTACGACCTCCGGCTGAAACACCACAGCGGAGAGGGCGCCGAGCAACACCCCGACGAACAGGGCCGGCGCGGCAGGCACTTTGCGTGCGATCATGACCAACACGGCCACGGGGGCCACGAAGAGGCCAGGGTGGATGTGGAACGCGCCTGAGACCGCGTCTGCAAACCCAGGGGCCAATTCAGCCCCGCTGTCGGCCGCGCCACCGCCCAAGCCCACGCACAGGAACACCACAAGCGCGATGCCAATGCTGGGTCCCGTGGTGTACGCCATGTATCGGATGTGGGTGACGAGGTCGGTGCCGGCGACGGCCGGTGCGAGGTTGGTGGTGTCGCTCAAGGGCGACATTTTGTCCCCGAAATACGCCCCACTCAAAATGGCGCCGGCCACCCAGCCTTCGGACAATCCGAGGGCTTGGCCAATGCCCACCAGCGCGATGCCGACGGTGCCGACGGTGCCCCACGAACTTCCCGTGGCAAGGGACAGGACGGCGCACACGATGCATGCCGCAAACAGGAAAATCTGCGGCTGCAGAATCATCATGCCATAATGGATGAAGGCAGGGATGATGCCCGCCAACAACCAGGTGCCGCTGAGGGCGCCGATGAGCAGCAAGATGAGGATGGCTTCGGTCGCTGTGCCAATGCTGGAGGCGATGGTGTCGCGGATGGTCTCCCAGGTTGTGCCTCGGGCCATGCCGAGTCCGCCTGCGGCCAAGGCAGCCAAGAGGAGGGCAATCTGGTTGGAGCCGTAGGAGCTGTCTTCCCCAAAGAAGACCACGTCCGCCCCGAGCAGCGCCACCAAGAGAGCCACCGGGACAACGGCCACCCACAAGGGCATGCTTCGCTCAGCCGTCATGAGGCCTTCGCTTCCAATTCTTGGCTTTCGGCTGAACCGGTGGGGGACAAGGCGCTCTTGTCCACGCGGGCTTTGCCCGATTCAAGTTCGACCACGACGGTTTTGTCGCTGACTGAAATCACCTTGCCGTGGAGCCCGCCAATGGTGACGACATGGTCCCCTTTCTTGACGGCGTCGCGGTAGGCTTTGGCCTCTTTCTGGCGCTTCATTTGAGGACGAATCATGAAGAGGTACATGATGGCAAACATCCCTGCCAGCATCAACAAGGTGGACATGCCACCGCCGCCTGCCGCGGCTTGGAGAAGAAGGTGTGAAAACATGGCAGAAAGGTACCCACCAATCGGCGTCGCCCGTCAACGGGGAGACACCACCGTGCCGACAAGGTGAAGCCTTGTGACGCTTGGGTTGGTGTTGGCCACGACGGCCACGACTTTGTCCTGCGCTCCAGACTTGTCTCGGGTGTTGAAGGTCACCTCAATGGACGCGTTTTCTCCTGGAGCGAGCGGCGTCTTGGGCCATGTCTTGGCCACGGTGCAGCCGCAGGTGGTGCTGACGTCTGCGAGCACAGCGTTCCCGGGGCCTTGGTTCGTAAATGAAAACACATGCTCCACCACGTGTCCCTCGCTGACCACACCAAACTCCATCAGGGTGTCTTTGAATGCGAGGGAGGGACGCTGCGCTGCCACCTCGACACTGGAGGCCGTGGCGGGATTCACAATCATGTGGGTGCCGACCGAGTCGGGCTCCCCGCATCCCACCCAACCGCAGACCAGGGCCATCGAGGTCAAGGCACTTTTCCAGGACATCATTCGATGAGGCCGCGTCCGACTTTTTTGATCTTCCCGCTTTCCTTCAACTTGGTGAACAGCTGGTCCAAGATGCCGTTGATGAATCCGTGACTCTTCGGGGTGCTGTAATACTTGCTGAGTTCGATGTACTCGTTGAGGGTCACCTTCAAGGGGATGGATTCGAAGGTTCGAGCTTCCGCCAACGCCATCTTCATCAGGATGCGGTCGGTGGTGGCGATGCGCTCAAGTTCCCAGTTTTGTGCACCATCTTTGATCAGGGTCTCACTCTCTTCCCCCAACGCCAAAGTTTGGGTGAACAGGTCCTCCATGAAGGCCTTGTCGTCGTCGTCGTCCCGCCACA
>JBMZAB010000024.1:0-34878 GCA_049610985.1 Flavobacteriales bacterium | reverse complement strand
CCCTCCTCACTCACATACCACAAGCTGAATTCCTGGAATCCCAGTCCATGAGGCACCAGATTGACGTGTTCTCGCCGAAAGAGCTGGTTGCCTGTCGATTCGGAAAGTCGCAGTTCAATGTGTCCTGTTTCATCGACGCCAACACGATGAAAGGATTGGTGGTAGATGGGGTCTTGCGTAGGACTTTCGAGGGTGGGAATGCGCTCGTATCCATAGGTGAGCTGAAAGAACTCAAAAGCCTGTTCGGCTGGGTTGAAATGCACCGGATGCTCGAACGAATAGGAGCGAAAGGTTTTTTCGTAGAGGTATCCAAAGCGGTCATGCAACAAAAACCCTTCCATGGGAACACCTTGGGACGAGATGGTGGCGAGATAAACCTTGGCGCCTCCCTTCTCGTGCAGCAGAACGGCCCAGTGATGGTCATTCATGCCGACGATGTCATCCTGCACAATGGGGCGCATGAGACCGAGGAAAACTTGACCATCGGGTGCGTCCTTCATTTCGTGCTCATTGAACCCCTGCCAGCCCTCGCTCTCAAATTGCACGGTTTGAAGCTTCCCAAGTTCGGTCAGCGTCAAGGAGTCAATGCGTCCATGGACGAGGGAATCCATGCGGCTTGCAAAATTCGAAGAAGGAAATCCTTGTGCGCATGCAAAACGTGCTATGCTGACCAACGTGAGAAGGAGGAACTTTTCGTGGAATGCACCTTTCATGTCGGGAAAATAGGCGAAGATTCAACCTGAATATTGCACGACTCACGGGGTTGCCAAATCGGGGTTGAGGGTGTTCAGCTTCTGGTCCTGCAGACCCCACACGAAAAGTGGCCTTGACGCGTGGACGAAAGAGCTATGGTGTTTTTTCGCAGAATTGCCGCAATACGTCCAGTTGGCTCGAATTGAATAATTTGGCCAGAATAAACCAACCATTCACACACGATGAAGAACCCTCTGCTCACCCTAGGTTTTGCTTTGATTGCCAGTCTTGTCCATGCTCAACCTGATGGAATCACCTGGCAAACCACCTTTGGAGGTTCTGAAATGGATTACGCAGAAGGGGTTTGTGCCAGGCCTCAAGGTGGCTGGCTCATATGTGGATACTCACAATCTGAGGAAGGACCATTTGCAGGCAACCAAGGTGGAGACGACATGTATGTTGCTTCCATCGCCTCAGATGGGACCGTGGAAGGGATCCAGCTTTACGGTTCAACAGGATTCGATCGTGCAGAAAGCATCATCCCTGTTGCTGGAGGCGGATACGCCATGATCGGACGTGCAGGGGAAAACGACGGGGATCTCAACGTGGATGTCACGGGGTCGAGTGACGCTTGGTTTGGCATGTTGGACGAATCACTCAACTTGGTCAGTCAGTTGGGTTTTGGCGGGAATTCCTTGGACCAAGGAATGGCTTTGATTCAGACTTCAGATGGAGGATTTCTGTTGGCAGGCGAAACGACCAGTTCAGACAATGCATTCGGCCCCCATTTGGGGTCAAGGGACGTGTTTCTCATCAAATTGTCTCCAGATTTGGCAACCGAATGGATTCGGAGTTACGGTGGGTCAAGCATCGACGCCGTAGAAGACGTGTTGGAAGTCGAGGACGGCTTTGTGGTCGCAGGTGAGAGTCAAAGCACAGACTTGGATCTGGAGGGCAACGCGGATGGGCAGAAACCTTGGGTGTTCAAGGTCGATGGCTCCGGCGAGGTGATGTGGAGCACCTTTTTTGGCTCGAATTACACTGGCGGCAAAATCAACACCGTTCATGCCACGGAAACCGGCGGACTGCTGCTCGCAGGAACGACCTCGTTCGAGTCAGGTCAGGGCGCCAGATTTGGGTTTGTGGCCACCATGTCCAGCGATGGTGTCTTGCTCGAGCTTGACGATTACGGGACCCCGGTTGACGATTACCTCGAGGATCTGGTTGTGTTGGAGGATGGCAGCATGGTTGGCGTGGGATACACTCAAGGCAGCTTCACGTTGGGAGGCATTGGTGGCAGCGATTTTTGGCTCTTGGGGGTCGATGCCGACTTCGCTTTTGGCTGGCAGCAGGTCTACGGTGGAAGTGGCGCTGACGGCGGATACCACATTTTGCAAGACGCTGACGGCTACCTGTTGGTGGGTGCCAGCGGCACGCCGGATGGAGACATTCTGACCAACAACGGACTTCGCGACGTCACGGTGCTTCGCGTGGGGGAAGTGGTTCAAGTGCCTGGATGCATGGATCAGGCTGCATGCAATTTCAATGCCCTCGCCACCGAAGACGATGGGTCGTGCGAGTACGTCGAACTGCATGCCATCCTAGGCGAGCAAAGCCCTTTTTCCTATGAACCCTACGTTTACTCTTACCCTGGAGCGGCAGGTAGCACCTTCGAATGGGTTGCTGAAGGCGGCTCCATCACAGAAGGGCAGGGCACCAATGAAGTCTATGTGGTGTGGGAAGAGACTGGAATGGAGAGCTTGTCCGTGGCGGAAACGACAGAGGATGGTTGCTTGGGAGAGGTTGTGGAGCTTGACATTGATGTGATCACTGAGGTGACTGACATTGAACGCCGAGGCATCCGAGTTTTCCCAAACCCAACACGAGGGCTCGTTCAAATCCGTTTCATTGGAAGCCACAATTCTGCACAAAGCATTCAACTTCGAACCTTGGATGGAAAATTGGTGAAAGAAGTCAACTTGACTGGGGGCACGACCATGGACTGCGGATGGCTCGAACCTGGCACGTATTTGATCCAATGCGGGGACTTTGTCGACCGTCTTCTGATCGTGCCATCGCCATGATGAAATCGAGGTTGACGTGCTCTGAGGGCATGTCTTGTGCAATTTGATACCTTGGACCCATGAAACAAGTCATTGCATTGCTGTTTTTTACTTCTTTGATCATTGCGTGCACGCAAAATTCTTCAGAATCAAGCTCAATCCCTGCAAATGTTGAACGCGCCGAGGCTGACATTGGGGGGTTGGAGGGAAAAGCGATCCGATCGATCTGTCTCTCGGGCAAGTTGTTTTGTTCTGGCATGCAGACCGGGGATTTTAAAGGCTACGCCGATTCCTTCTGCATGTCTCACAAGCCTGAAATTGAAGGGCTTGTTGCTGTTTCAGAGTTCATCCCGGATGTGGTGAAAGCAGATTATGCCGTGCTAAGCTCTATGTTCGAGCCGGAGTGTTTTGCCGTGCGCATGGAGGGGGATTCGGCATTTGTCCATCTCAGCGACCATGGCATTCAAGCCGCGGAAACACTCGCATTGGCGTCAACAATGAACATTCGTGATTGCTTGGTGCTCCAAGAATCGGAGGGGACATGGAAGACAGCATCCTTTGGCCTGGGTTTGGTCTTGGAAGACTGAGCTGAGTCGGGCAATCATTTGATCTGGTAAGCGTAGCATGAGGTGGAAGATGGTTGGCTCTTTTCGGCCAACTTGACATTTCGCCCATTGAGTTCCAGTCTGCTTGAAAAAAGCAGGGTTGAGGGTGTTTGGCTTCCTCCTTGCGGTGTCTGCGGTTGAATGAAGCCCAAAAGAATTGCCAGGGCGAGGGTCTCGACATGCCTGACGCCGGTAAATTGCATTCGGACAGCATTCATGGGACGCGCAATCACTCTGTTTATTTGTTTGGTCAGTTGCACGACTGGCCTGTCAGCCCAACATTCGATTGAATCGGACGGAGCATTCATGCGCTACATCAAACGCGTATTTGCGGCGGAAGAAGATTCGACATCACCCAAGCTCATCAATTACCCCACCCTTGCTTTTGCGCCGGAGACGAACTGGGAAATTGGTGTGTCAAGCTTGTACGTCTACAGCGCAAATCGAGACGTGTCGAATCGGTTGAGTGAAGTCAAGTCCTTTGCCTTTTACACCCTTGAGAATCAATACGGCCTTTGGTTGGACCATGCCTTGTACACCGACAAGGACAAGTGGTTTTTCTTGGGAAAGGCACGGTATCAAAACTTCCCTTTGCTTTACCATGGCATCGGAAGGGAAAGCCCTGCAGAAGTTCAAAGCATGATTGAGGGGAGATACCTCATCTTCCGTGAACGGATCATGAGAGAAACCAGCCCCTCCTTGTATGTCGGTCTGGAATTGGATTTCCAAAACTTGAGTGGGGTGGGGTACACAAGACCGGCCCAAGATTTCACTCCCCCCGAGCATGGTGGAGAGGGGTCCACAAATTTGGGATTGGGTCTTGGGGTGATTTACAACAACATCCACAACGCCATGAATCCAAGAAAAGGTCTTTACAGCGAGTGGGGATTCTTGGCTTACGACGCGTGGACTGGAAGTGACTTCGACTTCATCTCCTACATCTCTGACACCCGCATTTACAAACCAATTCAGGGCAACAAGGTGCTGGCGTTTCAAGTCTATGGCCAGTGGACCACGGGGACCCCACCCTTCAACATGTTGGCGCTCATGGGGGGCGAGACGTTGATGCGGGGCTATTACCTCGGGAGGTACCGCGACAAAAATCAGATAGCGGGTCAGATCGAATGTCGCGTGTTGCCATTTTCCTCTTCGAAGCGCTTGGGGGCAAGCGTGTTTATGGCGATGGGACAAGTTTATGGCGACGACTTCTCGTTTGATTGGGAGCGCTTTTTGCCAGCTGGTGGAGCGGGTCTCCGGTTCTTAATTTTTCCAGAAAAGGACATTTACACGCGACTGGACATGGCCTTTACGGCTGAAGGTCAAGGCTTCTATTTCTTCATTGGAGAGGCATTTTAAGGCCATGCATGCTTGGAGACGCTGGGTGCACCTGTCCACGAGTATGCAGCCATGGATTCATGTGACGAAGTCTCCATGCTGGTTGGGATGAATCCAAACCAAACCGAAGGTGAGGTCGTTCGGAGTTGTTGGCTTGGCCAGGTCCCGATGTTGTGGACAATTGTGGACAACGATGGTGGATAGCATGTTGATTTCGTGAGACATGGATTTTTTGGAATTCAGTCTATGTGCCCCTCCTTTGAGTCAACAAGGAAGTCAAAGAGCACCGTCCGACGCCTGACCGATTCAGTTGAGTCATCAAGTTGAGAACGATGCACCGAGACGAGTTGAGAAACGACAACGCAAGTTGAAGTGGATTGATGGTTCCCTTCGGAGCCCCTTGCGACGGACAAGCGAAGGCTTGGCGTCGGCACCCTGAAATCAGCCTCCCTAGGGAGGTGAATGGATGGAGGCCAACAGATGCTGTTCTTCGGAGCAGCATCGACAAACCAAAGGGCGAGGATTCACCGCGGTCCCTTCGAGGACCACGAGCAGTCCACCAGTCAAGGGCAACCTTGGCGCTGGCCTCCCCGAAAGGGGAAATCAGGAGCGCAACTGCATTCATGCAGTTCCGTGAGGTGACACTGAACAACTCGAGCCGACTTTCCGACGTTAGGCGGAGGGAAGGGTGGTGATGGAATCCCCCTGAGGTCCAGCAGCGGAGCGAAAGCGAAGCTGGTTCCGGAGCGCAAGCGACGGAGCGCTTCTTCCAACACCCGTGAAGGAGCCTGGAGGATCCGCATCGGAGACACAGCGATCACGCGGCAACGCATGAGACCTGTCCGGTGCGGATTTCTTTTTGCGCAAAATCCCGAAGTCATCCTGGGCTCTGACCACCCTCCAATTCACCAAACTGGGGTTGAGGCTGTGCGGCTTTTGTCCTGCTGGGGCCACAAGATTTGCAGGCGTTGCCGCGTGAACGATTTATGCATCTTGAGTACCTTCCAAAGCATGAGGAATTTGATGGCAATCGCATTCGTGATGTCAACCTGCGTGGTCGGCGCTCAAATTGTACCCACAGCCTCTGGGTACAATGACGACGTTGTGTGGAGTCAGGTGTTTACTCAAGGACCTGCGGGGAAAGTGAATCGTGGCATTGTGGATTCTGCTGGAGACTGTGTGGCCGTTTCCATGCCAGAGGATTTGGCACGTGTGACCAAGGTCAATGGGGAGAACGGAGTTCTCGCTTGGACGGTCACAATCAACAACCGAGTCGGATTTGGAATTTGTGAGATTCCAGGTGACGGGCATCCAGACTACATCGTGTCAGGTGGAGCACAAAACAGTCAGGAGCGCTGGTTGACGAGACTTCATGGTTTGACAGGAGAGGTGATGTGGGACCAAGTTTATTCATACCCGGGTGGTGGGGGACAATACGACGGCCTCCGATCTGTGATGGTGGGTTCAGATGGTTTTGTTTACGCCTCGGGGTTCGTGCAAGGCGATGAGTCCGACACCATTTTTGTGGTGTATGCGGGAAGTTCTGTTGTGATGAAGGTTGACCCTTTGAATGGGGATGTCGTTTGGTCTTCGGTCAACAACGCTTCGGAGTATGCGCTGGCCACAATTCAAGGACCTGACGGAGACTTGTATTCTGGGGGTGTCATGTACGATGAAGGACTCTCGCTCACAAAGCGCTTGCTTGACGGAACAGTCATTTCAACGACAGTCCTGCCAAACACCGAAAGCGTCATTCCTTATGACTTGGCCTCTGGTGCGGACGGGCAGATCTATTATGGAGGCCACAGCCCTAGACAAGGTGCGGGATTTCCTTATGACTACACGTGCATTTCATTGGATGTTGAAGGGGCCATTGAGTGGAGAAAAGACTACGCGAACCCTCGTGGATACAGCCTTAATCACATTCGCAACGAGCTCTACGGGGTGGAGGTGGGGACTGACGGCATTTACATGTTTGGAGGAAGTGGGGATGAGAGTGGATACAGCGCAACGTTGCCCCCTTTTCCACCTTCAGATGTTTGGGTTGGCTGGGTGTTGCACGTCGACTTCAATGGTGACATTGTGGCAAGTGATGTTTTCGATCACGCCGGAGTCAACTCAGCAACCGAGTACGGCGCGCTGATTGAAGGAGGGTACGTGATTTTTAACGACACCGATGCCGGAGGTGACACTGAGGTCGGCATGATTAAAGTCTTGAATGGAAGCAATTCAACATCAGACTCTTGCTCCGAGGATCTAAACTTAGATGGCGTGGTTGGTATTTCTGATGTGCTGCTTGTGCTCGGAGAATTTGGATGCACGTCGTCCTGTTTTGGAGACATTGATGGCGATGGTTTCGTCAATGTCGCGGACGTCCTTCAGATGATTGCTGCCTTTGGCAATGAATGCAATTGATGGGAACATTTGACGGACCTTATCAGGGTTGAGGTCGTTCGGAGTTGCTGGCTTGGCCAGGTCCCGATGTTGTGGACAATTGTGGACAACGATGGTGGATAGCATGTTGATTTCGTGAGACATGGATTTTTTGGAATTCAGTCTATGTGCCCCTCCTTTGAGTCAACAAGGAAGTCAAAGAGCACCGTCCGACGCCTGACCGATTCAGTTGAGTCATCAAGTTGAGAACGATGCACCGAGACGAGTTGAGAAACGACAACGCAAGTTGAAGTGGATTGATGGTTCCCTTCGGAGCCCCTTGCGACGGACAAGCGAAGGCTTGGCGTCGGCACCCTGAAATCAGCCTCCCTAGGGAGGTGAATGGATGGAGGCCAACAGATGCTGTTCTTCGGAGCAGCATCGACAAACCAAAGGGCGAGGATTCACCGCGGTCCCTTCGAGGACCACGAGCAGTCCACCAGTCAAGGGCAACCTTGGCGCTGGCCTCCCCGAAAGGGGAAATCAGGAGCGCAACTGCATTCATGCAGTTCCGTGAGGTGACACTGAACAACTCGAGCCGACTTTCCGACGTTAGGCGGAGGGAAGGGTGGTGATGGAATCCCCCTGAGGTCCAGCAGCGGAGCGAAAGCGAAGCTGGTTCCGGAGCGCAAGCGACGGAGCGCTTCTTCCAACACCCGTGAAGGAGCCTGGAGGATCCGCATCGGAGACACAGCGATCACGCGGCAACGCATGAGACCTGTCCGGTGCGGATTTCTTTTTGCGCAAAATCCCGAAGTCATCCTGGGCTCTGACCACCCTCCAATTCACCAAACTGGGGTTGAGGCTGTGCGGCTTTTGTCCTGCTGGGGCCACGTGTAAGGTGGACTTGACGTTCGGGAAGTTGGGGGCGTGGCAGATGTCATGGCATCTTCATGTCTTACAGCGCTTGACCACCTTGTTTCTAATTTGATCCCATGGAAAGAATGCACGCGAGCTACACTGTCACAGTTCAATGGCTTGTGGTCGGCCTACTTTATTTGGGTCTCTCAAGCTGTTCACTTCAAAAACGAACCACCCTGCCTGGCTGGCATTGGGAGCACGAGAAGACCGCAATTCATCAAGGTCCCATTTCAAATGCGGAGACATTCCTCAAGGATCGTGATCGCTTGCTCAACTTGCCCCCCCGTGGGTCATGTCTCCAGCCGGAGGTTGACCTCTCCAGGACACTTCAAGTTTCAGCTCAAACTTCCTGGCCAAAACGTGATGTCGAAGCCATGACCACGCTTGTTGCTTCGGAGGTTGACGAAGTCAATCGGCCTTCGACTTTGATGCTTTCTTCCGTTGATCTGGATCAGAATGCAGAAAGTGAGACGACCGAGGATGAGCCCGACGAATGGTTGGTTGCTGCCTTGATTGCCCTGGGTTTTGGCTTGATGGTGCTTCCTTCTCCCATTGCCGGTGTCCTCATTGGACTGGCGCCGTTCATATTCTCCCTCGGCCAGCTCGTCAGACTTTCTCGAATGGAGGAGGCCCAAAAGAAAAAAAGGAAGGGCAAAACATTTGGCTACATCCTGTTGATGCTGTTCTCTGTGCTGGCCACCATTGGCCTCACCTCATTTCTTGCCTTCTCGGCAGCGGTGGATGCAGTTCAGGGAAGTGGGTGGTCCTTTTCATGGAATTACACCGGCCCAGGATGACCCTGGACATTGAATCGGGGAAAGGCAGAATGGTTCGGCTTCTGGCCTTATCGTTGGTAGGCCTCCGGGTGATCGTCCATGATTTCCATGGCGACACCGTGCAGGTCTGTTGAAAAGCCAGTGTCGTAAGTGTTCAAGTTAAGATCATCGCCGTAGATGCTCGCCAACCAAACCAGGGTGCCAGCCTCAATGACGATTTGGCCCTGGTGCCCCTTGGCGTCGGTGAAAATGGATGTGGGTTTTTCACCGAACAGGTCGATGTCGTCGTTCAACAAATCATCCTGTTGCATCTGGGCCAGCTTGATGCCTGCCCAACCCGTGGGGATTGAAAAAATGTTCACGTCGGGAAACTCGAGGCGCAAGCTGTCAATCACATTCGTGTGCCAAAGAGAGTCGATCACGAATGGGTAGAGGTCCTGAATGTCATTGAATCCAAGTGCCTGTGCGGTGGTGTCCCAATCTGCCGGGAAATCAATCATGGGCAGCGAAATGCCAATCTCGACGTCGGGATTGTTCTGCAGAGCATAGTGGATCCATTCCTTGTATCCCCGCGTGGGGTGAAGGGTGTCGGGGCCGGCTGTCATGGCAAAAAATTCAACACCACCTGCATCCAGGACCGCTTTGATGCTCATGGTTTCTTGTGAGGTGGAGTCGTCCCAAAAACTGCTCGCAAGTCCGTTGTCACCGCCCCGAAAGACTGTTGTGCTGTTGTGGTCCAAGTGCCCAGCATCGACGGCGACAACATCCAAGTTCTCCGCATAGGGCCTGAAGAAGCTGTTGCCAATCAAAAGCATGTTGGATTGAGGAGTGGCGCATTCTGAACCGAAGGCACCCAGCAGAAGCAGAATGTCCTGAACCTCCGTCGTGCCGTTGTTGTTGACGTCGGTCGGACAAAAGCCTGCACCCTGATAAACACAGCTCCCGTCGTCCCAAACCGCTTCAACATTGTAGTTGTCGGCGTCAGGATAGGTGCAGCCCACATTTGGGTTGTTGGGCCAAGGACACCCCATGGGTGGCAGAAGGCATGAACCGTCATCGACGGACGCTTCAGGGTTGAAATTGCATGCCCACGTGTAGGTGCATCCAGGGATGTCCGTCTGAGCCATTGAGGCATTTGTGCTGAAAATGAGCAAGAAGCAAAGGGGGCAGAAACGCATATGTCCAAGTTCGCACCGAAAAACGAAAGGACAAAATGGGACATGCCGGGGCTTGACCTTTGGGCTGAAGGTGGAGGGTCAATCCATTGTAACTTCTTGGTCTTGAAAGGAAGACCATGAAAGCCACCCCATGTTTCACCTGTGCAGGCGCATTTGCAGCCCTGGTTCTTTGCTTGAACATCTCCGCGGTGCAAGCCCAATTGGACCCATCCGAAGGGCTTCGCGTTGTGACGGAGGTGGCGCGTGAGAGCTTGTTCAAACGTGTCCCGACAGAAAAAGAACCGGCTCCGGCATGGGCCCTGCGCATGTACGCTGGGGACGCCGATTTCTTCGGGATCGTCGAGGCCCGAGAAGCGTTTTGGCGGCATCGCGAATACGAAAAGACCATCCACGAGCGCAACTTCAAGCATTGGTTGATGCATGTCGAGCACCTTGTGGATGCAGATGGCCAAATTCAACCGGCACATGTCTGGGCACGCGATCAGTGGGCCAAGAAAACGCCCGAGGCCAAGTTGGACACCGAGGCGATTTGGCAGGCCATCGGCCCCATGGACACTTACAACAAGGCCAGCGAAGGCGGATTTCCGGTGTCCTGGCAGTGCAACGTGTACTGCTTTGACCAAAGCGCAGTCAACCCTGACATCTGCGTGGCGGGCATCGAAGCGGGGGACCTGTTCAAGACGGTGAATCGCGGATTGACGTGGCACCCCATCACGGAGGGTGTCCCGGGAATTCGGACCGTGCGCGCGGTGAAAATCGCACCTTCCGACCCAAGCCGGATTTACTTCGAAGCCAATGCGTCCTTGTATGGCACGACGGATGGGGGTATCACCTGGTCGTTGTTGCACAGCCTCGGGGAACACGCGACGCAAATCGCAGTTCACCCCACCAACCCGGATGTGATGTTCGTTTCAGCGTGGAACGGACTCCACCGCTCGTTGGACGGCGGGTCCACGTGGTCTCAGCTGTTCACAGGCACCACATGGGATGTGGCCTTTCATCCCACGAGTCCTGCGGTCCTGTATGCGCTGCGCTACGCTTCGGGGCTGAACCGTTGTGAAATGCACCGCTCCGACGACGGTGGCGCCACCTGGACGCTCAAGGACAACGGGTATTTCATCCCCGCCGATCCAGGCAATGCGAGCGCCGATGGCGGAAGGTTGGGGGTGACGCCTGCCGACCCAGATCGCGTGTACGTGGCCTTGATTGGCCGGGGCAAGGCGGAGGACACGGGATGGATCGGGATGTACCAAAGTTTGGACCGAGGCGATTCTTGGGCCAACCTCAACGGCCAAGATGGCGCGCCCTACGACGCGACCATGCATCCGAGTGTGGCCAACGGCAATTTGAATGGCTCTGGCATCTACCAAGGGTTCTACGATTTTGATTTGGCGGTGTCTCACAACGATCCCAACACGGCATGGGTGGGGGTGACGGCCTTGAGCGCCACCTACGATGGAGGGGCATCTTGGCAACGCATTGGTGCCTACAGCGCGAGCACCTACGACATCGGTTGGATCCACCCGGACATTCAGGATTTGAACGTGATGGGCGACCACATTTGGGTGGCCACAGATGGAGGACTGAATTACAGCTCGGACGAATTGGCGACCCACGAATCCCGGAAATCGGGCATTTACAACTCGACGTTTTGGGGGTTTGGCCACGGTTGGAACAACGACCTTCAAGTGGGCGGACGATACCACAACGGAAACACCGGCTACCTCTCCACCTATGGGGGAGGACATCACATGAGGTTGGGCGGTGCGGAATCGCCGACGGGCTACGTGCATCCATTGAATGGCGAAGGACGTCAAGCCAGATTCAGCGACATCACGGATGTGGTGGTGCCGGCAGGCTTGGGAGGTGCGACGTCGACGCAGGCGAATTTGGGGCTGTATCCCAACGAGAGTTACGTGGACTTTCGAAACAGCGAAGTGGTGGTGGATCCGCGCTACGGGGATCGTATGGTGTTGGGAAATGGGTCGGCGTTGCACAAGACAGAAGACGGTGGAAACGCGTGGGAGCCTTGGTTTGAGTTTGGGGCAGGATGGACGGTGTATGAAATCGAACAGGGTCTCAACGACCCCGGCCGGTGGTATGTCGTCGCCAGGTCAAGCAACACGTGCAAGTTGTTCCGGTCGACCAACGACGGAGGATCGTGGGGGCAGCTCACTTCAGGCTTGCCCTTGAATTGGCAAAGCATGGAAATCGCCGTCAACCCCATGGACGCCAACGACATCTATGCGATGCAGGCGGGTGGCACCTCGGTGTACCGCTCGACTTCGGGGGGGACGAGTTGGACCAACCTCACCGACGCGATGTGGACGGGTGAATCCAACCGCGAGTTGTTGGCGTTGGGGGGGCGTGGCGTGGCGTTGTTCACCAACGAGGGCGTGTATTGGTTTGACAATGAATCAGGGTCTTGGACGAACGCCAGTGCAGGCATCCCTGCATTTTGGGCTCCGTTGGAAGGGGCGACGCATTATGCCAGTGGCACGGTGCGGGTCGCAGACAAAGGGAAGGGCATTTGGCAAGCGGCGATCCCCTTTGACTTGGCACCACTCGCCCAGCCCATGACCTCCTCGTCGGAGGTGTTCTGTGCCTTGGACACGGTGGTGTTTGACTGCCACAGCGTGCTCAACCATGTCGGGGCGGCATGGTCGTGGTCTTTTGACCCTCAGCCCGAATTTCTTTCGTCGTCGACCGACCGTCGCGTCGAGGCGGTGTTTGGGGTGGGGGGACCTGTGGATGTGACCTTGACGGTGACCCAAAGCGACGGCAGCTCCGACACCAAGACGGTTCCGGCCATGGTCACCGTGGACACCCAAAATCAATGTGTTCCAGACGAAGAGGTGGGACAGGCGCTCATGTGCGGCGGAAGCCCCCAGTTTGGTCTGACGCACGACCTGCAGGTGGAAACCAACACGTTTACGGCCATGGCTTGGGTGAAGCCGTATGGCATTCAGCCTGACTACACGGGCATCGTCTTGGGAGGTGTGTCCAATGCGGCTGGTTTGAATTTTCGCCCCAACAATGAATTGGCGTACCACTGGCCAGGTGGGGCTTGGTGGTGGGGCAGTGGGCTGACCGTTCCCGCAAACGAGTGGTCTCACGTGGCCTTGGTCGTCAGCCCCACGTCGGTGAAAGTCATCTTGAACGGTGTAGAGGCTGTACACAACACGACCACCCAGCCTGTGGATATGGGCGCGATGTGGTTGGGCAGTTACCGTGCTTGGTCCAGCCGCAACATGAATGGGTTGGTGGACGAGGTCAAGCTGTGGAACCGGGCGCTCAGCCTGGATGAAGTTCGGGCGCAACGCCACCTCAACTTGACGCTCGCCCAAACCCAAGAGGACCCCGATTTCTTGGGGTATTTCCAGTTCAATGAGGCCGCGCCTTTCCTGGTGAACAAGAGGCCTTACAGCAACCACGGCGTGTTCAGTGGTGGCGCTGGGTTGGTGGATTCCGGGGCGCCGGTGGGGGGCGGCGAGTTGGCGACCATCAACATGCCGTCTTCGGGTGAAGTGATCCTTCCATTTGGGTCCTTGGACGTCGCGACGACCAATGCCGCAGCGGGGACCCAGTTGCGTGTGCATCAATTGACGAGCGTCCCACCACCATCCTCGCCTGATTCGTGGGCATCTGAAGGTGGTTGGTGGATTGTGGACGCCTACGCGTCCACAACGCAAGCTGACCCAGGCTCGTCGTGGTCGGGAACGTGGTCGATGCATGCCCTGCCCGGCAGTTCGCCATGGGATGTGCCGGCGCAACTCGCAGGGGTGGCGTTGCAATCGCGGGGCGTCCACAGCGAAGGTGCATGGACGTCTGTGGCCATGGGCGCCCAAGACTTGAATCCGACGGCGCTCTCGACGGAGTCGGCGTTTGGGGTGGAGGGACAATGGGTTTGGGTCGACGACCACTGCGGCGTGGATTCGTCGGCTGCGACACTCTGCCCCGGAGAGGGCCTCGAATGGATGGGAGAACTCATCGACACCCCAGGAGACCATTGGCATCACGAAGAGGATGCGTTGGGGTGCGACGTGGTGGAATTGCTTCAGGTTGACGAGGCGGTGGTGCCGACCTTGTCTTGGGCGTCATCGACAGAAGCAGGCTCCGCGCAGTTGGAAGTGGGAGACGAGTGGATGGTTCAAGCCTGGACGTTCAATGGTGCGGTCGTGCCTGGCGCGGAAGACAATGTGCTGGAGGTCGAGGTGGACGGCAACTACGGGGTGGTGGCGATTCATGTCGGGTCTGGTTGTCTGATGTCTTACGAGGAACTCTTTGGATGTCCAGGGGACATCAACGGCGATTTGACGGTGGGCGTCTCGGACGTGCTGGCCTACTTGAGTTCCTTCGGTTGTGCAGTCAATTGCGGCGTGGCCGACCTCAACGGCGACGGCGCGGCGAACACGTCAGATTTGTTGATGATGCTTTCCTTGTTTGGAGTCGTGTGCAACTGACCGGAACCCCTTTGAAACGGAGAACCACGGTGTCAGCACGAGTCCACCCTCAGGAGCCACAATCAGGCCTGCATCGAACGTGATGGGACGGCGGGCACTCCATGTGCGGAACCCCAAGGAGCCAATCACAAATTGATTGACTCCTTTTCCGTTCCATGCCGTTCCGCGTTCGTAGATGTGCCTCATGTAGTAATTGACCGAGACAGAATAGCCTTGGTTGGGGCCGGAGCTGTTGTAGGTCTCTTGTTCCAATTCGGAAAAATATTTGTCTGAAAAAAAGTGGTTCTCAGAAATCAAAATGACCCTGGATGCCAACGGCCACATGGCGCACAAACTCAGTGTCAGAAAACGCGTCGATGCGCGATAATACCTGGTATTCGGGTAGACGTATGAAGTGAGGGCCGTTGACGAACCAGCATCGATGAGCGCTTGGGCCACTTCCCGCTCTTCATCGCTGTACACGTAAAATGGACTCCCTCCAGGGAACGCGCGATTGGTCAGGCCCACGCTCAACGACACATTCTTGTCAGGGTCGCCGAAACTCAGGGTTGTGAATCCCATGGCGAGGGGCTTCATGGAGCTGGACATGATTTCCCCGCCAGTCTCTGTCGCGACTCCCCCCCCTAGACTCCATCTCACCTTGCCGCCGATGGGATGGCTTGTTTTGACGCCCAGGCCTGCCCCCAAAACGAACGGTCCTCCCACAATGCAAGACGCAGAGACGTGATCCGACAATCCAAAGCTTGCCACATTCAAAATCAAGTTGGATTGGACTTGACCTTCGCCTTTTTCGAGCTGAAAAGCGGAAGGCGCCACGAAATGGCGGGTCACCACGGTGTCGTCTTTTGATTCGGTCAGTCTGAACGCCCAATCGGACGTCACCACGTTCGTTGAATCTGAAGCGGATGTGGTTTGGCTGGCCACAGAATTGGTGCCCAACACCAAGCTGACCAACAACGTTGTCGTCACACGTGCTGTCCGCATGGGGCTGTGAAAGGGCGTTCGTCTTGTGGCGTTCGTCATGGCAGGCAATTGTGCGTCAACAATGTACACCTCCTGAACCAAGTTGTTTCGTCAGACCATTCCTGAACCATGGTTAACTTGGTTCAATGATCACTTGGTTGAATTCCTTGAACACGTTTGAGAGGATCTTGTCGTTGCTTGCGGCGATTTCACGTCATCAGGTTCTGGGACTGCTCGCCAAGCCATTGACCCGGGCGCTGGCGTGGTTGAACGTTCGCGTCAACGGCCATCGTTCCCAAGCGTCGTTGGCCGCGCTGGGTGAAACATGGAAAGCCATGATGCCTCCCAACGACCAAGAGCTCTTTCGCATCACGGAGGTTACAGAAGAGGCGGCTTACGCCGAAATTCATCTGAATTGCCCGCTCAGGGGAACAGGAGACGGCCATGCCTGCCACGCGTTGATGAATTACGACCGATCCTTGATGAAGGCTGTGGGCGGTCGTCTTGAGGTGTTGGAGTCCCAGGCCACGTCTGGCAAGACATTTTGCCGCCTCGCGATCCGACGTGCCGACGGCAGCCAACCGGAAGGTGAACCATGAGCAAAACCAAAACCTGCGCACATTGCAGTGGCGAGCAATCCGTCATGTTCCGCGTCCAGTACAAACCTGGAAAGACGTGGTGTTTTCTCTGTGAGAAGTGCGTCCTCGAGGTGAGGGATGGAAATCCCTTTTACCGCTACGGCGGCACTTGGAAAGGGTAGGGCACTCAAGGACAATCCTGCCCGAAGTTGCCCAGCAAGTGGAGCACGTCTGCGACCGAAACGACCCCGTCGTTGTTCAGGTCGGAAGGACAGGAGGCGCACAATTGAAAGGCTTCTTCGCCATCTGGACATCCGTTGCCGTTGGTGTCCTGCAACAAGGGGTCGGTGCCCGACACCAGCGCCTCAAAACCGTCGGTCAACCCGTCGTCGTCCGTGTCTGCATCGAATGGGTCTGTGCCGAGTTGGGATTCCTCTGCATCGTCAAGGCCATCGAGGTCACTGTCTTGAGACTCGGGTTGCGGCACAGAAAAATCCATGACCACGGGCAGGTGGTCTGACGCGGCATGTGTGTCGCCCTGCAACAGGCCAAATTCCGCCAGCACCTCCTCGGGCAGCGTTTCCGTCTCGAGCACGAAGGCGTGTTCTTGGTCAATCACAGCATCGCTGTACAACACGAAGTCCAACCGGCCAGGCGGGAAATTGCCGTCTCCGTCGTCCCGCCATGTGTAGGTGAAGGGTTGATGCGTGAGCCTTGGCAAGGCATCGGCCCATGGGGTTCCGTCCCAATCGGGCATGCCGCCTTGGCCATAGGTTTGGGTTTGAACGATGTCGCCTTCAAGCAGCGTTTCCAATTGCTGCGCGTAGCCCACCAAATTCAAATCCCCTGCGTACACGATCGGGGTGTTGAAGGTCAAGTTGCCTTCGTTCTGGACAATCCACGCCATCATCTCATCAACTTGATCTTGGCGCGCCGCGTCGTTGCCACAGCAGCTCAAATGGCTGTTGATGAACAGAACGTCCCCGCCCAGGGCGTCGGGCACGTCGATCAGGACGGGGAACTGCTTGGGCAACTCCGTCCAAGTTTGCACATGCGGCCACAAGGAAGCGGTGATCAAATCGCCATCCTTGGAGGTGTGCCAACCTTGGTCGCCATCCAAAGGAAGCCATGTGTCAAGGAGGGATTTGACCTCGTTGGCGCCTGTCCCTCCGCACTCGCTGAACAAGTAGACGTCGGCATCTACGGCTGGCAGGATGCGCTCAAAGTGGGCTTGCCGGTTGGGGTGGATGAGGCCGTTGCCCAGCACGTTGTAGGCACAGACACGAAGGCTCGTTGGGTCGGCTTTGGCCAAGCCCAACGGCTCCACCGCAGATGTGCTCGCTTCGTTGAAGTCGTGAACGAATTCGAGCCCTACATTGGGCAAATCGTCGTCGAACTGGGCATCTCGGAACAACAGCCGGATGGAGTCTTGAGGAAAGAGCAGGTTGCCGCCTTCGAGGACCGCATCGCGTCGAAGTGCCAATTCGAATTGGTTGCTGGTCACGGTGGGGGCGGGAATCAGTCCGATTTCAGAAAAGTTGACCTGGTCGGCTGGGCCAAAATTGGTGTACGCAAACAGGCCGTTAAAATCAATGCCGAGCTCCGACCCAAACCCCTCGCGGACCGGATAACCGGTGGAGGCATCCATGTCGACGTCAACTTGGAGGAACAGGTTGTGGGGGTACAAGACATCCGTCAGGTCGAGGTCCGACTCCAATCTCACGTAGACGTAGAGGAAGTTGGCATCGCTGAGGACTTTCATTTCCACGAGGTCGACGTCGGGTGCGTCTCCATTTGGGAGGTCTACCAGGCCTGGGGTGTCCGTCCAATCCTCGAAGTTGCCGTCCAAGACAATGGGCGCCACCTGGGCGTCAGCGAGAATCGCAGATCCCAGCATGACCCAAGCGGCCGCAACGTGTTGAAGACATCTCATGTTCTTCGAAAATAGGAGACACGGGGTTGGATGCGCTCAAATCATTGGATGACCCCTTCTTTTTGGAGACCCAAGCTGCCTGTGACCGCCCACCCACCAAGGGCCTGACTACCTCCTGCACGACTCGGAGGAACGAAGTTTTTACAGCAGATTCATCTTGGGTTTTGGGCTGCGCAAGTATTTGACCAAGTGAGGTCCGAATGTTCTCGCAAGGACATGGCAGGGCAGTGTTTGCAAACATTTCTCTTACTTGCAACATGACCTTTAGAATCGCCATTCTTTGCCTTGCCCTTGGGTTGTTGTTCCAAGGGTGCACCGTTCAGAAACGAAGCCACCTGCCTGGTTGGCACGTGGAACGGTCGACGCAACGTGTTGGGCACCACGCGGCCACCGCGTCGTCGGAGGTGCCGGAGGAGCTGGATGCCTTTGTGAACGTCGAGGCAGAGCTTGCTGAGCAGGGGGGTGCAGTTGCCCCAGTGCCACAAGTCCCGCCCACGCCACTGTCCTCCTTGGAGGCGCATCTGCCATTCAGACATGCCATCAAGGCGTTTCAAATGCCTCGAGCAAGGACCAAGGCAATGACCCCTGAGAAAGCAGAATCCACGCGGGATGTTGAGCACGATGAAAGGGACGTCCGAGGCTTGTTGTATTCCGGGTTGTATTGGCTTGTGGGCGCCATTGGTTGGTTTGTTTTTCGCAATGCCGACCCTGACACGGCTGGTCCCTTCATGCTCTTCGGTGTCCTAGGTGGCGCGTGGTTGGTGGCTTTTTTCATCGGCAAGTTTTTGATCAACCGGAGAAGGCAGAGCATGGGGAAAGCGAGGTTGAATGCCAAGGCGCTTATTGGCCTCGGCCTGGCAATTGCGATGGCTGCGGCACTGGTGGAAATTGCCACCTTCGATCTGGAGTTTTCGTTCGGGGGATGAGACGTGCAGTGCCTTGAGTTCCGTTACTTGCAACATGACCTCGAGATGCGCCATCCTTTGTCTTGCCCTTGGGTTGTTGTTCCAAGGGTGCACCGTTCAGAAACGAAGCCACCTGCCTGGTTGGCATGTGGAACGGGCGACGCAACGTGTTGGGCACCGGGCAGCTGCGATGTCGTCGGAGGTGCCGGAGGCATGCGTGAACGTCGATGCAGAGCCGGCTGAGGATGCTTGTGCAGTTGCGGTTGGCTTTGTGCCACAAGTCCCACCCACGCCGCTGCCTTCTTTGGTGGCGTATGTGCCTGGAGACATGGGAGCTGCGGAGCTCAACCTTCAGATGTTGGACTTCAGGTCGTCTTCATGCGAATCGCCACAAGTGAATCACGTTGTCCCAGAGGAAGGAGTCGAAGACGCCCCGAAAAATTCTGGCGGAAAGGGCAGAGTCGTGTGGCGAATGTTGTTGGGCGTGGTCGCCGCGGCGCTCGCAGCCTACGGCATCCTCTTTGTTCAATGGGGCTTGGCTTGGTGGGACGGCATCAGGCATTTCGGCACGAGTTACATGCTACAGGAAGGGAGTGTGCCCTTGTTTCTGCTCGGAGTTGTCCTGCTTGAGGTGGCCTGGAGGACCCTCCTTGAGACGTTCCCAAAACTTCGGGCGTGGGTGCCTTCATGGTCCGATTTGAAACCAAGCCGTCCAGCAAGAGAAGCGAGACGAGAAGTGCGCCAGGATCACCTCCCACCCGAAGGAGAGCGCAGGAGTGCTGTTGGGCGAGTATACATGGGTTTGCTCGCCATCACACTTGGCATTGGTAGCATGCCAGCCTTTGCCATGGCATTTGGTTGGGGTGTTTGGCCGTTCGCCTTGCTCGGGATGGGGTTGGTTTGGTTGTGTTCGCTGGCCCTTCTGGAGGCGTTTCCGAAGCTCAGAGCCATGGTGGATGCGTGGGCCAGTCCGGATGCCAAGCAAAAGCGATCGACTAAACGCCAAGAGCGTGCAGCGAGCCCTCCCAGTTCCAGCCAACCGTGGTGGCGCCTCAGCCTCCCTGTTCTGGCCATCGCTGCGGCCTACACAATCCTTGCGGCAATCACAGGGAAAATTGGATGACACATTTAAGTTGCGACTTATGAAGACCTACGCCGCGGAAATCGCATTTTTCTGTTCCGCCTTCACATGCCTCGCGCTCTTGTACGACGTCCCCATGACGTGGGTCAACGTCTTGTTCTTCACGGCGGTCACCTTCGGCCTGATTTGGTTGTGGAGCTTGGTTGCCAGGAGGTCTTCAAAGAACCAACCTGACTCGTGAGGCGTCCCTATCCGATGGAATTGTCTTCATGAACTGCAACCTGCGCAATTCAATCTTTTGTCCCACTTTTCCGGTGCCATGGTCCAAGCACATCGTCCAGCAGACATTGAACGCGCCCGCGAAATCTTGGTGGGGGCGCTGAAAGACTCCTTGGGGGTCCACTGGGTGCTCCGCAACAAGAGTGAAGCAGGAAAGGTGTTGGCTTTGGAGGTGTTGTTCTTCGAAGGGGTGGACAAGGATGGTGTGTTCCTTGCGGAGGATGGCCAAGGGGCGGTGGTGTTTTACGACATCAACGACCACAGGTGGAGCTGGTCCAACGCCCGTCGCAAGGCCCAATTGGTGGTGCGTCATGCAGGGCTCAGGAGCGTCTGGCGCTTTTTGAAATACCGGAAGATGATCGCCGCCACCAGGCCCAAGGAGGCCATGGTGGGTTTCCTGGTCGGGACAGACCGGCTTGCAAAAGGAACGAAGGCCATCTTCGACATTCATGAAGGGATGCAACAGCTGGCCAAGTCCCGGCGGTTGCCCATTTGTTTGGAGACCACGCAGCCCAGGGTCAGGCGGTTGTATCAATATGCCGGTTATGCCGAATATGCCGTGAGAAGACATCCTTATGCCGACCTTGACATCTACTTCTTCATCAAACACCACGACGATGTCTGACGCCTTTGCCCGAATCACGTTCCCCCCGGAACGGGACGAATTCTATGCGGATCTGCGAAAAGAAGTGTCCGCGCATTTCAAAAACGCAGGCCACACCCACTTTGGCAACCGGCAAATGCACGTCAAGGTGGCGGTCATGTTTGCCGTGTACTTTGGCTTGTACGCGTGCATGCTGAGTGCGTCTCCGAGCGTGGAGATGCTGTTGGTTTGGTATGCGATGATTGGGGTGTGGGGCGTGTTCTTGGGCTTGAATGTGGGGCACGACGCCGCCCATTTTGCCCTTTTCAAATCGCGCAAATGGAATAAGGTCTTCTTGCACGTCTTCGATTTGTTGGGCACGAACTCGTTCAACTGGAAAAACCGCCACGTCGGAGCGCACCACCTGTTTCCCAACATCATGGATCACGATTCCGACATCCAGCAGTCCGATGTGGTGAAGATTTTCCCCAAGGACAAGCACCGAAGCATCCACAAGGTGCAATGGCTTTACATGCCCGTGGTGTACATGATTTACATCTTCCGCTGGGTGGTGTACCGCGACTTCAAAGACATTTTCTCCCCGAGGCTCGGAGGGTTTGACAACCGCCAGTATCCGGTGAGGGAGATTGTGAAGATGGTGCTCTTCAAGCTGGGCTACTTGGGCTACATCGTGGTGGTGCCCAAGTTGGCGCTGGGCTTTTCGTGGGGGCAGGTGTTTGGGGCGTTCGTCTTGTTGACCGTCTTCGCGAGCCTCACCATCACGATGGTGCTGTTGTCCACCCACGTGGGGGAACACGCCAATTTTCCCGAGCCGGACGCCGATGGGGTCATGCCGCACTCCTGGTCCCACCACCACATGTTGACGGCTGGGGACTTTGCGACAGAGAGTACGTTGGTGACCCATTTGTTTGGGGGCTTCAACCATCACGTCATCCATCACCTGTTTCAACACATTTGCCACATCCACTACCCTGCGTTGACCAAAATTCTCATCCGGGTGGCGGCCAAGCATGGGGTGGAATACCGTTCTGAGAAGCACATGTTCTCGGCCATGTATTCTCATTTCAAGTTGCTGTACAACAACGGCAACCCGATCAACCCTGAATTGGCCCAGTCATGAAGCATGCACCTTCTGAACTGCTCCAGAAGACGGTGCCCTTCGCCAAGGAGGACGTAGTCAAGAGCTGGCGACTTGTGGCGTCGGCTTGGCTGCTGCTCGTGGCCTGCATCGTGGGTGTGGTCGTGCTGCCGTCTTGGTGGATGAAAGTTGTGAGCAGCCTGGGCGTGGCTGCGCTGATGTCGCGCACGTTCGTGATCTACCACGATCACGTGCACGGCGCCATTTTGAAGTCGAGCCGCTTGGCCAAGGTGCTGTTTGGGGTGTATGGGGTGTTTTGTTTGGCTCCGGTGACGGTGTGGAGGCGCACCCACGAGTACCACCACCGCCACAACGGCAGGATTTCGAAGCCCAGCATTGGGACGTACCCCGTGTTCACCAAAACGAGGTTCGAAGCGGCGTCTGAAGCGGAACGCAAAAGCTACCTGTTCCAGCGACATCCCGCCGTCATCGCCCTGGGGTATTGGTTCACTTTCTTGCACGGGATGTGCATCCAACCCGGCTTGGCCAGCCCCAAGAAGCACTGGGACTCTTGGCTCGCGGTGCTTCTGCACGCCTTGTACTTGTCCGCGATGTGCGTGTTTGCAGGGTGGGAGGTGGCGCTGCTGGCCGTTGTGCTGCCCAACACGTTGGCGTTTGGATTTGGTGCGTACCTCTTTTACGTGCAGCACAATTTCCCGTCTGTCCAGTACGTCAGCGACGGAGAGTGGGCCTACGAATCGTCTGCTTTGAAGTCGTCAAGCTTCCTGGATTTGAATCCTTTGATGCATTGGGTGACCGCCAACATTGGCTACCACCACATTCACCACCTCAACGCCCGAATTCCATTCTACAGGTTGCCGGAAGCCAAGGCGGCCATTGCGGAATTGCAGAATCCGCTGAGCAGCAACTTGACTTGGAAGGAAGTGCGGCGGTGCCTTGCCTTGAAGGTTTGGGACGACGAGCACGGGCGGTTGGTTCCCCTGGCTGAAGTTTGAGGGTTTGGCTACCTTCCGGAATTCAAGCCTTTGTGCCTGAACACACCTTGAAATCGGATCTGTCCCATGAACAAGCTTGTTGTCAAATACTCCATCGAATTCGTGGTGGTCGTCCTCGGAATCGGGCTCTCGTTCTATGTCGACGACTTGCGGCAGCACGCCAACGATGTTGAATTGAAGAACCGGTCGCTGCTCCGGATTCGGGCCAACATCCATTCGGATGTGAAAGACGCAGAATGGAACAAGCACCTGCACAAGACGGTCATCCGTTCGTGCAAGAAGATGCTGTCCAAGCACGCCCACTATTTCAAACATGCGCAGGACTCCTTGGCCTGGCACTTGAGGTACCAATCCATTGTCAATTCCACGTTCCTCGACAACACGGAAGAATACGAGATGCTCAAGAGTGCAGGTTTGATGCGCCTCATCGAAAGCGATTCACTCGTGGTTGAACTCCAATCCAAATACAGCATCCACGACATGTACAAAGAGGTGGAAGCAGACATCTCAAGGATCAACCATGAAATCGAGCGCTGCTACTGCGAACTCACGGACTTGTCTGTGGTCCACCGACGCGGCGGCTACTTCAATCACGGCCAATACATCTCTCCACATCCTGTCAGCGCGGAATGCCTCAATTGGGTGTGGGTGAAAATGAAAACGTCTCAGCGCTACATCGACTTGATCAACGATTGCATCAAACGGGACCAAGGGCTGCTCAAGGCCATCGACCTGGAGCTTCCTCCTGACATGACACGCTTGGTTGAGAAAGAGTCGTTTGAAGAGCAAATCAAGGACAACACTTCGAGGTAAACCTGGCGCCAAGACGAGGCAACAGTTCAAAGTGACTCCTGTGAATCGGCTTGACGAAGTGCATGAGCTGAAGGTGGGCATGGTCGTCCAGGCGGAAAAAAGCCAGTTGTCGCAGTTGCCTATATTGAGCACTGGAAACCAACCGAATGAAACACCTTGCATTCTTCTGGGGCCTTTGCTTTCTGCCTTTGGTCAGCCTTGCACAGGTCGTCACGGCCGTGCCATGCGACCAAATGGGCCTCGTGGTGAACGTGGGCTCCAACCCCAACTCCATCAGCATTTATCATCCTGGCGGGTACCTGACCTGGCCAGGCGAATCCAACGTCATGGCTTGGGAGTTCACGGATGGTGCGGAAAATGTGATCCATGAGGAATTCTTGGTCGACAACAGCTTTGTGTCATTCGGGTTTGACCTGCCGTTGACCGACACCCTGTTTGTCTCCGTGTTGTTGACCAACGAAGATGCCATGCTGGATGGCGCACCCGTGGCGTGTTTGATCGAGGATTACTTGGTGTGGGAAATCGACACCTGGCCCGTCAGTGGCGAGGAATATGGCACGTGGACGTTGGGTGGCAGCGTCGGCATGGACGCCAACGGCCCTGTCAGTTGCGTCGACGAAGGCTTGATTGACCCCAACGTGTTTTGTCCTCTGATTTATGCACCCGTGTGTGGGTGCGACGGGGTGACGTACTCGAATTCTTGTTTGGCAACCCACTCAGGCGGCGTGACCTCGTGGGAGGAGGGGACGTGTCCCACGGGCGGAGGCTGCATGTGTCCATGGGCGTGCAATTTTGACGACCAAGCCACCTCGGAGGATGGGTCGTGCGACTTTCTGTCCTGTGCAGGATGCACGTACGCGTGGTCTTCCAATTACAACCCAGATGCCCTGTACGACGATGGCAGCTGCATCGAGGACATCGTTGACGACCTCTGCCAAGCGGACATGAATGGAGACGGTATTGTCAGCACCGCAGACTTGTTGCAGTTTTTGACCGCGTTTGGCGAGGAGTGCGATTGAGCGGACTGCGTACTTTGCATCCGAACCAACCCCCACCTCATGAACCGCTCTCTTCTTGCCCTCGCCATGTTGGCGTCTTGGACGTCTTGTGAAAGCCACCAGCCGCAGCCGAAAGCTGCGCAGAAGCCTGCGAAGGAATTCACCACGGCCAGGTTGTTCGTCACTGCGGAGAACACCGACAAACGCTTGTCCGAGGACGGCGTGTTGGAATTTGAGTCTGCCGACCAGACCTTGGAAACCGAGGTGGCCATTTTTGTGAACCCCGCCAAGAAATTCCAGACTTATCTGGGAGTTGGAGGGGCGATCACGGACGCCTCTGCCGAGGTGTTTTCCCTGTTAAGTGAACCCCAGCAACAGGCCTTGTTGGACGCCTATTTCGGTCCTGAAGGCATTGGGTACAACATCATCCGGACCAGCATTCATTCGTGCGACTTTGGGTTGGGAAGCCACACCTACATCGACGAAGGCGACACATCGCTGGCCACGTTTTCCATCGCGCCGGACAAAGTCAAGCGCATCCCTATGATTCAGCGAGCGGCCGACATGATCGGAGATGATTTGGTGTTTTACGCCAGCCCATGGAGCCCGCCAGCGTTCATGAAGACCAACCAACACATGCTGCGCGGCGGTTCCCTGCTTCCCGAATTCTACGACGCGTGGGCCCAGTACTTCGTCAAGTTCGTCGAAGCTTACGAGGCCGAGGGCCTGCCGGTGTGGGGGGTGACCATCCAGAACGAGCCGATGGCGACCCAGCGCTGGGAATCGTGCATTTACACTGCGGAGGAAGAGCGCGACTTTTTGAAACATCACTTGGGACCAGCCATGGCGGAGGCAGGCTACGGGGACAAGAACATCGTGGTGTGGGACCACAACCGCGACTTGATTACGCACAGGGCCAACACCATCTTTGAAGACTCTGTGGCCGCGTCGTACGCTTGGGGGACAGGCTTTCACTGGTACGAGACTTGGACAGGCGGGGCGCCCAAGTACGACAACCTCAAGTTGATTCAAGAGTCGTACCCTGACAAGAAATTGCTGTTCACCGAAGGTTGCCAAGAAGGGTTTGACAGCCAGCATTACGAGCGCTGGTCCAATGCAGAACGCTACGGCAACAGCATGATTCAGGACTTCAACAGCGGCACCGTGGGGTGGACCGATTGGAACATCCTGCTTGATGAGCGAGGCGGGCCCAACCACGTGCAGAACTTCTGTTTTGCGCCCATCCATGGGGACACCCAGACCGATGAGCTCATCTTGACCCCGACGTACCACTACATCGGACACTTCTCCAAGTTCATCGAGCCAGGCGCCCGACGTGTCAGCACGTCTGCAAGTCGTAGCACCATCGAGAGCACCACGTTTGAGAACCCTTCGGGGGAATTTGTGACCGTGGTCATGAACCGAACCGACAACCCCATGACGTACGCCCTTGTGGTGGGCGATGAGGAAGTCCACGTGGACATTTTGCCTCACGCGATGCAAACCCTTGTGTACTGAGAAGCAACAATTGTCTTTGCACAGTCGTTCAAGAACCATGTACAGGTTCCTCATTTCATGCCTCCTGCTTCTGGGGGGTGTCGCAGCACATTCCCAAACCGCGCTCAAGATCAACGCCACGGATCCTCTGTCGGGCAGGTACGGCTTGTCGGTGGAGCATCGCCTGAGCGACACTTTTTCTGTAGGCGCAGAAGTTGATTTACTGTCACGTGAGGTCTTCCTCGAAGGCCTGTCGTGGTTCATTTCGCAAAACGCCATGAAGCGAGGTGTCGTGGCGGAGCCCTTCGTTCGGTGGTACCCCACAGGCGCGGAAGATTTGAATGGCGTGTACGCCTCTCTTGGGGGCTTCTTTGGGTTCGCCAAGTACACGTTGGACGAGCCCGATGGACTGCCCCCCCGGCACACGTGGTCGGCCCACGGGGCGTCTTTGCATCTGGGGTGGCAAAAACGTCTGGGGAGGCTCGCTGTGGATGTGTATCTGGGGACGACTTGGGCCGACGACACGTACCCCGGAGTGTATGTCGAGTCGACCGCGCTGTATCCGCCGCCCCAAGGATTTCGGGCATCTGGCGGCTTGCGCTTGGGATGGGTGGTCAACGCCAAGGATGGCGTAGCAATGCGCTGAATCAAGATTAATTGCTACTTTGGATGTATGACGAAGGTGCTCCCCTTGATTTTGGCCTTGGTGGCATGTGAGATGCACGGCCAATCGCCATGCGACGTGTTTGACCACAACGGGGACGGCGTCGTCGGAGCCAACACCTGGTTGTACGTCTTGGGTTCCTACGGCATCGAAGGGGGCGAGCCGGACGTGGATGGATCAGGGACGGTGGACCTCCCGGACCTGTTGTCCTTCATGCCACAATTTGGCACACAGTGCCCAGGAACGTGGCTTCCCATGTCCTCGGGTCATGTGCTCGGGGTGGGGTTGGTGGAAGTGGCGGTGCACGACAACGAGCTCGCGGGATTGGGGGCAGCCTTACCTGCGGGGGCAGTGACGTATCGGTTGTACGCTGTTCTGAGCGAGCCCAGCGACCGGGTGCTGGCGATTTACGGCGACAACGATCGCCCCCTGCAGCTGAACACGGCGGGAGAATTCTATGGATTTGGTGGAAGCTTTGGGACAACGCTTCTGTCGGATTACCAGCCTCTGTTTGACGGTGTGTTTCCGGCCAACGCCTATTCCACTTGGTTCTCCGCGGGCATCGAGTCGGAGTGGTTGTCCGATTGGAGCATCAGCACGGGCATGCAATATGTGCTCGGCCCGGGGCAGGGGTTGCAGGCGCAGGGTCCCGGCGAGATCGCGATGAACGACGCCGTGGGCGGGGCCATTTGGGGGCAGGACGTGATGCTGGGCGATTGGCCTGACCACAGCGGTCTGTCGCTGTTGGGACAATTCACGGTGACCGATCCTTCCGAGTTTGAAGGCACGATCAATGTGCTGGTGTTGACGGAAGGCGGGACTTCTCTGGAAATGGCCGAGGGATTGACCTTCGACAACGGCAGCCTGCTGGTCACCGGGTGCACCGACGAATCCTCGTACACGTACAACCCGGATGCGACCGTTTCAGGAGCTGGAGATTGTTTGTACGCCGGAGACTACAACGGCGACGGTGTGTTCACCGTGGACGACTTCTTGCAATTGCTGAGCCAATACGGCTGTCAAGGGTGCCCAGAGGGCGACTTCGACGGAGACGGGGCGGTGACGGTCTCAGATGTGCTCGCCTTTTTGGGCTTGTTGGGCGGCTGAATCGCCCTTTCTCAAAGGACCACCACGTGGGTGCGCAGCGAAGGCTTGCCTGCTTCAAGGGCCTCCACGACGTACGTCCCAGCAGGCAGGTCACCCAGCTCAAATTGCACCACGCCAGCGGAGGCGATGCGTTCCGCGCGCAGCACTTGTCCAACCAAGTTGGTCAGGCGCACGTCGGCATCTGAGGTACGGTCAAGCTGCACGTGGATGCGGTCTTTGGCGGGGTTGGGATAGACGATGAGGCCAGACGCAGGTAGGTCGATCACGTCAGACGTGGGGCACTCCAATTGGGTCAGGACGTACGAGGCTCGGTTGGTGACAAACGACTTCAACCCGTACGTGGTGCCTCCGCCAGGTCCACCGCCGCCGGGCCCGCCGCCGCCGACGAGGTCAGCTGAGAGGTTGGTGTCGAAGTCGTCGTTGGAGTACATCTTGTGGCTGTCCGCGTAGACGAACGGGGCGATGAGCTCGGCTGTGGCGTCGATTTGGGCGTGCATGTGCGCCTCGTTGAACACGTGGTCCACCAGATCGCAGACGTGCTCGGTGTAGCGGGCGTAGAGGTCGGGGTGGCCCAGCATGTTCTCGAGCAAGGGGCGGGGGGAGTCGCTGTAGTCGATGGCCAAGGTCTCCATGTTTCCGGCGCCGTTGGCGTAGGACCCAAACGCCTCGTTGCCGTCCCACTTGATCCACTGCCACATGTCCGTGTCCATGTTGTGGTAGATGTAGTAGTTCCGCGCAGACCCCGTGTACGTGTCCAAATTGCTGAACAGCATATCCAACGCCGCAGACCGAAGAAAACCGTCCACGTCCATCCTGTAATCGATGCCCGCGGCGAACGCATCTGCGGTGGTGTTGTTGACGAAGTCGAGGAACGAAATCAGGTCGCTCCAATCGTTCGTGTCTTCGTTGCTTTTCAGCTCGTAACGTTCCTCGTAGGCGGCTTGATCGTTGCCGTAGTGAACGAGGTCAGCTTCCGCACCGCCACCTCCGCTGACAGGGCCGCCTCCTGGCCCTCCCCCAAAATTGTCGCCCGCCTTGAACAGGTTGCCGCTGTCCTCTTGGATGTTCCAATCGAGGAACTGATCGTCAATCTGCTCCACCACGGTGTAGAACCCCCAGGGCTCGCCGTTGAACGTCACCTCGGCGAAGCTGGCCCGTGGCGCCGGGACGCCCACCTCGCGACACACTTCGAAGAACAGCTTCTCGCGCATGCAGGTCGGATCCTTAAAACCGTTGCTGAAGTTGAGTTTCTTGAGCCCGTCGTAGTTCTGTCCAGAGATGAACTTGTTGAAGTCGATTTTGAAGGACTTCTTGTCGCCAGGGTGCATGTAGCTGGAATTGCCCTTCAACCGAACCCCCACACTGTCCCTGACATGTGTGCCACTCACGTCCGTCAAGGTCAAATGCGCGGCGATGTATTCGTTTTCGTCCGCCTCGTAGTTGGCCTCCAGCAACGACCAAAAGTCCGCCTGAGGAAATGCGAGGTCAATGGCGATGACTTGATCGACAGAGAAGATGTTGTCGCCGTCGATTTGGCCAACCAGCCCCAACGGGAACAAGACCAAGAACGAAAAGAGCACACGAGAGATCATGGGTGGTTGTGTTTCAGGTACAAGACGGCAAATGTCGCGAATGGTTGCGCCCGGTCGGAGGATTCAGTCGCCCAGGATGCAGGCTACGTTCTCCTTGGTATGATTTTGAACCATTTGGGCTTGGGCGGAGTTGTACCTGCATGATCTCACTTCGCCTCCTTTCGCTGACCGCTTTGTTGACCTTCACATCACCGTTCTGGGCCCCACCCGCCGTACACGCACAGTGCAATTCAAGTGACTTTGAACTGCTGTGCAACGAAGGGACCCTTGTGAACGACGCCGTATTCGATTGCGGCTTCTCGTGTTTTTTGAGCAGCGACATCAACGCTTGCTTTGAAGGGTGCATCGCCGAAGCGCTGCCTCAAATGAGTGCCGGGTGCGTCGGGTGTTTTGCAGACCAAAGCACGTGCGTGTCCAACAACTGTTTCTTCGCCTGTGCCTTCGGGTCTGAAGCCGATTGCGAAGCTTGCGTCGCCCAAAACTGCCAAGCCGAGTTCGAAGTGTGTGCAGGCATTGTGGACCTCGACCAGGACGGCGAATCCACCATCTGCGACTGCGACGATTCTGACGGGACGGTGTACCCCGGTGCGCCTGGAACGGCGTCTGGCGTGGACAACAACTGCGACGGCGTCCTCTCGGAAAGCGAGGCGGCTTGTCCCTTGGACCTCGACGGAGATTTGGCCGTGACCGTGGCGGATGTGTTGAGCCTGTTGTCTGAGTTTGGTTGCGAACAAGGGTGCAACAACGATGTGGACGGAGACGGGCAGGTGAGTGTCGCCGATGTGCTCACGCTGCTCAGCGGCTTCGGCACCGTGTGCTGACCGGCTTGTCCCTCAGTTGAGGAGTACTCGCACGCCAAAAAACCCTCGCATGCCCTGGTTGGGCCCGTAGACGTAGCTCGGGTCAAACACCAGTTCACCTTCCGGTGTGTTCATTTCAAACGGGTCTGTCGTGTTGCCGAGGAGCCGAACACCCTCGGGCATGTGTTGCCAAGGCGTCCAATTTAACAGGTTTTTCACCCCGCCATACCACTCCACCTTCTGGCCATGGGCGTGGGTGAATTGGAGGTTCTGGATGCTGAACCAGGGAGACTGGGCAGGTCTCGGATCCAAGAATTCGCCAGTGGTTTGGGTGGGCAAGTCCATCGGGCTGTAGACGCTGCCTGTGTAATCCAACGTGAGATTCCAGCGGCGCAGGTGGTATCCCAATGACCATGTGCCGGAGAAGCGCTCGGTGAGTTCTTGGCGTTTGCGCACCCCGTTGTCCTCCGTGAAGACCTCCATGCCGGTGACGCCCATGCGAAGGGTGAGGTCTTCGTGCGTCACATCCAAGTTCAGCGAGACACCTCGAGAGACCGCGAAGCCGTCCAGGTTGTCGTAGATGATTTGGCTGGGGTCGGTGGTGTAGTCCGGCAGGATTTTGTTGCTGAAGTGCGTGAAGAACGCTGAGCCGTCAAGGGTTACAAGACCACTCCGGCGGCCTATCCACTTGCGCACGACGTTCACGTTGACGTTGTTGGACCGCTCGGGATTCAAGTCGGAGACCACCACCACGTCGCGGGCGCCGGTAAGGGCGGCGTGGTCTTCGGTGAAGATGTTGGCCACCCGGTAGCCGCTTCCTGCGGACACGCGGACCACCGTCCACTGGTCGGCGGCGTTCCATTTGTAGTTCAGACGCGGCGTGAAGATGTTGCCGTGCACGGAATTTCTGTCGTAACGAAGCCCAAGGAGCAACGTGTTCTGGGCATTCAAGGCCATTTGGTCCTGGACAAACAACCCGGGGAGCCAAACCTCAGAAGGCCCGTCCGCCGTGGCGGGGGTGTTGTCCTCGTACAACGTGTGCCTCAAAGCTGCACCCGCCAACACGTCGTGGCCTTGGCCCAGGGATTTGTCCCAGGTCAGTTGGCCGAAGGAGATGTGCTGCGCGGCGATGTACGACACGTCTCCGTACACCGAATTTTGGCTGTGCCCGTTGGCGCTGAATTGCAACATCAACCGCTCGGCGGTGGGCAGCTGGTAGGTGCCAAATGCTTCCCACCTGTGGGTGTAGATGCTTTCGCCGTAACGCTCAGAACTTCCGCGATGCTCCGCCTCGACCCAGTTCACATCGCCCCCGAATCGGTTCTCGTAGATGTACCGGCTGCCCAGCGTCATGATGCGATTGTCCTCTCGGTCGACGCTCCAGGTGTTGAACAGCGACACCCGGTCTTGAAGTGGCACGTCGGTGAATTGGTCGTCGTTGCGGTCCACGCGTTGCCCGAAGTGGAAGGCGTTCACCCCGAGCAGTCCCTGGACCTTGTCGTGGAGCTGGACCGACGCGGCGACGTCGGCGGTGATTTCCCCCCACGTGGTCCCAAAGACGTCGGCCGAGAGGGCAGGGGCGTCGTCGGAAGACTTGGTGATGACGTTGATCAATCCCCCGACAGCCTCTGACCCATACAATGTGCTCGCGGCGCCTTTCACCACTTCCATGCGCTCGATGAGGGCGGAGGGAATGCCGTTCAGCCCGTAGACCGTGCCCAAGCCGCTGACGATGGGCATGCCGTCGATGAGGATCATGGTGTACGGCCCTTCCAAGCCTTGGATGCGAATGTCCCCTGTGTTGCAAACTGAACAGTTCATCTGGGGCCGTACACCATTCACGCATTCCAGCGCGTCGTACATGGACGACGTCGGGTTGGCCTTGAAGAAAGCCGGAGAGTACACCTCCACCGGCACGGGACTGGCCAGCTTGGACACCTCCTTCATGGTGCCTGAGATGACCACTTCTTCAATCGCCTCCGGACGCGCCTGGAGGTTGAAGTCCAACTCGGTGATGCCGTCGACCTGTACCTCCACAAGCTGCTCGAACGGCACAAACCCCACCATGGAGGCGACAACCGTCCAAGTCCCAGCAGACAAGTCTTCAATGCGGTACATGCCCTCGGCATTGGTGGCCACCCCGATGCGCGTGCCTTCGAGGCGAACGCTGGCGAAGGGCAGTGCCTGGCCTTGGGACATGACCCTGCCGGTCAGGGTGCCTTGCGCCCACGACGACAGCGCAGGAACAAACAGCAAAGCGGACAAAAGGAATGGCCTGAGCACAACTTGAAGTTCTGAGGGTAAAACTACATTGTTAGACCTATCTAACAATCGAGGTAGGGCTGTCAAATTTGACCTTAGATTTGCATCTCATCCCAAGCCATGGCTTCCCACACCGTCGAGAATTACTTGAAAGCGCTGTTTGCGCTCGCCAACGAGGCGGGAGAGGTGGGCATTTCAGACTTGAGCGACCACCTCGCCGTGAGCAAGTCTTCTGTGAACAGCATGGCGAAGGCCCTTCAGCAGGATGGCTTCCTGAAGTATGAGAAGTACAAGCCCCTGAAGTTGACGGTCAAAGGGAAGAAAGCTGCGGCCTTGGTGGTGCGCAAGCACCGGTTGACCGAGATGTTCTTGGTCGAGCAGATGGGCTTTGGTTGGGACGAGGTGCATGACATTGCCGAGCAGGTGGAACACGTGAAGGCCCCTGCGTTTTTTGACCGCATGGATGAGCTCGTGGGCTTCCCCACGGTGGATCCCCACGGTTCTCCCATCCCGGATGCCCAAGGCAACGTACTCGAAATCGATTGCGTGAAGCTGTCCGAATGCGCCGTGGGGGAGAAGGTGTCGTTGGTGGGCTTGTCCCAATCGTCCAAATCCTTGTTGACCTTCCTCGACAGCCACGGAATCGCCTTGGGCCACATGTTCGACATCCGCGACGTGGAGCCGTTCGACGGCAGCATGACGGTGGTCCATCAAGGCGCCAAAGACCAAACTTTCAGCCTGAAGGTGTGCGAACGGTTGTTGGTGAACAAAGAGGCCTGACCGCGCGTCAAATGCCGACCACATCCGGCCCCAACCCCAGGGCCTCAAACGCGAAAGGCATCAAATTGACCGCGCTTTTTGAGATCATCACGTCTTCGTCGCGCACTTGCAAGAGAATTCTCAGGGGTTTGTCCTGTCGACGTTCTGCTTCCACCAAGACTTGACGGCAACCGCCACACGGCATGAAGCCCTCGGGAATCGCCTTTTCAGAGGGGGACACGATGGCCACTGCAGTCATGTTGCTGCCTGGGTGTTGCGCGCCTGCCGCAAACACGGCCACACGTTCCCCACACATGCCAGAAGGGTAGGCCATGTTTTCTTGGTTGCTGCCCTTGACAATGGTGCCACACGCCAAACGCACGGCGCCCCCGACTTGAAATCCGCTGTACGGGGCGTACGCATGCTTTGCGGCCTCGTGGGCGGCTTCGAGCAAGGTGCGGTCGTCTTCCGTCAGCTCGTGAGGGGTCAACACGTCCATCGTGCTGGTCCATGATCGTGTGCGGCGTTGGGTCATTGCCAGCAAGATAGGGCAATCACTTCACGATGAACGGCGTGGTCGAAGCGCCCACTTGCAACAGGTGCAGTCCGGCGGACAACGGTGTCACGTCCAATGGCTGTGTCCGTGTGTCCTCCCAAGTGAAAGTCCGGACCAAAGCCCCCAAGTTGTTCCAAACTTGGACTTCGTCCCCAGCGTCACACATTTCGCATTGCACTGTGAGCGTGTGTTGCACGGGGTTGGGGTAGGCCGCCAAAGCTGGAGCCACGGGCACCTGTTGTACACTCGCCACATCGTCCTCCACCCAAACCTCCAGGCACACTTCTGGGCCGACGCAACCGCCTTCGTTGGTCTCGGTCACGCACACTTGGTGCATGCCCAAGCTGTCCCATTGGAGGGAGATGGCGAAGGAGTTGAAGACCTGTTGGGCTTGGGCGCCGGTGAATGTCCAGGCGTAATTGCTTCCCAAAGTGAATTCATAGTAATAGGCCGCGCTGTCTCCTTGCGTCACGACGTCGTCCCCATTCAGGACCAGCGGTTCTGGGATGTCGGCTTCCAACACCACCACGCTCGCGGAGGCAGTGCACCCGGCGTCGTCCGTGGCCACAAGGGTGTACTCACCCGCTGCAGCCGCAGCGGGATCGACGCCGCCCCAATCCAGGGAGATGGGGTCGACGCCCCCGGTGAAGGTGGGACTGAGGGTTCCGCTAAACGGGTTGGTGCACAACGGCGTGGTGGCCGTCAAGGCCACCTCGAAGGGCGCGGGCTGAGAGACAAATACCGACAAATTGGCTTGGCACAAGTTGGCGTCGGTCACTTGGATGGCGTAGGTGCCTGCGCTCAGGGCAGCGGGGTTGTAGCCTCCCCAATCCACGGCATAAGGAGCGACGCCTCCCGCGACGTCCACCGTTCCAATGCCGTCGTGGCCTCCATGACAGGACACGCTTGTGACCGAGGCAGAGGCTTCGAGGTCGGTGGCCTCTTGGATGGTTTGCACGAAAGTCGATGAGGAGTTTCCGCATTGG
>JBMZAB010000023.1:0-37143 GCA_049610985.1 Flavobacteriales bacterium | reverse complement strand
AACGCCAAGAGGTAGAACACGGCTTGCAGGGCGCCGACCCAAAGCACAAAGTCCAAGACGGTCTCCCGCGACGTTGGAGCGTCCAGCCCTTGCCAAGCCCACCCCAAGGTGTCGGCCAAGAAGGCCAACGTGCGGGGCAGCTCGAGTTGGTCCAATGTGGGCGACTGCCCCTCGGCCATGGGCACCAAGAAGTGGGTGTTGGCTTCGTTCAGGGCGTTGACGCCTTCCCCGATCATGGAGGGCGCCCACACCGCAAACATGTTGGTGAACACCACGAATACCATGCCGAGAAACAACCGTCCTCGGTACTTCCAAATCAGGGGATTCAGTGCAAGCAGGGCCTTCATGAGGTGGGGGCTCGGCTCAGAACGAGAAGTTCCAAGACACCGACGGCAAGATGGGGAACAGACTCACTTGTTTGGCCTGGATCTCCAGATTCCCTTCCAACAATTCGCCTTCGTTGTCAAAGAACAAGAAGTACGGGTTAGCCCGGTTGTACAGGTTGTAAATGCTGAACACCCAACGGCGTTCCACTTTCCGGTCTTCAAAGTTCTTTTTGGGGAAGAGCGTGGCGCTGATGTCCGCGCGGTGGTAAGGCACCATCCGGTACCCGTTCCGCGAGCCATAGACGTCCGTGATGTTGCCTTCGAGGAAATAGCGCTGGATGGGAAGGGTGAGTGTGTTGCCCGTGGCGTACACGAAGGCGGCCGACAGGTTCCACCGCTCGCTCGGGGTCCAATCCATGACCACGCTGAGGTCGTGGCGGCGGTCGAATTTGGCCGGGAAGGGGTCACCGTTGTTCAAGTCCTCAAATTGGCGGTCGGTCTTGCTCCACGTGTAGCCGACCCAGCCGTTCAGCTTGCCAAACTTCCGCTTCAAAAAGAACTCGGCCCCGTACGAGGTGCCCTCCCCAAAGACGAGGTTGTTGTCGGGGTTGGTTCCGATGTTTTGATCTGGACGGGTGTTCTCGCCGTATTCCACCAAGTTGTTCAATTCCTTGTGGTAGACCTCCACCGAGGTTTCCCACTCGCGGTTGGCGCCCAAGTCCACGAAGTACCCTGCACTGAATTGTCGACCGCGCTGGGGCGGGACCAAATCTGAGCTGGGCAACCAGACGTCGGTCGGCGTGGTGGTGGCCGAGAGCGACGCCAAGTGCACGTACTGGTAGTTGATGGACCAGCCTGCCTTGATGCTGCTTCGCGGTCCGGTCTTCAGCCGCGCGCTCACCCGAGGTTCCCAACCGCCGTAGCGCTTCACCAGCTCGCCCTGCCCGTAGGTCGTTGAGTCGTCCGGAGCCAACACATTCTCGCCTGGGGTGATGCGCGTGAAAGGCCCCACATGACGGAAGTCGCTCCCACGCAGCCCGAGGTGCAACCTGAATGCATCCGTCACATCCACGATGTCTTCCAAGTAGGCCGCGCTCTCGTGACTGAACGAGACGGTGGCTTCCCCAAAGTCGAATTCGCTGTCGCCCTGCCTGAAAAAGAACGACGTCGGCACAAATTCGTGGAACACGTGCTCGAGGCCCATTCGGACTTCGTGTTGAAGGTTGGGGTACCAACTCAACTGGGCCTTTTGGGTCCAGTCCACGACGCCAGAATTGAACCCAAATTCGAAGTCGTCCTGCCCCGAGGTGAATGCGAAGTCGTAATTGGTGTATGACGCATTGACATTGAGGAACATCTTGTCGGTGACCACGCGGTTCCAACGCGTTGAAACCATCGCGTTGCCCCAGGGGATGGACGCCCCAAACCCTGCATCTGCACTCTGAAAGCTGAACACGTCTCGCCCGAAATACCCCGAAATGAACACCTCGTCCTTGTCGCTGAAGCGGTGGTTGTATTTCGCGTTGAGGTCGTAGAAGTAGTAGCCTGACCCCGCCGCTGAGGTCTGTTCCACAACGGGGCGGGTCAGCACGTCGATGTACGTCCGGCGACCCGACACGATGAAACTGGACACGCCCCTCTTCACAGGCCCTTCCAAGGTCAGCCTCGAACTGATGAGCCCGATGCCGCCGCTGCCTTTGAGTTCCTTTCGGTTGCCTTCTTTCAGACCCAGGTCGAGTACGCTGGACACGCGCCCACCAAACCGCGCGGGCATGCTGCCCTTGTAGACCTCCACCGAGGAGATGGCGTCGGCGTTGAACACGCTGAAAAATCCAAACAAGTGGCTCGCGTTGTAGATGGCGGCGTTGTCCAGCAGCATCAAGTTTTGATCCGGTCCTCCGCCGCGAACGTAAAACCCGCTGTTCCCCTCGCCCGCGCTCTGGATGCCTGGAAGCAGCTGTATGGCCTTCAGCACGTCGACTTCACCCATCAAGGCCGGGAGGCGCTGAATGGTGGCGATCGCCACTTCAGCTTTGCCCAGGTTGGTGCTCTCTGTGTTTTGGCCTGCCGTGCCAACGACAGTCGCCGCCTCCACAGCGACCGATTGGGGCGCCAATTCCACGTTCCACTCCACGTCGCGGGCGCCGTCCACGTTTTTCACCAAGGGGGCATAGCCAATGAACGAACACGTCAAGGTCGCAGGGGCTTTGGGCAAGGTGAGGCTGTAAAACCCGTAGATGTTGGTGGAGGCGCCTTGGCTTTGGCCATCGACAATGATGTTGGCCCCCAAGACGTATTCACCGGTGCTTGCGTCGGTGACCCGTCCCCGGACTGTGAAGGTGCCCGTTTGCGAGAATCCCGACACAGTCCCAAGCAGCATGAAGACCATGACGAGTGAGGGATGAAAAATCGAGGGCGATTGTGGACGGCGGACCATGGCGTGTTGTGAGGGCGCAAAAGTACTCCGCGTACCTTCGGGCCTGTGTCGAAGAAACGCAAAAACACCTCCCTTGTTCACTGGATTTGGGCCTTGACGGTTCTGGGCGTTCTGGGAGGAGGGACGGGTTGCGGCCTGGGCCCCAGCCGGAGGAGCGAGCACAGAGACAAACAAGTGTTCCGGTACAATGAAAGTTCGGCCATCACGAGCTTGGATCCGGCGGCCGCTCGAAGCCTCGAGCACATGTGGTTGGTGGATCAGCTGTACGACGGCTTGGTGGAGTTGAATGCCGAACTCGACGTGGTCCCGTGCGTGGCCGAGTCATGGGAAGTGAACCCCGAGACCCACACCTACACGTTCCATCTCCGGCCGGGGATCGCCTTCGCGTCCGGAAGACCCGTCGAGGCGTCTGACGTGGTTTTCTCGTTGGAACGCTTGCGCGACCCGTCGGTCGTGTCGTCTGGGGGATGGATTCTGGATGCGGTTGTTCAGAAAGGCATCCGCGCCGTGGACGACAACACGGTTGAAATCCAGCTGAGCCATGCGTATCCACCGTTCTTGGGCTTGTTGACGACGGCGTATGGGGCCGTGGTGGACCGCGAGCATGTCCAAACCGAAGGGGTTAGCTTGCGGGACCAGCCCGGGGGCACAGGGCCATTTGTGTTGAAGTGGTGGCTGGAGGACGCCGGGTTGGTCTTGCACCCCAACCCTAGGTATTGGGAGCGCGACGATGAAGGACAATCGCTGCCCTACTTGGACGCCGTGCACGTCGACTTGGTCCAGGACATGGGATCGGAGTTCCTTGGACTCACCCAAGGCCGGTACGATTTCATCAGCGGCTTGCACCCATCGTTCATGGAGACGCTGCTCGACGAGGAGGGAGGCCTTCGTTTGTCATTCGCAGAGGAGCTCCGCTTGGAGCATGTGCCCTTCCTGAAAACGGATTATCTGGGTGTGGTGTTGGACGGGATTCAAACGCCGCCCGCACTGAAAAAGCCCATGGTGAGGCAAGCCCTGAGCTTGGCATTGGACCGCCCCTCACTGGTCAGACATCTGCGGCGCAATTCAGTGTCGGCCACGGATCGGTTTGTCCCTCCCTCCATGCTTGGTCGTGCCGACCCGCGTCCTGTTCACTTGGATTTGGACTCGGCCAAAGCCTTGCTTGCCGCTGCAGGACATGCCGACGGAAAGGGGGTGGGCACGCTGGTGGTCAGCACCACATCGGACTACGCCGATTTGTGCTCCGCCATGCAGCATGACTGGACGGCCCTGGGGTTGGACGTTCAAATCGACGTGTTGCCCTCGTCTGTGCTGCGTGAACGTGTGGCGCAAGGCGAGGTGGCGGTGTTTTACAAGTCGTGGCTGGCGGACCACCCAGATGCGGAAAATTTCTTGGGCTTGTTCGTGAAGGCCAACTTTTCACCGGGAGGCCCCAATTACACGCACCACCACAATTCTGAATTCGAAGCCATGTACCAGGAGGCGCTGTCGTTGTCAGACGATGACGAGGCGCGTCGGGCCCTCTACATGGCCATGGACAGCTTGGTGCACCGGGAAATGCCGGTCATCCCTTTGTTCCACGACCGCGTCACCCATGTCTTGCGGCAGGACGTCACGGGTTGGGCCATTTCGCCGGTCAACCGCTTGGACCTGCGGCGGGTGAAAAAAGGGGCATGACCTTCACGTATCTTGGATGCCGCAGAAACGACCTGCCATGCTCAAAATCGACAGCCACACGCACATTTTGCCCCGGGTCATGCCCAAATGGTCGGAGAAATTCGGCTACGGGGGATTCATCCATTTGGAGGTCTCTCGCCCCGGGTTTGCCAACATGATGCGGGACGATCTTTTCTTCCGAGAAATCGCATCCAATTGCTGGGACGCTGAGGAGCGCATTGAGGAGTATGGAAAGGCTGGTGTGCAGGTCCAAGTGGTCAGCACGATTCCTGTGATGTTTTCATATTGGTCAAAGGCGCGGGACGCTGCCGATTTGGCAAGGTTCCTGAACGACCATTTGGCCCAAATTGTGCGTGACCACCCCAAACATTACGTGGGGTTGGCCTCAGTCCCCATGCAAGACACCGACTTGGCCATCGAGGTGCTGCGTGAGGCCCATGCCGCCGGGCTGCAAGGCGTACAAATCGGATCCAACGTGAATGGACTCAACTTGGGTGACCCTCGATTCGCACCGTTCTACGAAGCTTGCGAGGAGCTTGGCATGTCGTTGTTCATCCACCCTTGGGACATGATGGGCAAGGCGGACATGGAGAAGTATTGGTTGCCTTGGCTTGTGGGCATGCCTGCCGAGACTTCCAGGGCAGCGTGTTCCATGATTTTCGCTGGGGTGTTGGACAAGCACCCTCGCTTGCGTGTGTTGTTTTCCCATGCCGGCGGATCCTTCCTGCCCACCATCGGGCGGATCAAACACGGCCATGCTTGCCGACCTGACCTCGTGGCGATCGACAACGAAAACGCCCCGGACACCTACCTCGGCAAGTTTTGGGTGGACAGCATCACACACGACCCACGTCTCCTTCGTTACATTCTGGAAATGCAAGGGTCCGACCGTATCTGCATGGGCACGGATTACCCGTTCCCGTTGGGGGACTTGGAGTTTGGACAATTCATGGAAGAAATGGGGCTCAATGAGTCAGCCCGGATGCAACTTTTCTCAGGGTCGGTGTTGTCTTGGTTGGGCATGGACGCGTCTCATTTTGATTGACGGGCCGGGACGTTTGCGCACTTCATGGACGACGAACTGAAAGACTTGCTGGAACGGTGCATCGCGGAAGAGCGGGGCGCCCAAACACGCCTGTACCGAAAGTTTGCCGGCAAGGTGTTCGCCACCGCACTGAGGTATTCCGACGGAAAAGAGGCAGCTGCCGACATTGCGCAGGAGAGTTGGGTGAAGGTGTTCAAGAATTTGGGCAAGTTCACGGAGTTCAACAGCTTCGAGGGGTGGGTCCGCCGCATCACCGTCAACACGGCCATCACCCACTACCGACGCAACCTCAAGCACAGGCACCACGACGATGTGTCGGAGGCGCTGTCCACGCCGCGTGATTTAGAGGCGTCCAAGCAGGCGGACTTCACCATGGCGGAAATCCAAACGGCCATGGCTGCCTTGCCGAAAGGGTATCGCACAGTCATCCAGCTGTACCTGGTCGACGGATTCAGCCACAAGGAAATCGCCGAAAAGTTGCAGGTCGACGTCAACACGTCGAAAAGCCAACTGTCCCGGGGGCGCAAGCAGTTGCAGGCCAACTTGAAAGCCATGGCCTGTCGTGCCACACCTCGGCCAGACGAAAAAAACCAGGGGTGAAGCAACCATTGGCCATCCTTCACGTTCTACCTCCGCATGACCACTGAGAACTTAAACTTGCACATGCCTGAAGCTCCCAACCAAGAACCGTGGACGGCCTCGGAGCGCCTGTACCGTGAGGAGGCACTCCGCATGGAGCTCGACCCGCCCGCGGGCCTCGAGTCTCAGGTGTTCAGCGCCTTGGATCAACCTGTTTCTGTGTCGTCGAAGAAGTCGTCTTGGTGGGGTGGTGGTGCAGCCGTGGTTGTGGCTGTGGTCTTGATGTGGTGGGCGATGTCGTTCGACGAAGGTCACGTGGCTTCGCCCAAGCCTGACATCGAAACGGTGGACGTCCCAGCTGCCTTCGAGAAGGAAGCATCCCAGCCGACTGAGAGGGTCCTCGACGGGCAGGAGCTCGAGCCCACGCCATCTGTGGAAGTCTTGGACGGTCATGAAGTTTCCAGGCGCGCCAACGAACATGTTTTGACCCTCGAAGTGTTGGACGCCGCCGAGCTCCCTTCTGTGGAAGACCTCAGCGCAGACCGTGGGCTGTCTGTGAAAAACCGAGCACCCCAGCAGGAGGTGAAAAAGGCCAAGGTGGAGGTGCACTCCGAGCACTAACTTGCCCCTTCCATGCAGGGAAGGACGATCATTTGTGGTGCAATTTGGTGGTTGTGCGTGGCTCCTTTGTGGGCTTCGGCCTGGGCAGGCTCGTGGGAGGCTCATGACAGCTTGGTTGTGGATGGTGTCAGGTTCGATTACATCTCAGACGTGAACATCGATTCCCTGTTCGTGGACAATTCGGTGTTGGAAGACGACTGGGAATGGTGGTTGGGTGCTGGATGGGAAGTCCACGCCTCCGCGGCTCAACCGACGCTCGATTGGTTGTCTTCTTCGCTGAGCTCCCACCGACCCAACGTGTTTTTGGAGCGCCGGGTGCACCATGGTCGTACAGGTCAGACATGGGCACTCCGTGTGGACCACCATCAGCCTTGGGCCTTGAACGAAGGACAAGTGTCGCCATTCGTCAAAGGTTGGATTGCCGGAGATGATGCTGTGGGCTCCTCTCCTTTGAGGCAGGTGGTGTTGATTCCTGACAGCCTGGCGTTTGAGCGAGACACGTTGCAGGCACCATTGACGCCGGGCCATGCGCTGCGGCTGGGGTTGGTGTGGGAAGGGGCCGACGCGGCCAGCGCCTGGCGGCCACGCCTTGCAGTCGCAGTCGATGTGTTGCGCCCCAGGGTGTGGCGCCTTCAGTTTCCCCAGGACCCCTCTCAATGGCCCGGTTTGTCCCAGGAAGACGTGCTTCAAGAAGTGGGGCGATGGGCGCATCGCGTCAGGATTGAGGCGGGCGTGGTGTCGGATTGGAGGAGGCCCGACATGGTGAAGCGCTCCGCAGGGCAACTCAGGGCAAGCCTGTTCGTGGTTCCTGGTCAAATGTGGGGCATTCGCGCAGTCTTGGCAACCAGCCCCACTCGCAGGTAGGGGCCTTCTGTTGTACCTTGACGTCATGTCACGGAAACCGCATGTCGCTCTGGCCCTCTGTGCAGGATGCTTGTCTTGGACAGCGCATGCACAGCTCCGTGTGGTGAACGGCGGATTTGAGTCCCATTTGGCCTTGCCCAACGCCACGGGACAGTTGCACTTTTGCGCCGATTGGTCGGGAAGCTTGGTCACCTCCCAAACCTTGGACTATTACCACAACGATGGCACTGGGGCAGGCGATTTGCCCCAAACGCCTTTGGCCAAGGTGGCGCCCCATGGTGGGAATGCTGTGGCAGGACTGGTGGCGTTCAGCGACGAAATGTCTCCCCGCCATGAGTACCTCACCGGGAAGTTCTCTCAGCCCCTGCAGCCGGGTCAGCGATACAGCATGAGTTTCGCCTTGACGTCGGGACGTGTGCACGATTGGGTGGACGCGGGCATGGGCATCAGCGGCCTTGGTGTGGCCATGGGGTTTGGCGCACCCGTCCAGGAGGAGCACGAGAAATTGGATTTGCACGCGCAGTTTGAAATTCACGAGGCGCTTGTCGATCCAGATTGGCGCAATTACACCTTCGTGTTTCAAGCTGACGAAGCCTACACGCATTTCACATTTGGGCTCTTGGGCAAGACGCCTCGGATTCGAGAAGACGACGTCGAGGGAAGAACGCTTGCCTACTACTTCGTGGACGACTTTTTCATCGAACCCACGGAGATGCAAATTTCCTCCAGCCACAGGCCCATTCGCGGAAGCTCGGCGCCGGAGCCCGAGGAATCTTTGTTCGTGCCCAACGCATTCACACCAGACCTGAACCAAGTCAACGACCGTTGGATGCCCAGCCTGCCTGAAGGGTGCCGTGCATGGATCACGGTGACGACCCGTTGGGGAAACGTGGTTTGGCGAGGAGAGTTTGTCGGCGAAGAGGTGCAGGAGCAAGGATGGGATGGCTTGGACATGGAGGGCAAGTTCTGCCCTGCGGGTGCGTACGCCTGGTCCATTCGCATGGAAGGACCTGACGGCATGTCGCAACACAACGGACTGCTGCAGTTGATTCGTTGATGTGGCAAAGGGATGCTTTGACGACATGGCCTTCGGCGCTGCCTGAAGGCCTGGGCGGGGACTGGGCCGGGTGGTCCCAGATGCCACATCAAGCTACGTGGTCGGCCGAGCGTCGCCGGGCTTTCATAGACGCAGTGAAGCGACAGTACGCTGCCCAAGGTTGGGTGCCTCCAAGGTTGCAAGACCTCGAGCAGGACAATTGTCGTGTGGTGACCGTCGGCCATCAATTGGTGGTCTGTGGCGGCGCGGCCTTCTTGCATCACAAAGTGCTCTCGGCCATCCGCACCGCGCGAGGACTTGAGCTCGCATGGGGCGTGCCAGTGGTGCCTGTGTTTTGGATGGCCTCGGAGGACCACGATTGGAAAGAAGCCGCCCGGGTGGATGGCAAGTCTGCGACCCACAACTGGATTCCGGACGACGTCTCGATTCCTAACCCCGTCGGGCGTTTGGCCACGCATGGCCTGGACGCGTTGGTGCGTGCTTGGGGCGAGGATGGCGCTCCGGCGTCTGTGGTGAACGATTTGATTCAGGATTTGGATGCCGTGGAACGGAAAGGCGGCCGATACGCTCAGGTGTTCTTTAGGTGGATGCATCGTTGGCATGGCCACCATGGTTTGGTCGTGCTGGACCCAGCCGACGAAGCTTTGAAGGTGTCGTGTGCAGAGTTGTGGGCGCGTGAGATGCGAGATGAAGGTGTGCGCCAAGCCCTGGCAGACACCGAGGCCATGCAGGGGGCTGCCCGCGTGAGGGACAACCAACTGTTTTGGCTGGGCAAAGAAGGCCGCATTGGCATGGTGAAAGATCAAGAAGAGGAGAGTGCAGAGTCTTGGCAAGCAGGGCAACATGCCTTCGTGGAGCCGGCCCAAGGCTGGGATGCATGGGCCGTGCATGAGGCGGTTCGGTGCAGCCCGGGGGTGTTGCTTCGTCCCTTGTACCAGGAAATGCTGTTGGAAAGCGCGTGTGTGATCCTGGGGCCAGGTGAGTGGAAGTATTGGCACCAATTGCCTCGCGCATTCGGCGCCCATGGGATGGCGTTTCCTGCGTTGCGCTTGCGCGACCATGGCTTGGTGATGTCTCCCGAATTGATCCAATCGGGATGGCAACCGCGCGACGGCTGGATGACGGTGGAGCAGTGGGAAAAGTGGGTGTTGGACGGCTGGATGGAAGCGCATCAAGACGTCTTGGCCTCGCACCACGCCGCCTTGACTCAAGCTGCCTCAGCCATTCGTGCGACAGGCATGGAACTGGCCTCGGAATTGTCGGGTGCAGGTGGAGCCTTTGAAAAGGGCGTGGACAAAGCCTGGACACAATGGCTTAAAAAGTTCAGAAGGGCGCTCAAGTCCAAGCGATCGGAAGCATGGGGTGTCTCTCAGAAAGCGCAGAGCACCCTGATGCGGGAAGGAGTGCCTCAGGACCGTTGGGCCAACTGGCATGTGCTCGCAGGCAAAGAGGTGGGTGCGTGGAACGAGGCGTGGATGGCGGAGCCTGAGGTGTTGACAACTTCAGTTTGGCTTCACAACCCCCAAATCTAGGATGGCATTGAGGAGGCGTCTAGATTTGACGTCCTCATGAGCGACCATACCTTGAAACCCGCGCAGGATGCGCAAGGCCTGAATGCCTCCCCGCAACTGCCAGCCGACGTCAAGAATTACTTGATTGACATCGACGGCACAGTGACCGAAGACGTGCCCAACGAAGAGCCCGAGCGCATGGCCACATGCCTGCCGTTTGAGGACGCCCTTGAGACGTTGAATCGTTGGTACGACGAAGGGCACATCATCACCTTTTTCACCTCCCGCACGGAGGAGCACCGCGAGGTGACCGAGACGTGGTTGAACAAGCACGGGTTCAAGTACCATGGCTTGCTGATGAACAAGCCACGCGGCGGCAACTACCATTGGGTGGACAACCACATCGTGCGCGCCACGCGCTACGAGGGCCGCTTCACGGATTTGGTCCGGGAGCAGAAGACCGTCGAGGTCTTCAAAAGCTGAAGTCGGGCAGGGGCTTGCCCGCCGTCCCTGAGGCGCCCGCGTCCAGGTGACGCTGAAGGATGAGGCTGGCGGCAATGGCGTCCAGGCTTCCTTTTTCGCGACGCTTGGAGGCTTTCATGCCGCCCTGCACTTGGATGCGCGAAGCTTCTTGTGAGGTGTGTCCCTCGTCGACGAAGTGGATCGTCAGATGGGGATAAGCTTTCTTCAGGTCGGCGACCACCTTGGCGATGTGCGGGGTGCCGTCTGTGGCCGTGCCCGCGATGAGGTTGGGCTGGCCGACCACGAATCCTTCCACCTCGTGCGCGTCGGTGAGGGCGCGGAGTTCGGCCATGAGCTCAGAGGTCTTCACCGTTTGGAGCGGAGAACAAATGAGTTTCAGGTCATCTGTGGACGCCACCCCAGTGCGAACCCCGCCAACGTCTAATCCAATGAGTCGCGCCATGTGCCAAATGTAGCCATGTCGCCACAGGCTTGCAGGCTACCTTCGCGACATGAATGCAGCAGATTTGAAAACGCAAGTTGAGGCGGCGTGGGCCGACCGCACCTTGCTTCAGCAGCAGGAGGCGAAGGACGCCATTGCCGAGGTGATGACGGGCCTGGACGCAGGCACGTTGCGCGTGGCGCAGCCCCTTGACGACGGGACGTGGCAGGTGAACGAGTGGGTGAAGCAAGCGGTGCTGCTGAATTTCCCCATCCAAAAGATGGTCACCCAAGAGGTGGGCCCCTTCGAATTTCACGACAAGATGCCGTTGAAGAAAGGGTACGCTGCGGCGGGAGTTCGTGTGGTGCCCCACGCTGTGGTGCGACACGGGGCGTTTGTCGCCAAGGATTGCATTTTGATGCCTTCGTATGTGAACCTCGGGGCGTATGTGGGTGAGCGCACCATGGTGGACACTTGGGCCACGGTGGGGTCGTGCGCCCAAATCGGCGCCGACGTGCACCTGAGTGGGGGTGTGGGCATCGGAGGTGTGCTTGAACCACTTCAAGCGGCCCCCGTCATCGTGGAAGATGGCGCGTTCATCGGATCGCGTTGCATTGTGGTGGAGGGCGTCCGTGTGGGGAGAGAGGCGGTCCTTGGGGCCAATGTGGTCCTGACGGCCAGCACCCCCATTTTGGACGTCCGAGGTCCAGAGCCTGTGGAGACACGCGGTGCCATTCCGCCGAGGGCTGTCGTCATTCCAGGCACCCGTCCCAAGACGTTTCCAGCAGGGACTTATCAAGTCCCATGCGCCCTCATCATTGGGGAGCGCAAGGAGAGCACAGACCGGAAGACCTCGTTGACCGAGGCATTGCGCGAGCACGACGTCGCGGTCTGACCCCACCTGCACTACCTTTTCGCTGTGGCCATGACGCGAAGCATTTTGTTCATCCAAACGGCGTTTCTCGGCGACGTGGTCTTGGCCACGTCCGCGCTTGAGGCGTGGCACAAGGCGCATCCTGACGACCACCTCGACGTGTTGGTGCGTCGTCCGATGGACGGGTTGTTCGAGGCTCATCCATTTGTGCGTCGGGTCCTGGCCTGGGACAAGCGTCCGCGGCAAAAGGGACGAGACTGGAGGAGGCTCGTGCGCGACACCCGAAAGGCCAGGTATGACGTGGTGGTCAACCTCCACAGGCACGCGTCGTCAGGGGTCTTGACGGCCTTGAGCATGGCGCCGGTGCGGTTGGGGTACGCGAACAACCCTTTGGCGTGGCGTTTCACCCATCGAATCCCCCACAAGTGGGGCGACGGGACGCACGAGGTGGAGCGTCATCTCGGATTGCTCGCCGCGCTCGACGCCCAGGCTTTTGGACAAGGAGGAGGCCATCCCAAACTGCACCCTGCGGAAGCCCATCGGGCAGAAGCGCAGGCGCTCGGCGCCCGAGGGGCGCTGTTGGTCATGCCCGGCTCTCAATGGGCCACCAAAGCCTGGCCTGAAGGGCAGTTCGCCAAATTGCTGGACCGCCTTCAGGGGCCGGTGTTGCTCGTGGGGTCGCCGTCGGAGCACGACCTCTGCACCCGCTTGGCCCAAGGCCGGGACCATGTGACCAATATCGCGGGGGCGCTGTCCTTGCTTGGCTTGGCAGCCGCCGTCGGCATGGCCCGTGGCGTGGTTGCGAACGACAGCGCACCGTTGCATGTGGCTTCTGCGATGGACACGCCCACCGTGGCGTTGTTTGCCAGCACAGTGCCCCGATTTGGGTTTGGGCCACGTGCCTCTCGACACAGGGTGGTGGAGCCCACCCCAGAGCTGGCCTGTCGACCTTGTGGGATGCACGGTCGGAAGCGTTGTCCGGAAGGGCATTTCCGGTGCGGTTGGGAGCTGTCCGTGGAGGGAGTGCACCAAGCGATTCAGGAGGTGTGCGATGGGGATGAAGTGTGAATAAATCCAGCCTGTTTCAGGGTGTTTCCAGGGGGCATCCTCGTCATCTTCGTGGTCCAACAATCGTATGATGCAGTTTATCGTCTCCAGCAACCTTCTGCTCCGCCAGCTCCAAACCTTGAGCGGCGTCTTGAGCAACAGCAACACCTTGCCGATCCTCGACCACTTCTTGTTCGAGTTGTCCCCGGGCGAGTTGGCGATGACAGCTTCTGATTTGGAGACCACCATGTCGTCCAAAATGGAGGTACGCACCGAAGACACCGGCGCCATTGCCGTGCCTGCGCGGATGCTGCTCGACATTTTGAAAGCGTTCCCCGACATCCCGTTGACGGTAAAAGTGGACCCCGCGACCCACGCGGTGGAGCTCACCAGCGACGCAGGCAAGTACAAGTTGACTGGGGCCAACGGCGACGAGTTCCCACAATCGCCCGCGTTGGAGGGTGCCGTGGGGGTGGACATGGCGGCCGGCACGCTGGTCACTGCAATCAACCGCACGTTGTTCGCGGCGGGCAGCGACGACTTGCGTCCCGTGATGAGTGGCTTGTTTTTTGAGCTCTATTCAGACAACGTTCGGTTTGTGGCCACCGACGCGCACCGCTTGGTGCGTTATGCCCGGACGGACGCCTCGGCGCCAGAAACGGCGTCCTTCATTGTGCCCAAGAAGCCGTTGACCTTGCTCAAGAATGCGGCGTCTTCAGCCGAAGCGGTGAACATCTCCTTCACGGACAGCAACGCGTGCTTCACGTTTGACGACGTGGTGATCTTGTGCCGTTTGATTGAAGGGAAATACCCCAACTACGAGGCGGTCATCCCCAAGGACAACCCCAATCGCATGACCATCAACCGCGCAGCGTTCTTGCAAGCCATTCGCCGTGCGGCCATCTTCGCCAACAAAACGACCCACCAAGTGCGTTTGCGCATCGCGGGAAGCGAATTGACCGTGAGTGCTGAAGATTTGGACTTCGCGAACGAGGCCACAGAGCACCTCGCCTGCAGCTACCTCGGTGAAGACATGGAGATTGGATTCAACAGCAAGTTCTTGGTGGACATGCTCAACAACCTTGAAGCCGAGGAGGTCAACCTTGAATTGAGTGCCCCCAACCGTGCAGGCATCATCCGTCCGAGCGAGCCGGAAGAGGCGGGTGAAGATGTGTTGATGCTGGTGATGCCGGTGATGCTCAACAGCTGATTGCCTTCAAGAGGTGCTCGGCGGATCGAACGTCGGGATGCCAGTGTTGGACTGAAACGAGGAGGAGGCCGCAGCCTGTTCCTCTTTTTCTTTTTGGGCCAGGGTGTCTGGGTGGTCTGGGTGGGCGCGCATCCACCATTCGGGCAACGGCGCGTCCTCGGCCTCTTTCTCAAATTGGTATGTGGGGTCACGCGGCCCTTGACGCCGGTACAAAACGGCCAACACCACGCCCACAATCGCTCCGCTGAGGTGCCCTTCCCAGCTGACGTGGTCGTCGATGGGCAACATCCACCAGACGATGCCCCCGTAGAGGAACGCCACGGCCAAGCTCACCCTGAGCAACATTTGGTTGTTGCGGATGACCCCACTCATGAAAAGGAAAGCCGCCAACCCGTAAATGATTCCGCTGGCGCCGATGTGGTTGCCGTCCACGGCGAGTCCCCAGAGCAAGAGGCCGCTGCACAGGAACAGCCACATCCAAACCCGGAGGGCGATGCTCCTGTAGAAGTAGAACAGGAACCCGTTGAGCGTGAAGAAACTCATGGTGTTGTTCCACAGGTGCCCAAGGTCCCCGTGAAGGAAGGGGTAGGTGAAGATGCCGCGCAGCCCATCCCATTGTCGGGGGTGCATCCCGTGTTTGCGCCAGCCTAGCTCGAGCAGTTCATTCAAGGCGTACACTCCCCAAATGGCCAGCAAAAAGACCATGGTGAACCACAGTGCGTAGGTGATGCGCATGCGATCGGTGACCGTACGTGGGGAGGTCGGGGTGGAGGTGCTTGGGCTCACAAAATGGAAGATAGGGCGATTAACACAACCAGTGTGAAAACTGCGCTCGGGGTCTCTGACAGGGTGTGAGGGTGGCCGGTAGCTTTGGAGCAGACCTAACAATCTGCCAGAATGCAACCCAACGAAATTCACGCGCTGATTCAATTGCTCGACGACCCGGACGAGGGGGTATACAAACATGTGAGGGAGCAGCTGTTGGCCCGAGGCACCGAAGTGCTGCCGGTCCTGCTCGAGTCCCGAGAAGCCCATGCCCACTGCCCAGAACACGAGCGTCGCATGGACGAGTTGGTGGATGGGTTGCACGGTGCATACGTGCACCACGGCCTGCGAGACTGGTTTGACAGCGGAGCCGAGAGCGCCATCGAAGGTGCACTGTGGGTCCACAAGGCGGCCGAACCCCTCTTGAACATGGATGAAGTCCGCGAAGCGTACGCCAAGCTCAAGCGGGACGTCTGGCTTGAATTGAACGAAGAGTTCACGGCGCTGGAGCAAGTGCGCATCTTGAATCACATCTTGTTCGATGCAGAGGGGTACACCAACGCCAAAAGCGGCCAGCCTGACCCCAAGAATGCCCTCGTGGGCCATGTGCTCGGAGAGAAGAAAGGCAACCCGCTTGGATTGGGGATCTTGTACTTGAGCTTGGCCCAAGATTTGAACCTTCCCATCCACGGGGTCAACCTGCCCAACCATTTCATCCTCTGCTATTGCGACGAGCACCATGTGCATCATGAATTGGCGGCGCCCGACAACCAGACGCCAGGCGGAGTGCTCTTTTACATCAACCCCTTTAGCCAGGGCACGGTGATCAACAAAGCTGAGGTGAGTGAGTTTTTGAGCCACCTGGAATTGCCCGTAGACGAAAAGAATTGCGGGCCTTGCAGCAGCGTGGACATTGTGCGTCGATTGATTGGCAACGTGGCGTATGGGTTCGAGCGCAACGGCTTCATCCGTCAGGCGGAAAAGATGCGCGAGCTGTTGTTGTTTGTGGAAAGTGGCGCCACAGAGACGTCCTCGACCGAGACGTCGACCGACTTGGATGACCACAACGACGACACAGCGCTCGGCGGAACCCACTGACGTTCAAACGCAAGAGAATGCAAAGGCGCGACTCGGCCGCGCCTTTTTGCGTTACTTTGGTCGAAACGACAAGCCATGTGGACAGAACGTGACAACCGACTTATGCGGGAATTCCGCTTCAAGGATTTCCAAGAAGCCTTCACATTCATGACGCGGGTGGCCTTTTTGGCCGAATCCCACGCCCACCATCCGACCATGGTGAACACGTTCAGTTACGTGCGTGTGGAACTGCACACCCATGACGCCGGGGGTGTGGTGACCCGAAAGGACCACGAGCTTGCCCAAGACATCGACGCCCTGCTCCAATAACCAAAGTCTTGGAGACGAAAAAAGCCACCCCACGGGGTGGCTTTTTCATGGTGTGTGGAGCCCTCAATTGGTCTCGGCGGGGTTCACAAACGCCCTGATCTTCAAGATTGTTTGGGCAGGGTCTGTGTTGGCGTTGATGGTGACTGTCTTGGTCTGGTTGTTCTTCTTACCCTTCGAATTGAACTTGACTTCAATCTCACCCTGTGCGCCAGGAGCGATGGGGGTTTTGGGGCACTGAGGTACAGTGCATCCGCAAGAACCTTTGCACTTCTCGAGCAAGAGGGGCTCGGAGCCTGTGTTGGTGAACGAGAACACGTGGGTCACGGCGTCCCCTTCGTCCAAGGTGCCGAAGTCGTGCTCGTAGGTGTCGAAGACCATGGAAGTGGTTGGGCCAGCAGGCGCTTGGGCCGCATCCTTGGCAGGATCAAAGGCTTGGGGCTTGGCATTGACCGCCGGTGTGGCAGGCGCGGCATTGTCTGAGCCGGTCATGGGCTTGGACTCCACGGCGGTGCTGCCGCCTTCGTTGCATGAAGCGAATCCGAGCGTCAACGCGGCCAGAATCACTGTGGTGAATGAAAAACGCATGTGTAGAAAAATTGATTTTGAGTCAAAAATACGGGGCCTTCTCAGAATGTCTTGTGGGCCAGGTTCATAGACTTAAACGTGCCGTCGTTCAAAACGCGGATGGCCTCTTGGAGGCTCTCATTCAAGCCGCCAATCACCCGGTAAAACGTTCGGCTGTTGTAGATGTTTCGTCCATAAAAGGCCTTGAGTCTCATTTCAATGGCGGGCAACGAGCGTGTCCACTCAGCGTCGTCTAACTCCACGCCTTCCTCCACCACGAACGCTTTGAAAACGGCCATCTCGTCTTGGGTGAAGGCCATGTCCTCCACGAAGTCGTCCTCCGACGCGTGGCGCGCCACCCAAGCTTCTCGGTTGGCGTCCACCTCGGTGAGGGCGTAGCGGCTGCACAATCCCTTGCGCAGAATGCGGCTGAAGGTGGGGGAATTGAAGGTGGTGTCGATCGGCACGAACAGGTCGGGCAAGATGCCACCGCCCCCGTAAACGGGCCGGCCTTGAATGCGGGTGGCGTGCATCAAGCTGTCGGGCAGCTCCAGGCTGTCCAGGCTGAGCAATTCGCCGCGCTCGTAACGTTCAAACTTCTCCTTGCGGTACGCTTCCACACCATCGTCGTAGGGCTTTTGGATGCATCGTCCCGCTGGCGTGAAGTACTTCTGCACTGTCAAGCGCACGGCGCTGCCGTCGGGGAGCCGCATGGGGCGCTGGACCAACCCCTTCCCGAAGCTGCGACGGCCCATCACCAAACCACGGTCCCAGTCTTGCACGGCGCCCGACACGATTTCACTGGCGCTGGCCGAGGCTTCGTCGATGAGCACCACAAGGCGCCCTTTCTCAAACAGGCCTTTGTATTCGGCGAAGGTGTCTTCGCGTTCGAAGGACCGTCCTTCCGTGTACACGATGAGTTTGTCGCCGCTCAAGAACTCGTCGGACATGGCGATGGCCGTGCGAAGCATGCCGCCGCCGTTCCCTTGCAAGTCCAGGACGAGGTCTTTCATGCCCTGATCCTTCAAGTCCACGAGCGCCTCTCGGAACTCGTTCATGGTGGTTTTGGCAAAGCGGCTGACCTTGATGTATCCCACCTTGTCGTCCACCATGTGGGCGGCGTCGATGCTGTAAATGGGAATCTTGTCTCGGACGATGTCGAAGGTGATGAGCTCAGACTCTCCGTCGCGTTTCACGCCCACTTGCACGACGGTGCCCTTGGGGCCCTTCAGCAGCTTCATGACGTCCTTGTTGGTGATGCCGATACCTGCGACGTTCTCGCCATCGACTTCCACGAACCGATCGCCCGACTGAATGCCGAGGCGTTCCGAAGGGCCACCGCTGATGGGGGACACCACCATGATCGTATCCTTGAAGATGTTGAACTGAACGCCGATGCCCTCGAAGTTGCCGTTGAGGGGTTCGTCGGCCTGTTTGAGTTCCTCCGCCGAGAAATACACCGAGTGCGGGTCAAGGTCTTCGAGCATCTTCACAATGGCCTGCTCGGTGAGCGCTTGGACGTTCACGCTGTCGACGTACAGCTGGCCGATGTAGCGCATGAGGGTCCCAAACTTTTGGGCCGCCTCCTGAGGGGTCATGTCGTCAGACGCGTCGGTTTGGGCCTGTGAGGAGGCGGGGGCGAACAGCGCCAGGAGCAACGCCCATACGGGCAGGCGGGAAGTGCAAAAAGAAGAGGTCATGGGGTCGTGAAAATACAGGAGAGAAGCGCAAGTGAGGGTATCTTGGGGGCCATGATTGCACAGGGAATTGAAGGAATTTGGCAAACCGCAAAATCGGCGATGGGCTTGGCGTTGGGTCTGGTGGTTTGGAGCGGGGCGTGGGCCCAGGCTGAACTGATGGTGGACACCCCGAATCTGTCGGAAGCGACCGCCATGATGGAGGACCGTTCGGAGAAGGAGGGCAGGGACATGGTGGGCCTCGTGCTGCCCGCCCAGGCCGATTTCTTTGAGCTGGCGGACCGCGCCGTCAGCGGCGGCCACGAAGTTTGGACCTTGACTGTGCGGGCGGAAGGCGCCGTCGGCGTGAACGTGTATTTCGACGCGTTCCACGTGCCTGCAGGTGCCGAGTTGTACTTCTCCACGCCGGAATCCAAATTCGAGGAACCCTGGGTGAACGGTCCTGTCACGTCCATTGAAAACAACGACCATGGCCGTTGGGTCAACCGAGACGTTCCTGGGGACGAGGTGGTGATGACCTACCACGCCCCAGTGGGACTCACGGAGGCTGCGACGTTCCAGATTTCTGGGGTAGGGTACTTCGCCCGTCACATGCGATACCCCGAGCCGTGGGCCTCGGCCATTGAGCGCGGTGGGGCGGAAGCGTGTCAGGTGAACGTGAACTGTCCAGAGGGGGACAGCTGGGAGTGCGAGAAATCGGCCGTGGTCCGCTTGCAGATCACCCAGAACGGTGGGATCTATTTCTGTTCGGGCTCCATGGTCAACAACACCGCCTTGGATTGCCGCCAGCTGTTGCTGAGCTCGTTCCACTGCGTCAACGACGTGGACGAGGACGAGTGGGCTTTTCTTCAGGTGCGTTTCAATTACCAAGGTGCCGAGTGTGCCTCGACGTCGTCCACGTTTGCCCCCCAACGCACGGGGGTGATTCACTTGGGGGACAGCAACGACATTGCGGGCAACGGCAACATCAGCGGAAGCGACTTCGTGTTGGTGGAAGTCGAAGACAACATCCCCGATTCGTGGAACCCGTTCTTCGCGGGGTGGGACGCCACTGGCTTCAGCGGCAACGAGGGGGTGGGCATCCATCACCCGTCTGGCGACCTGAAAAAGATCAGCAGCTTCAGCAATTCACTGTCCAACAGCAACGCCTACGCCATTGGGGCGCACTGGCGCGTGACGTGGTCCCCTACGGAGACGAACCACGGCGTGACGGAAGGGGGGTCTTCAGGCTCGCCCATCTTTGATGAAAACCACCGGATTTTGGGCACGCTGACCGGCGGGGCGTCGTTCTGCTCGTCGCCTTACGCTCCTGATTACTACGGGAAGATGAGCTACCACTGGGACGGCAGCAACCCCACGCCGGCCAGCCAAAAGTTGAACGTCTTGTTGGATCCCGCAGGCACAGGCGAGGAGCGTCTGGACGGCAGTTACCGCAACGTGGCGGAAGATGGCACCGTGACGTGCGACGCGTTCGACGCGTGCGAAGCCACCGCGGTGGAAGACGCATTCTTGTCGGGCTTGACGGTGGCGCCCAACCCCACGACGGGTCGCGTCGACGTGCACATCCCTGAGGGACATGTCTTGGTCAAGGTGCAGGTTTTTGACGCCATGGGTCGCATGTTGGAGGTGCAGGAAGATGCAGCTGTGTTCGGACGCTTGTCGCTGGATTTGCGGGCGTGGGGCGAGGGAATGCGCTACCTCACATTGACCTCTGGGGAAGGCTGGAGCACCACACGGAAAGTGCTTGTCAGCGGAGCCAAGTGAGTTGGTTGCGCTTCACGCGCGTCTTGAAAGCCCCAAACATCACCGTCACGTGGTCGCCTTGCACGGCCAGCACGTCTCCGCGTTCCTGACCTGTGCGGAGCCGCACGAGGGAGCCCACCACGATTTTGTCCGATTGGTGGTTGGGGCGTCGCTTGGTGGCCTTGGCCTTGGCTTTCTTGGAGGGTTTCTCGGCCTTGGCTTTTTCCTTGGCCAGGTAGGTCTTCACCTCTTCAAGCAAGGCCTTGTTGGCCTTCCCTGACTCAAAGCGGTCCACAAATTGGCTGAGCTTGGTTCCGCGGACCCGTGCGGTGTTGAGCTGGTCAAATTGGTCGTTCAGGTTGCGTTCCTTGTCCTCCAGAGTGGACTGCAGACGCTCCGCTTCAGCCGTGGCTTTTTCCGCCTCGAGTTCCGCACGCAATTGGCGGTTGGTGAGCTTGGCCAGCTTGGACTTCTCCTTGTGCAGGTCGCCCAACAATCCGTCCAATTCAACACGACGTTTGTCCAGCTTCCCTTTGGCGCGCTCAATCAAAGCGCTGCCAATGCCGTTGATCTCGGCCACTTCAAAGGTGAACGATGATCCAGGTTGCCCCACTTCCAATTGGTACATGGGGGCAAGGGATTCACGGTTGAAGAGCATGCTGCCGTTGAAGGCCTCGGGCAATTTGGCCGCCCGGGTTTTGATGTTGGCGTAGTGGGTGGTGACCACCCCAAAGCAGCCCTTGTCGTACAGTTCCTCGAAGAAGACCTCCGCCAGCGCCCCGCCAAGTTCGGGGTCGGATCCTGTGCCAAATTCGTCCAGCAGCAACATTGAGCGCGGTCCTGAGACCCTCAGAAAATGCTTCATTCTTCCCAGGCGGTAACTGTATGTGGAAAGTTGGTTTTCAATGCTTTGGTGATCACCTATGTCTGGAAGTATTGCGTCGAAGATGCCGACTTCAGAGGCGTTGTGGCACGGGACAAGAAGGCCGCTCTGAATCATCATTTGTAACAGGCCCACGGTCTTCATGGTGATGCTTTTGCCCCCCGCGTTGGGGCCGCTGATGACGAGCATTCGCTGCTTGCGATGCAGTTCCACATGTTGCGGATGCGTCTCCTTGCCAGCCAGCCGGTTGGTCATTTGCAGCAGGGGGTGGTAGGCCGACAACAGGTGCAGTCCGGGTTTCTTCCGAATCTGCGGCAGGCTGCCTTCGAGTTTGGAGGCCAGCCTGGCTCGCGTGGCGATCCAATCGAGTTCTGTCAACCCGCGTTGGTAGCCCTTGATTTGCGGCAGGTGCCTGCGGATGTTGCGCGTCAACACGCGCAGGATGTTCCGAATTTCCTTGCGTTCATCGTCCTTGAGCATCTCCAGCTCGTGGTTGAGGGGGATGCAGGCGCCTGGCTCGATGAATGTGACTGAGCCCGTGTTGGAGGAGCCCAATACTGCGCCGTTCACTTGACGTTTGTAACTGCTCAACACGGCCAGGGCCCTCCGCTCCTGAACAAAACCTTCTCGGATGTCGGCCAAAAAACCCCGATCCTGGACATGCTTCATGGCCCGCAAAAAGGACCTGTTGATCTTGCGGCGTACCGAAGTCAAGTCTGCCCGTATCGCTTCTAGCTCGGGCGATGCGTTGTCTCGAATGTGGCCCTTGGCGTCGAAGACCGCGTCGATGGCTTCGATCAATTCGGTGCTGGGCTCTTGGCCCTCCACCACCGCTTCCAGGCGTGGCCAGGGCATGTCGCTTTGTGCCAAGACGACCAACACCTGATTCATGATGCGGGATGCGGTGGAAATGCGTCTGAAGCCGGTCTCATCCAGCACGCTGTCACGCACCCCGAGGAGCTTGATCTCCCGCTTGAGTTCGTCAAATTCCAGCATGGGCCATCCCATCCCGCCGGACCGTATGCGCTGCATTTCGTCGGTTTCCTGAAGGGTTCGGGTGACCCAGATCCTGTCCTTGCTCGGGGTCAAGGTGTTTGCGCGCTTTTCGCTGCTGTCGCATCCCGCCAATTCCCGCAGCAACTCGCGGATAACGTCGAACTCAAGGTCCTCCGCAATCCGTTCGTCGAAGTGGTCGATGTGTGCGCCGGGCTTCATCAAAAACCAGAATGGTTCAAGGGCTTGACTTGTTCAACGCCGAAGGTCAAAGCTTCTGCCATTTGGGCTTCCCGCGTCTGGGCGGTGTAGTCAAACCAGGTCGTGTTGGGGTCTTTTTTGAACCACGTCATCTGCCGCTTGGCAAACTGGCGGGTCCGCGTCACGATCCATTCGACCGCCTCGTCCAAGGAGCACGTGCCGTCGAGGTGTTCGAAGAGTTCCTTGTACCCCACGGTGTTCAGGGCGTTCTTGTGACGATGAGGGAGCAACCCCCTGGCTTCTTCCAGCCAGCCTGCCTCCATCATGGCGTGGGCCCGTTTGGCGATCCGTTCCCGCAATTCGCTGCGCTCTGGGTTCAGTCCAATGGACACCACGCGCCACGGACGTGGCTTGGGTTCGCCATGGTGAAAGGAGCTGAACGGCCTGCCTGAAGTGAGGCACACCTCAAGGGCACGCACGACACGCTGAGGGTTGGACGTGTCCATGCGTTCAGCGTGAGTGGGATCCAGGGTCCGGAGCTCGTCCATGAGCGCCGTCAAGCCTTCCTCTTTAAGCCGAGCGTTCAACGCGGTGCGTAAGGCCAAATCTGCAGGCAACGGATCCAGTCCGCGAAGCGCGGCTTCCACGTACATACCAGACCCGCCGGCCAGCACCGCACTGCCGCGTTCTGCGCACAGCTCGGACAGCACGGGCACAGCCTGCGCTTCAAACGCCCCTGCGCTGAACAGTTCAGAAGGAGGGAGGAAGTCCACGAAATGGTGCTTGGCCCCGGCCAGCTCTTCCGCGGAAGGTTGGGCAGTGCCGATGGACATGCCTTGGTAGACCTGGCGGGCGTCCGCATTCACGATTTCGGTTTGGAGGTGTTGGGCCAAGGCGACCGCCAATTCGGTTTTGCCCGAGGCCGTGGGCCCCACGATGCTGACCACCACCCCCATGGGTCAAATCAACCCGTCAAGGTCGTCGATGGACAAGTGCTCGCCCCCAAAGTCGTCGTCGTCCTCATCGTCGTCGAGGTAAGCGTCAATCTCGGGGTCGCCCGTCCGGGTGGGTTTGCCGTCGTCTTCGCCAAAATCCAAATCCATGCCGTCCAGCAACTCACCATCCTTGCTGTCGAAGGCTGGCGGGGTTCCGAATTCGTGGCACAGCGCGGGGTAGGCCCCGTCAGGCTTCGGATCTTCCAACGTCACCGGCTCCACGTAGAAGCACCACATGCGCAGGAAATCGTAGACGTAGATGGCGCGACTCGCCAAGGATGGCACGAGGTCGCCCACCGTGCGTTGGGTCATGGCCCCTTCCGGTTGGTCGCCGGGCTCGGCCATGGGGTCACTCATGTCCATCAGGGGGAATTCCTGACCGCGCGACCAGGATTCGTCGCTTTGGAAGAACGACGCCATCTCACCAGCCTCCCATCCAAATGCATCCAGCACCGCGAAATGCAGGTGCATCAAGGGGGCGTCTGTTTGGATTTCGATGTCTCGAAACACGTCTTCTTCCGTGTCCAAAATGACACGCAACCTGAGGATCTGCGCCATGCCACAAAGGTACGCCCGGTGTAGAGTAGTTTTGCCGACATGATCACCCGACTTCTCAAGATTCTCGTGGCTGCCGCATCGGTCGCGTACACCGTGTTGTTGTACACCCAGGGCAGCTGGGGATCGGCCGTCGGCATGACGCTCTTGTCCATCGTGCTGGTGTTGGTCAACCTGCGGAGTGTGCGCTTGGTGGTGGCGTTCGCCAACTTGCGCATGCAGCGCATGGAAGACGCGGTGAAGTGGTTGAACCGCATCAAGCCGTCTCAACTTTGGCCAGGTCAGCGCGGTTATTACCACTTTCTCTTGGGCAGCGTCACCATGCAGCACAATTTGATCGAAGCGGAAGCCAACCTGCGCAAGGCCCTGAGCATGGGCCTTCGTCAGGACCACGACAAGGCGGCTGTCAAGCTGAATTTGGCGGTGTGTTTGAGTGCCAAACAAGACCGCAAACGCGCCATGGTGATGATTCAAGAAGCCAAGCGCCTCGACACCAAGGGCATGCTCAAAGGTGACATCAAGCAGGTTGAGGCGATGATCAAGAACCCTCGCGTGGTGCAACGCGCCCGCCGCTGATTCAACGGTTCAGTAGCCGCTCCAAATCCCCTTCGAGCCTGGCGTTGGCCAGGAAATTGCGTTCGAGGTCCTCGGCGAAAGGGAAGGCTGTGTCCAGGCTTGCCGTGCGGGCCACAGGAGCGTCCAGCGCTTCAAAGCAGCGCTCGTGAATGCGTGAGCTGATCTCTGCGCCAATGCCGCCGGTCATGGTGTCTTCGTGGAGCACCAGGGCCTTGCCGGTCTTGATGACGCTGGCCATCACCAATTCCTCGTCCCACGGCAACAAGGTGCGCAAGTCGATGACTTCCACGTCCCACTCAGGGTGGATCGCCAGCACCGCGTCCGCCCATTGCACGCCCAATCCGTAGGTGATCAAGGTGGCGTCCTGTCCTTCTCGGACGACGCGTCCCTTGCCAAACTCGAGGAGGTAGTCTTCCTCAGGCACAGGGCCGGTCAAGCTTCGGTAGAGGTATTTGTGCTCGAAAAACAGCACGGGGTTGGGGTCGTCGATGGCCATCCCCAACAAGCCCTTGGCGTCGCCAGGGGTGGAGGGGTAGGCGATCTTCAGGCCCGGTACGTGGAAGAACCAAGCCTCGGTGCTCTGGCTGTGGTACGGCCCTGCGCCGACCCCGCCTCCTGTGGGCATGCGCACGACGACGTCGGCCTTTTGACCCCAACGCCAATGAATCTTGGCGAGGTTGTTGACGATTTGGTTGAAGCCGCACGTCACAAAGTCGCTGAACTGCATCTCGACCATGGCCTTCTTGCCCGCAATCGACAGCCCGAGGCCCGCACCCACAATGGCTGATTCGCACAGCGGCGTGTTCCGGACGCGGCCTTCGCCGAATTGGTCCACGAAGCCGTCGGTGACCTTGAACACCCCGCCGTAGGGACCGATGTCTTGTCCCATGAGCACGAGGCCGGGGTGGCGTTCCATGCTGGTTCGCAGCCCCTCGGTGATGGCGTCGATGAACCGCAGTTCTCGGCCGTGGGCCTCCGGGACCGTCTCCAGTCCTTGGGGGGTGCCCGGGGCGTACCTGTCGGTCAACTCTTCGGTGGTGGAGGCCTCGATGGAGGGTTTGGCCGCAGCGTGCTTCAGCCCGTCCTGGATGCGTGCCTTGTGGTCCGCGGCCAGGGCTTCTTCGAAGGCGTCGTCCAAGACGCCCGCTTCACGCAAATGGGCCTGAATCCTGGTCACCGGGTCCACTTCTGACCACCGTTCGATCAGGCCTTCCGGGTAGTATTTTGTTCCAGACGCTTCTTCGTGTCCTCTTATTCGAAAAGTTTTGAATTCCAGTATGATGGGCCTTGGACGTTCGCGCAAAGATTCAACCACATCGCGCACTTTGTGGTACACGTCGAACAGGTCGTTGCCGTCGATTTGGATGGCGTCCTCTTGAGGGATGCCGTAGCCCACCGCTTTGTCGGTGAAGTGGGCACAGCGGAACTGCTGTTCGCTCGGTGTGGACAACCCCCAAGCGTTGTTTTCGATGCCGATGATGACCGGGAGCTGCCACACGGCTGCGACGTTGACCGCCTCGTGAAAGTCGCCTTCGGACGCGCCGCCGTCCCCCGTGAACACGAACGAGCAGCCGCCGGTGCCGTCGAGCTTCTCGGCAAGCGCCACCCCGTCGGCCAGCCCCAGTTGGGGACCCAGGTGGCTGATCATGCCCACGATGTGGTGCTCAGGGCTGCCGAAGTGGAAACTCCGGTCGCGCCCCTTGGTGAACCCGTGGTCCTTGCCTTGGAATTGGGCAAACAACCGGTCCAGCGGCACGTCACGGGTGGTGAAGATGCCGAGGTTGCGGTGCATCGGAAAGATGAACTTGTCGCGTGGCATGGCCGCCGCCACCCCCACAGAAATGGCCTCTTGGCCGAGCCCGCTGAACCACTTGCTGATCTTGCCTTGGCGGAGCTGCGACATCATCTTCTCCTCAATCATCCTGGGCAGAAGCAGCTTGGCGTAGAGGTCGCGCTGTTCGTCCGCCGACAAGCCGCGGGCGTCGAACTTCAGGGGGTTGTGTGGGAACATTTCCGACATGGCCCCGAAGGTATACGCAGGAGGTACCTTTGCGGTTCACGCATGAGCAGCAGTTCTTCACAAATCCAAGTCCGGGTGTTGCCAGAAGAAGTCGGCAATCCGGAGGCGTTGCGTACCGCGGTCAACCGGCAGTTGCGCAAGCAAGGCAAGGCGCCGTTGGACGCGGAGGACGAACCCCGCATTTTGCGCCAAAGTTGGGACGCGCGACGTCGGCCCGTGCAGGCCCAGTTGCTGGTCGATTGGGGAGAAGAAGAGGCGCCTCCGACATGGACGTGGTCCAAGCTTCCCGAGGACGCACCACGCGTGGTCGTGGTGGGGGCTGGGCCAGCAGGGTTGTACGCCGCTTTGGAATGCATCCAATTGGGGGTTCGGCCGGTGGTGTTAGAACGCGGCAAAGACGTGCGCGCACGCCGAAGGGATTTGGCCAAGCTCAACAAGGAGCACATTGTCAACCCAGAATCCAACTACTGCTTTGGGGAAGGTGGCGCGGGCACGTACAGCGACGGCAAGCTCTACACGCGGAGCAAGAAGCGGGGCGACATTCGGGAGGCGCTTGAATGGCTGGTGGCCCACGGGGCAGACCCGCACATTTTGGTGGAGTCCCATCCGCACATTGGCACCAATCGGTTGCCAGCGGTGGTGACTGCCATGCGCGAGACCGTGGAAGCGGCCGGTGGTGTGGTGCACTTCGACTCCCGCGTGACCGGCTTGATCCGCGATGGAGGCCGCTGCGTGGGCGTGATGGCGGGAGACCAAACCTTCTGCGGCGAGGCTGTGGTGTTGGCGACAGGCCACAGCGCCCGCGACGTGTTCCACATGATGGTGGAGGAAGGACTTGAAGTGGAGGCCAAACCCTTCGCGCTCGGCGTGCGCGTTGAGCATCCGCAGGGATGGGTGGACGAGGTGCAATACCACGGAGAGACCGTGGAGGATCGCTTGCCGCCCGCCAGCTACAGTTTGGTGTGCCAGGTGGAGGGGCGTGGGGTGCACAGTTTTTGCATGTGTCCTGGAGGCATTGTGGCGCCATGCGCAACGTCTCCTGGCGAAGTCGTGACCAACGGGTGGTCGCCGTCCAAGCGCAACAATCCCTACGCCAATTCCGGTGTGGTGGTCCAAGTGGGGCCGGAAGATTGGGAGCCGCTCGGCTTCAAAGGCCCTTTGGGTGGGCTGGAATTCCAGCAGGCTGTGGAGCAAGCGTGTTGGCGTGAAGCAGGCCAAACCCAAGCCGCCCCCGCCCAACGCCTCAAGGACTTTGTGCACGGCCGCATGTCCCGCAACCTCCCCAAAACCTCGTACCTCCCTGGTGTGGTTCCAGCCCGCCTCGATCAAGTGCTGCCCGAGGTGGTGTCGCGCAGCCTGAGGGAAGGGTTCAAGACGTTTGGCCGCAAAATGAAGGGGTTCCTCCACCCAGAGGCGGTGGTCATCGGCCCCGAGTCGCGCACGAGCAGCCCCGTCCGAATCCCAAGAACGTCGGATGCGTTGGTGCATCCAGGGCTCGATGGGTTGTACCCGACCGGCGAGGGCGGGGGATATGCAGGGGGGATTTTGTCCGCGGCCATGGACGGCCGACGGGTGGCGCGCGCCGCCGTAGCGGCGATGCTTGCGCGACGGAGTTGAGGGCTTCCTCAGATCAAGAACCGGGGAGACAGCAGTGGCCTGACGGAGTTGCGCGGGCGTCCCAATTGGAATCCAAAGCCCATTTGGGTCATGCTCCACAAAATGTCGCGGTCCGGCACGAACGTCACGCCCAATGTGATGTGGGACCGACGCGTCAGCTGCACGTCGATGCCGGCCCGCACGGGAATGGCAAGCCGCCTCATCCGCTCGGAGGGCAATTCGGCAGTGAAATTCCGCACCAAGGGCGGGGCGTCGTCAGACATTTGGGGTTCCGTGACCTCTTGCTGTTGCACGGCGTATTCCTGGCGGACCATGCTGATCCATCCAATGCCGCTTCCAATCCAGGGTCGAACCGCGTGGGTGTGCCTGTGGAACGGGGTGTAGTTGAACACCGCACCGAACACCCGCATTCGGGAATTGTGGGTGAAGGAGCCGTTGTCAAATTTGGCGTTTCCCCCCACGACCATCAAGTCCATGCTCAATCCTTCGTGGAGTCGTTGGGACATGCTGAAGCCCATGCTCGATCCTGTGTATACGCTGTTCGCCTTGGCCGTGCCAGCCACCCATTCAAACCCTGGCTTGTGGCCTTGGGCCAAACATGCAGTGGACAAGAGAAGGGTGCAGAGGGCGAGGCCTGGTTTGGCCCAACGGGATGGAAGACGTGGAATCAACATGATAGGGGTCTTTCCCTCCCATTACGTGACCTCGCCTAAAAAGGTTACACGCGTTCGCACAGGGCCAAATCTGCCAACATACGTCCCACGGTGGTGCCGATGGCGACGCCCATCCCGCCCAGCCTGACGCCCGCATGCAGACCCGGTTTCAGGGTTTTGACTTCGGGGCGGCGGGAACTGCCGATGCCCAGTTGCCCAGTCCATCGATGGGCCACCTGGAAAGGGCCACAGCCCACCACATGCTTTTGGGCCCATTCGGTCAGGCGTTGAGCCACCTCGTCGTCGTCTCTACAGTCCCATTGTCGTCCACCGCCGATGAGCAAGCGTCCTTCGATTTCACGGACGTACACGTACCCGCGGTCGTGGTGTACCGTGTGGTCCAGCCTCAGCCCTGGCATGACCTGGCTGACGATTACCTGGTTGGCCACGGGGTGAACATCGACGTCGATGAGGTCTTGGGCGAACGCGTTTGTGGCCAGCAACACATGTCGGGCGGAGACGGACAGCGTCCCGGCAGCAGCAGTCCAGATGCCTTGGGCGTTGGTCAAGTCTTCCACCTTGAGTCCAGGCCACCACGCCACGCCCTCCCGTTCAAGGCCTTCCCGCATGGCTTGGACCATGGTGCCGGTGTTCAAGTCGCCTTCAAGGGGACTTCGCAGTTGGCCGCACAAGGCGTGCAGGGTGGAGGATTGGGCCGGTGCTGCGTGGAAGGCGGTGTCTTGAAACACGTCCTCCAAGGCCTCGTTCAGTTCGGGCAAGAAAGCCATGACTTCTTCGAAGAGCGCCTCGTCTGTGAACGCTTCCACAGCCCCGCAGGCGCGGTGACCGAGGGCCTTGTCGCCCCACATGGCGCGAAGGGCTTGCAACCCCTCCCAGCGCATTCGCACCAAGTCCACGGTGGCCTCAGGGCCGAGCGCACGCCAGTCGTCGAGCAGTTCGCTGGGGCTGCCGAAGCACGTGAATCCTGCATTTCGCGTGGACCCGCCGCCGCCTAGGGGCAAGGCGTCGACGACGGCGATGCGCCACTCTGGCTTGCGAGACGCCAATGCCAGGGCGGCGTTCATGCCCACGATGCCGGCCCCCACCACCAAGGCGTCCAGGGGGGCTTGCGGAGAAGCCCCGAGCATTTGAGATTCCCAAATGCTGGGTCCCATCGCTGGCCATGGGCCTTTTGCTTGGAAACCTGTATTTTTAGGCTGACCTGGCACGATGCAAACCTACACGACACCCACCATGAACGGCACACCCTTTTCTGCGCATGCGCTGCGCGTCTCGGTTCTTTGGTTGCTCTTGGGGTGTGGAGTGTCGATGGGGGCGTGGGGCCAGTCTTTGGTCATCAGCGGAACCTTGAGGAACGAGGACACCCGTGACAAAATGGACAACGTGACGGTGACGGTGCTCCAAAATGGGGAGGCCTTCGACCAAATCGACGTGGACCGCAACGGCAAGTATTTCCTCGATGTGCCTTTGCGCAGCGACTACATCATTGAATTCAGCGCGCCCGACATGGTGACCAAGCGGGTTCAAATCGACGGCGCGGCGGTGCCCCCGAGCGAGTTGAACGACGGATTCACCTTCGATTTGGACATGTCGCTCTTCGCATACGTCGAGGGCTTTGACGAATCGCTGCTGGACACGCCCATCGGCATTGCCACGTTCAACGAGCGCAGCGCAAGGATCGAGTTTGACCTGAGTCACACCAACGACATGCGTCGCAAAGTCGCCAACGAATTGGACCGGGTGGCCAACCTGGAAGAGGATTTGGCGCGTGCCCGGATGCGTTACGACAACGCCATGGAAGACGGCGAGCGGGCAGAGGCCCGTGGCCGATGGGAAGACGCATACGACGAGTACGAGAAAGCCTTGACGTTCATTCCAGGCGATGAGGCGGCCACCGCAGGCATGGCCCGTGCGGAAGCGGCGTTGAACGCCGATGCCGAGGCTGAAGCTGCCGCCCTGGCGGAGGAGCAGGCCGCGGCCCAGGCGGCGGAACAAGCCGAGGCCGACGCCCGTGCCGCGGAAGAGCAGGCTGCACGGGAGGCCGAGGCGGCCTCGAGGGCTGCGGAAGAAGAAGCTGCGCGCGCCGCGGACGCCGCCGCACGTGCGGAAGAAGCTGCGGCCCGGGCCGAGGAATCGCGACGACAGGCAGAGGCCGATCGGGAGGCCCTCGCGGCCGAGGAAGCCGCCGCCGCGAGAGAAGCCGAGGAGACCCGCGCGCAAGCCCGCGCCGCAGATGCGGCCGCGCAGGAGGCGGCGCAGCAGGAGATGGCTGCGGACGTGGAGGCGGCTGAGGATGCGCGCAAAGCCCGCGAACGCGCCTGGGAAGAAGAGCAAGCGGCACGGGATGCGGAGCGCCTTGCACGGCAGCAAGAGGCCAAGTCGCGTGCCCAAAATTGGTCGCAGCGCACCAGCAGGACCGAGGATGAGGCGGAGGCGTACTACCGCCAAGCCCTCCAGTCCGAGCGGCAGGCCGCAGCGGCGGAAGTCCAAGGCCAAAAGGACGAAGTGACGTCCCAAAACGACCGCTGGCGCGCTGAGGCCGAGGGCCGGGCGGCCCAAGCCCGTCGTCAGTCGTCAACCCTGGACAACGGCGTGCGTCAAATCAACCCCAAGGACGTTCAGGACGCCTACCCCGGCCGCGAGCCTGAGCACCGCCAAGAACGCGCGGCGGTGTTGGAAGAGATAGAAGCGCTGAAGCGTGCGAACAACGCCTTGAGGTCGATGCGTTCAGAAGGCGGGCGCAACCGCGGGTTGGACGCCATGCTGGACTTGGACATGCAGGTGGCGGCGTCGAAGGAGCAGGGGCAGGATTTGGCCTTGTCAAGCGAAGACCGGGACATTCCACAAGGGGTGCAGGAAACCAGCTACGACATCCAAAATGGCCTCGTCATCCAACGCACCGTGCGTATAGGCGACGTGGTGGAGCGGTACCGGAAGGTGGTGACCAAGACGGGGACGTATTACTTCCGCGGGGACAAGAGCATCACCAAGGACTTGTGGGAGATGAACACCAACCTCAGCTACGACTGATTGATGGGCTTGGCTCGACAAGCCATTCTGTACACGCTGGTGCTGCACGTGGTCGTGCTTGGCGCCATGGTGGCGGTGCCTGTCAGCGAGGGCGTCCCTCCGAGCGAGACCTACGCGGCGGTGGATTTCTTGGATCCTGAAGATGTCGTGGAGCCGGCGCAGTCGTTTGAGGCGTCGTTTGAGGCGAAGCTGGCCCAACAGGTGGCCAACCTCAGGGCCAACGCCTCGTCCGAGCTCAGTTCCGAGCGGCAAAACTCAGCTTCAGACGTGTCTCAAGCCGAGCTGGAGGCCCAAGTGGAGGCCGAGCTGAGGGCCATGGAGGCGGCGGAATTTGAGCGCCTGGGCGCCCAAGAAAAGGACTTCGACACCGCCGGAGAGGCGGACGTGAAGCGACAAGATGTGGGCCAAACCTTCGACGCTTGGAACGCCCAATACGACGGGCTCGTCACAGTGCGGTACAATTTGGAAGGCCGTTCAGGCCGGGACTTGGATGTCCCAGGATACTTGTGCGAGGGGGCGGCCATGGTGGAGGTGGACATCGAAGTGTCCGCGTCAGGCGACGTGGTGGATGCAGCCTTGCGCCAAGGCAGTGTGGAGGATTGCTTCGGACAAGCCGCGTTGCGCAGCGCCATGCTCGCCAAATTCAACGCCTCCTCCAGCGCACCGCGCCGTCAGCGAGGCACGCTCACGTACGTCTTTGTGGCGCAGTGAACACGGCCTCCTCCCGTGCCAAGGGATCAAGCTTGGTCGATGTAGTCCTGCAGGTACTGGAACTTGGGGGCCAGGGCCCCATCCAACGTGGTTTCCGTGGCGTTGGTGAGCATGTGGTCCCGGTCTCCTCCGACGAGCAAAGGAATCACGTGGGCCATCAACTCCTTGCCAAACCCATGGCTCGCGTCGCGCGGCAATTCACAAGGGAGGTTGTCCACCGCCATGACGGTGACGCCGTTGGGGTCGTTGAAGGCGCACTCGGACTCGGTGGCCGGGTCGTATCCGTACAGCGGGTCGGCGATGGTGCTGGGCCGCAGGGTGCACGCCACAGGTCCGTCGATGTCGCAGCTGACGTCGGCCACGACTTTGACGGCCCATTCCTCGGCTTTCATGTCGTCCCGCGTGAACAAGAACGGCGAGCCTTCAGCCCAATAGTGACCGGCGATGTACATGTCGGCCACGCGGGCGTATGGAGCGAAGGTGCTCTTGAATCCGGTGGGGTCGGAGATGAACTCGTCCATGGAGAAAGCCCCGCCTTCGTTGCGCGCGTTGTAATCCTCGACGTCCAGTCGGGTGAACACGGCCTCGTGAAAGTCTTCGTTCAAGAAGGCGTCGGCATGCACTTCACGCACCCCGAGTGCCGTCAACAACTCGTGTGCACCCATGCCCACACGGCCGCCTCCAGTGAGGACGATTTTCATGTCGGAGGGCAGGTCTGCGGATTTGGCGTGGGCGACCATGTCCTTCATGTCGTTGCAATCGATCGCGCGGGGCAGGGCGAAGGAGCCATGACGCAGTCCCCATGCGCGAATGCCATTGTACGCCCCCACGATGCCTGCCCAACGTCCAAATCCGATGACGCGACGTCCGTTGGCGCGCTTGATCAATTCGTAGTCGATGAGTTTGACGCGCTTGTCGACGATGGCCTTGAGGAGTTTGGCGTTGTAAGGCTGGAGCTTGTAGGTGTGGCTGAAGAAGAGGTAAGTGGTGTCCTCGATCAATTCGTCGGTGGGCACCTCTTTCACCCCGAGCAGCACGTCGCAACCTTCTTCTTGAAGGGAGTTGACCACGTCAATGCCGGCCTCGCGGTACTCCTCGTCCTTGATTCGGCGCACGTCGCTGGACTCCACCACGAGCTCCACCTCGGGGTAGAGTCGCTTCAATTCAGCGCATTGATCTGGGGTCAGGGGCACGCGTTGGTCTGGCGGCACTTTGCCTTCGCGGACGATTCCAATCTTCATGACTCAAATGTACCGCAGGAGGGCCTCAGCGCGCGAGCATCAAGGTGCCTCTCTCGATGTGCGGATAGTCGATTTGGTCGAGGTAGGTCACTTCCCACAGGTAGATGCCGTCAGGGGCAAAATGGGTCCCGCCTTGGGCTTGACCCAACCAGGGTTCATCAGCGTCTTGACTGGACCACACCAGCTCGCCCCATCGGTTCCAAATGCGCGCTTGGTAGCGGGCCACGCCGCGGGCCACGGGCAGCCACATGTCGTTCAGCCCGTCTCCGTCCGGTGTGAAGGCGGTGGGGGCGTAGAAGAGGGTGCCGTTGACCACGACTTCCCCGATGGCTGTGGACACGCAACCTGCAGGGCTGACCACGGTCTGGATCAATTGAAAGGTGCCCCCGTTGTCGAACACGTATTGACCATTTGCGGCGTTGAGGCTCCCGCCGTCGCTGCAGAAGTAGGTCACCGTGTTCACGCTGTCCACCAAGGATTCAAGTGTGACGACCGGGTTGGTGATGTCCACAATTTGAGGAGTGGCCGTGAACCCCACTGGCGGGTTGGGATGCACCACGACCATGCTGTCGACGGCGAAGTCGATGGAGGCAGGACAGTTGCCCGTTGACACTGCGGTGACCGCGACCCCGTAGGTGCCCGGCGTCTCGAACACGTGCACGGGGGCGTCGGCGTCGCTGCCTTCTCCGTCGCTGAACGTCCATCCTTGGGCCAATTCGTCGGGGTTGGCCTCACTGGAGAAAAGAACCGTCAATGGGGCGCACCCACTCGGGGGGTAGACGCTGACGTCGAACGCCGACAGGTCTGGCGGCGTCTCGATGAACACCGAATCGGTGACAGTGCCGGTGCATCCAATTTCGTCCAAGGTGAGGGTCACGTCGTGCCAGCCGCCGGCGTTGAATTGGATGCCGGTGACGCCCAAGCCTGAAGCCGTTGTGGGGTTGGCGCTTTCAAACGTCCAGCTGTATTCAGCCCCTGCGTAGACGGCGCCGCCTGCCACAAAGTCGAACGCGTTGTCGTCCAAACATTGGGATGCGGGTGGGTCGAAGTTGGGCACGGCTTCGTGCACGTCGAGGGTGTAATCGGCCGAGCTCAACAGGCACTCGAGTCCCTCGAAGGTCACTTCCATCAAATACGTCCCGGCGTCCTCGAAGTCCGCACCTGGGATGAACGCCGTGGGACCGTCCGTCGCAAAGCCGTTGGGGCCAGACCAGGTGTAGTTGGCCAGGGATTGTGCCAAGGGGTTGTTGGCGAATTGGGGCACTTCGAGCGCCACGTCGTCGCCGAGGCACGTTGTCCCTGTGGGCTCGATGGACACCGGGGGGCAGACGCCGGTTTGGACTTCCAACACGGTGACCTCCTCCACAGGACAGCCGTTCTCGTCCACCAAGGCGCTGGCGCCGTCGTTCGTCTGGTCGTTGCCCGAGATGTTGCCCGCGCCGTAGATGTCGGCCTCTGCGGTCAGTGTGCCGTCGCATTGAAGGAGCATGCAGTCGTCGGTGAGGGCGACCTTGTATTTGTAGGCGACGCTGTCCATGCCCAAAGGGTCGTTGTCCAGTTGTCCCCCTTGGGTGCCGTTGGCGCCGGGTCCCATGCGTACGCGCACCATTTGGTCTGCCTCGATGAACTCGCCTGGATCGTCCCCTACGGCGTCGGTCATGTCCACCACCGCGTTGGGGGTCACCCACTCCAGGCTGCCTTCCACAAACGTGGTGCGGATGTCCAGGGTGGTGGTGGCGTAGACGTCCACGGCGGCATCGCTGCCCAGGTTTTTGCCCACGACGGTGTATTCCAGGATGTCGCCAGGCTCGGCCACGCCGCCGTTGAGGTCTTCGATGTAGACGGTGGCCCGGAGATCAGGCTCGTACACATCGATGACAGAAGTGATGACCTGCACGGTGATGGATTCGCCTCCGGTGGTCACCCTGATTTCTGCCTCGGTGGCGTTGTTGGGCAAAAAGTCGTAGCCGCTGTTGTCGGGGACAAACACGCTGGCGTCGTGGCCCAACGTGTTGTTGAACGCCGGCATGCGCCAAGGCGTCATCGCGCCGTCGTTCGAGTGGGTGCTGTTGAACGCGTTGGATTCGTCGTGGGTGGCGTCTGAGATGTACTCAAACCCGCTGCCGCCGTTGAACCCCAACCTGTCGCCGCTTTCACCTCGGTCGCCGTCGTAGGCCACCACGCCGAGCTCCAGGTCGACGGGGCCAAGGGGAGGGGTGAGGAAGCCTGAAATGGGCACGTCCACCGTGGAATTGTTCCCGCCGCCACCCATGGTGATCATGGCGAGGCCGTCAAACACCGTCAAGTTGCGCATGGATTCCAACGCATCCTCGTACACCACGACCAACACCCAGCCGCCCCACGACCCGTAGTCTTGGGTGGCCACGACGTTGGCGACGGTGTACCGCGCGTTGACAGGGTTGTTTTCCACCCACGGCGTCACGTCGGCGAAGCAGCAATAGTTGTCGACCCCGGAGGCGTCGAACTCCCATTCCTGGTCGGCCAGAACGTCGAGGTAAGGCTCGTTGTCGCTGGCCTTGATTTTTACCTGGTCCCGCAAGTTTTCGTTGGGCACACTGCCGTTGCCCAACCGACCTGCCCAGTACAACCCAGCCCAGCTCACCTTGGCGCACAGGCCCAAGGCCAAGCTGTCGGACGACGCGCACCACGTGTCGGGGTCGTTGTCCCCGTTGTAGTACTGCATGTCGTGGCTGTTGTTGTTGTCGGCAGGCCATCCGAAGGGCGTCGCGCTTTGGGCCGACACGCAGGACGACCCGGTGCCGCAGAACATGGTGGTGTTGGCCAAAAACTGGATGCCCCCGTTTTGTTGAGCTTGGAAGCGGATGTCGAAGTCGTCGACCACCTGGGCATGCCCCTGCGACGCGAGCGCTGCGCAGCCGCAGGCCAGGGCCCAACGGAGCCAGGACAAAAGTGGGTTGCTGATGCGAGACGCCAACATGTCCCAAAGGTCGGGCAACAGGCATGCCGGGATGGGAAACGGATGTACTTTCGTTGCTCGCCTTTTTGTGGGCGGTTCTTTGAAAAATGGGGCCGATTTTGGATTTGACAGCAAGATGACCAGATCGGGGAAGCATGTCGAGCTCTTGGAGATGTCGCTCGTTAATCTCAAATCTTCAGTCAGAAATGACAACACTTCCTACGCGCTCGCGGCCTAATCGACCAAGTCGGTTTGCCTAATTCCAGCCATCAGATGGCGGAACGAGCTGTCCAGTGGCGACGTACGGACCCTTTCGTCGTCACAACGGGCATCAGGTAAATGGGACTAGCTAACGGTGGGTCCGACACCCGGCGCGAATTT
>JBMZAB010000022.1:0-38260 GCA_049610985.1 Flavobacteriales bacterium | reverse complement strand
TGGGCTACAACGCCGAGGCGGGCATGCAAGCTGAAATAGTCGTGGACGCGTTCGACTTGGCCGATTTGCTGTTTCAGACAAGTCAGGCTGGGGTTGAGCCCACGTTTTGGCAGTCGGGCTACGCGTTCGAATCGTTTGTGCCTGAGGTGTTGACAAGCCTCACCCCGCACACGCTGTTTGCCCCTTCCGATCAAGCGGTGTCGGATGTCATGGACTTCATGAATTTGGGCCAGTTCGACATGTTGAACATTCCCGATTTCACAGAAATCATGCAATACCACGTGGTGCCTGGCGTGTTCATGGCTGAAGATTTGGAAGATGGCATGGCCCTTCAGACGTTGCAAGGCCAAACCTTGCCAGTCGTGGTCAACGGCCAAGGCACGTTTGTGGACGGGGCCCAGGTGATTGCAGGCGATTACGTCGCAGACAACGGCGTTGTGCATGTGCTGGATTCTGTGCTTGCACCCCAAGGCCTGCCGACCCAGCACGTCATGGGATGGATTGAAGAGAGTGAGGAGCACGGCATTCTGTGGCTGGCCATCCAGCAGTTGGGCCTTCAGGGTGACTTGAGCTTCCAGGTGCTCATCGACAACAGCTACAGCGAGCCCGGACCGTGGACGGTCTGGGCCCCGACGGATTTGGCATTTGAAATCCTGATGGAAGAACAAGGCTGGTCGGTGGCAGACCTCATGGATTCTCAGTTGTTGTACGAATTGGTCCAAAACCACGTCGTTCAATCGTCCATTGCACCCAGCCAATTGACCAACGGATTCGCCTTCACCAACCTCAATGGCGAAGTGGGGCAGGTGTTGGGCGAGCCCGGGGCGTGGTCCATCGAGGATGCGAACGTCATCGGAACAGGGCACGAGACGTACAACGGGTACGTGTATGTGCTGGACGCGGTGTTGGCCCCGGACATCGACACGCCAGAAGGCACTTGTGGGGTGTGGCGCTTGGAATTGCTTTCTGGTGGCGCAGGTTGGGGTGAGCATTACGTGGAGTTGCAGTTGGGCGAGACGGTGGAGGATTTCATCTTCCTTCCCAATGGATCCTCGATGAATTATTTCTTCGGGGTGGATGTCGGGGAGCCTGTGAACGTGGTCTACTACGCCTATGGAGATGGCGGGCAGTCCGAATCGTTCAGGGTCTACGACGGGGAAAACAACTTGGTCCACCAGTCCGGGGTGAACCCGTGGCCAGCGCCTGCATTTGGGCTTCAAGCCTGTCAGCCCGAACCCACAAATGTGTGTGGCGAGCTGACGGTGGAGATGACCGACGACTGGGGCGACGGCTGGGACATCGGTGCGTTGAAGGTGTACATCAACGACGCCTTTGCGTACGAGTTGACCTTGCCCAACGGCCAAGGGCCGTTTGAGGTGTCGCTTCCTGTGCAGGAAGGGGATGAATTCGACTTCATCTACGTGAGCAGTTATTTCCCTCAGGAAAACGGCTACATCGTCAGGGGGGTGAATGGAGAGGTGCTGGTGGACGAAAGTTCCTTCGAGCAAACTCCAAACAACCTGGTGAACGTGTTCCCATGTCCGTCCACGAGCGGGGTGGACGACGAAGCTCCCCTGAAGAACGTGACGCTTCGCCCAAATCCGTCCGATTCTCCGGCCTTCACATTGCAGGGCCAAGGGTTGGGGGCGTTGAAGGTCACGCTGTCCAGCCTCCAGGGCGAGGTGTTGTGGTCGGGCATCCAGCAAGATTCAGATTCCCCGGTGCATCCAGGGGCGTTGGCGTCTGGGGTGTACTTGATCCGGTGGGAAGAATTGCGCGGCTCCTCCTCGGGCACGGCACGCTGGGTCTTGAGGTAACTTGGGGCCATGCGCCGCATCGTTGTGTTTGGAGTGCTTCTGAGTGTTGGGCTTCTGTCCAGCGGATTGGGCCTTGCCCAGGACCTGCCATTTGGGTTGGCATTCGAGGTGGAAGCGGTGGCTGGAGAGGGGGATGCCACGCTCGTGATGGAGCTCGACTTGTTTCAAGAGGAGGATTGGGTGGTGTCCACGCACTCCACCGACAGCATGTTTGGCAAGGTGGACGTGCGTTTTTTGGATTTGCCTTCGCTCATGCCGGCGGGGGAGTTGATGGAGAGCCCCGAGTCCACCTGGGAAGTGGAGCATTTCTCGCAGTTGGACATCCGTGTGCTTCGCCAAGACACTGAGATGCGCTTGCCGATGCGTGCGACGTCCAGTCGTGATTTCGAAGCCAAAGGCCAGGTGTTCTTCGTGCTGGAGCCGCTGTGCATGCCGTTCGAGGTGGATTTCACCGTGGGCAGACGGGCAGGAGTGTGGACCGTCGAATCCACGGGCGGACGCCAAGCGTGGTTCCCGGGAAGCGATTGATGGAGGCCGCTGTACTTTCGAGGCCATGAAGTTCAAATCTTTGCTCGCCTTGGGCGCGGCAGGTGCGCTGTTTGCGTCCTGTGGAGCCGATTCAACCCAAACCATGACCTACCCTGAAACCCGAACTGTCGACGTGGTGGACACCCTCTGGGACACCCCTGTGGCCGACCCGTACCGTTGGTTGGAAGACGACCGCGATCCTGAAGTGATGGCGTGGGTCGCGGACCAGGCCAAGACGGCGACGTCTTTCCTCCACGCCCTGCCAGGCCGCGAAGCGTTGCGTCAACGATGCGAAGAACTGTTCAACCACCCACGGGTCGGCATCCCACGCCGCATCGGTGAGAAGGTGTTCTTGACCCGGAACAACGGGCTGCAAAACCAGAGCGTGATTTTCGTCCAAGACCACGAAGGCGCTGAGGAGCGGGTGTTCTTGGACCCCAACACCTTGAGCGAGGACGGCACGGTGACGGCAAGTCTGTCTGGGGCTTCACCCGACGGTCGGTATGTCGTGGAGGTGCGCAACGCGGCCGGGTCAGACTGGCAAGAAATGCGCGTGTTGGATTTGGCCACAGGCGAATCGACTGGGGAAGTGTTGGAGTGGGTGAAGTTCTCCGGTGCCTCTTGGGTGAACGATGGTTTCTACTACAGCCGCTACCCAGCCCCTGAAGGCAGCGCATTCAGTGCAGAGAACACCTTCCACAGCGTGTATTTCCACAAGGTTGGTACGCCACAAGACCAGGACGAGTTGGTCTTCCGCAACGACAACGAGCCCAACCGCTACCACTTCGCAGGTGCCACGGAAGACGGACGTTACGTCGTGCTCAACACCAGCACAGGCACCGACGGCAACGCCTTGCATGTCATGGACCGCGAGGCGGACAACCCCGCCTGGTTGCCCCTGGTGGAAGGCTTCAAGCACCACTCGTCCTTGGTGGAGCACGTGGAAGGCAAGTTGTACGTCCTGACGGACATTGGGGCGCCACGGTACCGTTTGGTGGCCACCGACCCGGCCTCACCCTCGGACCAATCCCTGTGGCAAAACGTGCTCCCAGAATCGGACGACTTGTTGGAGTCGGTGAGCGTGGTGGGTGGTCAGCTTTGGGCGACGTACTTGCACAATGCCTCGCATCGGGTGTTGCGCTGCAACCTGGACGGGTCGAATCCCCGTGTGGTGGCGTTGCCGGCGGACGTGGGGTCCGTGGGTGGCTTTGGCGGCAAAATGGACGCCGAGGAATTGTATTACGCCTTCACGTCGTTCACCCAGCCCACTTCCATCTACAAATTGGACATCGCCTCGGGCACCTCCACGCTTTGGAGCCAGCCAGAGGTGGCCTTCGATCCCTCGGCATTTGAAGCCAAGCAAATTTGGTTCCCCTCCAAGGATGGCACCGAGGTGCCCATGTTTGTCGTGCACCAAAAAGGACTCGCATTGGACGGCACGAATCCCACGTTGTTGTATGCGTACGGTGGTTTCAACATCAGCTTGACCCCAAGCTTTAGCGCGAGCAACATCGCGTTCCTGGAGCGTGGTGGCGTGTACGCCATGGCCAACCTTCGCGGGGGTGGAGAATTTGGCGAGGCTTGGCACAAAGCCGGCATGCTGTTGCACAAGCAGAATGTGTTCGACGACTTCTTCGCCGCCGGAGACCACCTGGTCGCCGAGGGCTACACGTCGCATGACAAGTTGGCCATCGCCGGCGGTTCCAACGGCGGGCTGCTTGTGGGTGCCATCATGACCCAGCGCCCAGACTTCGCCCGCGTGGCCTTGCCGGCAGTGGGGGTGATGGACATGTTGCGTTATCACAAGTTCACCATTGGGTGGGGGTGGATTCCAGAATACGGATGTGCGGACAGCACCAAGGCGGACTTCGAGAATTTGCTCGGCTACTCGCCAGTGCACAATTTGAATGAGGGCGTGACGTATCCGAGCACCATGGTCACCACCGCCGACCACGACGACCGCGTGGTCCCAGCCCACAGCTTCAAGTTTGCCGCCCGCCTTCAAGCGGTGCACAAGGGGGACCGTCCCGTCATCTTGAGGGTGGAGACCAACGCGGGCCATGGCGCGGGCAAGCCGATCGGAAAAATCTTGGATGAGCAAGCAGACAAGTGGGCGTTCGTGTTGAACGAGTTGTCCGCCTGGGAGCCGCAATGAAAAGCGTGGTTCAGTCGTCTGAGTAACCCAAGTTGCACTTTGAACCATGGAAATGATTGAACTTCAACCGGTCACTTCATCTGCGCTGAGTCAAGAGGCGGCGCAAGGTGAGAGGTTTATCCAGGTTTGATCTGGGCCCTGATTGAATTGCAAACGTTCCGAATGCAAGACGGTCAGGGTTTTTTCTTTTCACCGCGAAGGGTCACTCTGAGGTGGTGAGGCCGTCGATCACCTCAATCATGCGGGCGAATTCTTCTTCGTCGAAGAGCCTGGTCAGCATCGCGATGCGCCCCTCTTGGTCCACCACCACGTTGCGTGTGACGCCGGTTTTTTTGCCAGCAATGCTGTAGAACACCTCGCCACTGGCATCAGGGCACATGGGATAGGTGACCTTCATCTTGGCTGCGAAGTCCGCCACCTTCTCTGCAGGTTCGTCCAGATCGACACCGAGGAGGGTGAAACCGGCCTGCCGGTCTTTGAATGCCTGCCAAACCTCGGATTCCAAGTGGGGCATTTCCGCGCGACACACGCTGCACCACGACGCGGTGAATTGAAGCACGTAGACGGAGCCGAGCAGGGAAGCCCGGCTGTGGACCGCGCCTGTCAAGTCTGTCAATTCGAAGTCGGGGACGTCGTCGCCCACGGCCACGATGAATCCACGGGCGTCGGGCCCTGCGGCTTGCGCAGAGGCAGATGCAGGAGAGAGACCCGTGCAAGCGACTAGGAAAATGAAGGTCAGAAATGTTCGCATGCCCTGAAGTTCGGACATCTTCAGCGACGGAGGGTCGTGCGATGGACTTGATTGTGTTGTTCGCTCGAATTCAACTCCTGGGTGTACCTTGGTGGGATGAAGTTGTTTTCCACTTTGGCTGTTGTGGGCGTTTCAGTGCTTTCCTCGGCAGCCTGTTTGGCCCAGAGTGTCACGTTCCATGCAGACATCGCGCCCATCATTTACAACGAGTGCACCCAATGCCATCGGGTGGGGGAGATCGGCCCCATGCCGTTCACCACGTACGCGGAAGTCGCGGCCTACGGCAACTTCATCGAGTACGTCACCCAGACGGGCTACATGCCGCCCTGGACCCCAGACCACAACTACAGTTCCCTGCGTGGCGAGCGGTTTTTGACCCAAGCCCAAAAGGACCTCATCAGCGCTTGGGTGGCGGACGGCATGCCAGAGGGCAACCCCGCAGACAACCCCGGGTTGCCGTCGTACCCCGACGACAGTCAGATTGGCGAGCCCGACCTGGTGTTGGGCATGCCCGAGCCCTTCGTACATGAAGGCAACATGCTGGACCAATACCAGGTCTTCGTGATCCCCACGGGCGTGACCGAGGCCAAGGAAGTGAAGGCGGTGGAAATCAGACCGGGCAACAACGCCGTCGACCACCACGCCCTGGTGGCGTACACCAACGTGCCTTATGTCATTGCCCAAGCCCAAGCCTTGGATGCGGCCGATCCCAATCCGGGGTACGAGAGCTTTGGCGATTACGGCGTCGACGTGGAGCAGTTCTTGTTTGGGGGGTGGGTGCCCGGCACGCCGCCGCTTGAATTTCCGCCGACCATTGGACATGTCATGGAGCCTGGAAGCCACCTGCTCTTGCAGATGCACTACGGGCCGTCTCCCATCGAGGAGGTGGACCAAACCGAGATCAACATCTTCTTCCACGACGCCCCCATCCAGCGCGAGATCGTCACGGTGATTGCGGGCCCCGAAACGCTGGGAGAGCCCTTCGTCATCCCGCCCAACGAAATCACCACCTTCCATTCCACAGTTCCCGTGGAAGATGACATCAGCTTGGTGTCGATCACGCCCCATTGCCATTTGTTGGGCAAGTCATGGGAAGTGTTTGCACGCAGCGCCAACGGGCAAGACACCATCCCGTTGATTTCAATCCCGGAGTGGGACTTCAACTGGCAAGGTATTTTCACGTTTCCCGAGCTGGTGCACATTCCAGCGGGGTATGTGGTCGAGTCGTTCTGCGCGTACGACAACACCGCCGACAACCCCTACAATCCCCACGATCCGCCGGAGTGGATGTCCTGGGGAGACTTCACCACCGAGGAGATGTTTGTGCTGTTCCTTCAGGGCGTGCCTTACGAAGAGGGAGACGAAGACATTTCCTTGTCGGTGCCTGACCGGAACACAGTACTTCACTACAGCCAGGACAACTTGTTCCCAGCGTGGCCCAACCCTGCGCGTGCCGATCAGGTGCGGGTGGGTTTTCATTTGACCCAGCCGGCAAAGGCGTCGCTCGTCTTGAGAGACATGCAAGGGCGTGTGGTGAAAACGTGGTTGGACGGCAAAAACCTCCCGGCCGGTCATCATTTGGAGGCCTTCGACGTCTCGGCGCTCCCCGCGGGCCAGTACCTCTACACGTTGACCACGTCCAACGGCACGGTTCGCAGCGCCCAACTGCAAGTGCTGCCTCAGTGAGTCCTGTGTGGAAGGTGGTGGTGTTTTTGGCGCCGCTCTGTCCCATTTGTCAGGATTACACGTATTTCCTCAACGCGCTCCACAACGAGTGGACGGCGACGGAAGCTCCCGTGGAGATGGTGGGTTTCTTTCCTGAGGGAAGCGCCTCTCAAGACGACATCGAGGAGTTTGCGGACACCTACGGAGTCACCTGGCCTTTGCAGCTTGACCAAGAGGGGGTGGCGGTCGGCCTCGACGCCAGGTGGACCCCAGAGGTGTTCGTGCTGGATTCCCTGGGTCAGGTGCACTACCGCGGACGGGTGAACGACTTGTACGTGTCGCTGGGCAAGCACCGACTCAAACCCAAAAGGCACGACCTCCGCGACGCCGTCTCCGCCCTGCTCGCGGGGCGAGCGCCCCGAGACTCCGTGACACAGGCCATCGGCTGCCCCATCGAATGAGGGGCAACAAAAAAGGCGCCCCATGGGGCGCCTTTTCATTGCGTTGAAGCGTGAATCACTCGAAAGTCCAAGTGTACTCGCCACCACACACAGTTTCGATGGTGGTGTCGGCCTCCACACATGCAGAGATGAGTGCCAAGTCTGCGTAAATGTCGTAGGTGCCTGCGTCGAGTTCGATCACGGCGCTGCCGAGGGCTTCAATCTCCACCATGTCGTCGCCGTTGGCTTCGATCATGGGGGTGCACAAGGTGTTGTTGTACACTGTCAAGATGGCCTTGTTGCCTTCTTCGCAAGCCAATGGCTCTTCACAGCCGGTGAACGCTGCTGCAGCGGCCACCATGCCAATGATGAATGTTGCTTTCTTCATGAGGTTGGGTTTTGGATTCGCGGCAAAGGTAGTGGAACGAATTCCACCAAAAGAGGTATTTTGTGAGGCATGAACGACAACCTGGAGGAATTGTGGTGCGTGCGGGTGACCTGTGACGACCAAACTGGCGTGGTGGCTGAATTCACTTCAGCCTTGGCGCTTGGGGGATGGAACATCTTGGATGCCCAGCAGCACACGGACCAGTCTTCAAAGCGATTCTTCATGCGCCTTGAAGTTCGCCATGCGACGTCGGGCGAAAACGACCTTTCGGAGCGCTTGTTGTCTTCCGCGGAGCGCGTCCAAGCTGCGGTGGAGTGGCTGCCGATGTCGCGCAAACCTCGTATGGCGATTTTGGCCTCGAAGACAACGCATTGCGTGGTTGACTTGCTCGAACGGTGGCGCACCGGTGAGTTGCCCTGTGAGGTGGTGTGCGTCGTGGCCAACCACGAGCACCTCGGGGTGCACGCTTCTTGGTACGCCGTTCCCTTTCATCATGTGCCCTTTGGCCCGTCGAAGTCAGAAGGGTTTGCGGCCATTGGAGAAATCTTGAACCAGCATGGTGTGGAACTGACGGTGTTGGCCAGGTTCATGCAAATCATGCCTGCGGAACTTGTGGGCCAACACGAAGGTCGCATGTTGAACATCCACCACAGCTTCTTGCCCAGTTTTGCCGGAGCCAGGCCCTACCACCAGGCCCATGAAAAGGGGGTGAAGCTGGTTGGGGCCACGTGCCACTACGTGACGGCAGATCTGGACCAGGGTCCCATTTTGGAACAGGAGGTGGTGCGGGTGTCACACCGTGACGGGCCCGAAGATTTGAGGCGCAAGGGTCGGGTGTGCGAGCGGGAAGCGCTGGCCCGTGGGGTCAAACTTCATCTGGAGGGACGGGTGTTCGTGCACGGTCAAAAGACCGTGGTCTTCCCTTGAATCAAAAGTTGTCACCGTCGACCATCCTGCCAAGCGAGCCGAGCACAGAGCCTTCGCCTTTGGACCGGCCGTGAAGGGCAGGGGCATGTCGGATCACCCGGTCCGCGAGCCGACTGAACGGGAGGGTTTGCAGGTAAACGGTGCCCGTTCCGGTGAGCGTGGCCAAAAAGAGCCCTTCCCCGCCAAAGAACATGCTCTTCAAGCCTCCTGACACTTCGATGCTGTAGTCGATGCCAGGTGTGAAGCCCACGATGCAGCCCGTGTCCACGCGCAAGGTCTCGTTGTTCAGGTGACGTTCTACCACCGTGCCGCCTGCGTGAAGAAACGCCAGCCCGTCGCCTTGGAGTTTTTGCAGGATGAACCCTTCTCCGCCAAAGAAGCCGGCCCCAAACCGCTTGTTGAACGCAATCGACACGCTTGTGCCTTTGGCGGCGCAGAGGAAGGCGTCCTTTTGGCACAACAACGTGCCGCCTCGTTGCTTCAAATCCACAGGCATGATCTTGCCAGGGTAGGGTGAGGAGAAGGCCACGCGCCGCTTGGACACTCCGAGGTTGGTGAAGTGTGTCATGAAGAGGGATTCCCCTGTCAAGACGCGCTTTCCGACGTTGAGAAGCCCGCCAAAAAACCCTTGGTTGGGGGTGGATCCGTCGCCCATTTTGGCTTCAAAGGCAATGTCTTGTTCCATCCAATTCATGGCGCCAGCCTCGGCAATCACGGTTTCTTGCGGGTCCAGTTCCACCTCCACGGCTTGGAGGTCGTCTCCGTAAATGTTGTAGTCGATTTCGTGGCTGGTCATGACCATAGGTTTTTGAACGTGGAAGACAATTTGCTGAACGGGCAGGTGGCGGGTGGCTGCTCCTGCGAGAAAGCGTCCCCAACCAGCAAGCGGTGGGTGTCTTTGGCCTGAGATGGGTAAGACATGCCTTTCACCTTGACCGGTTCTTGGTAAAAATAGTTGGTGTGTGTGATCACAGCGTTGGAAAAGGACCTGTGGAATTGCGGGGTCAAGCTGCCTGAAATGGGTGGCGTAAGCCATGACCAATCGCCAGGGACTTCGCGTCCTTGCTTGGCTTCAGCTTGGCACCATCCTTCAAACGCCCGGCCCATTTCGTGGTGATCGCCCATGGTGATGCCCGCGTGGTCGAAGCTCGAGAGCAAGGCCTGGTTGAGTTTCACCAAGGCTTCATCTTTCCAAAGGCTCCGTTGCGTAGACGGTTGGATGCCGCAGGCTGTGGCCCACGGTTCAAGGACGTTGTAGCGGTCAGGATCGGTGAGGTTGCGTGCGGCAATCTCGGTGCCCAAGTAATGCCCATTGAAGGGGGCAAAAGGGTACACCACGCCGCCTATTTTGAGGGCCATGTCGGCCAACAACGGCACCGCGTACCACCGCAGGTCGAGCTCTGCCGTGGCCGCGTGGTCTGGGTGAATGATGGGCACTTCTTGCAACACCAACGAGCCCGATTGGAACGGATCGTGGGGCGAAAGCGGTTTCCCGTCCTTCACCATGACCCAAGGCAGCGGGGTCCATGGTGTTCTCTCCCCCTGCCATCCCAGCGATTCGCAGTACGACGTGAAGTCCACACTGTCGGGGTCACCGAGGATCTCGCCATCGTTTTGCCGGAATCCGGCGTACCGAATCAACTGGTGGTTCACCATGCGCCACGCGTCGTTTTCGCCGGGCCTCCTTTGGGGAAAGACGGTGATCACATTCTGGATGTTGCCTCCATTGAACGCGTCGTTCACATGGTTGGCGAGATGGCGGTGGGCGTCCTCCGCGCTGTTGCACTGTCTGGCGTCGACCACTTGCAGGGTGCGCCAGAAGTGCCTCCCTATGCATCGGTTGCTGTTGCGCCAAGCCAGTCTTGTACCGAACCTTAACTCTTTATAAGTGTGAGTGTAAACTCCATCTGAGTCAATTTCAGATTCAATTTGGCGCCACCGTTCTGTGACGTCTGGAATCCACTTGCCCGCGACCGAATCTGCGGCCATGGCCTCCAGAAAAGCGCGGGCTTGGGACTTCAGCTCTCGCTTGGACTCGGACGCGGAATTTGAACCTGTCTCAGGCAGTTGAAAGGGTGAGGTGGCGCTGTCCGCGAGGTTCATGATACGAAGTTAGCGCCTGCATTGCCGCGGCGCACGGAGTTCACGACCTTTGGCATCGCCATGGCAGATGGACCACAAGGAACGCGGATCAACAAGTACCTCAGCGAAGTCGGGCATTGCTCACGTCGGGCGGCCGACAAGTTGCTGGAAGAAGGGCGCATCACGCTGAATGGCAAGTTGCCTGAGTTGGGTACGCGTGTTCAACCTGGGGATGTGGTGGAGGTGGACGGTGAGCCAGTGGCTGGCAATGACCAAGAGCGCATTGTCATCGCGTACCACAAGCCAGTGGGCATCGTCTGCACCACAGACCAACGACGCGAGAAAGACAACATCATCGACGCCATCAACTTTCCCACACGCATTTACCCGGTGGGAAGATTGGACAAAATGAGCGAAGGGTTGATCTTTTTGACCAACGACGGCGACATTGTCAACGACATCCTTCGCGCCCGTTACGGCCACGAGAAGGAATACCATGTGACGGTGAACCAGCCCATCACGAGAGACTTTGTGGAACGCATGTCGTCAGGAGTGGCCATTTTGGACACGGTGACCCTGCCGTGTGAAGTGGAGCAAACCGGCCGTCAATCGTTCAAGATTGTCCTCAAGCAGGGCCTCAACCGCCAGATTCGCCGAATGTGTGAGGAGCTCGGCTACCGGGTGAGGCGGCTCAAGCGCACGCGCATCATGCACGTGGAGTTGGGGGACTTGCCGGTGGGCAAGTACAGGTCGTTGGACGACCAGGAGTTGGGGAAACTGCGCAAGCGCACCCAGGGGGCCAAAGAGTCTTGACCCCCTGAGGCTTGCTTCATTCAGATTTGTCGGCCATCAGCTTGTTGCAGAGCAGGGCGGCCACCAGGCCGATGCCCAGGCCCTTCAGCAAGTCGATGAACACAATCGCCAAGATGGTGACGGCGAACGGGATGAAGTGCTTCATGCCGCTCTCGTAGATGCGCTTGAAGGTGGCGGGCTTTGCCAACTTGTAGCCCACCACAAACAAGACTGCCGCCAGGCTCCCGAGGGGGATGTAGGTCAGCAGCGTGGGGGCCAGGAGGAAGAACACCATCAGCCATGCACCGTGCAGGATGGCGCTCATTTTGGTGGCGTTGCCGGTTTGGATGTTGGCCGAGGAGCGCACAATCACTTGCGTGATGGGCAATCCGCCAATCAGCCCGCTCACCGTGTTTCCGACCCCTTGGGCCAACAATTCACGGTTGGTGGGGGTGACGCGCTTTTGGGGGTCCAACTTGTCGGTGGCTTCCACGCAAAGCAACGTCTCGAGGCTGGCCACCACGGCAATGGTGACGCCCAAAATCCAAACGGCGCTGTCGCCAATCGCAGAGAAGTCAGGGAAGGTTAAGAGGGAGCCCCAAGCCGTGGGGTCGATGCCGTTCGTGGCGTGGCCGGTGGGCACGTCGACCAGTTGCTTGGCGGTCAAGGCGCCTACGCCACTGTGGGTGAGAAGGTTGACCACCACGCCGGCCAACACGGCCACGAGAGAGCCCGACAGCACCTTGGTGAAGCTTTGGGCTTTCATGAAGGAGGTCTCCCAGAGGAGCAAAATCGCGAGGCAGACCCCCGTCACGGTCATGGCCGTGGGGGCGGCGTAGGCCAGGTTGTCGCCCAGCAACAACAAGACATCGAACACCTTGTCTGCCTTGGTCGTGCCTTCGGCGCCGGCGTACCCCAAACCGTGTGGGATTTGCTTGATGAAAATGATGATGCCGATGGCGGCCAGCATGCCTTGGATGACGCTGCCAGGGAAGTACTTCCCGACGATACCGGCACGCGCGATGCCCAGCACCAATTGGGCCAAGCCGCCGATGACCACGGCCAAGAGGAAGGCTTCAAACCCGACGTCTTGGATGCCGTCGTACACGATCACCGCAAGGCCTGCGGCAGGACCGGACACGCCCACATGGCTGCCGGAGATGGGGGCGACAATGATGCCGCCGATGATGCCGGCAATCAAGCCGGCGATGGGTGCCGCGCCGGAAGCCAGAGCGATGCCGAGGCAGAGGGGAAGTGCGACAAGGAAAACAACAATGGAAGAGGGCAAATCACGCCCGATGTGTTGGAACATGGAAAAGGAATTGAATCAACAAGGAACAGCGGGTCGGCCTTGGGGCCGACGTCAATCTTCAGGCGTGCTGTTCCGGAGGATCCAACAAGGTTCCGTCCAACAACCGGTCCCAAGCCGGGACGCGGTGGGCATCCACATTGCTTTCAAGGGGATTGAACGACCAAGAGGTCAAGAGGGCGGCCAAGATGGATTCGTCCCATTCAAAGGAAGATTCTTCTCCTTCTGATTCTTGCTCGTTGTGCTCGAGCTCAACGCTCCAGGCCGATTTAGCGTCACGGACTTCCCACAAGGGGGCGCCGAGCATCCACACCCAAAGCAGGGTGCAGAGAAGGGCTCCGAGGTGACGACCAGCGAGAGGCATGCAGGGAAGGGTCAGGCAGGCTTGTGCGTGAATTCCACTTCGCCGGTGGCGACGTTGTACACCCCACCAGTGATGACGATGCTTCCGTCGGCTTCAAGTCCCGCGAGGATGTCGCTTTGGGCACGAAGGGCTTCGCACATTTCAATGACGTTGGCCGCCACACAGGCGTTCAAGGTCTCTGGGGTGCCTTCTTCGCCGTGGGAGGCACGTGTCTTCTTCACGGCGGGTTGAATCTTCTCCAACAAGCCGGTGATGTTGCCATCTTCCACGCCAGCCCAGGCTGCGCCGACGGCGCCGCAAGAGGTGTGGCCCAGGATCAAGATGACTTTGGTGCCTGCGTATTTGCAGGCGTATTCCAAGGAGCCCAACACGTCGGGGTTGACCACGTTGCCGGCCACCCGTGCCACAAACAAGTCGCCAATGCCGGCGTCAAAGACCTGCTCGATCGGGGCGCGGCTGTCGATGCAACCCAGCACCGCGGCGTATGGGAATTGTCCCTGGCTTGCGCCGTCCAGCATGGCCGCCTTGTCGCGGTTGCGTGGGGTTTGGGATTTGAAACGGGCGTGGCCTTCTTCGAGCCAGCCAAAGGCCTCCTGAGGGGAGAGCTCTTGTTGGATGTCGCGGGTCACTGCGCCCGCCAGGTTTGAAAAGGATGTAGACATGTGCCTGAAAGATTTGTCTCAAAAATATCGGCTCCTGGTGCCTCAAGGCGCGCCACCTTCCAGAAGAAATCAAAAGACGGGCATGACTTATTCGCCCCGTAAGTTTGGGTCATGCGCGACATCATTTTGAAGCATTTGTTGGACCATGTAGACAAGGATTTGACGGAGGCGAAGGCGCGCATGGCGTCGTTGAAAGAATCGCTGGGCGCAGAGTCTAAAAGTTCTGCGGGCGACAAGCATGAAACCGGCCGCGCCATGATCCACTTGGAACAAGAGCGCGTTCAGGACACCGTGGGGCGGCTGGAACACATGCGCGGCATTCTCATGCAACGTGCCGCCCAAGACAAGGCCATCCAGCGTGTGTCACCTGGTGCGTTGGTGGAGACCACAGGGCCCTGGGTGTTGGTGGGGGTTCCGCTGGGCAAAGTCCAGCTGCCAGATGCGTTGGTGCTGTGCGTGGGTGCGGAGGCGCCGTTGGCCCAACAATGGCATGGTGCCCAGCCCGGCGACCAAGTCGCCTTGGGCCCTCAAAAACTCACCATCCAGGCGATTCACTGATTGGGTCCACGCACGCGGAATGTCCTTGGTCCGGCCTGGTCTTCTTCAGGGCTGAAGGTGATGTGGACAGGGACGTGAGGCTCCAACGGCATGCCGTTGTCTGAGAACCGTCCTGGCACGTTGCACCCCACCCACGCCATCGGCATGTAGCCTGCGCTGACGATTGTCAAGCGGTCGCCCGACACAGAAACGTCGATGTGGTACGTGGGCAGGTTCACGCCGACGGCGTCTTCCCACAGCGCCGATTGCCGGAGCGTGTCGCCTGGGTGCGCTGCATCGGTCCATTGCCATGCGAGGTAACTGCTTTTTGGGGTTTCACGCCACAAGTCCATCGGGCCGAGGTTGAGTCGAGTCGTGCCATGTGCCGGACAGCGCCATGCCACTGACGTGTCCTTGAGAACCACACCGTCCATCGTCTTGCACTGTACGGCGAGGTGTCCTGAAACAGGCGATGGAAGGTCGTTGAATGCTTGAAGCCGCAAGGAATCTTCCGAGGCCCGTTCCCACAACACGGTGCGTGGGGCGTTGGCGAGTTTGGCGGCGTGGTGTCCCAGTTTCCATCTGCCGGCGTGGTCCACCGTGCTCCAGGACACCGCAGGCCACACGTCGTTCATGGACCAGTACAGGGAGCCGGCGTAGCGGCCCAGGCTTGTGCGGTGGCGCTCCAAGGCTTGCCGGAGCCCTTCGGCTTGGGCCATTTGACTTTGAACAATCCAAGTCTCCAAGCTGTCCCGCGCGGGTGCACCCACCGTTGTCGACATGTAGTGCCGCATCATGTCCCACCCGTCGAACCCGGGCTCAAGCCAATCCATCTTGCTCCGTTGACGAAATTGAAGGGCCTCGTCCTGAAATGACCCGACTCCAGCTTTTTGGAGGGTGGCCAGATGGGGCAGGCTTTGCAACCCATATTCGCTGACAAACCGGCCCTCGTGGCGGCTGTAGTAATCCCAGGGCTCTCTCCCAAACCAAATGCCCCAGGCATGGGCATCTCCCGCGTCGGCCTCCAGGGTGGGGGAGGTTGGGAGGTAAAACGTCCCACTGTGTTCCGTCACCACGTCGGGCAGCAACCCGTTGAACATGGCAGTGGCGGCCTCGGCCACACGTGTGCTGTCCTGCCCATGCAAGTTGTACATCTCCTGCCAACCCCACGATTGCCAAGCTTTGGCCACTTCGTTGTTCCCACACCACAAGGCCAAACTCGGATGGTGTCGCAAGCGTTTCACGTGCTCCGTCGCCTCGGCGTTCACGTTCGCCTGGAATGCTGAATTGTCGGGAACCATGGCGCACGCGAACATGAAGTCCTGCCAAACCAAAATGCCTCGGGCGTCGCACGCTTCGAAGAAGGCTGTAGGCGGATAAACGCCGCCGCCCCACACCCGAAGCATGTTCATGTTGGCGTCCACAGCGTTTTGGACCAGGTCCAACCAAGCGGCCTCGTTGGTGAAGTCGTGGAAATCCGGCGGCACAATGTTGGCGCCCCGCGCAAAGACAGGGACACCTTGAACAGTCAGCTGAAACGACGTGCCATGGTCGTCACGGGTTTCGACCCACGCCAAGTCCCGAAGCCCCCAACGTTCTTGATGCATTTGGCCAGAGGGGTGGTGCACCCAGCGCACCTCGTACAGGGGTTGCTCCCCCATGTGGATGGGCCACCAAAGCTCGGGGTGAGGGACCACCAGCGTGTCGCCCAGTCGCCGCCATTTTCTCGCGCGGCCGTTCAACTTCAATTCCAGGGTGTAGTCCGGGTCCCAGCCGTGTGCCAGAAGCTTGGCTTTTGTGGAGTCCGCTTGAACGACCTCAACCCATGGAAACTCCAAGGATGCGCGATCGCGGGTGCGACGATGCAGCACCACGTCTCCGTGGATGCCTGGGCCGGCAAGGCGCGGTCCCCAATCCCACCCGAACTGGTATCCCGGCTTGCGCACAAAGGGGCTGACTTGCCGCCCAAGGGGTTTGGCTTCGTTGCTCGCGGGCAAAGCCATGCCAAACGCGTCCAGTCGGCGCTGGCCTTCTTTCGGCGTGGGGGAGAAGTTCACGCGCAGGCGGTTGGTGTCAAGCAACGAAAACGGTGTGGTGGTCCAGGTCCTGTGAGCATTGTCGGCACCCAAGACGTGTGTGCCGTTGACCCAGACGGTGGCGAACACATTCAGTCCTTGAAATTCGAGGGCGGCGGAATCGGAAGCCAACCACCCACGCGGACGAACGAACGAGGTGGTGTACGTCCAGGTGGAGTCCTCCACCCATTGCACGTCGAGCTCATGCGTGCCTGTGTAGGGGTCGGGCAATTGGCCCGCCCGGACCAAGTCTTGCAGCGCGAAGCCCGGAACGTGGGACGCCACGGGGGGACTGTCTTTCAGCCTGACTTGCCAGGATGCACCGAGGTCGGCGAGCGAGATGCGGTCGGACCTTTCGGGAGCGCAGGACGCGAGGAGGGCAAGCACCAGGCCCACCCCCAAGGTCCAAACGGGTTTCATGTTCAGAAGCTGAACGGGGTCTGACGGATGACGCGCGTCTCGAAGGGATTCAGCACCATGACCGGAATCTCGGCCTCGTTGGTGATGATTTGCTGCTCGTAGGTTTGGCCCAGAATGCCCATCAGACTCTTCTCGCGGAAGTTCATGATGCTGATGAGGTCGGCCTCGATCGACGCCGTGTATCGAATGACGTCCTTGACGAAAGACGCGCCAGCGTGTTCGCTGATCTTGGTTGAGCACTCAATGTTGCGCTCCTCGAAGTAGTCGGATGCAAACTCTACGTTGCGGCGGAGTTGGTTTTGCAAAAACTCGTCTTCTTCGGCGGGAGAAATGATGTGCACGCGGCCTTTGAAGTACGTGGCCATTTCTGCCACGACGGCCAATTTTTGCTTGGTGTCCTGGTGCAGGTCCAACGGCACCACGATGTCGTCGTACCCTGTCTCCCGGATGGGGCGCGACTGCGAAATGATGAACGGGACCGAGCATTCGCGTACGATTTTTAACGCGCGGCCTCCGGTGATGAACTGCATGCCTTTGAGGCCGTGGGTGCCCATCATCACAAGGTTGGCGTCCATCTCCACGCTGACGTCGTCGATGTCGTCAAACAAATTGCCGATACGCACGGTGGTTTTCACGACCCCTTCAAAGTCGGCCAAATGCTCGGCAGCAAAGGCTTCGAGGCGGGTCCGGGCTTCGGAAAAACTGCCTTTTTTGGCCACGATGTGGAGCAAGTGGATTTCACTTTGAAACGCCTTGCCCACGGCAAGCGCGTGGTTGACGGCCGTGCTGGACACGGGGGTGAAGTCCACAGGGACGAGAATGCGGTGTTGAGCCATGGCACAAAAGTACTCCGACCGGCCCTACCTTGGTGCAACCATGACACGCTCCATTTCACCCTTCCTTCCAGCAATTCTGGCGTTCGCTCTTGTGTTGACCCTTCCGGCAAATGCCCTGTGCCAAACCGATTGCGACGGCTACCGCTACCGCTATACCGGCGCCTTCGACAGCTTCAATGTAGACTACGACTTGCCCTACGGCGAGAACATCAACTCGATGCTCTTGTCTGAAGAGCTCGTGGCCGACGTGTACACCCCGAGCGAGCAATCGGACGAATTGCGCCCTTTGGTCTTGATGGCCCACGGCGGATTTTTCTTGGGGGGCAGCAACGACGGGTTGGACGTGGTCTCGTTGTGTGAAGACCTCGCGCGCATGGGGTACGTGACGGCGTCGTTCAGCTACCGCTTGGGGATCGACAACTTGTTCGACTTCCAAACCTCATTTGTCGAGGCCGTGTGGCGTGGGGTGCACGACAGCCGTGCGGCGGTGCGCTATTTCCGCAAGTCCGTGGAGATGGGCAACCCTTATCACATCGACCCTGAGCGCATCTACCTCGGTGGGGTGAGCGCCGGAGGATTCATTGCGATGCACCACGCGTACGTGGACGAAGATTCTGAGATCCCCACGTACATCGACGAGTCTGAGCCTGGCCTGGGCGGTGGATTGGAGGGACTTTCTGGGAACGAGGGCTACAGCAGCGACATTCACGGCGTGTTCAACATCGCGGGTGCGCTCCAAACCGCCGACTTCTTGCTCTTGGGAGACAACGAACCGCTTGTCAGCATTCATGGCACCGCCGACGAAACGGTGCCTTACGCCGAGGGTGAAATCGTGTTCACCGGCATTCCCATCATCGACGTGGACGGCAGCAGCATCGTGCACGCCATGGCCGACTCTGTGGGAATGGACAACTGCCTCATTCCTGTGGAAGAGGCTGGCCACGTGCCGCACATTTTCGACGAGACGTACTACGATTTGACCTTGAGCACGGTGGCCGGCAAGCTCGGCGAGTGGGCGTGCGAAGGCTACGTGCCCGTGTGCGGCGGGTACGATTACACCGCGGAAACTTCCGTTTCGGACGCGGGCGCCGCCTTGCCCTTGTTGTTCCCCAACCCTGCAAGTGCCCAAGGCCGTGTGTTCGCGTCCTTCGACGCCCGGTCCGATTGGACCTTGGTCAATGCGCTTGGTGCAGTGGTGGAACGCGGTGTGGCCCAGGCGGGCGACCAAGTGGTTTGGTCAGGCTTGGCCCCCGGGTGGTACGCCCTCCGGAGCGCAGCGGGAAGCCAAGCGTTGGTGGTCCAACCTTGACGCCACGGATGGCACTCAAGTCCAAGCGTCTTGCGCGGCCCTGAAGGTGTTCACGTGGGCTTGCACCACGATGTTCACGTCAGGGGAGTAGCCTCCCCCCATGGCGCAGACCACGGGAATGTCCTGGGCTGAACAGGCCTCGAAGACCGTCCGGTCACGCTCGGCACACCCTTGCAAGCTCACCCCAAGCCTTCCTAGTTTGTCGGAAGACAAGATGTCCACGCCACATTGGTACATGACGATGTCGGGCCGTTTGTCGGAGAGCAGGCGGTCCAAGTGCGTCTTCAGTAAGGAAAGGTACACGTCGTCGTCGGTCCCGTCAGGAAGGGACACGTCCACGTCGCTTTGCTCTTTGTGGAGCGGGTAATTGGAGGCCCCGTGCATCGAGAACGTTGTGACCCGTGGCTCACTGGCGAGCAGCAAAGCTGAGCCGTTGCCTTGGTGCACGTCGCAATCCACAATCAAGACGTCCTTCACGGCCTGTTTCTCCAACAGATGCAACGAGGCAATGGCGAAGTCGTTGAGGATGCAGAACCCCTCCGCCCGGTCGGCGTAGGCGTGGTGGGTGCCGCCAGCGATGTTCATCGATACGGTGCCTGAAGCCAAGCACCGTTCGGCGCACTCCAACGTGCCTTGCATGATGACCCGCTCGCGTTCCACCATGGCCGCGGACCATGGAAACCCACTTCGGCGCTCCTCGCTTCGGCTCCAAAGGCCGTCTCTGGTGCGCCTCCAATATTCCGCGTCGTGGGCAAGCAAGAGGGTGTCCTCCGCCATGATGCCAGGCTCGAAAAATTGACCTTCCTCGAGCACGCCCTCGTGCAGCAATTGGGCCCTCAGAAGGCCGTATTTCTGCATGGGAAATCGATGGCCTTCCGGCACATCCAACACGTAGCAAGGGGCGTAGGCGACGTCCATGTCGACTTCAAGCGCTTGGCTGAGTCAAATGTTCAGCGATGGCCCGGGCCAATACCCCGGCCGCATCAGGGCACATGCGGAACCAAAGCTCAGGCTCCACCATTTCCAATTCGGACACGGCCCAGGCCCCGCTCAAGTCGCGCACCATGTCCACGCGGGCATACAGCGGCTCGCCCATGCCGCGTTGGTCCATGACCTTCACGGCGGCGTTCATGGCGCGCTCTGCAAATTCACGTTCCTCCACAGACACGTCGTGAGGTACCACCGTGCCCCCGTGGTCGTCTTGGACCCGGAAGTCTCCAGGCTTGGCTTGCTTCTTCACGGCGTGGGTCACGGTTCCTCCCAACCACATCAGCGAGAGCTCGCCGTCGGCCACCACGCTGGGCAAAAAAGGCTGCACCACCATGTCCTGGCGTTGAAGCAACGAGTTCCAAAGCTCTTCGATGGTGTCAGGGTGGGCAGGCGCGAAGTACCACGCGTTTTGGCGTCGCGTCACCCGGTAGGTGTCCTTGGCTGCACCCGAGACGGTGGGTTTGATCACCAAGTCGTTTGAATTGAACGCCTGACAGACCTCGGTCCAGGTCAATCCAGTTTGCCTCTTGTGAATGATGCTTGGCACCACCTGGATGCCTGCGTCCTCCAAGTCGAGGAGGTAGTGCTTGTCCAAATTCCAGTGCAAGCATGCGGCTGGGTTGACGAGGCTGGTGACCTTCTGCACTTCGTGGAGCCAATGTTGAAATTCATCCCACCTGTCGAAGTAGTCCCATGTGGTTCTGAAGACGAGGGCGTCTGCGGCGCCCCAGTCGACGCTGGGATCGGACCAAACCTTGCGGTCCGCTTCCAGGCCACATGCGCGCAAGGCTTTCACCAAGGCGAAGTCCTCGTTCAGGACATTCTGCACGTAAGGTGAAAGGGACGAAGCCTTTGATGGGGAAAAGGCATAACGCGCCTCGGTCAACACCCAAACCACCATGGTCAGAATGTCATTCCCAAGCGGAGTCGCATCATGCGGATGGCTTGGATGTCTTCCGCGCCTGTCGCCACCCAATCGTTTCGTTGGCTTCCGCCAGCGAGGTTTTGGCTGGACCAGAGGAGTCCAGCTTGCACTGGACCAAAGCGGTACGTGGCGCCCAAGGAGGCCACCAAGGAGGCGGCGGCAGACGACATCGGGGTCAACGTGGCCCCAAGCTCGTCAGGGCTGAGTTCGCCTCGTGCGCCAGAAAAGGAAGCCGCAAGGCGGTCGATTTCAGCGTTCATGCCGAGGGAGGATCCGAAGCTTGCCGCCCAACCCAGTCCGTAGGCAAGCTCTTGGCTGGCGCACACCTCGACCCGCCAGGTTTCCAGTCCAACGGCGAAGGTGCCAGCATTTTGGAATTCCCACAAGTTGCCGTTGTAGAGGTCGTCGTAGAACAGGAATTGATCCACCAGATCGGCATGCCGCACCTGGTTCCAGCTCGCCACCACGTCGTTTCCTTCGGCGTCGACGCAGTTGACGTATGCCTGGGTCCAGGCCTTTCCAACTTGGACACCTAGTGACAGGTTGTGCTGCAGGGTTTTCGAGGCGCCGATGCGAACGTGGTTGGGCACGTATCGCCCCCGATTGTCGACCACGTTGTCAAAGCCGTTTTTCATGCGGTCGAGCACGTTCGTGAGCTTGGTGTTGCTCCAGCTTGGCTGTCCCAACTGCGCGGCGTCACGAAGGTTGTTGGTGGTTTGGCCCTGGAGTTCTTCCACCACGCTGACGTCGGTTTCCAACCACACGCTCCATCCGCCGAGGTCGCCCATGCCGTCGGTCCAATTGGACATCCATTGGCCTCCTTGCTCTTCGGCGTCTCGGGCCGTTTTTTCGAGCAGGGAGTCGTCGAGTTTTTGGGCCCAAGTGGCAGAAGATGCCATGCCCAACACCAAGGCCGCAGCCCCACACAATGGCTTCATCACTTGTCGGAAAGTTCAGGGTTTTCGAAGACCAAATGCCCGCCAAATCCTGCGACTTGAACTGTCACGGTCCGCGCAAAGGGGCGGTGCCGTTCTTGGACGATGTATTTGGGGTTGACCATCACGTCGAAATCCGTGCCTTTGAGTGCTTTGTGAATCGCCGCCTTGCGTTCACGGTTGCCAGGGCCGCGCTGGAAAATCATCCCAGGGTATTCGGCGAATTCTCGGTCTCCGGATCGGAAGATCCCCAGCACCACTTTGGTTTGAGACACAGCTTGCAGGGTGGTGGTGGTGTCCACAATCACATGGGCTTTCACAGGTTCGATGGCCAGCAAGGCGGCGCCTTGAGCCAATTGGGTGCTCCGGACGGTGGTTTTGGAACAACCAGTCGCCAAGATCGCAGTGAGCCCGAGGGCAAGGGGGATCCACTTCATGTGGCCGAAGGTAGCTTTTGCATGGCCATCTTGCGGCATGGATTGGATGCTTCTGATGTCGGCGTTGTTTCCGGCGGGATTCATGGTGGGTTTGGTGGTGGCCATGCGGATTTGGCCGCCCAACTCCGTCAACCGCATGTACGGCTACCGGACCCGCAGGAGCATGGCGTCTCAAGAGGCTTGGGACTATGCGCAGCCGAGGTCCATCGAGCTGATGCACCAGTGGACGGTGTGGATGGTGGTGTGGACGCCCTTGGTTATGTGGAGGTGGCAGTTGGAGGACGCCACGCTGATCCTTTGCGGACTCATGACTGTGGGGGTATTGATGCCGTTGTGGTACGTGGAGCGAGAATTGAAATCGGCACCATTCCAGCCTTCAGGTCACCTGAAGGGGTACGGTTGGGCGTTCACATTGTTCGTCTTTTGCAGTGTGATGGCCCCCGTCCAACACGACAGGTCCGAGCCAGAAAAGCAGGTCGAAGGGGAAGTCGTGGCGCTCAGGTGGCACACGTCCAGCCGTGATGTTGGATTCAGCTTGGCCGGTGACGACACCCATTACTACATCAACCGGGGCCTGGACATGGGCATGGACAGCACCTCATGGACAGCGCATGTGCTTGGCCAAACGGTGGTGCTGGAAGTTGTGGACCGACCTGCGGGTCTCAATTGGTTCGGTTCTGTGGGACCCATCCGCGGAATCCTCATGGATGGGGACACCTTGTACAGAACAGGAAGGGTGAAAAACCCTTAAGCCGCAGCGCGAACAGGGCGTCCCAATTCACGCAACATCTTGGTGTGCAGGCCCAGCGCTTGCATGTACGTGGTCGATGCGCGGTAGGGGATGCCAAACTCCTCGGCCGTCTGCTTCACGATCGGCGCAATGCTCGACAAATGCACGTGACTGATTTGGGGAAAGAGGTGGTGCTCGATCTGGTGGTTGAGGCCGCCGCACAGGAACGTGAGCAATTTGCTGCCTGTGCCAAAATTGGAGGTGGTGCGCAGTTGGTGGGTCAAAGGGTCCACGTCCAGCTTGGCGCCTTTCACAGCTGGGGTGTAGTCGTGGTCTTCGAGCACGTGGGCAGGCTGAAAAATCACCGCGAGCAGGAAGCCGGCCACCATTTGCATCACGCACCATCCAGCAATGACCTGCAGCCAGTGGGCTCCGCTAAACAGCATGGGGAGGACCAGCACGTAGGTGAAGTAGGCCGCCTTGGTGATTCCCATTTCCAAGGACAACTTGCCCACGGTGGTCCCGGTGGGCTTGATGAGGTCTTTCTTGTGGTACCGACGGAGCTGCATCCAGTCTTTGGCGATCATCCAGAAGATGGTCATCATGGCATAAAATACCCACGAGTAAATGTGCTGAAAGCGATGCCACCAGTGCCGAGGCTTCAAGGGGCTGAAGCGCATGATGGGATGCATGTCGATGTCCTCGTCCAGTCCGTCGACGTTCGTGAACGTGTGGTGAAGCACGTTGTGCTGGATCTTCCACATCATGGCGTTGCCGCCGACAAGGTCAAGCACTCGCCCCACCCACAGGTTGACCCACTTCTTGTCGCTGTATGCATCGTGGTTGGCGTCGTGCATGACGTTCAAGCCAATTCCTGCCAAACCCAATCCCATGATCAATTCGGCCACCCAGAACATCCAGCCTTGGCCTGCCAAGCCCCAGGTGATCAATGCCCATGGCCCGAAATACATGCCCAGAGCTGCGGCCGTTTTCAGGTGCAACCGCCAATCGCCCTTTCGGCTCAAGTTGTTGTCCTTGAAATAGGCGTCGACGCGGGCACGGAGGGTCTTGGTGAAGTTCGTCGTGTCGCGGCTGTAGCGGATGGCAGGAATTTGCATGATTCGAAAGTAGAACCTGTGTCAGGCCCCGTGGTTCAGTCTGGGAACAGGATGCCCACAGAGTTCTTCACAACATCGTGTTCAGCCGAAGGGCGACTTGGGTTTGGGAATCTTCCGCACGCGCAACGACTTGGGCGTGACCTCGAGGTACTCGTCGTCGTTGATGAACTCCATGAACTCCTCGAGCGAGAGCTTCTTGGCCGGGGCAATGCGCAAGCCCTTGTCCGCACCTGAGGCACGCATGTTGGTCAGTTTCTTGCCCTTGATGAGGTTCAACTCCATGTCCGTGTCACGCGCAGATTCACCCACGACTTGGCCGGCGTAGATGTCTTGTCCGGGGTCGATGAAGAAGATGCCGCGGTCTTGCAGTCTGTCGATTTCGTAGGCCCTTGCTTGGCCTGTTTCCATGCTCACCAAGGATCCTGTGCTTCGCGTGGCCAAATCACCTGCGTAGGGTTCGAAGCCGTCAAAACGGTGGGTCATGACGGCTTCTCCCGCGGTGGCTGTGAGGATTTGGTTCCGCAAGCCAATCAAGCCGCGAGAGGGAATGCGGAATTCCATGTGCTGCAAATCGCCCTTGGCTTCCATGACTTGGAGCATGCCTTTGCGCATCATGACCAACTCGGTGGCCTTGCCGGCCGTGGCCTCGGGCACATCGATCACCAAATGTTCGAAAGGCTCGTGCTGCACGCCGTCGATGTCTTTGAACAGCACCTGTGGCTTGCCAATTTGCAATTCGTACCCCTCGCGGCGCATGGTCTCAATGAGCACGCTCAAGTGAAGGATGCCCCGCCCGTAGACGTTCCAACGGTCCTCGCTGTCGGTGGCTTCCACGCGGAGGGCCAGGTTCTTCTGCAGCTCTGCGTCGAGGCGCTCTCGGATGTGACGGCTCGTCAAGAATTCACCGTCTTTGCCCAAGAATGGGGACGTGTTGATGGTGAAAAGCAGGCTCATGGTGGGCTCGTCCACAGCGATGCGCTCCATGGCTTCCGGCTGTTCGAGGTCGGCCACGGTGTCCCCAATCTCAAATCCGTCCATCCCCGTGATGGCGCACAGATCGCCGCTGCGGACATGCTCCACTTTCTCCTTGCCCAGGCCTGAAAACACGTACAATTCTTTGGCGCGCACCTTCTTGTTGCCTTCCGCTCTGCACAAGGTGTAGTCCTTGTTGGCATGCAGGTCACCGCGGTACAACCGCCCAATGGCAATCCGCCCTGTGTACTTGCTGTAATCGAGGGACGTGATTTGGAGCTGCGGGGTGCCTTCCTCGTAGGGTGCCTCAGGCACGTGCTCCAGGATGACGTCCAACAAGTGGGTGACGTCCTCGGTGGGGTTGTTCCAATCCTCAGCCATCCAGCCGTTCTTGGCGGACCCGTAGACCGTAGGGAAGTCGAGTTGTTCCTCCGTGGCGTCCAAGGTGAACATCAAGTCAAACACCTGCTCCTGCACCAAGTCAGGGGTGCAATTTTCCTTGTCCACCTTGTTGACCACCACGATGGGCTTGAGCCCAAGTTCAATCGCTTTGCCCAGCACGAAACGCGTTTGGGGCATGGGCCCCTCGAAGGCGTCGACCAGCAACAACACGGCGTCGGCCATCTTCAACACGCGCTCCACCTCACCGCCAAAATCCGCGTGCCCCGGGGTGTCAATCAAGTTGATCTTCACGTCTTTCCACGTGGCGCTGACGTTCTTGGCCAAGATGGTGATCCCGCGCTCCCGCTCGAGATCGTTGTTGTCCAAGATGAGTTCACCAGAGTCCTTGCGGTCGTCGACGACATTGCACTGGTGAATGATTTTGTCGACGAGGGTGGTTTTCCCGTGGTCGACGTGGGCGATGATGGCCACGTTGCGGATGCCGCTCATGAGGGGTGGTTTTGCGGGCGCAAAGGTCGAACATCCCTTCAGACGGCCGACCGAAGGCTTGGCATTAATTTTGCCTGGCCCAAGCCGTTGCCATGAACATCTTCAAGTCTTCCTCCTCGTTGGCCCTCGCGGCCTTGATGCTGTTGTCGTCCTGCGCGAGCTCCGTGAAAATCACCTCGTCCCCCTCCGGGGCGGACGTCTACGCCGACGGATTCTATGTGGGCCAAACCCCCATGCGCCACAAAGACGCCAAGCCCACAGGAACCACCCTTGAGCTGAAGTTGGAGAAGGAAGGGTACGACGCGTTCGAAACGGAGATCACCAAAGACGCCCGTCTGAACGTGAAGGCCTTGTTGGGGTCGATGTTCATTGTGCCTTTGGGTTGGATTTTGGCCTATCCCAAGGCACGGCACTACGTGATGAAATCCAACGTCGACGCGCCATTCAGCATGGACGCCAACCGCGACGGCACCATGGTGGAGGTGAAATCCACGAGCGCCGTGGGGTCGGCCATTTTCGTGGTGGCCACCGAGAACACCCCTTGCTCAGGCAGGGGGGATGTGTCCACCCTGGAGGCGTCCATGGGCATCCGGTTGATGAAGGACTACAACGTCTTGGAACGTCGGAATTTGAGCGTCCTTACCCTGGAACAAACCCGCCAATTGGCCGGGTTGCACGACGAATCCACCATCGTCGAAGCGGGCAAGCTTTCTGGGGCGAAAGGCGTCGTGCTCGTCAGCCGATTTTGCGACGGGCAAGGCAACACCGTCACCAACGCCCGGTTCGTGGACTGCGAGACCGGCGCGCTCCACTGGGCTGCCGTGTCCAAAAACCAAAGCATCGACCAAGTCGCCGCCGAGATCCGTGCGGCCTTGCTGCGCTGACAACCTGGAGCGGGTCAGGCCTCGGCCATCCAGCCTTCGAATTCGTCCAACATGGTCTGCATGTCTTCGAGTTCGGTCAGCGGATTCATGAAGGTGCAGCGCAGCCAAGCTTCTCCGTCCAAGCGGGTGGCCACGACGTAACTGGCACCGTCCTTCAGGTGGCGCCCCCTCAGCTTGGTCACGAGGTCGGCATCGCCGGAGGCGGCCGCAGGTCGGAAGCACACGATGTTGGCTTGGGGCGTCATGGCCAATTCCCAAGCCGGACGCGATTTCACTTCCTTCGCGAAAACCTCCGCCAAAGACCAAAGCCTGTCCACGAGATGCCCCCACTTGTCCATGCCGCCGTCGAACATGGCCGTGGCCAGTCGGGTGCTGAGCATGCGCTTGGTGCATTCAAAGGTGCGCTTTCCCGTGTCCCACCAATCTTGTCCTTCAGCGCTCTCCCAGAGGTATTCCGCTTCTTGGACAAAGGGCAAAAAGCTCTCCTTGCTTTCGCGGTAGAGCACCCCAGTGAGCAGGGCGGGAAGGCCGCACACTTTGTGAAAATCCAAAACCACGCTGTCGGCCAGCGACATGCCGCGCACGAGGTGCTTGTGGGTGCCGCTGAATCCTGCAGGGGCGCCATGGGCTCCGTCCACATGGAACCACACGTCTTCCGCATGGGCCCATTTGGCAATGTCCTGGAGGGGGTCGTACGCTCCAGCGCTTGTGGTGCATGCACTGCCAACCACTGCCAACAGTTTTTTGCCTTGCTTGCGCTGCCCTTCCGCTTGGCGCGCCAGGTCGGCCACGTCCATGCGATGGTGGGCGTCCGTCTTCACCAACACCACCGCGTCGGGCCCCCATCCCATGATTCGGACGGCGCGGTCGACGCAGTAGTGGGCTTGTTCTGAGACGAGCACCACAAAGGGGTCTGCCTGACGGATGCCGTGGCGCCAGGGGTCCTGGTCGAGGCGCATCCCAAGCTTGCGTTGGGCGGCAAGAAGGGCCACCAAGTTGCCCAAGGTTCCTCCGTGGCAGAGGACACCTCCGCATTCCTCCGGCAACCCCAGCGCTTTGCCCACCTCGTTCAAGAGCACGTGTTCCAAGGTTGCGTTGGTGGGCCCCATCTCGTAAATCGCCTGCCCGTTGTTGAGCAAGTCGGTCAGGGCACCCAACATGGCTTCCTGCGGGAACGGGACGGCCACTTGGTGGCCCATGTACCGCGGGTCGTGCAATTGGTTGGAGCGTTCCAACACGGCACCAATGGCCTCATCACGGGACCCAGAACGTGCCATGAACGCTTTCCAATACGCGAGCTCTTCTTCGGGTGTGCCCACAGGGTAGCTGGAGGGGCGGCGGCGCCCCACGCTGTCGTCGAGGTGGTCTGCCAGCCGGTCGACCAGGTTGTGGCCAAAGGCGCGAAAGGCCACTGGGTCGAAGGCTTCGCGCAAGGAGGGATGCAAAGGGAGCAGGGGGCGACGGGGGGTCATGGCGGTGCTTTCCACGAAGGTACTCGTCGCCCCTTCGGCAATCAGTCGGCGAGCACCATCAGTTCCCTCGGGGACTGAATGACGTACTTCAGTATGCGCTCGACTTGCTCTCCGGCCTTGACCTCGAGGTCCCACACCACCTTGCCGCTGGCTTCGTGCACATGGGCGCCGTCCAACTTGAGCCGGTCGATGGAGATCTCCTCGGTGCGCACCAAAGGCAATTGATCTTCCACCTGAAGGGTCACGTCGGCTTGCTTCCGGTTGACGACTGTGAAGGTGTATTCCCGATTGAATTCTTGTTTGCCCGTGAACGCGCCCACTTTGTCTTCACGCAAGGTCCGCTTTCGACGCACGAGGACGTTGGGGTCCGGGCCCAAGGAAATGGCGAGGGTGTCCTTGACAAAGTCGAGTTGCAATTGACTTTCCCCCACATAGTCGTCCCCGAAGTAGATGTGCATGCGGCCGTTGATCAAGTCCAAATCTTCCCATTCCGTGAACATGGCGGTCAGGTAGACTTGCGGGTCGAGTTTGGGCGCGCATTGATGCAGGTAGTTGGCGTGGACCTCATGGTCTTGGATGCGCACGGCATGGGGGCGGCCGTCGGAGGGGATGCGGTAGCTCGCCGAGACGTTGAAGCGGGTTTGGGTGGGGGAGTGTCCGATGTCCACGGCCACAAAACTCAGGTCGTCTTCGAAGTCGCGACGGCGGCTTGACGCCCGGCCAAACAAACTCTCCTCGGCTTCATCCGCCACAACCTCCACGGCGTCCATCAAGTCAAGGGTTGGTGCCAGGGCCACGTTCATGACGTGGCTGGAGATGGCCATGGTCTGGGTGGAGTAGCCGATGTTTTGGTACGACAATGAGGTGGCTCCTTGGGTCACGGCCAGGTTGTAAAACCCATTGATGTCGGTCACCGCCTGCGCCCGGCCGTCGCTCGACACCACGCGGGCGCCCACAAGTGGGTTGCCTTGGGGGTCAAACAACTGCCCACGGACTTCCCGAACCGATGGGTTGTAGGGCTGCGCTTTCAACCACGCGTTGGCTGAGGAGACCCCAGCGTGCTTGGCGGTTCCTCCGGCAGACCCGTCGATGTACCAGGGTTGGAGCTCGGGCTTGGTGCGGTTCTGCGAGGGCGAGCCCGTGGCCACGGTGAGGCTGACATCCTCCCAAGGCTCGCCAGTGTTTTGGGTGACCATGGCCTGGCACTCGAGTCGCAAAGGGTCGTCCACGTCTTGCACGCGCACATTGTAGCTCGGCGTCCAACCGGCTTGTTGCATCCAGTAGCTGAACACGAGCGCCCCTTCAGTCCGGTCCGGCACATCCACACGCACCACAACTTCCAAGGAGGTGGCGGTGCGCAGTGTGGGGAGCTGCTGCATCGCGGCATCGACGGCGGCGATCTCCTCGTGGTGGTTGGCGATCCTGCGGTCGATTTCGGCCCGGCCTTCGTGGATGGCTTGAAAGCGTGCGCTGTAGAACGCTGTGGCCTCCATCAAGCGTTGCAAATCCACGCCGGTGTCTTTCACGGTGAAGTCCTGATTTTGAAGCAGCAGTTGTTCTTCTCGGTCAAACAGGGCCCTCCTCGTTTGGGATTCCTGAATGTCTCGATTCAGGCGGTTGCGCAGCGTTTGGAGCCGCTTCCGTTCTTGCGGCGCTTCCACCCCGCCCAACGTGTCGGTGTGGTACCGGTGCGAGATGTCCAACACCGTGAACCCGCCTTTGCCGGTCAGCCTGATTCGGGAAGGGTCGATCCCTGTGTGCAGCCCGCCAAACACGAGCATGTGGATGCCCTTGTTCAGCACCACTTCGGCCACCCGTTCAACTTGGGCGCCTTGCTCGTAGACGACCACGTGGTCGATGCGGCTTGTCACGGGGGTTTCGCGGGAGGGGGAGGTGGGTGTCGCCTGGGCAGCGTAAGCCAGTCCTAGGGTCAAGGCCACTGCGGCGGCGGCCAGCAGCATGCGTTCGAAGATGGAGGGTTTCATGGCATTGAGGTTTGGGATGTGAAACAATCGTATCAAGCCCAGGACCAAGGAGCATGCCAAAAACAGCAAGGGCCCTTCTCGCCGTATCTTCGAGGGCCCATGATTGACCTGCTTGGAATCACGAAGACGTACACCACCGGAGTCCAGTCTCTGCAGGTGTTGAAAGGCGTCGACCTGGCTGTGGAAACGGGGGAGTTGGTCGCCATCATGGGGTCGTCAGGGTCCGGCAAGTCCACCTTGCTCAACATCTTGGGTTTGCTCGACGGCTACGACGAGGGCATGTACCGGCTGGACGGCAAGAACATGGCCAAGTTGACCGAGCGCCGGGCTGCGGAGTTGCGCCGCGAGATGCTCGGGTTTGTTTTCCAGAGCTTCAACCTGATTGGGTTCAAGTCGGCGGCGGAAAACGTGGCCTTGCCGCTGTATTACCAAAAAGTGCCTCGCAAGGAACGCCTCCGTCGGTCCCATGAACTGTTGGAGCGGGTGGGGCTGTTGGAGTGGGCAGACCACCTTCCTTCTCAGATGAGTGGGGGTCAAAAGCAACGTGTCGCCATCGCGCGCGCGCTGGCTGCGCAACCCAGGGTCATTCTGGCCGACGAGCCCACAGGTGCCCTCGACAGCGCGACGTCGGAAGAAGTCATGGCGTTGTTGAAGGAGTTGAACAGCGAAGGCATGACCATGGTGGTGGTGACCCACGAGGCGGAAATCGCCGCGGAATGCCAACGGACCATCCGGCTTCGGGACGGGTTGGTGGAAGCGGGGGCGCATGTTTGACCGGGACGCCTGGTTGGAAGTGGCCCACAACGTGCTGGCCCACCCGCTTCGCACCACGCTGACAGGCATCAGCGTGGCCTTGGGTATTTTCATCTTGGTGGTGATGCAAGGGCTGGGATACGGCCTGCAGAACGGGGTGGAAGGCCAATTTGCGGACGACGCGGTCAACAGCATCTGGGTGGAAGGTGGCAGGACGCAGATGGCCTACCGCGGTCACCAGCCCAACCGGCCAATCAAGCTGACCAATGGCGACGTCACGGGCTTGTCGGCCCAAGCCGACACGGTGCCGGCCTCGTCCAGGCGGATCCGCCTGTGGGGAGCTGAAATTGTATGGGAAAACCCCAATGGAGAAAACCGGGGTGGGGGATTTGGGGTGCGTGGTGTCGATCCAGCACACATTGACTTGGAGCGGTCGGTTCTGCTTTCGGGCAGGTACATCAACGACCGAGACGTCATCGAGTCCCGAAAGGTCGCCGTGGTGGGGCCCAACATCGTGCGGGACTTGTTCCGCGACGTGGACCCGGTGGGGGCGTTCATCCGCATCAACGCCGTGATGTTCCAGGTGGTGGGCACGTTTGAAGATCCCGGGTCCCGGTGGGAAAACCGCGTGGCGTACATCCCGTTCTCCACGGCCCAGCAACTCTACCGCACCGACGGCGGGGTGGACCAAGTGTTGTACAGCACGGGGGACATGGCCAGGGAGGCCACCGTGGCGCAGAGCGATCGCATGCGGTTTTGGCTGAAGGACGTGAAGGCGGTGCATCCGGACGACCACCGCGGGGTGGAGGTGGACAACAACAACGAAGAGTACGCGATGTACGCGTCCATTTTCGACGGCATCCGTCTGTTCATCTGGGGCATTGGATTGATGACCCTGCTCGCAGGGGCGGTCGGGGTGGCCAACATTTTGGCCATTGGCGTGAAAGAGCGGACCAAGGAAATTGGGGTGCGCAAGGCGCTGGGGGCCACCAACGGCAGCATCGTCAGTTTGGTGGTGATGGAATCCACGGTGCTGATGTTGGTCAGCGGCAGCCTGGGGTTGATGTTGGCCGTGGGGCTGTTGACCACCGTGGCGCCGATGGCGGACCACGAGTATTTCCAAAACCCCCAAGTCGACCACCGCATTGCGTTGTTCGCGTTGGTGGTGTTGGTGTTGGTTGGATTGGCGAGTGGGTTGGGGCCTGCCTTGAGGGCGGTGGCGATCCGTCCCGTCGAAGCGCTGCGGGACGAATGAGGTGGTGGGAACGAGATCCGTGGCTGGAACTGGCGCAGGTGCTCTTGCGGAATCCATTCCGTACGCTGTTGAGTTCGCTCGGCGTGGGTTGGGGGCTCTTCATGATCCTCATCACGGTGGGGGCGTCCAACGGCCTGGAGGAAGGCGTCAAGGCCGACATGGGCAACCGCGTCAAGAACAGCGCGTTCCTGTGGGGCGAGTCGACCAGCCTCCCTTACAAGGGATATGCCCGGGGGCGTGGCATTGAATTGACCACCATGGACGTGGCGTTCTTGGAAGAAAACGCGACCACGTTGGTGGCCGTCGCGCCGAGGAACCAACTCGGGGGCTGGCGGGGCGGCAACAACGTCACCCATGGACTGAAGACGGCTGCATGCGGTGTCTACGGCGACATGCCCGTATACAAGGACATCGACCCGATTGTCATTATGGAGGGGCGCTACATCAACGAACGCGATTTGGAGGACCGCCGCAAGGTGGCCGTGATTGGCAAACGCGTGCGGCAGCTCTTGTTTGACCGAGAGGAGCAAGTCCTGGGGAGCCACATCCAGATTCAAGGCGTGACGTTCACCGTCGTGGGCGTATACCGAAGCCAGCAAACAGGTGAAGACGCGGAGGAGAGCGAGAACAGCATCTTCACGCCGTACACCACGTTCAACCACGCCTTCCACATGGGCGACCGGGTGGGTTGGTTGAGCCTGCTCATCCGAGAAGACGTCCCAGGCGACACCGCGGTGGCGGAAGTGCTTCGCCTTCTTAAAGCCCAAAAAAGCGTGCACCCCGATGACCCACGCGGTTTCGGACACTGGAGCATGGCGGAGATGCACGAGGAAATGACCACGGTGTTCAGCGCGTTTCGGTGGGTGTCGTTCGTGTTCGGGGGACTTGCGCTGTTTGCCGGTGTCATTGGCATCATGAACATCATGCTCATCACCATCAAAGAGCGCACCCGCGAATTGGGCGTGCGCCGTGCGCTGGGCGCCACCCCGGCCAACATTGTGGTCCAAATCATGGTCGAGACATTGACCCTCACGGTGCTCGCGGGGCTGGTCGGCGGCATCCTGGGCGTGGCCACTTTGGAGGCGCTGGATGCGTTCTTGACCGCCTCTGAAGACAACGGCATCTTCAGGCATCCCCACGTGACGTTGGACGTGTTGTTGACCGCCTTGGGCACGATGACGGTCTTGGGCGCGTTCGCCGGGGTGCTACCCGCCCTACGTGCGTTGCGTGTGGAACCGGTGGAAGCTTTGCGAACCTAACTTGCCAATTCTTGAACATGAAGAACGGAAAACCCCTTGCCTTGCTTGTCGGCGTGTTGGCCATTTTGGCCGGCACATTCTACACGGTCAAACACCTCCGCGACCAGGAATCCCAGGCGGTGGCCTCTTACAACACGGAGGCCCCACGTGTGACGGACATCGTGCTGAAGACGCTGGCGTCTGGAAGTGTCCAGCCGCGCCAGGAAATCTTGATCAAGCCCCAAGTGTCGGGCATCGTGCGCCGGGTGCTTGTGGAGGCAGGCGACAAGGTGGAGGCTGGGGATGTCTTGGCTGAGGTGATGATTGTGCCTGACGTGGCCGCCTTGAGCAACGCGGAATCTCGACTCGCCCGGGCCCAACTCAGCTTGGGCGACGCCCAAACCAACCACGATCGCAATTCAGGTTTGCTCGAACGCGGGGCCTTGGCGCCTGCAGAAGCTCAGCGCACGGAGTTGGCCTTGAAGCAAGCGCGCGAAGAGGTGTTCGCCGCGGAAGACAACCTGCGCATCGTGCAAGAAGGGGTGACGGCTCGGGGGGGAGGCAATGCGTCCAACACTTTGGTCAAGGCGACTGTCTCTGGAATGGTGCTCGAAGTGCCCATCAAAAAAGGCAACAGCGTCATTGAGGCCAACAATTTCAATGAAGGCACCACCATCGCTTCGGTGGCCGACATGGCCGACCTCCAGTTCGTGGGCAAAATCGACGAGAGCGAAGTGGAAAAGCTGCACGAAGGCATGCCCCTTCGGTTGACCATTGGCGCCATTGAGGGGAGCCAAATCCCCGCCACCCTCGAACACATCGCCCCCAAGGGGGTGGCAGAAGGTGGGGCCATTCAATTTGAGATTAAAGCGGCTGTCCTTTTGGAGGACGGGCAGTTTTTGCGGGCCGGGTACTCTGCCACTGCTGACGTGGTCTTGGACGAGCGGAAAGAGGTGTTGGCCTTGAGCGAGCGCTTGATCCAATACGACGGCCGCCAGCCTTACGTGGAGGTTCAATTGGAAGAGAACGTGTACGAGCGCCGCGACGTGGAAGTCGGGCTCAGCGACGGGCTGGTGACCGAGGTGTTGTCCGGCGTTTCCGAGTCGGACCTCATCAAGGTGTGGAACCAGCCCCGCTACGAATGACCTTTCCGGAAGACCGGCTTCGCACAGGTTTGCCGGCCACCGAGGCCAAGGCGTTTGCCAGGGACACGGTCCGGAACCCCGCTTGGGTGGATGACTTGATCCGCATTGCCTCCGACCCCAACGGTGGTACCGTGCCTCGCAAAGCGTCGTGGGTGTTGAGGCATGCGGCGCTGGGCGACCCGGCCGTGGTGAAGGACAAGGCGGTGGACATTCTGGATGCGGTCGACGAATCCCAAGACCCGAGCGTGCACCGCGAGCTGCTCAAGGCCCTCTTGGAAGTCGATCCCGCGGAACTCGCCAGGCTCGGAGAGGACCTTTACGACTTGGGCCTGGGCCTTTGCGCGGACGAAGGCATGCCGGTCGCCATGGTCCACGTCGGGGTGTTGTTGCTCCATGCGTCCCAAAAGCCCCTTGGCCAAGAGGTTGCGGAGGTCTGGGCCAGGCGAGGTGCGGATGCCGAGACGGTGCCACTGGCTCGCTTCCTCAGCAAGCAACTCGCGGAATTGAAAGCAGCATCAAAAGAGGAAGGGCGGTGTTGAGCGGTGTCAGCTGGCGTCGCCTTGGGGTTTTGGCCCCCTGAATTTGGGCTTCTTTTTCCTGCGTGAACCTCCGCCATGAGCCGGACGGTCTTGCCCACCAGCGCCCTGTGGTGGGCGGTTCCGGTTTTTGTTGCGGTTCCTGTTGCGGTTCCGATTTTGGTTGCTCGAGCGGGAGCCTGCCCGCTGTTGCTGGTGTTGGCCGCCTCCCGACTTCGCGGGGCGCTGTCCGCCTGCGTCGGCGAGGGTGATGGCCGGCAAGTCCAAATGCCATTGGTGTCCCTCTTCCAGGGGGATGTCGCGCTGAATCAATTTGACGATGTTCAGCATGTGCTTTCGTTCGTCGCCTTCGTTGACCATCGAGTACGCGACGCCATCGTGGCCCGCACGTCCGGTGCGGCCAATGCGGTGCACGTACGTTTCGCTGATGTTGGGGATCTCGAAGTTGATGACATGGCTTACTCCCTTGACGTCGATGCCTCGGGCGGCGATGTCGGTGGCCACAAGGACCTTGATTTTGCCGCTGCGGAACGCGTTCATCGCGCGGTCGCGCTGCGGCTGGCTTTTGTTTCCGTGGATGGCTTCACCCCGGATGCCATTCTTCTTCAAATAGCGCACGACCTTGTCCGCCCCGTATTTCGTTCTCGTGAACACGAGCGATGTCTCCACCTCAGGCCTGTTGAGCACCTCGACCAACAAGTCGCGCTTGGCGCCTTGGCTCACGAACAACATGCGTTGGTCCACCGTCTCCGCCGCGCTGCTGACCCGGGCCACCTCGACCCGGATGGGGTCGGTGAGGATGGTCTTGGACAGCTTGACAATGCTTTCAGGCATGGTGGCGCTGAAGAACAGGCTTTGACGCTGTTCCGGAAGCATGGCGATGACACGTCGGATGTCGTGGATGAAGCCCATGTCCAGCATGGTGTCTGCCTCGTCCAAGACCAAAAACTCGATCCACTCCAACGACAGAAGTCCCTGGTTGCACAGGTCGAGAAGTCGGCCAGGGGTGGCCACCAGGATGTCCACGCCTTTGCGGAGTTGGGCCACTTGCTTGTGCTGGCTGACGCCCCCGAAGATGAGGGCCGTTCGCGCCTTGATGTGCTTGGAGTAGGCCTTGACGTTGTCGTCGATTTGGGCGGCCAATTCACGGGTTGGGGTCAGGACCAACACCCGTGGCACGGCCTTGCCGTGCATCATGTTGTCCGCCAAGTGGTGAACGATGGGCAGCGAAAACGCCGCGGTCTTTCCTGTGCCCGTTTGGGCAATGCCCATCACATCACGGCCCTGAAGCACGCGGGGGATGGCTTGTTCTTGAATGGGGGTGGGCGTCTCGTAACCGAGAGGCACCAGGGCTTCCAGCACCCGCGGGTGCAAGCCCATGTCTGAAAATTTCATGGATGTTTGGGTGCCGCTTGGTCAACGTCAGCGGCTTACGCACCAGGTCTGTACAGCCTTCGTTCTGCCTCGTGCAAACTTCAAAGGGGGCGTGCCGACCTCGGTGAAACACGCACGCAACAGTCTTGGTTGCGTGCCGCAAAGGTAGGCATGGACGGTGAAAGGGGCGGTTGACGGAAAAAAGCGTACCTTCAATGTGACGCGCACATGGACAACGGCAAGACGAAATACAGCGACTTCTTGACTCGGCTCCAAGAAGATTTGATGACGGCGGCCACGCAACATGCGGTGGCGTGGCGGTTTGGGAATTGGAGTGCACGTGAGCGTTTGTTGACGGTGCACGAGCGGTTGCTCCGCGACGTGCGCAAGAACCTCCAGCGGCTCAACACCATGGTGCTGAGAGAAAGCCCGGAGTTCAGGCGCGCGTTCGGGGCCGAATTCCAACGGTGGGCACACCAGCTCCCGCGTCCTGCGAAAGAACAACTCGAACTGTTGAAGGCTTACACTGAAGTGTTTGCCCCTACTAAACCCAAGCCATGATGCCCAACTTCCAATTCCTGCGCACAAGCGCGACATTTGCCCTTGTTGTTGCCTTCAGCCTGCCTGCTTCGGCCCAACTTTCGTTCTGGTCGCCTGCATCGCAGGAAGACCGAGCCACGGCCCCAGCAGTGGATGTATTGACATTCGACGCCTACGACCTGGACGTGCTTCGTTTGGAGGCTTGGTTGTCTGCAGTGCCCCACGCGGCTGCGTTTGACGCCCGCACTTCAGAGGCTGTGTTGACGTTGCCCATGCCCAACGGTCAGGTGGAGCGTTTTCGCGTGGTCAACAGCCCCATCATGGCCCTTGAGCTTGCGGCCCGGTTCCCAGACATTCAGGTGTATGCCGGCCAGGGCTTGGACACGCCTGAGGCCACGGTCCGATTTGACCTGACGCCACAGGGTTTTCATGCCATGATCATGGGCGTCGGGGAAACCGTGTTCATCGACCCCCACACGCCTGGCGATCGTGAGCATGTCATAGTGTACACCCGTGCCAACTTCTACGCCAGCACCTCAAAGCGCGCCGAAGGGTGCCTGGCGTTGGAACTTCCCCAAGCGGGCAAGGAGGTCAAGCCCACCGTGAGCCTGGCCCATCCTGCTGGCAAAGAAGTCCAGACCATGGGTCTCAGGCCTGTCTCGGCTGCAAGCCGCGTGGACAACGGCACGCAATTGAGGACCTACCGGTTGGCGTTGGCGTGCACAGGGGAATACGCGTCTTTCCACGGAGGGAACGTGGGCAGCGTGCTCTCGGCGATGAACACCTCCATGGTGCGGGTGAATGGCATCTTTGAGCGGGACGCTTGTTTGACCATGGAAATCGTGGCCAACAACGACCAGCTGATCTTCTTGGACGGCGCCACGGACCCCTACGACAACGGAAGTGGGGGCGCTATGCTCGGACAGAACATCAACACCTGCAACAACGTGATCGGTTCCGCCAACTACGACATCGGTCACGTCTTTTCCACTGGCGGAGGTGGCGTGGCGTATTTGCAGTCGC
>JBMZAB010000021.1:0-39677 GCA_049610985.1 Flavobacteriales bacterium | reverse complement strand
TGGCCGGAGTACATGACCAGGGTTTGGTCTTCCTCCATCTCGCTCAAATACTTCATGGCCAAACGGTACTGCGCCCAGTTCTGGAACACCGCCCCGTTTCCGCCATAGGTGATGAGCTCCTCGGGATGCTGCGCCACGGCCGGGTCGAGGTTGTTCTGAATCATCAGCATGACCGAGGCAGCCTGACGGCACTTGGCCGGGTACCACCCGATGGGGTGCGCTTTCATGTCGTGCGCCGGGCGCAAGCGGTACATGTAAATGCGTCCGTAATCCTTGAGCTCTTGGGCAAATTCGGGAGCAAGTTCCGCGTGCTGATGCGCTGGGAAATAACGCAGGGCATTGCGCAGCGCGAGCTCCTTTTCCTTGGCCGTCAAAATGTCCTTGCGCACCGGGGCGTGGCTCCATGTGCGGTTGCGCTCAACGGCCGGGGGCAACGTTTCTGGAAGGCCCTCCTGGACAATGGCTTGGAATTCAGCTTGCGTCATGGTCATGGTTTCTTGGTGAAGCGGCCCGTGTTTTTGTCAAACCCGTACGGGCAGTGTTTGCAGCCGCTCTGACAGCAATAACCCCGCTTGCGGTGGTATGTTTCCGTGAAGACGATGAAGCCCTGGGGCGTCTTGTAAAAGTCTTCCGGCTCAAGGTCTTTGGGCATGACTCAAAAGTACCGCCAACTCCGCTTGGGTCGCTTGGGTGGCGTCTTGGGTGTACCACCTGTGGACCTCTTGGCTGTAGGTGTGTGCGATGGCCGGATCGGACTTGATTCGCTTGACCAAATCCATGGCCTCCTGTGGCCTCGGACCCCAAGTGCCCAACACCTGGCCATCCTCGTTCAAGAGCACCGTCTTGGGGATGGAACGTCCGCCGTTCGTGAGGAACAAGTCCATGACCTCGAGGTTGTCGTCCCGCATCAACACGCGCACGTCCAACGCGCCCCCGGAAGCCAACACGATGGCCTCGTGCACGGGCAAAATTTGAGCCCCATCGCCGCACCAAAATTCATTCAACACCAACATCCGGGCACCGCGCGGCAAGGATGTGGCCACCGCAGAAAGCTCCTCGCGAAGTCCCTTGTTGGCCAAGGCTTTTCGAATCCGTTTCACGCGCTTTTGGTTGATGGGGATGTACTTGTCGTACGGCGCGTCCTTTTCGTCGCGTGGGGTCGCTGCCATGAGTCCGTCAAGGTGGGTGGTGATGGGGTCTGCGCGCTTCCAAGCTTGTGAAACGAAGGCCTGCTCAGCGGGGGTGAGTGGGTTTGATGCCATGGCTCAAAAGTAGCCCTGCCCCAAGGCGAAATCGTGCCTAAATTTGACGCCGGATGAGCGATTTCCTTCAGCACGAGTGTGGCATCGCCATGCTCCGACTCAAAAAGCCATTGCAACACTATGTTGACAAGTACGGCACGCCGTTCTACGGCCTGAACAAGATGTATCTGCTGATGGAAAAGCAGCACAACCGCGGCCAAGACGGCGCGGGGTTGGCCAACATCAAGCTGGATGTGAATCCCGGCAAGCGCTACATTTCCAGAATGCGCTCGGTGGACGCGCGCCCCATCCAAGATTTATTTGGCAAAATCATGGGCCGATTCCAGGACCTCTCCGCCGAGCAACTCCAAGACACGGTCTCGCTTCAGCACGACCACGCCTTCACCGGCGAGTTGTTCTTGGGGCACTTGCGTTACGGCACGTTTGGCAAAAACGAGATCGAAAACTGCCACCCGTTCTTGAGGCAAAACAACTGGCGCACCCGCAACCTCGTGGTCGCTGGCAACTTCAACCTCACGAACGTGGACGAGCTCTTCGACGTGTTGGTCCAAATCGGCCAGCACCCCAAGCAGAAATCCGACACCGTCACCGTGCTGGAAAAAATCGGCCACTTCGTGGACGAGGCCAACCAAGAATTGTTCGACGAACTCAAGGGGCAAGGCTTGGACCACCAAACCATCTCCGAACGCATTGCAGATACCCTCGACATGGGGTCCATACTCCGGCGGGCGTCTTGCGACTTCGACGGCGGATATGTGATGTGCGGCATGTTGGGACACGGGGACGCCTTCGTGATGCGAGACCCAAACGGGATCCGTCCTGCCTATTGGTATGAGGACGATGAAGTGGTGGTCGCCGCCTCCGAACGGCCGGTCATCCAAACCGCCTTCAACGTGCCCGCCGAGTCCATCCAGGAAGTGGCGCCCGGTGGCGCCCTGCTCATCCGACGCAGCGGCGAAACCCTGGTGGAAGAGATTCGTCCGGCAGGGGAACGAAAGGCCTGCAGCTTTGAACGCATCTATTTCTCCCGCGGCAACGACGGGGACATCTACAACGAGCGAAAAGCCCTCGGAAGCAGCATCGTTCCCCGGGTGCTGGAAGCCGTGGAGCACGATTTGGACCACACCGTCACGAGCTTCATCCCCAACACGGCCGAATCGTCTTTCTACGGGTTAATCAAGGGTTTGGAGGAGCATTTGAATGCGAGCAAAATTGCTCGCATCAAAGGGCTCGGAGTGGACCCTAACCACGCGGAAATCGAGTCCATCCTGAACGAGCGTCCGCGCATCGACAAAATTGCCATCAAAGACGCCAAGCTGCGCACCTTCATCACCGAAGACAGCTCACGAGACGACCTCGTGGCCCACGTCTACGACATCACCTACGGCACGGTGGAACCCGGTGTCGACAACCTTGTGGTGATCGACGACAGCATCGTGCGGGGCACCACGCTAAAGAAGAGCATCCTCCGAATCCTTGACCGCCTCCAGCCCAAGCGCATCGTGGTGGCGTCCAGCGCCCCACAAATTCGCTACCCCGACTGCTACGGCATCGACATGGCGCGGATGGGGGACTTCATCGCGTTTCAAGCGGCCGTGTCCTTGCTCAAGGAGCGCGGCATGGAGCACGTCTTGGAAGACACCTACAAGGCGTGCAAGCACCAGCTCACTCTGCCTTTGGCGGAAAATGTCAACCAAGTCAAGGCCATCTACGCGCCCTTCACGGACGAGGAAGTCAGCGACCGCATCAGCGAGCTTCTCACCCCTGAAGGCATGAAATCGGAGGTGAAAATCATCTTCCAAAGCGTCGAGGGGCTGCACGAGGCGTGCCCCAAACACCTCGGCGATTGGTACTTCACTGGCGACTTTCCCACCCCGGGAGGTCACCGCGTGGTGAACAAGGCGTTCGTCTACTTTATGGAGGGCAACAATGCCCGCGCCTACTGAGGTCGGTCAGTGGACCACCACCAACCTCGTGGTTTGGGTTCCAGAAGTGGCGAAGTACACGCCGGCTTCCCAGCGCGACACGTCAAGGCCCTGAACCACGTCGTTGAACTGACCTTGCGCAACCACTTGGCCTGACGCGTTTCTCACTTCCCAAGACTGGCCGGGCTCCCCTTCCATCTGAACGCGGTCGTGCGCAGGATTCGGGAACGCACGCAGCCGTTCCACCGGGGGCTCGATGTCCAACGACATCGTCGTCTCCAGCATGAATTCCGACCCCACAAACAAGACCGACGTGTCGCCCCCCGCCACTTCGCTGTAGGTGTAACTCTGGGCCACGGGAAGGGGCATGTCTTGGGCCCAAAAAGCCGTGGTCACCAACAACAACCCAGCGTCCATCGTGGCTGTGCTGTCGTAGATCAATTGCTCGGTTTCCACACGCATGACGTCGTTGAACGCCAACTCGCCTGGAAGCAACAAGGCCCCCCATTCTGCGGCGACCGAGGTCAAATGAATGTCCCGATGGACTTGATCTTCCCCAGCTTCAAACACAAACGACAAGCTGTCTTGGTGCACGTCCCCCACCGTGAACGGGAAAGGAAGGGCGACGATCTCTTCGGGGTGAACAACCTGAATCCCACTGGGATCCACACCGCCCCAAAACCCCATGCCGTCGGCGTCATAGCTGTAGTAGGCGTATTGTGTCCCTTGAATGTTGGACACCTGCGCATAGTCGGCGTTGGAAAACCCGTCGGCGTAGGCGGTGCTGTCCGTGGGCAAAAATTCAAGCGCCACGTCTTGCAAGGAGAATGCGTTGGTCCAATCCCACCCGTTGGGCTGTTGGTTGGACACCCCGTACGTGAAAGTGTAACCTTGGGGATGGAGATCTGGGGTTTGCAACGTTTGGGCGATTGACGCGGCAGGGACAGCCATGGCCGACATCAGGAGGGTGCGAATCGTGAGGTTCATGTGCCCAAGTTAGGAAAGCCCCTCAATGTGACTTGGGTGGCCACAAGGTGTTGCGGTGTCTGTTAGTTTCGCACCCATGAACGCATTTGTTGAATGGGTCAGCCAGCCCTGGCCATGGTACGTGGCCGGCCCCATCATCGGATTGATGGTGCCCCTCCACTTGATTTTGTTGAACCGAACCTTCGGGGTGAGTTCGTCGTTCCGCCACATGTGTGCGGCAGTTGTGCCCTCCAAGCTTGAGTTCCTGAACTACGATTGGCAAAAAGAAGGGTGGAACCTCCTCTTTGTGGCGGGCATCTTGGGCGGCGCGTGGCTCGCGGCCACCGTCTTCTCCAACGACGCCCCCATCGCGCTCAGCGACGCGGCGGTGGCCCGCATGAACGCCTTTGGGCTGGAGGACCTGAGCGGCCAACATCCCCAGGAGTTGTTCTCGTGGGACGCCCTTTCTGGCTGGCGGACGTGGTTGTTCGTCCTCGGGGGCGGGTTCTTGGTGGGTTTTGGCACGCGCTACGCGGGCGGGTGCACCTCCGGGCACGCCATCATGGGCCTAAGCCACTTTCAATTGCCCTCGTTTGTGGCCGTCTTGGGATTCTTCACCGGCGGCCTCTTGATGTCTTGGTTGATCCTTCCACTCCTTTTGAGCTGACCCCATGAAAAACGCACTCGGATTGATTCTAGGTCTGTTGTTTGGCCTCATTCTCGTCAAGGCAGAAGTCCTTTCGTGGTTCCGCATCCAGGAGATGTTCGCCTTCCAAAGTTTTCACATGTACGGCATCATCGGCAGCGCGGTGGGCGTGGGCGCGCTCAGCGTCTTCCTCATCCGCCGCATGAAGGTCAAAAGCCTCGAAGGCAACGTGATCACCCTGCAAGACAAGGCGCCACGGTACAAGTCAGCCTACCTGGGCGGCACGCTGTTTGGGCTGGGTTGGGCCATGACTGGCGCGTGTCCCGGACCGATGTACGCCTTGGTCGGAAGTGGGACAACCGTCATGCTCCTGGCCGTGTTGGCCGGGGTGTTGGGCGTGTACGTGTACGCCGCGCTTCGGGACAAGCTCCCTCACTGAACCACCAAACGGCGCGAGGCGCCGTGGCGTTCGTCGCGCACGAGGTACACCCCGGCGTCGAGTTCTTCAGTGCTCAAGTCGGCACTTCGACCCCGAAGGATGCAGGCCCCTTGCATGTTCCAGAGGGACCAGTTCACGGGCTGCCCGTCTCGGGCCAAGGTGACCAGGTCGCCACGATGAACGGGGTTGGGCATCAACCGCATTTCTGACTTCAAGGCGGCCAGCCCGTCGGTCGACGAAGTGTCTTCTTCCGCGAGTACTGTGCCCTGATAGCGCACAACAGAAGGGATGCCCAAGGTGGTCGTGACCTCCATCCATGGCATGCCGCCGTCGCCCAGCCAGAGGTAGGTGACCGTCTCGCGCTCAAACGCAAAGCCCTGCTCCGCGAGGTCCACGTAGACGCTGTCTTCGCTGCTCACAGTGGATTTCAAACGCAGCACTTCATGGGACGTTCCGTCGGGAAGGAGCAAGGTGCCGTACCCGTCGACTTCGGAGAAGCGCGTTTGGTCCACGATGTAGGACAGGGTGGCGGGCACAACGACCTCGTACGCAGCGGTCGACTCGAGTGTCGCGTCCACCGTCAACGGCACAGGGTGCACCTCGTCCACGTCTTCAAACGGGATGGGCAATTCCAGGCCCGAGAGCGACATGCCAAGTCCAACCTGGTTGTACGTGCCTCCCGCAATTTGGTGGTACCCGACCACCTCGTCCAATTGCAAGGGAATGCCGACGTCGCCCCCAAAGTCCCCGAAATCGGGAATGTTCAGGAAGGTGTAAAAGTGGTCGGCTTGGTATTCGGGGTCGAACCCGTTGAACACAAACTGCGCGGTGAAGGACGCCCCAGAGATGTCCTCCACCAACGTGACGGTGGAGTCGACCACCGCCAGCTCGGTGAAGTCCCAAATCCAACCCGGGCCAGAAGACTCGAAATCCGCCAGGAAATCAGGCGCCACATTTTGGAATGTGTATTCGTTGTCCCCTTGGGGCAAATCGGTGTCCTCAACGGTGATTTGGGCGAACGCGGGGAGGGTGAAAAATCCCAAGAAGGCGGCGCATGCCCACCCATGAATTTGGCGTTTGTTCATGCGATGAAGGTAGGTGCCGGTCAAAGAAAAAGCCCCGCGTGTTGCGAGGCTTTTCAAGTACCCGGGGTGGGAATCGAACCCACACTCCTTGCGGAACGCGAGTTTGAGTCGCGCGCGTCTACCAATTCCGCCACCCGGGCATGAGGTAGATTGAAGGAGGGCAAAAGTAGCGCAAGGAACCGTTTCGCACAACCCCCGAAGCTAACTTGTGCCCGTGTCCAACAATCCCCACCCAGCACGCCCTTCCTCCCGGCCTGTCGTCGGGCTCTGTGTCAGCACCATGCATGGACACATCGTGAAAAACCGCGTGCTGTTGTCGCAGTTGAGAGAGCTCTTCATCCCTGTGGTGGTGGTCAACCAACACGAGACCGGTGGCGGCTTGCCAGACCACCTCGGGATGGACGCACCCCACATTCAAGTCGTCAACACCGAATCACGCGGGTTGAGCAGAAGCCGCAACCTCGCCCTTCGCGAGTTGAACGCCTCATGGGCCGTGCTGTGCGACGACGACGTCTCTCTGGATTTGAGCGGGTTGAACGAGTTGGAGGCCCACCTGTCGGAATGCCCGACCGCCGCGCCATTGCCCATCGTTGTGTGCCAACTGTGGCAGGACCCCGAGCGTGCTTGGCGCGCGTACAGCCCAGGTCCTTGGAGTCTGCGAGGCTGGACCGCCCGACACGTCCTCCGCCTTCAAAAGGTGAACAGCATGGAGCTCGTCGTGCCCACGACCCTCCCTTTCCACGAGGCGTTGGGGCTCGGGTCGGCCAGTGGGGTGGTGGCCGGCGAAGAGGGCTTGCTCCTCGCCAACCACCTTCGCCAGGGCGGAGAGGTCACCTACCTGCCCCTGAGGCTGAGGTTCCACCCAGAAGAAAGCACCGGTGCCCGCCTCAATTCACAAACCGCCCTGTCCATGGGCGTGGTCCATCGCGCCTCCTTCCCCGCGTGGTCCCACCCCTTCTTGCTTTTCAGGATGGTCACGAAGGCCTTGTTTCGCAGCCCCGAAGGTCGGCGAGCAGCCTGGGCCTATGGCGTCGGATTTTTTCAGTCCAAGTCCATTTTAAACCAACACCATGGATGAGATTGACGTGGTGATCCCCATGCACAACTCCGCCAAGTGGGTGGGAGATGCGTTGGACAGTTTGCTCGAACAAGGGCCTTGCCTTGGTCAGGTCATCTGCGTGGACAACAACTCCAGCGACAACTCCAGCGAAGTGGTCCAAGCCTGGGGCCAAGCACACCCCAACGTGCGGCTCAAGTTGATTGAAGAGCGCACCCCCGGCGCCTGCGCTGCGCGAAACGCCGGGCTAAAGGAGGTGAACACCGTGTGGGTGCAGTTCTTGGATTCCGACGACCTCTTGGGACCTCAAAAGATGGCCTCCCAAATGGCGTTGGGCCAAGATCGCGACATGGTCTACGGCCACTTCATGTTTTCGCGGGAAGACCGCGCCTGGCCGTCTTGGGAGATGAGCGCCGACCCTGTGTCCGGCCTCGCCCACGGTCGAACAGGCCAAACCACCAGCAACTTGTTTCGCACAGAGTCGGTTCGCGCCGCAGGTGGGTGGGACGAATCCCTCTCCAGCGCGCAAGAGTACGACCTGATGTTCCGCATGTTCAAGGCGGGCGGGCGCTTCACCATGTCGGAGGACCACCTGACCACCGTCAGGCTGTTTCCCGAGGGGCGCATTTCCACAAGCAACGAGGCCAAACGCCGGCTCAATTCGTTTGCGCTTCGCATGAAGATGTGGGCGCACGTTCAATCGGCACCTGGCGTCACGGGCGCTCAAAAACAACGCGTCTTGAATGCGTTGTTCAACACCACCCGTTGGCTCGACCCGTTCGACGAGGCGCGTGCCGCGGAAGGGTACCGCGCGCTCTCAGAAGCGGGATACTCCCCCACCCCCGACGTGCAAATTCCAAGTTGGTTTGTCCTGGCGAGCAGGATGCTTGGCGTCCAACGCGCGGCGAAATGGAGGCATGTTGCACAACAATGGTTGCCTTCAAAGCCATGAGCAAGTCGGCCCACAAACGCGTGCTCGTGGTGAGCTACTACTGGCCTCCGTCCGGCGGAGGGGGGGTGCAGCGCTGGCTCAAATTCGCCAAGCTCCTCCCTGAATTCGGTTGGGACCCCATCGTGGTGACCCCATCCAACCCGGACGTCCCGGTGACCGATCCCTCCCTGAGCCGCGACGTCCACGACGGGGTGGAAGTGTGGTCCTTTCCTGTGTGGGAGCCCACACGTGCCCTTTCAAAGTTGGGGCTTCAGGGCAAAACCTCTCGTCTCGGGGCCGATCCATCGTCCTCCCCTTCTTTGACATCCAGGGTCGTCAAATGGGTTCGTGGGAACGTGTTCGTGCCCGACGCCCGTGTGGGGTGGGTGAAGCCCACGACTCGAAAGGTCCTCGCCCGGTTGCGACACGAGCCTGTCGACTTGATCGTCACCACCGGCCCCCCGCACAGCATGCACCTCATCGGGCTTGCGTTGAAGCGCGAAACGGGGTTGCCTTGGGTGGCCGATTTCAGGGACCCTTGGTCCACCATGGATTACCTCGACGACTTCGGACTGGGCCCGAGGGCCCGGCGCCTCATCGCCAAGATGGAGCGCGCCGTGGTGACCTCCGCAGACCGCATCCTCGTGACTTCGCCGGGGGCGCTGCACGAAATTGGCTTGGACGACGCCTCCAAAGGTGCGGTCATCCCCAACGGCTGGGACAAGGATGATTTTCCGGACAAACCGCCTGCGCCTGCCTCCAACGACAAACCGGTGCTTGGCCACTTTGGCGCGTTGTACGGGGCGAGGAATGCCCCGGCGCTTTGGGACAGCCTAGGAAGGTCCCAATGGGTGTTGCAAGCCGGCGGACAACTCTCCAACGACGTGCGCGCAAGCATGGATCAATCCGGCGTGGACCTCGACTGGAAAGGCGACCTGTCTCACGCTGAAGCAATCAAGGCCATGCACACATGCGACGCGTTGGTTGTCGTCCACAACAACAGCAATTCCGCCAAAGCCTCCACCCCTGGAAAGATGTTTGAATGCCTGGCAACGGGCCGTCCGATGCTCGTCGTTGGACCGGCACATGGCGACCTCGAAGCCCTGTGCGCCACATGGGGCGTGACGTTTGTGCCCCACGACGCAACTGATGGACAACGTCAGATCGAGAAATGGCTTCAACACCCGCCCCCTGCGCCCGACGAATCTTTCCGCGCAATGTGCGAAAGGCACGCCCTTGCGTGCGAACTTGCAGCGCTCTTCAATTCCACGATCTCTTGATGCGCGTTTTCACCTCATGCTGCTTGCTCCTCGCAAGTGTGTTTTGCCCGGCTGGGGCAAGCGCGCAATGGAATTTGGTGCAAGGCGCAGTGCAGGAGCCTTCCGGGTGCATTCGGTTGACCAACACGTCACAAAACCAGCGGGGCGCCGCATGGCACGATTGTCAGCTCAACCTGGAGGCTGATTTCGACCTCGAATTCACGGTGAATTTTGGAACAACCGACGCGGACGGCGCGGACGGCATTGTATTCGTGCTCCAGCCATTCGGCGTGGGCAACAACGTCATCGGATCCACAGGGGGGTCCATCGGGTACGAGAATGGCCCCTTCAACCCTTCGTTGGCCGTGGAAATGGACACGTGGCAGAACGGATTCGTCGGCGACCCGTGGTACGACCACATCGCGTTGACCAGCGACGGGTCCATTTTTCACAACGTGGAAGGTCCGGTGCAGGCGCACAGCGTGTTGTCCAACATCGAAACCGGGCAAGACTTTCCATTTCGCGTGGTGTGGGACGCCGACACGCAAACGTTGGAGGTGTACTTCGACGGCGACCTTAGGTTGACGTACTCGGGCAACATTGCGGACACCTTTTTTGGCGGCAACCCGCTCGTGCATTGGGGGTTTGTGGCGTCGACGGGGGGCGCTGTGGGCAACCAGCAGCGCTTTTGCCTGGTGGAGGCCGACTACATCACCCATCCTGAGTCCGTCACGGCTGGACCCGAAGGGCCTTGGGAAGTTTGCCTCGGCGATGAGTTGATCTTGACCGCTGAACCGCTCCTGCCCGCCACCTCAGCCGTGTGGGCGGACAACGAGGAGCCCCAACTGGCCATCACAGAGGCAGGCACGTATGAGTTGCTCGGCACCGACGACCAAGGCTGTCCAGCCTCAGGCGCGATCGACGTCACCGACGCTCCTGGGCCAGAGCTGGAACTGCTGGTGGACCCCAACCTCGTGGTGTGCGGTGGCACCGAGGCCGAACTCGCCGCCTCTGCAGCTCCTGAAGCCACCGTGACTTGGGACGGCGTCGAAGGGTTGACCTCCGTGACGACCGAGCCAGGAATCCACGAGGTGGTCGCCTCCATCGAAGGGTGCCAAACCGCATTGCAGGTCGATGTGTTGTTCCAAGCCATCCCTGAGGTCAGCTTCGCATTGCAAGGGGAGCCTGTTGTGGGGCCCCTGGAAGTGTGCGCGGGCGAGCCCCTCACGCTGCAAGCGTTGGCCACGGAAGGTGGAAGCCCTGCGTGGGAGGTGGGGAACTCCCCTTTCCTGGACGTGACGAGCTCGGGCGATTACATCGCCTCGGCTTCCATCAACGGGTGCGTGTCTGAACCACAATCCATCGCTGTGGACGTCCTGGCCTTGCCTCAAGGACAGCTGGAAGCCACGCCGCCTTCGCTCTGTTGGGAAGGCGTAGGAACCGTGGCCTTGGAACTGGAAGACAATGCCTTCCTGGAGAACTGGAGTTTGCCGGCAGGAACGTTCAATTTGGACCAGGCTGGGCCGGGCACGTACACCGTCAACCTGGTCGGAGAGAACGGGTGCGAAAATGCATTGAGCCTCACCTACCCCATGCTTCCCCCCATCGCGACTGGGTTGCTTGACCCCGAACCTTTATGTGAAAACAACGCGACGGTGCTCAGCATCACCCAACCCATGGACAACATCTCCTGGAACGTGGGCGGAACCGACAATGAATTGTACGTCGTCAGCTCCATGGGGGGAGGGCCGTTTGTGGCCACCGTGACGTTGGGGGCTTGCACGGAAACAGACACGGCACACGTGACCTGGTGGCCCACGCCTTTTGTGGGGAGCCACCCCGACAGCGTCATTCGGTGTGAGCTAGAAGGGCCTCATGAGTTCATTTGGCCCACCCAAACCTCCCCTGCGGTCGGGTCGTGGGTGTGGTCCGTCAACGGTGAGCCCGCCACCGCGGGGTACGATGCCTTCGCTGAAGGAGACTACGAAGTGGAGGTTCGGGACAACGCCACAGGGTGCAACGCCACGCACAACATGAACCTTGAGGTTTGGCCCAGCCTGACGGCCGCGGCCACGCCCGACGACAACTTGATCTGCATGGGCGACTCCACGCTGACGCGCGTGGAAGTCTTTTCCATAGGAGGAAGCGACGTGAACGAGATCCCCTTCAGCGTGGTGTGGGACACGGAAGGGCTCTCAGGGATGACAACGCCTGTCGCGGGCGGGGAGCACTTCGTGACGGTCACCAACGCATGCGGCTCGCATGTGGCTTTGGCGGAGGTGGAAGAAGAGTACTGCGGATGCCACATCTGGGTGCCCACCGCGTTCACCCCCGACCGCGACGGCGTGAACGAAGGGTTCAAGATTGTCAGCACCTGCGATTGGTCGGAATTTTCGTTCAAAATCTTCAACCGCTGGGGACAACAAGTGTGGTCCACCAGCGACCCAGACACACCCTGGGACGGCGGCGCTTATGACCTCGGCGGGGGGGACCATTTCTTGCCCGACGGATGGTACACTTACGTGTTGGAATGGGGGGCGATTCAAAATGGGATTTGGACCCGTGACGTGAAGCACGGCCGCGTGCTTCTGGCCCGTTAAGCCTGGGCTCGGAACACAAGTTTGAATCGGGTGCCTTCGCCAGGCTCTGTCCAGTCCACGAACACCTGACCGCCGTGGGTTTCCTCCACAATGCGCTTGGAAAGCGACAACCCGAGGCCCCAGCCCCTGGATTTGGTGGTGAAGCCGGGCTCGAAGACCCGCCGGGCCACCGATTTGGTCATGCCTTTGCCATTGTCTTCCACCTCGACGTGGACCTCGTCCCCTTCCCACGCCGCGCGAACCGCAAGCGTCCCCTCTCCTTCCATCGCATCCACGGCGTTCCGCAGCAGGTTCTCCAACACCCAACTGAAGAGCGGGCGGCTCAATGCGAGTTCGCCATGGGGCTCCCCCGACTCGAGAGAGAGCGACACATTCTTGCTGATGCGGGGACGCATGTAATTGACCGTCTCTGCCACCACTTGCAGCGGGTCGGCGGAGGTCAGGTCGGCCTCTGAGCCAATCTTGGAGAATCGCTCGGCCACCACCTGAAGCCGGGCAATGTCCTTGTCCATCTCGGACAGCGCTTCGGGATCCACGCCTCGGGCGGAGAGCAAGCTGGACCACGCCATCAGCGAACTGAGAGGGGTGCCCAATTGGTGCGCTGTTTCCTTGGCCATGCCGACCCACACGCGGTTTTGTTCTGCCCTTCTGGACGCGCTGAACACCAAATACGCGACCAACAAAAACGCCGCGATCAGCAGCAGCTGCACTGCAGGGAAAAACCTGAGTTGGGTCAACACCAAGCTTTCCTCGTAAAAGACCAAATTCCACCCTTCTCCTGGCAAATACACCGGGATGGGGGCGTTGTCACCGGCCATAGCCCTCAGCCGTTGCTTGAGCGCCTCAGGGTCGCTCAGCAAAGAGACGTCGATGCCTTGGGACTTGACAATGCGGGTGGCGGTCGAGTCAAGCAACATCACGGGCACCGAAGCGCTGTTGATGACCGTTTCTGAGATGAACGATTCGATCAATTCAGACATGGCCTCGCGCAACTCGCGCAACCGGACGCTTTCAGAGTAATAGATGGTTTGGCCCACTTCCTCGAACCGGATGGGTGGGTGGGTGCCCATTTGGTAGACCCTTACGCTGTCAAAGTAGGCCTCGCGGTCCGACCCCAAAGGTGGGGGTGGCACGTTCACATGATACAACACCTCCCCGTCGTCGTTCAAAATCAGTACAGGCACCGTCTTGTTCTCCACCAAAAAATCCGTGCTGAACGTCAGGTCCATGCCCACAGGCGACTCCTGAATCAATCGGTATGCCGCGGCCAAGTGGTCGGCCTTTTTCTTCTCTTCCGCGCCGAGTTCTTCGAACAGCGACTGGGTGTAGGTGACCAATTCTGCCCGCTGCTTCACAGCCTCAACCCAAAGCTGAACTTTGCGTTGTTCTTCGTCTCGGATGATGGACGCCAAGTGTTGTGTGTACCCCAACGTCACCACCACGATGGCCGCCGCGGCCAAGAATAGCAGTCGTTTCGATAGGGTGTCGTGCATCAGTCGTAAGCAGGGCAGCGGCCGTCCGGACCAACGTAGGGGTCGTGTTTATCGCAAGCGGTCAACGAGATGACCAATTCATGGGCAGAACGTCCGCCCACACTCAAGTCATTCACACCGAAGTCGTAGGAATAGCCGACCGTCATGGATTCAAACAACTTCAAACTCAGCACCCCCACAAGCGCGCTGCCCGTGCGGTAGCCCAGCCCCACGCTCACCAACTCGTCCACCGAGAACGCCCCCTGCAAGTCCACGCTTGGCGTCAAACCGCGGGTCAATCGCATTTGGGCGGCAGGCCGGAACCCAAACCGACGGTCCAACTTGATGTATTGTCCACCCATCAACACAAACGTGGTGCCGGTGTTGGTGGTCATGGTCACTTCGTTGAGTGTTGTGGGCACGGCGTTGAGCATGCTGAGTGCCACGAACGTTTGGCTGTTCTCATACCACAGGCCAAAATCCAAGTTAGGGAACACCGTCTGCGACGTCGAAGCCCCGAACAGCGCCGGATCCTCGGTCGCCGAAAACTCTGGAAAAACCAAGCTTCCAATGTCCAAACGGTATTGCGTCATGCCCGCCGCCAGCCCCGCACTCAAGCGTGCGCCGTTGGTGAGCCTCACTTTCGTGGAATAGGCCAAGATTAGACGGGTGTTGCTCCAAGGCCCCACCTGATCGGTGACGACAAACCCGCCCATGCCGTGGGCGAACGTGACTCCACCACCAAGCCGTCCGCTCAACGAGGCGAAGCTGGTTCGAGGGGCGCCCTCGAAGCCCGTCCATTGATTTCGCCCCCCCATCCGAAGGTCCAGGCAAGCGCTGTTGCCAGCTGCAGCAGGGTTGTCCAACAAACTCGTCATGAGGAATTGCGTGCGAACCCCATTGAATTGCGCGGATGCGGTCGCGGCCCACCCCAACAAGAGGGCGCACGACAACACCATGTGGAGGTACATTGGCTTCTTCATCGGATCACGGCGACATGCCCCGTGATGGGGGCGAGGTTGGCGTTGGGTTCGTTCAGGTTGATGACGTAGTAATATGTCCCTGCGGGAACAGCACGACCCCGGAACGTTCCGTCCCAAGGGTTGGGGTAAGACACCGACCGGAACACCGATTGTCCCCACCGGTCGAAAATCTCGATGGTTGAGAACTCAAACTGAGACAAGCCGTAAATGTCAAAGGTGTCGTTGAAGTCGTCGTTGTTGGGGGAAAATGCGTTGGGCACCTCAATGGGCGACCCCACTGCCACAAGCACCGCATCCGTGTACGAGCACCCTTCCACAAACCCCGTCACTTCGAAGGTGGTCGTTTCGTAAGGGCTCAAGGTGGCGAGCTGGTTGTCCACCATTTGGGCCAACTCCTCAGGCGTCCACACGAACCCCAAGGCCGGGTCGGACCCCTTGATCTCCACATTCACCGTTTCCCCATAGTCGATGGCGGCCGCACAACAGGCGTCGATGCTCACGCTTCGGCCTTCCAACCTGACATCAAGCGCGCAGCCCGCCGTGTTCGAGCCCACCAGCAAAATGTAGTCGGTGTTGATGTACAACGGGGCGGTGTACATCACGGTGTCCTCGTTCGTCGTCATCAGGTCTGACACCGACACGTAAGCCCCGGCGTCGCAAGGGTTGAACGGGTCAGGTTGAAACACCCTGGCCTGAAAAAAAGGGGCACATTGTGAGTTGGACAGGTGGACTTCCAACCCTTGGCCCGCCGGATCGAGGTACGTCGTGTGGAATCGAATGACCTGCACCGACGTGGCCGCAAACAACCCATTCAGCGCCGCAACGTTGTCCAAATCCATGGTGCTGGACAACGTGACTGTGGAATCCACCTGACCGCACAAGTCGATGAGGTTGTTGCAGGCCGTTTGGGCCTGGGTGGACAGCGAGGCGCACCAAAGCACCAGCGCGGAAATCCTGGCAGTGTTCATGGACGACATGGTGTGAAATTACCCAGGGCCTCAACGCGTGGCACACCTGGTGTCGTATGTCTTCAACAACGTTCGGGGGACATCCCCGAGGTCCAATTACAACTCGAACCCGACCAACAAGCTCCCCTTCTCCACGGCATCGCCCTCGTGCACAGGCACCTCAGACACCGTGCCTGCCGCCGTCGCCTTGATGACGTTTTCCATCTTCATCGCTTCGAGCACCAACAAAGGTTGGGCCTCCTCCACGGCAAGGCCTGGCTCCACAAGCACCTGCAACACCTTCCCTGGCATGGGCGCGTGCACGTCGCCACTGCCAGCCGACAACGCCACAGACATGCCCATCTTTTCGAGAAGCTGGGTGCGCTCGTCCAAGACCCGAATGTCCTTCCGAACCCCGTCGATGCGCACAGTCGCGTTCCCTTCCGCGTCAGGACCCTTTTCCACTTCCACTTTGAACCGTCGGCCGTGCAACACCACCGACCACGAACGGTCGGACAACGCCGTCCATTGGGCGTGTTCCGGACTCAAAATGTCTTGGAGGGCGTTGTTGTTGGTCACTTGCGCGCCTTCCCACTGGATTTCTTGGGCCATGACACGAAGGTAGGGCTGGGGCGACGACCTTTGGCCCATGGCCGGGCTCTACCTCCACGTTCCTTTCTGCCGACAGGCTTGCCATTACTGCGATTTCCACTTCTCCACGCAGACCAAACACATGGGCGACCTCGTCGCCGCCATGATCCAGGAGGCCCGCCTGCGGCTCGCCTCTGAACCGCGATGGAAGGACCAGGCCTTCACCACACTCTACTTGGGGGGAGGAACCCCATCCATCCTCCCCCCCGACCTGCTCCAAGATTTGGTTTCTGGAGTGCTCGAGGCCGTGGGCCAGGCCGTGACAGATTTCCGCGAGGTCACCCTGGAGGCCAATCCGGAGGACATCACTGAGACCCAAATCCAGGCTTGGTTGGAGCTTGGTGTCACCCGACTCAGTTTGGGGGTCCAGTCGTTCCACGACGACACCCTGGCTTGGATGAACCGCGCCCACACAGGCATCCAGGCTGAGCAGGCCATTCGCCTGGCCCATGAACTGGGGGTGAAGGCCATGACCCTCGACCTCATCTACGGAGTGCCCACATCTCGGAATTGGAACGACGACATCGCCCGCGCCATGGCCCTGCCCATCCAGCACTTGAGCGCCTATGCCCTGACCGTCGAGTCTGGCACCGTGCTGGGCACGCGTGTGGAACGCGGCGAGGAACAACCCTCACCGGACGCCCGCACCGCAGAGGAGTACCACCGACTTTGCAACGAATTGGCCGCACAGGGCTGGTCCCATTACGAGACGAGCAACTGGGCCGCACCCAAACCCGACCAAGGGCACCACAAATCTCAACACAACAGCGCGTATTGGTCAGGCGTGCCCTACCTCGCCCTGGGCCCCGGCGCCCATGGTTTCTTGGGCTCCACCAGGTATGCCAACGTGTCCAACAACCCCAGGTACATCCAAGCCATCCAGCAAGGAGCCTTGCTCGACGTGCGGGAGAGCCTCTCACCCCGGGACCGTTACAACGAGCTGGTGATGACCGGCTTGCGCACAGCCCGAGGCATCTCTCCTGAACAACTGCATGGCGCCACGGGGGTCAGTCCTCAAGACGTGGATGCAGAAGCGTGGACCCAGGCGCTGGACGGCGGAAGACTCGTGGAACACCAGCCCGGATGGTTTCGCGTTCCAGAGTCCAATTGGATCACTGGCGATCAGGTCGCGTCTTCGCTGTTCGCCGTGGATTGAGTCCGGGCGCGCCACCACGAATCCAAAAAAACCGCGCCCAACACGACGGCCGCCCCGAGGTAGAACCCTGGGCTGAACCGCTCACCAAACATCCACCACGCCAAAACGATGGCGTACAAAGGCTCTAGGTTGATGGCCATGGCCGATTCGAATGGCGTTAGGTTTTTGAGCACCTGAATGGACACCACAAATGCGAACGATGTCGCCACCACGGCCAACACCGTCACCCACACCCAGTCTTGTGCAGACATGATGAACAACTCCGGTCCCGCCTGTCCCCTCCACGCGAGCCACACCAGCATGGCGGCGCTCGCGGATAGAAGCTCCACAGCACTCAAGTTCACCGGGTCCAACCGTTTCACAAGCACACCATTGAACGTGCTGAACAGCGCCGCCAACGCCGCGCTTGACAACCCCAACACCATCCCGTCCACCTGGTCTCGCTCTGCTTGAAACACCGTGGCGATGCCCACGAACACGGCCGATGCCACCAGCAATTCACGCCACGCCAACTTCCGGCGGAACACCACAGGTTCAATGAATCCGATGAACAGGGGCGCGGTGGCCAACATGGTCAACGCCAACCCCACGCTGCTGACTTTGATGGCCGCGAAAAACGTCACCCAATGTGCAGCCACAATGCAACCCACGGCCGCCGCCCGAACCAAATCCCTCAGCGACCAACGGCGCCACTCGCGTCTCCACGCGAGGTAAAACGCGGTGGAGATTCCACCCAGAGACACCCTCCAAAACACAAGCGGTTCAGCATCCAAGGTGATCAATTTCCCCAAGATTCCTGTGAATCCGAAAATGACCACCACGCCATGGAGGAGCCACAAGCTCCTCGTCCGTGCCGTCATGGTCGGACCACCTGGAATCGGGTCGCCACGACTTGTCTTCCTTCACTGTGCGCCGAGATGGCGTAGGTGCCTGGGGCCCAGCCGGACACGTCCAGCGTGTGCACACCTGCCGACCATGAGCCAGAACCCGTGATGCGGCCGGCGACATCGCGCACCGTCCATTCGGCCTTCTGCGACACAACAACTCGGACGACATCTTGTGCCGGATTGGGCCAAAGGCGCATGCCCCAAGCTGCATTCTGCACCGCATCCACATCCACCACGTCCACGGTGATCGAGGCTTGGTCTGCGCACACTTGGTTGGGGTCAACCGCCGTCAAGAAGATGTTGTAAGATCCTGCCTCGTCGTACACAAGCTCCGGCGTCTCGTCGTTGCTGAACACGCCGTTGCCAAACGACCATTGGTACGAGCCTGCCCCCTGGCTGAGGTTCTCCAGAGTCACAATCGCGCCCACCTCCAGATCTTCAGGCACCGAGAACGACGCGAAGACGGGCTCCGTCAAATCGTCCAAACTCCGAGGCATCAAGGTGTACCCGTCCAACAGCGGCATGCCAATGTCGTATTGACCCCCAATGCCCGCGACCCCAAACGTGCCTATGGGGGGCTCAGTGCCAAAAAGGTTGGTGTTGGCGTCGATCCGGATTTGGACTTGACCTGGGCCGTAATCCACCATCACATCGAAGAATGGAAAGTCATTCGTCCATTCGGCCGGGTCCAATAGCTTGACGCATTTCAATCGCACGACTTGAGATTCGGTTTCCTCGCCCATCTCCTGCACAAGCACCGGTTCCTGTGTGTCGAATCCACTGCCTTCGTAGATCAATGTGTCCGCGTACAGCGTCGCCAGACCATTGAATTGGCCCACCACCCCGCGCACCCTCACGCTGTCTCCCTCCACGACCTCGTACCCGAAGTTGTTGATGGCACTGAACACGTTGATGCCCGAGGTGGGATCGATAAGTGTAAAACGAAGCCCCTGCGGGTAGTCGTTCCAGCCGTGCACCACTCCGCGCAATTCGCATGCAGTGTCGATGCTGTCAAGCACCCCTTGGTTGTCAATGTCACGAACTTGAATGATGTCGTACACAGGGTATTCCAAATCCGAGGGCAGGATGTGAATCACCACCGTCTCGATGCCCACCACAGCCCCTCCGGACAAGATGGTCAAGGTCAACTCGACGTCTTCTTGCAGCTCTGGGTCCTCCTCGTCAACCGCCACGAAATTGAAGGATTGGCTGTTCAAAAGGCCTGCTTCAAACTCAAACGACAGGGGGAACACCGCAGGGAAATCCGCGCCGGGTTCGGCGTCGCCGCCCGACACCTCCACGAGGACCTCCACATCTTCAAGCGGGTACGACACGACCATCTCCACGGCTACACCTTGACCTTCTGCCACGTACAATTCTGGAGCTGCAAACCCCACGACCATGGTGCCCAACCCTCCGCAGGAAGCCTCATGCGCTCCCAAGAAGTCAAAGGTGTCTTGGGGGTACACGTCCCATTCCGTTTGACCCTCTGCCCAGTTCGTAGAGCCTTGGCCGATGTTGGGTTTTCGAACCAGTGTGTACTCCGACATTCCGCCTGATTGCACCGCCCAACCGTCGGGTTCGCCTGGGTCGTTCTCAGGGCCAATCTCTCCCATTTGGTCAATCACCTCTCCATTCTTTCGAAGCACAATGGCATCGTTGCCGTTGAACCAAGTCACAGAACTCAACACTTGACTTTGGCTCACAATGGCCGCGTCTGCTTGTGGGTTTCCCATCACGTGAACCCCGCCAGGAAGGATGGTGCCCTCGAGGTCGAGCTCCTGCGTCGGGGACGAGGCGCCGTTGTTGTAAACCTCCATGGTGTACGGTGTCAAATCAATCGCTTCCACGGTGGGGTTGTGCACCTCAAGCGCTTTGTTGTTGCTCGTACCTTCGATGTACTCACTGATGATCAAATCGTCACACAAGCCGGCTTCTCCACACTGCAAGATGTTCACCTCAAGGAAGTTGCTGCTCAAGCTGTCGCATCCGTAAGCCTCGACATCGTACACCCACGACCCCGCCACGACGGTGCTGTCCACCAAACTGTCCTGGTAGCTCAGCCCCCACACGTGGTAGTCTCCTGCTTCCTCAAAGGCCGCGAAATCGAAGTAGGGTTGGTGGGTGGAAGCCAAGATCGAGTCCGCAGTGTTGCATATCAGGAACACGTACTCGTCTTCTGCTGCGTCGCTGAAGTAGCCAAAAGACACCAACGCGCCGTCCTCCGCCAACAAGCAAGCCTGAGCGTCCGGCTCTGCGCCTGCCGTGAGGATGGTGCCGCCATCGCATGAGGGTATTTCACACGTTTGACCCTGCAAGGTGACGACCTCTTCAGAAAAGCTCACGCATCCGCCCACTTGCGACGTGCCCACGTCCGCCAAAGTGGCTGGGGATTCATCCAGGATGGCGTTGTGTGACACCGCCACCACGTCGTAGCTGCCATCACCAAGTCCCTCCATGTCAATGGCTGTGCCCAAGAACACCTCCACCACCACGTCGGTGCCTGACTCCAAGACCACCAAGCTCGTGGCTGCGGACGCCGCATCGGAGATGTGCGTGAATCCTACGATTTGGGGGCCAAGGTCGGTGCAAAACGTGGCGACGCTGCCGTTCAACGACAAGTGCCCCCCTTCGCAACCCAACACGTTGGACGTGCCTGGGCTCAGGGCCTGCATCACGAATTGCTGGTCCAGGCCCGCGCCACCATCTGGCACGCGCGACAAGCCATCCGACCCCGCGTTCACACCCTCCCCTCCTTCGTAGACCGTGGTCGTCGCATCGGGATTCACCACCTCCGCAATCGTCGCCATTTGAGGGTTGGTGACCGACGTGTTGCCGTAGAGCACAGCATCCGCAATGTCGGTGAAAAAAGGCGACGCATTCAGCTCAAAATCCGAAGCGAACTGGGCCGCGAGCACCACGCCCGCAACTGTGTTCTGCCACCCTTCGCCCTCCACCAAGAGGAATCCATCTTCGTCCAAGGCTTGGCCTTGGAGGTCGATCACGTCTTGGACCGTGGCGGTCCAGCTGCCTTCCGAAAACGACGATTTGACAACGACCAATGCGTGACCATCAACGCTCTGGTTGGCGGGGCCGTGCAACTCGACAAACTGACCCGCATTGGGACCGGTGACGAGGTTGATTTCGTTGAGGACGACTTGGGCCTCCGTGGCGAGAGACAAACCGCAGAATGCGGTGAACAGTCCGAGAAGTTGGCGATTCATGGCGAACGTTGTGAATGGGGTTCGAAGGTAGCGTACCTTTCAAGTTCAAGAGATGACGGGAGAGATTTCACTGATCCAAAAACTGGACGCTTTCATCCGCAGGCACCACCGAACCAAAGTCCTTCGAGGGCTTTTGTTGTCTTTTGTCACCCTGTCTGTCGGTGCGCTTTTGTTTGTGCTTCTTGAAGGGGTGGGGCGGTTCGGCGTCGCAGGGCGTACGGTGCTTTTCTACACTTTTGCAGCCGCAGCGGCTGTGGTGTTGGCCGCGCAAGTGCTCTGGCCCCTCGCGCAATGGGCGCGCCTCAGCCAAGGGTTGAGCCACGACGAAGCCGCCCGCATCGTGGGCAGCCACTTCCCCGAAGTCAAGGACAAGCTCTTGAACACGCTCCAATTGCAGCGCCAAGTCGACAACGCCCAGGGTGCCGACGTCACGTTGTTGGCAGCGAGCATCGACCAACGCACCGCGTCACTTCGGCCGTTGCCCTTCACAAGCGCGGTGGACGTATCCGGCGCCGTTCGGATGTTGCGGTGGGCAGCACCCGTGGCGGCGTTGGTGGTGGCGGGCCTGTGGATGCAGCCTGACTGGGTGACCGCCCCTGCCACCCGGATCGTTCAACACCGGACCGAGTTCATTGAGCCGGCCCCATTCGACTTCGTGTTGGTGAACGACCGACTGGAGGTTCCTGCAGGGGAGGCTTTTGTCGTCACCGTGGAGACGAAAGGCGACGACCTGCCCGCGTCGGTGACCTTGGAATCTGGCAACGGACGCTTCCGAATGGAGCGCGTGAGACCCCACGTGTTCCGGCACACATTCCCCGCTGTGCGCAGCAACATCGACTTTCAATTTCTGGCCAACGGCTGGCGATCTGCGAACCACACTGTGCAGCCCTTCGCCGTGCCCATGTTGGCCAACCTGCGCGTGCAGGCCACACCGCCCCCCTACACAGGACTGCCCAACGTCGACACCCGCAACCAAGGCGATGTGACAGTGCCTGAGGGCACGCCCATCCAATGGACCATGCAAGTCCACGACGCAGACTCCCTCAGGTTTACGTGGAACGACAAGTGGCTGCAGACCACGCGAACCACGGGCAACACCTTTTCAGCCCACGCCGTGGCCACGACAAACAGCACCTATTGGATCACGCCCATCAACGCCCAATTGACCGGTGATTCGCTGCGCCACCGCATCCGCGTGGTCCGGGACGGCAAACCCTCCATTCGGGTCGAAGAATCGCAAGACAGCACGTCCAGAAAAAGAATGCACTTCACCGGTTCTGTCCAAGACGACTACGGCTTCAGCCGGCTGGCGTTTGTCTGGGAATTGGTGGAGCACGGAAGGGCACCGTCAGGTGAGTTGTTGGCCGCCGGAGGAGGCACCCCCTCTTTGACAAAGGGTCGGGTGGAGCTTGATGTTCCCCAGGGTCGACGCGGCACGTTCTACCACATGTGGGACCTCCGTGACTTGGGTTGGCTAGAAGGTGATGTGCTTGAGGCTTGGTTTGAGGTTTGGGACAACGACGCGGTGCATGGGGCCAAAAAAGTGCGGTCCACCACCACGCGTTTGGAAGCCCCTTCTCAAGGGGAATTGAGAGAGGAGCGCGTCAATGCCGCCGAATCCATTGAAGAAAATCTGCAAGACGCCGCCCTGGAAGCCGCAGAGCTGAGGGAGGCAATGGAAGCCATGCAAGAGCGGCTTCGAAAACAGGGCGAGATGACGTGGCAAGACCGCCAGGCCATGGAGAGCCTGTTGGAGCAGCAAAAAGCCCTTCAGGACAAGCTCGAGGAGATGAAGCGTGACAACGCAAAAAAAGATGAACGCGCCAACGAATTCTCTCAACAAGAAGAGCGCATGTTGGACAAGCAGGAGCAACTCCAAAAATTGATGGAGGACCTGATGAGCGAAGAAATGCGCCAGATGTTCGAACAGATGGAAGAGCTCATGCAAGAGATGGACCCCGAAAAACTGCAGGAGCAACTGAACGAGATGGAGCTCAACCACGACGCCATGGAAAAAGAGCTCGACAGGGCCCTTGAGCAGTTCCGTCAGTTGGAGTGGGAGACCAAGATGAACGAAGCCATCGAGGACCTCAACCGGCTGGCCGAAGAACAAAAGAAGCTGGCGGAGGAGACCGAGTTTGGGCTGGAAGATTCTGAAACGCTCAAAGCCAAGCAAGACAGCCTCAACGCGGCGTTCAATCAAGTCCAAAAAGACCTGGAACAGCTGAAGAAAGACAACCAAGAGCTCGAGAACCCGAATCCCATGATGGACAGCTCCGGCGAAGAGGAATCCATCCAAGAGGAGATGGAAAAAAGCTCCGAGCAACTCGGCAAAGGCAAGGAAAAGAAGGCCTCCGACGCCCAAAAGAACGCGGCGGAGCAAATGGAGCAATTGGCCCAGCAAATGGAGGCCATGCAACAGCAGTCAGAGTCGGAATCTGCCAGCGAAGACATGGACGCGCTGAGGGCGCTGTTGGAAAACATCCTCACGCTGTCGTTTGAAGAGGAGCTCCTGATGTCAGAGTTGAAGGCCACCAACGAGCAGGACCCCCGCTATGTGGGCCATGGCCAAAACCAGCGCAAACTGAAAGACGACGCAGTCATGGTGGAAGACAGCTTGTTTGCCCTGAGCATGCGCATCCCTCAATTGGCGTCGGCGGTCAACCGTGAAATTGGGTTGGTGAACCGCCACATGGGCAAGGCGCTGGAAGGGTTTGGCGACCGGCTCACGGCCGACATCGCCATGAACCAACAGTACGTCATGACCTCCTTCAACAACCTCGCGTTGCTGCTGGACGAGGCGCTTCAGCAGATGCAACAGCAACAGGCCCAAAAGCAACCCGGGTCGGGCAACTGCGAAAAGCCTGGCGGGTCAGGCAACCCCTCCCCCACCCCCAAGGCGGGCGACATGAAGAAGATGCAGCAGGCCCTCGGCAAGAAACTGGAGAAGATGAAGGAGAAGATGGGAGAAGGTGCCAACAAAGGTCAAGCCGGACAAAAAAAACCGGGGGGCATGAGCAAGGAGCTCGCCCAAATGGCCGCCGAGCAAGCCGCCCTTCGGAAGATGGCCCAGGAGAAAGCCAAGAAGCTGAACGAAGACGGGTCTGGCGCCGGCAACGGCATGAAGGAAATCGCCGAGCAAATGAAAGAGCTCGAGCGCGATTTGGTGAACCGCCAAGTGGACGAAGCCACCTTGAAGCGCCAACAAGATTTGATCACGCGCTTGTTGGAAGCCGAGAACGCCGAGCGCATCCGGGGCGAGAAAGAAGATCGAACTTCGCGGACAGGTGACGATGCCCTCAAGGCAGATCCTCCTCAAGCCACCGAGTACCTCCGTCGGAAAATGAACGAGCTGGAGTTGCTTCGGACCGTGCCTGCGGAACTTCTGCCGTACTACCGGGAGCGCGTCAACGAATATTTCAATACTTTGGAACTCGATTCCGAGGAACAACCCGATTTGAAGCCATGACGACCACCCTGCCAGAATTGCGATTCGACTCCAAGCCTGAGAACATTGCGGTGGTTGAGAAGCTCATCGACCAAATCAGTGCCGACCACGGCATCGTCGCGGAACACTACGGCAACGTGCTCATCGCCATGACGGAGGGTGTCAACAACGCCATCGTCCACGGGAACAAGCTCGACGAAACCAAGTCGGTCAGCGTGTCTTGCGCCATCGATGAGAATACCCTGGTGTTTCGCATCACGGACGAAGGCCCCGGGTTCGATTACGACAACCTCCCCGACCCCACGGCGCCAGAAAACATCGAGAAGCCCCACGGCCGCGGTGTGTTCTTGATGCGTCACCTCGCCGACGAATGTGCCTTCGAAGACGAAGGACGCATTGTCGAGCTCACCTTCACCGACGTCCTGGCATAACATGGTGATGTTCGTGGACGGTGACGTCCCCTGCAACGTCGAAGGGCGTCGCCGCGTCAAATCGTGGTTGGCTGCCCTCGCCAAGCACCACAACCGCACCTTGGGTGACCTCAGCATTGTCTCCTGTTCTGACGAAAAACTGCTCACGTACAACCGGCAGTACCTGGACCACGACACGTACACCGACATCATCACGTTCGACCACACCGAGGGCACAACCCTCTCTGGCGACCTCTTGATTTCCTTTGAACGCGTGTCGGATAACGCTGAAAATCATGGTGTTGTGTTTCAAGAAGAGCTCCGGCGGGTGATGGCGCACGGGGTGCTTCATTTGGCCGGGTTCAAGGACAAAACCCCGGAAGACGCCTCCGCCATGCGTCAAGCAGAAGACCACGCCTTGCAGATGTTCCACGTGGAACACCCTGCTTGACCGCCGCATTGGCGACCTTTGCCGCCATGATCCAATCGTACGATGTCATCGTGGTCGGGGCTGGCCACGCCGGGAACGAAGCGGCGGCGGCGGCCGCCAACTTGGGGGCCTCGACCCTGCTCATCACCATGAACATGGGGGTCATCGGCCAAATGTCATGCAACCCCGCCATGGGGGGCATCGCCAAGGGCCAAATCGTACGTGAGGTGGACGCCCTTGGCGGCTACTCGGGCTTGGTGTCCGACCGCAGCGCCATCCAGTTCCGCATGTTGAACAAGTCCAAAGGACCTGCCATGTGGAGCCCACGAACCCAAAACGACCGCAACCTCTTCGCCCAGACTTGGCGCGAGATGTTGGAAGCCACACCCAACCTTGACTTCTGGCAAGACGGCGTGGTGGGGCTCTTGACAGAGCAAGGGCGCTGCGTCGGGGTCAAGACCCAACTCGGCATGGAGGTCCGCGCCAAAGCTGTGGTGCTCACCAACGGCACTTTCCTCAACGGTTTGATGCACATCGGCGAGAAACAATTCGGCGGCGGACGCGCGGGGGAGCGCGCTTCCTTCGGCATCACCGAACAGTTGGAAGAGCTTGGTTTCGAAAGCGGCCGAATGAAAACCGGCACACCGCCACGTGTGGACGGCCGCTCCTTGGACTACACCAAAATGGAAGAACAGCCTGGCGACGAAACACCGGGGCGGTTCTCCTACCTCCCCTCCTACCCCATTGGCAAGCAGCTCTCGTGTCACATCACCTACACCTCCCCCGAGGTGCACGACCTGCTTCGCGAGGGATTCGGCCGCTCGCCCATGTTCAACGGACGCATCCGTGGACTTGGCCCCCGCTACTGTCCAAGCATCGAGGACAAGATTGACCGCTTCGCAGACAAAGACCGACACCAAGTGTTCGTCGAGCCCGAAGGATGGAACACGTGTGAAATCTACGTCAACGGCTTCAGCACCTCCCTTCCTGAGGACGTCCAATTGGCCGCCATGCGCAAGATCCCGGGATTTGAGCAGGCCAAGATGTTCCGTCCAGGCTACGCCGTGGAATACGACTACTTCCCTCCCACCCAACTTCAGCACAGCCTCGAAACCCGTTTGGTTCAAGGTCTGTACTTCGCCGGCCAAATCAACGGCACCACAGGCTACGAGGAAGCCGCTTGCCAAGGGATTGTGGCGGGCATCAACGCCGCACGTTCCACGTGGAACCTCGAGCCCATCACCTTTAGCCGAAGCCAAGCGTACATCGGCGTGTTGATCGATGATTTGGTCACCAAAGGCACGGAAGAGCCGTACCGCATGTTCACCTCGCGCGCCGAATACCGCATCCTGTTGCGCCAGGACAACGCCGACGAACGCCTGACACCCATAGCCCACGAATTGGGCTTGGCTTCTGACGAACGCATGCGCACCCTGGACGCCAAACAAACCGGCGTCAAAGGGCTCCGCAAAGGGCTGCAACAACTCAGCGTCAACCCCGAAGAAGCCTCTTCCCTGCTCGAGGAGGCCAATTCAAGCCCCCTGAAGCATGCCGTTCGTGCGCAAGAGATCTTGGCGCGTCCTCACGTCAAATTGGACAGCATGGTCAAGCATGTCCCTTCCGTTGCAGCTTTGTGCGACTCTGTTGCGCCCGAGGTGACGGAACAAGTGGAGCTCCAAATCAAATACGAAGGCTACATCGCAAAAGAGCAGGACATGGCCGACCGCCTTCGCAAGTTGGACCACCTTCATATCCCAGCCGACCTCGACTTCCAGAGGCTCACCAGCCTCAGCTACGAAGGGCGTCAAAAGCTCTCCGACCGCAAGCCCAAAACCCTCGGTGAAGCGTCGCGCATCTCCGGCGTGAGCCCCTCCGACCTCAGTGTGTTGATGGTCTATCTCGGTCGCTGACTGTGTACCTTTGGGTGCCATGAACATCCAAAACATCCTTGCCGACCTCGGCATCCAAGACCAGAACCACGGCGTCATGATTGGCGCAGAAACATTCGGTTCTGGCGCCTCCATCGACAGCCACTCCCCTGTGGACGGCAAGCGCATCGCTTCCCTCTCCACAGCATCCAACGACGACTACGAGCGCGTGATGACCGCAGCCACCGACGCGTTTGTCGCATGGCGCAAGTGGACCGCCCCCCAGCGCGGTGAAGTCGTCCGTCAATACGGCGACGCCTTGCGTGCCAAGAAAGACAGCCTCGGCGCCCTCGTCTCTTACGAAATGGGAAAGAGCTATCAAGAGGGCCTTGGTGAGGTTCAAGAAATGATCGACATATGCGATTTCGCCGTCGGTCAAAGCCGTCAGCTCTACGGCCTCACCATGCACTCAGAACGCCCCAACCACCGCATGTACGAACAATACCACCCACTCGGGGTGGTCGGCATCATCAGCGCGTTCAACTTCCCCGTTGCCGTCTGGTGCTGGAACACTGCGTTGGCCTGGATTTCAGGAGACGTTTGTGTGTGGAAACCCTCTGAAAAGGCGCCTCTCTGCTCGCTGGCATGCCAGAACATTTGGAACGAAGTGGCCGACGCCAACAACCTCCCCGCTGGAGTGAGCTGCATTGTGAACGGCGATTACAAAGTGGGGGAGTGGATGACCGCAGACAAGCGGGTGCCCCTCGTTTCCGCCACAGGATCCATCCGCATGGGCAAAATCGTCGCCCAGGCGGTGGCTGCGCGTTTGGGTCGGTCCCTGCTTGAGTTGGGCGGAAACAACGCCATCATCATCACGCCTGACGCTGACCTTAAAATGGTCATTCCTGCCACAGTCTTTGGCGCCGTGGGAACATGTGGTCAGCGTTGCACTTCAACGCGCCGTTTGATCATCCACAGCAGCATCTACGACAAGGTGAAAGACCAATTGGTCCAAGCCTACAAGCAAGTCCGCATTGGCGATCCTCTCGATGAAAACAACCACGTGGGGCCACTCATCGACGCCGATGCAGTGCAGGCATACTTGAACGCCTTGGACGCTGTGGTCGCGCAAGGCGGCACCGTGCTCGTGCCTGGCGGCCAACTCGAAGGCCCCGGATACGAGAGTGGGTGTTACGTGAAGCCTGCCATCGCCGAGGTCACGAACGAACTGGACATCGTCCAACACGAGACGTTCGCACCCATCTTGTACCTGATGAAGTACGACACCTTAGAGGAGGCCATTGCCATGCAAAACGGCGTGGTCCAGGGCTTGTCCTCGGCGATCATGACCAACAACGTTCGCGAGGCGGAGAACTTCTTGTCCTCAGCAGGTTCCGACTGCGGCATTGCCAACGTGAACATCGGCACCTCTGGCGCTGAAATTGGCGGGGCGTTTGGTGGCGAAAAAGAAACAGGGGGGGGTCGCGAATCCGGATCGGACGCTTGGAAAGCTTACATGCGTCGTCAGACCAACACCATCAACTACGGGACCGATTTGCCCCTTGCACAAGGAATCAAATTCGACCTCTGACGTACTTTGGGACCATGAATGTGGATCTCTCCAATCTCAAAAGGGCTGCCGTTGGCGGCCCTTTTTGGTGTGCAGCCCTCGGTCTCCTGGTGGGGGTCCTCGGGTGTGCTTCCTCTGACCGCACCGACGCCGACATGTACGTCGCTTCGTTTGCCACAGAACCGCCCACGACCGTCTTGGCCACCCACAATGAAAGCGGCTGGACCGTACACAACGGCAAGGAACACATTCTTTTGGCCCGAACATCGGACGGCACCCACCGCGTCCCCGTGTTCAACGGAAGCTGGTCGGGGACTTGGGTGGGGGAGGCTTGGGACGGTGTTTGGACGGATTCTCTTCGGCCCAACAATTACCAAGTGCCAGTCCGTTTGGAGCCGTTGGCCGATGCCCAACCAACTTCTGGAACGCGAGACACCACGTATTGGGACACGTCAGAAGGGTTGCTGGTTTTGGAACAGGCTGGCGATTCCGCTTGGGCGACCATCAGCACACCCACAGGGGATTACCGACACCTCGCAGGAAAAGTTGTAGGCAATCAGTTGATTTTGAGCACGTTTGATGGTTCACACCTGTTCCGATTCAACGCCACCCTGCGAGAAGATTCTTTGGTCGAAGGACATTTTCTTTCAGGGACACACTACCGGACCACGTTTGAAGGGGTCAAGCGACACTCGCAAGCGCACACGTGGACCAGCGGCCATCAAACTGTGGTTGCAGACAAGTTGCTGTTTTTCGGCACCAACCCCACAGGACAAGCTGAAGTGTGGAACAAAGACCGTCTTCGCAGAGATGGAAAAACAGGCATCGTTGTGGACATCATGGGCACGTGGTGCCCCAATTGCATGGACGAAGCGCGTCTGATGGTGTCCCTTGCTGAGTCGTTTCCCGACGTTCAATTCCTCACCCTGGGGTACGAACGATCCACGGATTCCACAGCGCTGGTTCGGCTGTCACAATTCAAGCGCGAACTGGGTATGACTTGGCCTGTGCTTTTGGGTGGTCGTGCGAGTAAAACGGCTGCAGCCCAATCCATTCCTGCACTGGACAGCATCCACAGCTTTCCCACGACAGTGTTTTGGCCATTGGAGGGCGAACCAGCAGTTCACAAAGGGTTCAACGGACCTGCAACAGGGGAGGGATACGCCATAGAAACCGCGTTCTTCCAGTCGCAGTTGGCCCGAATCAGCGGTCGCTCGGAAAGTCGTTGACTTGGTCGACCACAATTCGCGCATCGCGGTTCGCCAGTTCCCAGGCAGTGTGAAAGACCAACTTCCCGATTTCCGCCATCTTGGGGTACATGATTTTGTGAGCGTCGTCTCCTGGCTTGTGATAATCCTCGTGCACGCCTGTGAAGTAGAAAATCACAGGAATGTTGTTCTTGGCGAAGTTGTAATGGTCGCTGCGATAATAAAATCGGTTGGGGTCGTCCGGCGCGTTGAACGTGTAGTCAAGCGTCAGGTTGGTGAACGTCGAGTTGGCTTCTTCGCTGATCGCGTGCAACTCTGAACTCAGCTTGTCGCTTCCAATGAGGTAGACATACCGAGGATCGTCCGGATGTTCAGCATCTGTCCGTCCAATCATGTCGATGTTCAAATTGGCCACCGTATTTTCCAAGGGGAACACGGGGTGGTCTGCGTAGTGTTCGCTGCCGAGCAACCCCTTTTCCTCACCCACCACGTTCATGAACAACACACTGCGACGAGGACCCATGCCGTGCGCATCTTCCAGCATTTTGAATTGGCGCGCGAGTTCCATCACCGTCACAGTTCCAGACCCATCGTCGTCCGCGCCGTTGTGAATTTCTCCATCTATGATGCCCACGTGGTCGTAGTGTGACGTGATGACCAACACTTCATCCTTCAATTCTGGATCGGAACCCTCCATGAACGCCAGCACATTTTCAGCTTCGTATTCTCGGGTGGTTTGGACGATGTCCAACGCGGCCCTGCGTTTGAAGGCCAAGGCTTTGGTGGGTTTGCCAGATGCCACCTTGTTTGCATGATTTTGGGTTGATGTCAACTTGGTCTCTGCCAACCAAGAATCCAAGACGCTCTGCTTGATGAACAACGTTGGTATGTCGGTGCCTTCCCCATCTTTTTCGCGGTTCAAGGAAGTGGATTTCCGAAGCATCCACTTTTTCATGCGGCTCCTTCGGGTCTCGAAGTCTTCATCGGGCATGGCCACAATGACAGCCTCTGCGCCCAACGAATCGGCCGCCAGTCGCTTCGTACTCAACGCTTGTTCCGCCATGCCTTCCGGTTGACCGTCCAACATGACAACCATCCCTTCGCCTTTGAACTTCTTGTAGTCGTTCCAATCCTCCTGCACGATGCCGTGCCCCACAAACGTCAGTTTGGTGTCGGCCACTTGGGGGCGTTCCAATCCGGGGTACACCAAAAAATCATCCACCAACACCAGCGTGTCTTCTCCCACAAGCAAGGCTCCACCCTTGATTTGAGTGTTGATCAAAGGCACCATTTGGAAGAATGAGCCGTTGTTGCAAGGGCCAAATCCCTTGGACTTGTAAAAGGCCTCGAGGTACGCTGCCGCCTTCTTCTGACCACGTTCCCCTGTCTCACGGCCCTCGAATCCGTCGCTGGCCAAAATGTTCAACTGAATGCTCAACTCCCGCTCGTCCATTTGGATGTGCGCCACATCAAACGATTGCGCCCATGCGCCCGTCACCATGGCGAACAACAAGGTCATCGCACAAGCAATCTTGCCCACCCGACGCTTGTGCCGTCCTCCTTCAAAATCAGATTCAAAAAAGGCATCCACCATTGCCAATGCCACGTCCACAGACACAAAGCGCGCAGGAATGCACAAGACGTTGGCATCGTTGTGTTGTCTGCCCAATGCAGCCACTTCTGGGGTCCAAGCCATGGCGGCACGTACCTCGGCATGTTTGTTGGCGGTCATCGCCACTCCATTTGCAGATCCACAAATCAGGATGCCCAGTTCTGCGTGTCCTGAAGCCACATCGTCGGCCACGGCGTGAGCATGGTCTGGATAGTCCACACTCTCTGGTCCATCCGTCCCACGGTTCACCAAGGTGTGACCCTTAGATTCCAAATGATTCAAAATCAGTGATTTTAATTTTGGACCAGCGTGGTCACATCCAATGCTTACTACCATGCCTCGAAAATACCCACAATCGACGTGGATGAACCTGTTGGCATCGGCCAAGAACTTTTTTTGTAAACGCACACCAATCCGCCTAAGCCAGACACACACCTTCGCGACCAAACAAATTGGCGCCCGATTTCACACGCGTTTCACACCGAAAGTCCTGCGTTCTTCACAACGCCCGAACCATACTTTTCATCCACATTGCTGTGTTGCACAACCTGTGGACAGGGTAGGTTGTCTTCTGTCAATCAACGTGGTAATTTCCACATCCAGGTCTTGGCCATGTGCACCAACGGTGCACAACTCAATTTGTCAAGGCATTGGACATTCAGTTATCCCACTTGTGCACAAGCCTACTATCATCACTTTCTCTTCTTTTAAAAAATTCATTTTCATTGTAAGCTGTGGACAACCATGTTGGATGTTGTCCCAAGCTGAGATCACGGAGTGCGTGTGGACACAATTTGAACACGCGAATGGAAGCTTGGCCAGCGAAGGGTGCATGGTCGATGGAGTTCCTGTGGGGGTGTGGAAGAGTTACAGTGAGAAGGGAGAATTGATCAGTGAAGGTGCCCGGGCAAACAATCTTCCTGAAGGACGTTGGTGGTTTTACGACCAAGGTGTGGTGCGTGAGGAAGTGCATTACCGTCAAGGGGTAAAGCACGGCATCCAGGTGCTTTATCAAGATGGGGTGCTGACGGATTCAGTGGTTTGGTCGCAAGGCCAAAAAGAAGGAAACGCGAAGTCGTTTCGGGCCGATGGCACGTTGAGGTTGACCACGCCGTATCAACGAAACGTCAGGGAAGGGAAGTCCGTTCAGTTCAACCTCAACGAAGTACCACATGGTTTCAGATGGTACAAAAACGACAGGTTGGTTGCCAGCGAAGTGTTCAATCGGAGAGACGAGGAAGGATTGAAGTCAGGTGAGTGGAAAGTGTTCCACACCAGCGGAAGGGTTTTGGAATCGGGACCCTATGAGCAAGACATGCGTCACGGGTTGTTTCAATTTTTCGACGCACGAGGCACCCTGGTGCGCGTGGAGCGTTACGACATGGGGGAGTTGCTGGTGAACGAGATGGATAAAGAGGAGCAACCTGAGCTTCGGGAGGTGCGTCGAAGCGACGGATCCCTTGAGAGCACCACCATGTACATCCGAGGGGTCAAGCAAGGTGTGAGTCGTACGTTCAACGACCAAGGGGAAGTGGTGGCTGGCGCCATTTTTGAGCAGGATGAATTGGTGGCGGAAGGCATCACCTTGAAAGATGGCACGAAAGAAGGTCCTTGGCGTGAATTTTGGCCCAACGGACAAATTCGTGCAGAAGGGATGTACGAGTCTGGCTTGCGTGAAGGCAAGTGGACCTTTTACCGAATTGCAGGCGAAAAAGAGCAAGAAGGAAAATACCGTCAAGGGGCGTTTCACGGGACGTGGACATGGTGGTACCCTGGAGGAAAGATTCACAGAGAAGAAGATTATACCCAGGGCAAGTTGGATGGCGAGTTTCTGGAATTGGACACTGCGGGGGATGTTTTGGTGAAGGGCACGTTTGTTGGGGGAGATCCTGAGGGGCCTTGGATCCGAAACGTCCACAATCACTTGGAAGAAGGGAATTACCTCTCAGGCCAAAAAGACGGCATCTGGCGCATCACCGACGCGTCGAATGTGGTCCGGTTTGAAGGTGCATATTCTTACGGCCAACCTGTGGGAAAACACAGGTCATGGCACCCCAACGGGATCCTCGAGGAAGTAGGTAAACACGACAGTGGTGCCAAGCACGGCAAGTGGCGTCTCTACGACGACCAAGGCAATATGCTGCACGAATACATTTACAACTACGGAAAACTCCGCAAGGTGGACGGGTCGAAAGTGGACAAACGCCGTGACGGAATACGTTGAACATGGGAACGAAGATGCCAGACATGCAGTTGTTGGAAGCCTGCCCTGAGGCCATGATTCTCATCGTAGAGGGCAAGCCCGTGGCTTGGAATTCCATGGCGAGTCGTGTGTTGGATTGGTCTTCGACCGAGGCTGGGGTGGATCGAATTTGGGACGCACAATGTGGACTTTGGGAGTTGCAAGGCGACGAGGAAGGGTTGTTTGAGTCCAAATACGAACGGGTGCTTCAAGGCCGGGCGGCCAAAATGCGCTGCCTGATTCGTCGCAAGACAGGCACTGTGTTTGAAGGTGAATGGAAGGCTGTTCCAGCAGGGGATGGCAGGGTGCTTGTGCAAATCCGTGACATCAGCGAGCGGATGATGTACGAGCAAGTTATCCGCGAGAGCGAGCAGCGCTTCAGGACGCTGGCCCGACACGCGATGGAGGGCATTGCTTTTTTGGAGGGAACGGAAATTGTGGATGCGAACGAGCAGTTCGCCATTCTGTTTGGGTGGAAGGAACTCCCCATCGGGGAAGACATCCTCAACATGGTGAATGCCCGAGATTGGCAGCGTTTGGGGGCCCGAAAGTTTGCGCGGTCCCGTGTGGAGCTCCAAGGTGTCACCCAACAAGGAGCGCAGATTCACCTGGAAGCCACCCGGTCGTCAGACACCACGACCAACCAAACGGTGTTGATGGTCTACGACGTCACCGAACGAAAGCGCACAGAATTGGATTTGCTCCAAACCAAGGAGCGCTTCAGGATGTTGGTGGAAACCAGCCCAATGGGGTTGGTGTTGATGGTGGACAGCAAGATCAAATACACCAATCCAGGCATCTTGGATTTGCTGGGCATGCGTATGGAGGACGAGGTGTATGATGCGGAGTTTGTGGCATTGTTTCATGAAGACGATCAAGCGGTGCTTCGCGAGGACATTCGCTTGGTGGAAATGGGGGAGAGGCCGCCTTACCGTGAGGTACGCATGATGCAAGGTGACACGGTGGTGGAAGTGGGCATTCGGATGACGTTGTCGTTCCACGACCGTTCGGCGGCTGTGCAGGTGACAGTGTCGGACCTCAGGACTCGGGTGGCGTTGGTGCGCGAGCAAATGCGTGCAGCGCTTGCCGAGGAGTCGAACCAGTTGCTCAAGGAGGAAATCGAGCGTCACAAACAAACCCAGACCCGTTTGGCCGACGCCGAGCGGTTCAACCGATCCATCATTGAGTCGTCGATCGACATGATTGTCGCTTTCGGCCCAGATGGCATGCTGCACCAATACAATCACGCATTCGCGGTGGAGTTTGGGTTGGACATGGGCGACGATCCCAAATCTTATAACTTCCGGGAATTCATCGCCGACCTCAAGGAGGCAGAGCGCGTTCGTGACGCATTGGTTCTGAACTTGACGTTCTCCGGAGAGACCACTGGGCGTCGTCAGAACGGAGAGACTTTCCCAATGTACCTCACGCTCGCCCTCATGAAAAACGAGGAGGATGGGACATTTGGGGCCATGGCCGTGGGACGCGACATCACCGAAGCCAAGATTGCCCAACAGGAATTGGAGGCCAGTGAAAAACGCTACAGGAACATCTTGGAGGGTGCGAACGATGCGATTTTCACTTTGGACGACCAAGGGTATTTTACCTATGTCAATCCTTCATTCAATGAGTTGTTGGGGTATTCGGAACTCGAACTGTCGAAGCGCACCGTGCACGATGTGATGCAAGGGTTGCCAAGGCGCGGTAAAACTTGGATGAAGGCGCTCGAGGGCGCTCGAGAAGAGCGGAAGTTTGTGGCGGCCGACGGCCAGGTGCTCACCATGTTGGGGGGCGCAAGTGTGCAGAAGGATTCCAAAGGAAAACCCAAGAGCGTGCGTGGGATTTTCCTTGACATTACGGACATGCGCTTGCACGAGGCTCAAGCGAAAACACAAAGCGCCAAGCTGGAGTCCATTTTTGATTCCACCGAGAACATGATCATGTTCACCATGGACGGCGCGGATCAGGTCACGGCCTACAACAAGAACTTCAAGTCCATTTTCGAAGAGGAATTTGGGATGTCGTTCTCGGACAACTCCTCGTTCATTGAGACCATTTCCAAGGTGGTGGACGAAAAGCCATATCAGGGTCAATTGAGGTTGTTTTTGAAGGCCATGGAGGGCATTGCCCAGTCGTTTGAACTGCCTCTGAAAACCGCGAACGGGGAGGGGCGCTGGTACCAAGTGTTCTTGAACCCAGTGTCGCTGGGAGACGACCGACGTGAGATCAGTTGCATCGCGTACGACATCACTGAAAGGAAAGAGATCGACCGCGCCATTCGAAGTGCACTGAAGGAAAAAGAAGTGTTGCTGCAGGAAGTGCACCACAGGGTCAAGAACAACCTCCAGGTCATCAGCAGCATGTTGAACCTGCAGAAGTCGTTCGTCCAAGACGAGCAAACCCTGGATTTGTTGGAGGAAAGCACCAACCGGATTGCGACCATGAGTTTCATCCACGAGTCGTTGTACCGCGACTCGGACTTCGCCAACATCAGCTTCTCAGAATACCTCCAGCGTTTGAGCACCAACCTCACCCAGAGCTACGCTCGGGCAGGGTGCGAGATCATCTTGGAGACCCAATTTGACGAGGTGCTTCTCAGTTTGGATCAGGCCATTCCCTGCGGCCTCATCACCAATGAGCTTGTGTCCAACGCATTGAAATATGCCTATCCAGAAGTGGATCGCGGGGTCATCACGTTGAGGTTCCAGAACGTGGCCAACGGTCAGGTGGAGCTCGAGGTGAGCGACGGAGGCGTGGGGTTGCCGGTGGACATGGACTTCGCCAAAAACGATTCGTTGGGGGTGTATTTGGTCCAAGCGCTGACGGAACAAATCGACGGAGAGTTGGTGGTAACCAGCACCAGTGAAGGGCGAAAGGGGTGCAGCTTTTTGGTTAGATTTACTCCAACCAAGTGACGTTTCGTCGTTCGGTAAACCCTTCACAACGAATATTCAAGACCATGGCCATCGACATTTTGGTGACGGAAGACGAGAGCATTGTTCGCAAAGACATCGAACGATGCTTGAACAAGCTGGGGTACAACGTGGTGGCCACAGCGGACAACGGCGACAAAGCCATCGAGCTGGCCAAAAAGCACAAGCCCGACCTCGCGTTGATGGACATCATGATCAAAGGTGACATGACCGGCATCGAGGCCGCAGGGGAGATCAAAAAGCACATGGACATTCCCGTGGTGTTCTTGACTGCCTACGCCGACGAGAACACCCTGTCCAAAGCCAAGCACGCGGAACCTCACGGATACATCCTTAAGCCGTTCAAGGAAGTCGACATCCAGACTGCAGTGGAAATGGCCTTGCACAAGCACAGCAAGGAGTTGGAGTTGAAAACGGAGGCCGATTTCCTGCGCACCATGGCCGAGCACAAGGAAGACGCGGAAGTGATTTTCGTGAAGAACCGCAGCCGTCTGATGCGCATCAAGCAGGAGGATTTGTTGTTTGTGGAAGCACTGAAAGACTACGTGGTGGTCCACACAAGGGAGGAGGCTTACACCATTCACAGCACCATGAAGGAGGTGGAACGCAAACTGTCAGACCCGCGCTTTATCCGCATTCACCGGAGCTACATTGTGAACCTTCACACCATCGAAAGCATGAAGCACGGCAACATCACCGTGGAAGGCATCGAGAAGGAAATTCCTGTAGGTGGCTCGTACAAGGACACCTTGGCCAGCCGCATCAACTTGCTCTAGGCCCGCCGTCAGGGTTGGGCTGGGTCCAACCAGGGAAGCAGGCGGCGCAATTCGTGCACCCATACTTCGTACCCTCTGTCGTTGAGGTGAAGGCGGTCCGCGATGAACAACTCGTCCCTCAATGTTCCGTCGTCTCGGTGTTGGACGTCCCAGAAATCCACCCAATGGGCGCCGTGGTCCATGGCCAACAAACGAAGGGCAGCGTTGAGCTCGAGGTATTCAGCTTTGAGGTGGTACCTGGCGGGTGACGCCTTCGGAGCAACGATCACCACCTCAAGGTCTGGCATCCTCAACAACACTTCCTGCAGCAACGCGGATGCGGTCTTCACGATGTCGTCAACGGGGATGCGATCGTGCACGTCGTTGTCTCCTTCGTAGATCAACAACACGTCGGGGTTCAACGCGTAGATCAACGTGTCGCGCAGCCGCCAGGCATCTTGAAAACAAGACCCGCCAAACCCTGCGTTCACCACTTCAAAATGACCAAACACCGTGTCTGTGGCTGGCCAAAACCGAAAAGACGAACTGCCAAGCAGCACGAGCCGGGGCTTGTCACCATCCAACCGATTTGCCCGGGCGTGGATGGCGGCAACCTGAGCCTCGTAATCTTGGCCACACAATTGGGCGCAGAGCGCGGGAGCGCAACACAACACCCCCACAACCAAGGCCAACATCAAGCGAATCATCCGCCCTGGCCTCGCACCAGTTGAATCACCCACAACGCGACGCCCACGACCGTAAGGCCAACCCCGACGTTGAAAAGGGTGTGGGCGCCCATGAGATGGTTGAGTTTGAAGGTGATGCCGAGCAAGATGCCGGCAAGGCCCAACAAGAGGGCGGCGAGGGTTCGTGAGGTAGGTCGCATGCCCAAATAAACTAAGAAAACACGACACCTTGTGGCGAGCACCCCATGCCAACAAAAACACGGCCTGTTCCTATTTAAAAACACCTTAATCTTCTCTGCGGCAAATACCCATTGATTTTGTGTACTTTCTGACCCATCAACCTTACGACCATGATTTTTTTGCAAGCCACTGGGGATGTGTACAATCCCACCGCCGGAGACCTTGTGTTGATGCTCACGGCTGGCATCGCGTTTTTCATCATTCTGTTTTGGCGTCGCCTGGCTCCCGGGGCGTGGCGCTCCAAACTTGTGACAAGCCAAATCAAGAAGGCTTGGTTGCTCATGGCCACGGAGGAACAGAAAGTGGCGTTCACCAAACTCATTGTGGAGGCCGCGAAGTCGGACGGCAAAGTGACCGGAGATGAGGGCGAGGCCATGTTTGAGGAGATCAGCGTGGCACACAAAAAAGCCGCCCAAAAACTCGGCCAAGACGACATGTACGAGGTGTTGAACCAGTTGGATTCGGGGTTGAAAAAAGAGGTCTTGGGAGCGGTTCAAGAGCTGCTCAACTCGGACGGAGAGTTCGCTCCCACAGAGGCCGAGTGGTTGGCTGGTGTGGTGAAGCGGCTGTCGTAAAAACCTCGTCTATGTTCCAGAACAACCAGTACGGCAGGTTTTTGTCGGGGTTCATTGTATTCACAATCACCCTGTTCGAGGCGGCCGCCATCGTGGAAAATCGGTTCGACGTGCATGTCGACTCGTCGTGGTTGGTGGCGACCACAATGGGGGTTCTTTTCCTGAGGTTGGCGTCTTGGGTGTGGCTGTGGTCTCAGGCCCGCGGGCAAC
>JBMZAB010000020.1:0-41001 GCA_049610985.1 Flavobacteriales bacterium | reverse complement strand
TGGGTGCACCGCTTTGGGTCGCAGCGCGCTCGAATCGTCCAACGCGCCTCCCGTCGGATTTTGACCCACCTGCATCAAGAAGTCAAGAATCAGGGCGCTTCGGCGTTGGAGGAATGACCAAAAAGTTGTTTCTTTGCAGTCCTAAATTTTAGAGCCATGAGCCGCGTCTGTCAAATTACCGGGAAGAAAGTGATGGTTGGAAACAACGTCTCGCACTCACAGCGCAAGACAAAGCGTCGTTTCTATCCCAACCTCCAGCGCAAGCGCTTCTACATTCCAGAAGAAGACCGTTGGGTGACGTTGCGTGTGTCGGCCAAGGCCATCCGCACCATCAGCAAAATTGGTGTGCTCGCGGCCATGAAGCGCGGTGAAGAGCTCGGCGTCCTGGAGGCCAAGTGATTCCAGTGTCAGGAAGCCAAGCTTCCAAAAACAAAAAGACCCGCCAAACGGCGGGTCTTTTTGTTTTCAGTGGTTTGGGATGTTGACCCTCAATCGTTGCCGAGGATGATGGGCAGGCCGCCCTCGCCGCCGCCCACGATGACCACCTTGGAGTTGTTGCTCTTGGCGATCTCTTTGGTGGCCTCGATGCCTTTCCACTTCAAAAGTTTGTCGCTGAGGCCCTTCGAGATGATTTCCTCGAAGTCCCGAATGCCCGCGGCCTCGATGCGGAGGCGGTCGGCTTCTTTTTGGGCTTTCTCCAAGCGGAATTCGTACTCCAACGATTCCTGCTCTTGCTGCAGCTTGCGCTCGATGGCCTTCTCCAAGGTCACAGGCAGCTGGATGTTGCGAATCAGCACGTCGTTCAGTTGGATGTAGTTCTCGGCGAGCTTGCTGGCCAGCTGTTCCTTGATCTCCAGCTGGATTTGCTCACGCTTGGTGGTGTTGAACTCTTCGGGCAAGTACTTCGCAATCACCTCGCGGGCAACGGAGCGCATGGCAGGTCGGATGACTTTCTCTTCGTAGTTGCGTCCGCGCTCAATTTCCAAGTAGCCCAGCTTGGCGTACTGGGGTTGCGTGAAGACCGTCATGTCCATGTTGATCTTGAGCAAGTTGGAGCTCAGCACTTCCAGCGCTTCCATTTGCTCGGTTTGACGGATTTCGTATTCGTAAACCTTGTTCCAAGGGGCCTTGAAGTGGAATCCGCTCTTGAGCGGGGCTTCTTCCGGGTCGACGCCTTCTCCAAACGTGTGGAAGGTCAAACCGGCATAACCAGAGGGCACAGTCACGGTCAGGGATCCCCACAGAATGAAGACAGGGAGGAAGACGACCAAGGCAAGGAGGATGCCACGAAGCTTGCGGCGGTCCTCCGGGGAGGCGGACATGTTGTTCATGGGCTGAATTTAATCAGCGGGCGCCAGCTGAGCGTCGGATGGCCCACTCGGTCGTCAACAAGGAGAGCAAGACAACCAAGAGCCAGATTTCGGCATGCAGGGGCTGCCGTTCGCTGCTCATGTGCACCACGTCCTGGGCAGAGAGCTTGGTCGAGAACGCATCCCAGGCACGTTTGAGCTGAGGGGCATCCTCTGGGGTGTCCAGCGTCCCCAAAAAAGTCCCTGACGTCGCCATGGCCATTCTTCGCAACATGCGGTGGTCGGCAGGGGAGAGGCTGGCTTCAGCCTGGACCTCTTGAACCACGAGGGTGCCGGTTTCTTTCAAGGGTTCTCCGCCTTGCGTGCACCGTGCCTCCCAATCGTACACGCCAGGAAGGAGGTTGCCGAGGTCCGCCAACAAGTCGGTGCCCCGTGCGCTTCCGGTGAAATTGTGTTCGATGGTCAGGCCTCCTCGTTGGGACAAGGTCAGAAGGACGTCGACGTCTTTGGTGGGGGTGAGTGAAGCGTCGTAGACCTCCGCCACGAAGGTGCAGCGCACGTCTTCGTCCAGTCGCTCCGGGGCCTGGATGCGCAATCGATTCACGTCCGTTCTGCTGCTCAGGTATTGCAGGGTGCCGTTGACCAACGCGTCGAAGGCCACGCTTTCCCCGTTGTGCTGGGCGACATCTTGGATCCGCCACCGCCACAAGCCCTCTCCCAGCGTCACCGCCGTTCGGGTATTGTCTTCCTTCCGGACGGCCCAGAGGGGCCATTCGGTGGTCACGGGGCCCACCTGTTGGGTCAAGGCGGTGGTCAGCGTGGGCGACACCGTGTAGGTCCCCGTGGGGCACGCCAGTGGAGGCCACAGATCCACCATGTTGGTCAGCGCCTCAGGCGTGGGAAAGGCGTCAAACGGCTTGGTCACGTGCCCCTGGACCTCCGTGATGAGGCCTTGGGTCTCGAGCGAAAAGCCAAAGCGTGCCATGCCCCAGTCTCGCCAGGTGCTGTTGGCGTGCCCCAGCACCCAAAGGGCAGGACTGCGTTGCACATCGTCAGCCCAATTTCTGGGCCATTCCAATGGGTCGATGTGGTGGAGCACCAGGACGTCGTGCTCGGGAAGGTCAGGAGTCAGGTCGTCCTTCAGCCACACCACGTCCGTTTCTTGGTGCTGGTTGGATTCAGCAGCAGAGCGAAGGGCGGCCAAATCAGGGTGGGGCGCCTGCGCCACAAACAGAATTTTCCGACGGCTTTCCAGCACTTCAATGGACGCTGTTCTTGAGTTGTTGGCGGTGGTTGCCTCCGATGCAGATGCGCCGTCCTGCACCCGGATGCGTGCAATCACGGTGCGCACGCCAGCCTTGTCCGCATCGAGTTGCGTGGTCCATGTCGTGCTGGCCAAGTCTTGGGAAGGTGTCCAGGGCTTGGAGTCCAAAATCTGGCCATTCGAGGTTAGCTGAACAGAAAGCGGGACATCCTGAAATCCTCTGGACCGCACTGTCACCTCGATGGGAAAGGCGTTTCCGAGGTAGGCCACCTCATTCATGCGCAAGTCGGTCAAGTCGAGGTCTTTCGCCACGGCCGTATCACCCGTGCCGACAAAGACGTGTGGCACGTCGAGCTTGCGTGCGCTGTACTCGGGATCAGGGCCGCGGTTCACCCTGCCGTCCGTCACCACGACCACTGCCGGGACGTTGCGGTGGACGTATCGGTCGCGCACGGTTTCAAGCGCCCCCCCGAAGTCTGTACGTTTCCCGCTGGCCTGCCAGCCGTCAGGCGACAGCTCGACAACGTCCCGATCGAAGCCCAACAAAGCCATCTCCCATTCCTCTGTTTCAGTCCAGGTGGGCAACGCGCTGACCAGTGCCGCCAAAGCGTCGCGGCGGTCGAGGCTGTCCGCACCCGTCCATTGGGAGGACGTTTGGTCCACCAGGACAGGCAGCAGGGGGCGTTCCACCGTTTCGGTGTCGATTCGCACCATTGGTTCGAGGAGCAACAGGGCAAGCACACCCAGCGAGGCCAGGCGCAACAGCGCCAGCAACCAGGTGGGTTTGGGACGGTCCGAGCCCCAGCCGTACAGAAGTGCGGTCAAGATCAAACATCCCGCGCCAAGCACCGCCCCTTGCCAGGGTTCGGCGTGCACGATGAGGTCTGACCAGTTCATGAAGGCGGTGCGTGCAGCGTTAGGCGGTGATCATGCCACCATCCACATTGAGCGTTTGGCCGGTGATGTACGAGCTCATGTCGCAGGCCAAGAAGATGCACAGGTTGGCCACGTCCTCCGGCGTGCCACCTCGCTTCAACGGAATGGCATCGCGCCATCCCTGGACGGTGTCTTCGTCAAGTTTGGCGGTCATTTCGGTCTCAATGAACCCAGGGGCAATGGCGTTGCAGCGGATGTTGCGGCTGCCCAACTCGAGCGCCACCGACTTGGTGAAGCCGAGGATTCCAGCTTTGGATGCAGCGTAGTTGGCTTGGCCGGCGTTGCCTTGGACGCCGACCACGGAGGAGATGTTTACGATGGAGCCGGCACGCGCCTTGAGCATGGTGCGCATCACGGCCTTGGTCAAGTTGAAGCAGCTCTTCAGGTTGACGCTGATCACACGGTCCCATTGCTCTTCCGTCATGCGCATAAGCAGGGTGTCGTCGGTGATGCCGGCGTTGTTGATGACGATGTCCACGGTGCCAAAGGCCTCCACGACCTCCTTGACCAAGCGTTCTGCATCGGTCATGCTCGCAGCGTCCGATTGGAAGCCTTGCACAGTGCCACCACCAGCGCTGAGCTCGTCTTCGAGTGCCTTGGCGGCTTCGGCCGAACTGCGGTAGGTGAACGCCACTTTGGCGCCTTGGGCGATGAATTGTTGGGCAATGGCTTTGCCAATGCCGCGGGAAGCGCCTGTCACGATGGCGACTTTTCCTTCAAGGAGCATGAAATGAAATTAAGGTGGGTCTTGGGAGGTGTGGGAGGGGACCAAATCGGCCGCCTCGGCGATGAGTTCCGCGATGTCTTTCACGTCGATCGAGCTTTCGCGCTCAGCGTTTTTCACGCCGTCGGTCATCATGGTGTTGCAGAAGGGGCATCCGGTGGCCACCACTTGGGGATTGGCGTCCAGGACGTCGTCTGTGCGCTCGTGGTTCACTTCTCGGTTGCCATTCTCGGCTTCCTTGAACATTTGGGCGCCGCCAGCTCCGCAGCACAGGCCGTTTTGCTTGCAACGGCGCATCTCCACGAGTTCGGCGTCCAAGGTGCTCAACACCTCGCGTGGCGCGGCGTACTCGCCATTTCCACGTCCGAGGTAGCAAGGGTCGTGGAACGTGATGCGACGTCCCCTGAACGGATTGCCGTCGGCGACCTTGAGTCGGCCTTGGTCAATCAGGTCACGGATGAATTGCGTGTGGTGCATCACCTCGTAGGTTCCCCCCAATTCAGGGTACTCGTTCTTGAGCACATTGAAACAGTGGGGGCACCCGGTGACAATGCGCTTGACTTCGTAGCCATTCAAGACAGCGATGTTTTGAGCGGCCTGCATTTGGAACAAAAACTCGTTGCCGGCGCGCTTGGCAGGGTCGCCTGTGCAGCTTTCCTCGGCGCCAAGCACCGCGAAGGGCACCTCACAGTGGTGGAGGATGCGTGCAATGGCTTTGGTGATGCGTTTGGCACGGTCGTCAAAGCTTCCGGCGCATCCCACCCAAAAGAGCACTTCTGGAGTTTGGCCTTGGGCGGTCATGTCCGCCAACGTGGGAACTGAAAAAGTGCTCATGGTCAGGCTTCTTTCGTCCAATCTCCGCGGTTTGCAGCAGGGAAGGCCCACGGCGCACCGTTGTTTTCGATGTTGTTGAACATGCTCGTGATGGATTCCGGCGACTTGCTGTCTTCCATGATCAGGCTGCGACGCATGTCGAGCACGATGCCCATTGGAGAGATGTTCACGGGACAGGCTTGCACGCACGCTTGGCACGAGGTGCACGCCCAAAGTTCTTCCTCGGTGATGTAGTCGCCCAACAAGGTCTTGCCGTCGCCTTCCCACGTCCCTCCGTTGGCGTCGCGCTGCTTGCCGATTTCTTCGATTCGGTCTCGCGTGTCCATCATGATCTTTCGAGGGGAGAGGAGTTTTCCGGTTTGGTTGGCCGGGCATTCGCTGGTGCAGCGTCCGCACTCGGTGCAGGTGTACGCTTCCATCAGCTGTTTCCAGCTCAAATCTGGTGCGTCCTTTGCCCCAAACTTGACAGGTGCGGCGTCAGGATCGGGCGCCGGTGCCGCGAACGGATCGGCGCTGGGGTCCATCATGAGGTCCACTTCCTTTTTCACAGCGGCCATGTTGTCCATGGCTCCCTGGGCCGTCAAGTCGCTGTAGTAGGTGTTGGGGAACGCCAGCAAAATGTGGAAGTGCTTCGAGTAGGTCACATACACCAGAAAGCAGAGGATGCCCAAGATGTGGAACCACCACATGCCACGCTCCACGGCCACCACCCCCGTGTCGGTCAACCCCTCGTACAAGGGTACAAGCCATTGGCTCACGGGAAACGACCCCGCGACGGTGTAGTGGCCCAAGCCGCGGGTTTGGGCAATGTGGTCCGCTGCATTCATGCTCAGGAAGGCGAACATCAACAGCACCTCCGCGACCAAGATCACGTTGGCGTCCAGCGAAGGCCATCCCCCCATTTCAGGGCTGCGGAACCTTGCAATTGCCAAGCCGTTGCGACGAGCGAAAAAGACCACGCACGCCAACACCACCAGGGCTGCCAGCACCTCGAACGTACCGATGAGGACGTCGTAAAGTGGGCCCAGGAAGGCGAAAACGCGGTGGGTGCCAAACAGGCCGTCGATCACGATCTCGAGCAATTCGATGTTGATGACCACGAACCCCACGTAAATCAAGATGTGCATGACGCCGGCCACGGGACGGGCCACCATCTTGCCCTGACCCAGGGCCACACGGGCCATGACCTTCCAACGGTCCGCAGCCCGGTCAGAGCGGTCCACCTCTTGGCCTTGCAAGATGTTCCGTCGAATGAATCCAATGCGCTTGGCAAACAGGCCCACGCCTGTGGCCACACACAACGCAAAGAGGAGTTGGGCAATCATGGTGTTACGGGTTTGGAGAAGAACCGTCCTCTGCCTCTCCAAGTTCTTCTTGAATCACGCCTCTCAGGCGTTGCAGGTCTTTTTTGCTGAGTTCCGACTTGGGACGCTTGCCGCCAAACACGCTCACCTGCACATACTTCCATGGATTCAACTGAAGGTCGTCCAACAACAGCTGCAATTCCAAATTGGTGGCCACGAGCCCGTCGTGAAGGCTGTCGCTCTTGAGCAGCTTGCCCAACGAGCCTTCTCCCTCCGTGAGGTCTTTGGTGATTTGGCTGACGTGGGTGAGGGCTTCGTTGGCCCGGGCCATGGTGGCTGCGAACTCGATGTTGGCCAACGAATCGCTGACGTCTGAGAAGTTTTCGATGGCGTTGGTGAGGTCCCCACTGCTTGCACGCAACGTTCCCGTCAGATTCTCGACGTTGGACATGACCAACCTGAAGTTTGTTCGGTTCTCAGCCACAGTGCTGTCCAAGTTGGCGGCGGTGCGTTCGAGCGAATTCACGGTGCGTTCCATGCTTTCGAGCGCCGCTGGCAGCTTGTCTGTCGCTTCACTGTTGAAGATGCTCTCGATGTTTTCAATGACCTTCTCCACGCCTTTGATCAGGTCCGTTGTCTTGCGCTGAAGTGGCTCAATCTGCTTTTGGACCTGGGCTGCGATGTCGTCTTCGATGTTGTCGATGAGGGTGTCTCCCGGCATGGCCAATTCCTGCGAGTCGCCTTGCTCGATGCGGATGGCCTTGGTGCCAAAAAGGTCCGAGCTGTGAATCATGGCCACAGAATTCTTAGCGAACGTGAGGTCAGGGTGGTTGACGGAGAACTCCACAATCAGGTTCCCACTCCCGTCGGGCAGGAATTCGATGCGCTTGATCTGTCCGACTTGAAAGCCGCTGATGAGCACAGGGTTTCCCGTGGCCAAGCCCGACACGTTGTCGTACACGGCGTAAAAGTTCTTGGACCGCGACAGGGGATTGAACCCCTTGAGGTAGTTGACCCCAAGCACGAGAAGGACAATGCCCGCCACGGCGAGCACCCCCACTTTGAATTCTGAACGCAAGGTGTTCAAGGCATTTGGGGATTGGTCATGCCGCGGGCCTGGGACATGGGGATTTGGTCTTCTCCATCGAACGCCACAACAAAGGCTCCTTCAAAGCCGTCGGCGCGCAACGCGACCTTGGCCTCGTGGGCGCTTTCGGGTGTGGTGTGGTGGCCAAGGATGTACTTGTGCATGCCATGACGAATGTACGGTGTGGCGTCTGTGCGGCCGCGCAATTCGGGAGAATCTGGCGAGAGGGGCTCGCCAACGGTGCAAATTTGAACGCCGAACCACACGTTGTGGGCAGGTTCCATGCGTTCCTCCTCATGCTCTTCCTCTGCCAGAAGTGGCGTCACAGGTGGCGGTGGTGGCGGCGGTGGATGGTCTTCTGTCCGGGCGGCGAGATAGGTGTCGCGGAAGGCCCGGTACACGGCCGATGCCATGTAGGCCTTGCCGTTTTCTGAGCGAAGAAAGTCTTCTTCGTCCGGGTTGGTCAGGAACCCGAGCTCGACCAACGCGCTCGGCATGGTGGTGTAGGAAATGACGTAGAATCCGGCTTGCTTCACGCCGCGGTCTTTCCTCCCGACTCGCTCCCTGAACTGGGATTGGATGGCTGCGCCCAGAGTGAGGCTGGCGTCGAGGTTGACGTTTTGGCGCAGCGAAAGTGCGATGTAGGTGTCGGGGTCTTTGGGGTCGAATCCGTCGTAGTTCCGTTCGTAGCCTTCCTCGCTGAACATGGAGGCGTTTTCGCGCATGGCCACGCGCAAGCTCTCCTCCGACTTGTGCATGCCCATCACGTAAGTCCCAGCCCCTCGAGCCCCCGCGTTGTCGAAGGCGTCGCAGTGGATGGATATGAAGAGGTCGGCTTGGGCGTCGTTGGCGATGCGCACCCGATCACGAAGTCCAGGAAAGCTGTCGTCCTTGCGGGTGTAGATCACTTGTACCTCAGGCAGGTTCTCTTTAATGTACTGGCCGATTCGGAGCGTCACGTCTAGGGTGATGTCCTTTTCTGTCGTGCTGTATCGTCCCGTCCCGAGGTTGCCCGGGTCCATGCCGCCGTGTCCAGCATCCAGAACCACCGTGAGGGTGGGTGGGGCCGGGGCAAACGCCGCGCACAGGGTCACCAAGGCAATGCACCCTGCGATCACGCGTTGTTTGGCTACTTTTGATCGCTGCTTCATGCCAGTACTCAAACATACCTCAAGGCCCTGCAGACGTGCGATGCAGCGCGTCTGGATTGTCCTGTTTTGTGTGTTGATAAGTCCAATGGTTGCAGCCCAAGACGACCCGGTGGATTACCGCGCCGACGACATCTATTTCCGGGTGGACAGCACCGTGGGGTACCTCACGGGAAACGCTTGGGTGAAGAGCGGCTCGATGACCTTGACGGCCCACCGCATTGTGCTGAGGTTGGACGACGACGAGGTGTGTGCCTTTGGGACGCGGGACAGCCTCGGGGCTTGGGTCGGTCGGCCAGTGTTCGAGGACAACGGACAGTCGTTCAGTCAAGATCAATTGTGCTACAATTTCAGCACCGGCAAGGGGTTGAGCACGCACGCCGTGACCCAAGAACAAGGCACCGTGTTCCATGCGGGGAAGGCCAAACGGCAGCCCGACGAAACGGTCCACGTCAGAAGCGGCAAGTTCACCACTTGCGACGCCGAGGACCCTCACTTTCATTTCCACTTGTCCAAGGCCATCATGGTGCCCAACGACAAGGTGGTCAGCGGCCCGCTCTATCTGAAGTTTCGGAAAGTCCCAACACCACTGGCCTTGCCGTTTGGGTGGTTCCCGCTGCAGCAAGAGAAGAAGAGCCAGGGGGTGCTGTTGCCGAGCTACGGCGATGGGGGCAACCTGGGGTTCTTTTTGAAGGACTTGGGCTATTACGTGCCGATCGGGGAGCACTGGGACGCCAAGCTGTTGGCAGACATCTACACGGGCGGGAGTTGGGCGGTGCGTTTGGGATCCAACTACAACCACAGGTACCGCAACAAAGGCGGGTTCAATGTGAGTTTCCAACGTCAGCGTCAGGGTTTCGCGGGCACGCCGGGCTTTGCCCTTGCCAACAACTTCTTCGTGCGTTGGACCCACAACCAAGACCCGAGGGCCCGGCCCAACAGCCGGTTTTCCGCGTCGGTCAATTTCGGATCCTCCGGGAACTTCCAGCAGAACCTCAACAGCAGTCAAGAAGAGTACCTGAGCAACACCTTTCAGTCGAGTGTGCAGTGGAATTTGAAGGTTCCGCGCAGTCCTTTCTCGGCGACGGTCAGCGCCAGGCACAGCCAGAATTCCACCACGGGCAACGTGCAGTTGACGGTGCCTTCGTTGTCGGTCAACATGCAGCGCACCACCTTGGCCAAATTGGTCGGGTTGGACGCGGGGAGGGTCACGATGTTGGACAACGTGGCGGTGACGTACAGCAGCCAGATGGAGAATTCCGTTGAGGCGCCAGACAGCATCTTTGGTGCTCTGAATTTTGCTTCAATGAAAATTCGCAATGGGTTGAAGCACAAGGTGAAAGTTTCATCCAGTTCAAGTTTGGGTTTTGTTTCAATCGCCCCGAGTTTCAGCTACAACCAATACGATTTCTTTGAGGCGCTGGACTACCGGGAAGCGGTGTTGGGGCCAGACAGCGTCGGGCTGGTGTCGGACACCCTCGCCGGGTTTTCGTCGGCCAACGATTGGCGGTTCGGCGTGTCCGCGAGCACGCGGTTCTACGGCACGTTCAACGCCCGTCGGTCAGGCAGGCTTCATGCGGTGCGGCATGTCTTGTCGCCCACGGTGGGCCTCAGCTACAATCCGGAACGCGTGCGGGACCGGACCATCACCACTTCCCAAGGCGAAGACTTCGGGTGGAATCCCTACGCGCTTGGGCGGTTCGTGCCGACGGATGCGCGGGAGGCGGGGTCGTTGAATTTTGGGCTTTCTCAAAACTTGGAGGCCAAGGTGGCCGACCGAGAAACCGGAGAGCTTCGCAAGGTGAAACTTCTGGACAACTTGAGTACAACAGGTTCATTTAATTTTGTAGCTGACTCAATGCAGATGTCTGACATTCAAACTCGTGCGTTTACGAGTTTGTTCAATCGGGTCAACGTCAACCTCAACGCCACCCATTCACCGTATGCCCGCGACAGCGTCACCGGTCAGACGATCGACACCTACCTGGTGTCGCAAGGATCGGGCTTGGTTCGGTTGAAGCGATTGACTGGTGCGGTGGGCACATCACTGAAATCCAAAGAGGGGTCGTCGGCCCCTTGGAACATGCGGTTGGATTACAATGTGAACGTGTCCCGCCAATGGAATGTGTCGGCTTTGCGTGATTCCAGCGTGGTGACACATGCGTTGACTGCGCGCGGCGGCATTCAGGTCATGGGCAAGCACCGGTTGGACGTGCAGTCGGGGTACGATTTGGCGAGGCGGGAATTCACCCCCACCAACTTGAACTTTTACGTGGACTTGCACTGCTGGGAATTCAGTTTCAACTGGATTCCATTCGGTGTGCGAAAGAGCTTCTCGTTGCGGCTGAACGTGAAGTCGGCGCTGCTGCGGGACCTCAAGCTGGAAGCTAGGGGCCAAAACGGTCAGTTCCTTTTCTGACGGTTCCCAAAGTGCCCGTCAGCTTCGCAAGATCCAGCGGTAGAGCATCACCGTCAAGCACACCAAAAACGCGAAGAAGCTGATTTTGTTGATGCCATGCATCATCCGAAGGTTCAACCCGTCTCCTTCGCTTTTCTTGAAGAGGTTGAGGGGGTTGAGGTAGTGCAAGAACTTCTTGAAGAACATGGCGTAGGGGATTCAGGGGTGTGCTGCGATCATCGAGATTTCGACACGTGCGCCTTTCGGCAGGGCTTGGACCGCCACAGCTTCTCGAGCCGGGTAAGGCGCTGGCATCGCGTCACGGTAGGCGGCATCCATGTCCGCATAGTCGTCCATGGTGGTGAGGAAGACAGAGGCTTTCACCACGTGATCGAGCGTCAGGCCGGCTTTGCGCAGAATGGCCTCGGCGTTGGCGATGCACTGGCGCGTGGCGCGCTGCATGTCGTCCCCAAGCAATTCTCCGGTGTTGGGCACCAAGGGGATTTGGCCGCTCACGAACACCAAAGGGCCTGCCTGGGTGGCTTGGCTGTAGGCGGCCACGGGTTGGGCGCCTTCGTCGGTGTGGATGCGTTGGCTCATGGTACTTTTGTTCAAGCCCAAAGCTAACCCATGCGCATCACCCTCTTCGACTGCCTCGACTCCTTCACGTGGAATTTGGTCCACGACTTGGAGCGTTGTGGGGCCCATGTCCGTGTCGTGGAAGAAGGGCAATGGCAAGCTTCAGATTGGGCCCAAACCGACGCCCTTGTGCTTTCGCCTGGCCCCGGACTGCCGGAAGAGCATCCACAGCTGCTGGACGTGTTGAAGGAGGCGGTGGACCGCGGGGTGCCGGTGCTTGGGGTTTGTCTGGGCATGCAAGCCATCCATGTTCTGGACGGTGGGGCATTGGCCAACATGGACGAGCCGCTGCACGGCCGGGTGACCTCGATGGACTGGGATCACGAATTGCCGCGCTGGGAGGATTTGTGGAAGGACATGCCCGTGTCCATGGAAGTCGGGCATTACCACAGTTGGGTGGTGGATGAATCCACCGGCAGCGATGCGTACAACACAATCGCCCGCAACACGCAGGGATGGCCGATGGCGCGTGTCCACCTTTCCCTGCCCGTTGCGGGCGTCCAGTTTCATCCTGAGTCCGTGCTGACCCACGAGGGTCAGGCGCTGCTCAAGGCTTGGCTTGACTCAGCTCAGCGTTGCTTGGCCATTTCGGCTTCGAAAGTCTCTTTGAAGCGCTCGTAGTTGTATTCGGCGCGGATGCGCTCGTCGTCCGAGAGGCGTTCGTTGTACTTGGACACCAAGTCCGACCCACTCAACTCAATTGCGAGGTAACTCACGTAGTTGCCGTCGGGCTTTTGGGTCAACCGGCTGCACGCGGTGATGGCGCCAGAGAGCTGCTGGTCCACGACGGTGCGTGCGAGGTCGTTGAACGTCTCTGTGACTTCTTCCACGTTGTTGTATTTAGAGCTGCTCACGTAGTTGTCGGTGACGATTTCGATGGTGGACTTGATGGTCCTCGCGAGCATCGCCTCGGCGTTGGAGCGTGCAATCTTCTTGGCGGCTTCGCGGCTCATGCTTTCGCCTGTGGCGGTGGCCCTAAAGAAGTTTTTGTCGCTGCGGTAATCTTCACTGGAGCAGTACTCCAGGATTTCAACCTCGCCCGCTTGCTTGGGGGTCATGGTCTTGCTTCCGTTGCAGCTGGCGAGCAACATCGTGCCAGCGGCCAGGGTCAGGGGGAGAATGAGGCGAAGGATCATGCGTTGAAGTTTGGGGTAAAGTAATTCGCTTTCGTGGGAAGGAAGTTCAGAAACCGTGCCAAAGTCGAACGAGTCCTGGGATGAATTCGTCCTGAAGTTGCTCGGTCGCTTTGTCGTATGCGGCGTCCGTGGCGCGTGGCAAGTCCATTTGGATGCCCTTGATGCGCGTCATGGTTTGGGTGTAGACGACGTTGCCCTCGGCATCGGTCACCGTGCCCACCATGTCGACGTACACCGTTTGCAGGCCCTGTCCTCCTCCCCCTGGGCGCGCATCCGCTTCCAAGGTCAGCACCATGGCGTCTGGCACTTGATGCGCTTGCACCAGTCGCACATCGGCCTGTTGCAGCGCTTGCCTCACGCTGGGGGCCAAGATGTCTTGGTCTCGCCGTTTTCCGAATGCACGCTCCTCCACCTGCAGCACCAGGTCGACAGGCTGGAGCTTGACGTCAATTCGGAGGGGCGCGCTGGTGAGTCCGCGTGCGGCCTGCCGAAAGGGGTGGGCCAGGGGCAGACCTTCAACGAAGGCCATGGGGTCCACCTGAACCTCCAGCGTGGTTCCTGTCACGCCGGGCTCGAATTTCTCGAGGGTGATGGCGGCCACACCGCGTGCATCGCTCGTGGCGGTGCCCCGCGTCGGCAGGTCGCCGCGGTGGTAGCGGTAGTCGAGGCGGACGTTGGGTGCAGGCTGGCCGTCCAGCAGAACGGTCACCTCGAGTTGGGTGCGGAATTGGTCTTCCACATGCAGGGTCAAGGCGCTGTCGGGGGTGGCCAAAGCCAGGCTCGTCATGCTGCCGTCGAGCATGGAAATCAAGGCTTGAGTCACGTTCACGTCTTCCCCAGAGGGGCGCGTGGCGACCAAGGGTTTGTCCATGAATGGCCGAATCGCATCCAATCCTCGGATGGCGGCGTCCACCGCTTGCTGCACGTTGGCTTGGCCTCGTGCAGTGGTGGCGTCGTCGAGGTGTCCCAAGGCCAATTCCATGGCGGCGGCCCGTTTGGCAGCCTGGATTTGGGCATGCTTGGCCTTGCTCAACCGGTAATAGACCATCACTTCAGACTCGGTGCTGTAGGTGTCGACCAATTCAAACCCCTCCAGGTCTTCTTGTGTGGTGCTGGTCGATTGGGCTGAGAACGACTCCGAGAGCCAGCTGTTGATTTGAAGCGTGGAGGCCGTGGAGGTGGATTGCACCTGGACACGGATGTCCCGGGACATGTTGTCCAAGGCCTGTTGCTTGGCCACGGCATCTGCGTCAAGGGGGTGAATCAGTTTGGACGCGGAGCCGATGCCCACGTAGTGCGCGGAAAGGACTGGAGAATTGAACGTCCACTCGGGCGCAGAGGACGCCACCTTTTTGCCGCCAGCGCAACCCGTCGCGGCGACCATGCTTGCGACGGTGAGGGTCCAAAGGAGGTGGCGGAGTGTCATTCAGGGTTGGGGGTCAGGGGATCAGTTTCAGCAATTCGCTTTCAATGTTGCCTTGGATTTGGCTCGCGAGCTGCAAGCAAGCTTCTTCGGTCAGGGCGTCTCCGCTCTTGATCGTGCGGCGCGCGTTCATCAAGCGCTCGCGGTCGGAACGGCCAGTGCTTCCTGTGCGAGCACCTGTGCTGCCGCCGAGGTAGAACGTGTTGCGGTTTCCGCCGTAGTCGATGTAGCGGATGTTGTCCGACGCCCGTCCGTACACGGTTTGGGTGGACACCACCTCGCCAGTCACCGTGGAGATGAACTTGAAGGTACAGGCCACATCCACCGAGGCGTCTTGGTAGTACTCGCGGTACGAGACCGTGCGGTACTTGGTCTCGTAGTATTTCTTGCCTTCTTCGTTCACGCGTTCCACACGGTAGGATTCGTAGCCTGTTTTGTTGGTTCGGTTCAATCGGCTCTGACGTTGATCGCAGGTGGTGATGGTGGCCTTCAAGAGTGCCTTCGCACCCAGCAGGTTCCCAATTTCCACGTCGCCGCTCGAGGTCAGTCCGTTCAAGCCCATGCTTTGTTCTTGCAAAATCATTGCCAAACTTTCCCGGTCCACCACTTTCAAGAAGGGGTCGCTCGATCCCATCAGCGCTTCCTCCACCAACGACTGGAGCTTGACCTCCACGTTGATGCGGCTCGACCCGTTTTTGAATTCGGTCAGCGCCACGGTGAATCGGCCGTCTTCCAGCACCTGAGCAAGGCGGTCGGCGGCGTCGCGGTAGCCTGCGTCGGCATCCACGATCTCCTTGAAAACTTTGTGTGCGCTGCGCAGTTGCTCGTTCTCTTGAGCAAGCACACCCTCGCGGTAACGCGGCTCGCAGTAGGCCGTGTTGCGCAGGGCGGCCGCGTCGTGGTACGCAGGATCCAACCGAAGCACCTCGTCGAACTTCAACAGCGCTTGGGCGAAGTTCTCTTGCTCCAGCAGCACGTTGGCGTCGCGGTAGGTCTCGTCAAGGTGGGCGTTTTTCACACCCTCGTAGATGGCTCGTTTGGCTTCTGGGAAGGCCAAATCCGCCCCCACCGCGGACAACTTCTTGTCCCAAGCGACGGCCTTGTCCCAAGCGCTCAGGGCGATTTGGCGGTTGTTGTAGGCCACGGCCTCGTCGAACTCGGCGATGTGCTGGCCCAAGACCACCTGGCCTGAACGCTGAAGTCCCACCACGGCTTCGATGTTGGTGGGCTTTTTCATCACTGCGGTGTAGTACAAGTTGGCTGCCTGGGGCATCATGCCTGCGGCTTCCATTTTGGCCGCGCGCTTGACAAAGGCTTTGGATCCGTTGCAGCTTGGCAGAGTCAGCGACAACATGGCGAATGCCAAGGTGAAGATGAAAGAAGAGGGACGGCACAAAGTCATGGGGTTCATTTTATCTGGCTTCGAAGGTAGGCATTCCTTGAGGGAGCTGGGCCAGGTCCATCTCGCCCGCCCTACCTTTCTGGCATGGATGCACAGAAGGTGATTTTGGTCCTCGGCGCAGGGCGTAGCAGCTCCTCCTTGATCGCTCATTTGTTGGGTCAATCGGAGGGCGAGGGCTGGCAGATTCATGTGGGCGACCTGGACTTGGCGGCGGCGCAATCCAAGGTTCAAGGTCATCCCCACGGCCATGCGTTTCAGATGTCTGTGACTGACGCCGCGGACCGCGACGCCCGCATCGCGTCGGCGGATTTGGTCATCAGCATGCTCCCGGCATTCATGCACCCCGAGGTCGCGCGTGTGGCCATCGAGGCCGGGGTGCATGTGTTGACGCCCAGTTACGTTTCCGACGACATGCAAGCCCTGGATCCACGGGCGAAGGAGAAAGGAGTTTTGGTGTTGAACGAGATGGGGTTGGATCCCGGCATCGATCACATGAGCGCGATGCAAGTCATCGATGAGATTCGGGAAGCGGGCGGCACCATGGTGGCCTTCGCTTCCTACTGCGGTGGACTCGTGGCTCCTGCATCTGATGACAACCCATGGCATTACAAGCTGAGCTGGAACCCACGCAACGTGGTGCTGGCAGGGCAGGGCGGTGCGGCCACGTTCTTGGACCGTGGTCGGGTGCGCATGGTGCCGCCACACAAGACCTTCCAGGCGTTGACGCCGGTGGAGGTGGGAGGCCGTCGTTACGACGGGTACCCCAACCGTGACTCTCTCAGCTATCAAGAACTGTACGGCCTGCAGGGCATTCAGTCCCTCGTGCGTGGCACCCTGCGCGGAGAGGGCTACTGCCAGGCCTGGGACGTGCTCGTTCAATTGGGCATGGTTCGCGACGACGTCCGCTTGACGTGGCCTGCAGGCACGACCTGGGCCGTTTGGACGCGGACGTTCCTGCCCGCCCATTTGGATGCGGTTCAGGATGTGCGCGAGGCGGTGGCCCGCGCCACGGGAGCGGCGGACGAGGCGTTGGACAAGATGGCGTGGCTGGGCCTGTTCGACGATCGCATTGGGCCGGAAGGCCTTGAAGGAACTCCAGCCAAAATTGTGGAAGCCTTGGTCACCGACAAATGGGTTTTGGGTGCCGAAGACCGAGACATGATCGTGATGTGGCACAAATTCGAATACGACCTCCAGGGTGTGCGCAAGGCCAAGACTTCCAGCCTGTCCCTGGAGGGGAAGGACAGCACCTTCACCGCCATGAGCGACACGGTGGGCTTGCCCATGGCGTTGGCGGTGAAGCCGATGCTCGAAGGCGCCTTTGGCACCACGGGCGTGGACGTGCCCATGTCCAAAACGTATTACGAGCCTCTTCTCGCCGGACTGGCAGACCTGGGCATTGTGTTTGAAGAACGCGAGATCGAAGCCTGAGATGTGGGCTTGGATTTGGCCGTGGTGTTGGGCGTGCTTGACCTGTTCAGGCCCGCCAGAATGGCCTGCACAGGGTCAGGTCCACGAGGCTTGGGTGCGCGAAGCCATCGCCTGGCGCATGGATGTGGGGTTGGACGGTTGTCCAGATGTGGTGCGCGCGCTGGACGCATGGACCCTCGAGTGGTTGAGTCAATCAGAAGAGGTTCACGTCGACGTGAAGACGGCCGACTGGCCATTCCTTGCGTACGTCCCTGAATTGCAGACGGTCCTGGTGCAGCGGCTGGCTTTGGTCGAATTGGCAAACGGCCCATCACGTCAAGTGGACGTGGTGAAAGATGTGCGGCGCGTGGCGAAGCGAAGCGAAGGGTTGTGGAACGCGGCGCTGCGACGTGCGTTTGACAGCGCCGAGGGCCTGGCGAGACGCCGAGACCAAAAGCAACAAAAGGAGGACTAAGCCTCCTTTTGGGGTCCCGTGGCGGGCGGTCAGCCCACCGGTCCATCCGGGAAAGTTGTTCAATGTCGTCGTTGGATTGAACGTGACTCTCGCCTGATTGGTTGCGATTGGGAGAGGTATTTTTGAACCATGCGCAGTTTCGACATCCCCGATTTCTACCGGAGCCCCATCATTTCTCGGGTCAAAGCACGTCGCAAAGCGCGGGATCCCCGCAAACAAGATTTCACGCCGAGCGTGTTGGACTTCGGGTCGGTACGGATTCAGCTGGCGCGTCACTTTGGGTTCTGTTTTGGGGTGGAGAACGCGATTGAAATCAGCTACAAGGCCATTGCAGAGAACCCCGGCAAGCGGATTTATTTGTTGAGCCAAATGATCCACAACCCGGAGGTGAACGCCGATTTACAGAGCCGCGGGGTCCAATTCCTGCAGGACACCTTGGGCAAGTCCTTGGTGCCGCTGGAGACATTGACGTCGGAAGATGTGGTGATCGTGCCGGCCTTCGGGACCACCACCGAGTTGGAGGCGAAGCTCACCGAGCTCGGTGTGGACGTGCAGAAATACAACACGACCTGTCCCTTCGTGGAGAAGGTGTGGAAACGGTCGGCCCAGCTCGGAGGCAAGGACTACACGGTGGTCATCCACGGCAAGCCTCAGCACGAGGAAACCCGCGCCACCTTTTCCCACGCCGCGGAGACGGGGCACGCCTTGGTTGTCAAAGACGGCGCAGAGGCCGAGTGGCTGGCGCAGTGGATGGAGGCGGGGCGTGTCGATTTGGCGGGGTTTTGGACCAAGTTCGAAGGTCGCACCACGCCGGGCTTCAAGCCTGACGAGCACCTGCGTCGCGTGGGGGTCGTGAACCAAACCACCATGCTGGCGTCCGACACCCAGGCCATCGCGGACCGCATCAAAGTGGCCGTGGATGCCGACCAAGAGGGCGAATTCGCGAACACCCGAGACACCTTGTGCTACGCCACCAACGACAACCAAAGCGCCACCCGCGGTGCTCTGTTGGCGGGAGGGGCAGATTTGGCCTTGGTGGTGGGCGGATACAACAGCTCCAACACGTCGCATTTGGTGGAATTGTGCGAGGAGACGCTGACGACCTTCTTCGTGCGCAACGAGCTGGAATGGAAGGAAGACGGCGTGCACCATTTCAACATCCACGACGGGTCGATCCAGGTCACGGCCGACCCGTTCCCCGAGCAAGGCGCTGCCGGCGAGGTGCCCACGGTGTTGATCACGTCAGGCGCGTCGTGTCCTGACGCGAGCGTGGAGCGCGTCTTGCGCCGCGTTCTGGACCATTACGGTGGACGGGATGTGGATGCGGTGTTGACGGAATTTGAGCTTTCCCAGGCCTGAGACCCCGTACCTTCGACAGGATGAAAGCGCCCAAACTTCGAGGCCCTTTTCGGAACGTGAGGACCGAGCCCCGATCGTTCAAATTCAAGTCCCGTCACCTGCCGGAAGCGCGCCCAGAATGGGAGGAGCGAAAGCGGCGTGTGGAAGAGGACGTCTACGGCGCGTCCCAAGACGCCCCGCGTCCGATTCGCTTTAGGCAAGGTGGCAAGTCGTCTGAGGGCCGCGCGGCCAGGCGGGCCGCTTCGGTTCGGGCCAGCCGCATGGCCGCCCTGCGGGCCGCAGGGGTGGCGTTGGTGCTGGTGTATTTGACCTACCGGGCCATCCTTTGGATTGAATCCCAAGACTACGGAGGGTTCCTGCAATTCATGAAAGCCAACGGATGAGCCAAACGATTCACATCTTGCCGGACCACGTGGCCAACCAAATTGCCGCAGGTGAAGTCATTCAGAGGCCCGCTTCGGTGGTCAAGGAGTTGATGGAAAACGCCGTGGACGCCGGCGCCACTTCGGTCGAGGTGCACGTGCTGGATGCGGGACGGACGTCGATTCAGGTCGTGGACAACGGATCCGGCATGTCGGCCGAGGATGCGCGGCTGTGCTTCGTTCGGCACGCCACGAGCAAGCTGTCCACGGCGGACGACCTGTTCAACTTGGCCACCAAGGGCTTCCGTGGTGAGGCGCTGGCTTCGATTGCGGCCATCGCGCACGTCGAGGTCACCACCTGCCAGGAAGCCGCGGAGGTGGGGGTGAAGTTGACGTGCCATGGGTCCGAGGTGACCGGCGAAGAACCCAAGGCGCGTGCCGTGGGCACCACCTTCCATGTGAAGAACCTGTTTTACAACGTGCCCGCCCGTCGGAATTTCTTGAAGTCCGACGCCGTGGAGTTGCGCCATGTGGTGGATGAATTTCAGCGTGTGGCCTTCGCCCATCCGGGGCTTTCGTTCTCGCTGACCCACCAGAGCAACAGCCTGTTTTCCCTAAAGCCCGGGACGTTACGTCAGAGGGTGGTGGGCATTTTGGGGCCCAAACACGACGAGCGTCTCGTGCCTGTCCAAGAAGACACCGACGTTGTCAAGGTGGAGGGCTTTGTGGGCAAGCCGGATTCGGCGCGCCGCACGCGTGGCGAGCAATTCTTGTTCGTCAACGGCCGCTTTGTCAAGCACGGGCTGTTGCACCGCGCCATTGTTCGCTCCTACGAGGAGCTCATCGCCGAAGGCAGCCATCCGTTGTACGCCTTGTACCTCACGGTGGATCCCGTCCGCCTTGACGTGAACATCCACCCGACGAAGATCGAGGTCAAATTTGACGAGGAACAGCCCATCTTGGCGATCCTCAAGTCGGCCGTCAAGCGCGGGCTCGGGGCCCACAACGTGGCGCCGACGTTGGACTTCGATGCCGAGACGGGACTTCAGATTTCAGACCTGAAGCCCGGCACCACCGTGTCGGAGCCCTGCGTGCAGGTCAACCCGGATTACAACCCCTTCCGCGCCCCGACCCTCGGCCAGGCCCATGGCGGCTGGTCGACCGGAGCCTTGAAGCCGTCTCGTCCCTCCGCAGATGGCTGGAAGGAGTTGTACCAAATCATGGACACCCCTGACCCCCAAGCGGAGGAGCCTGAGGCCCCTGCGGAGCTCGTCATGTCGTCTCAAGATTCGGGTTTGGAGGTGTTGCAATGGCAGGGGACATACTTGATGGTGCCGACGGTCGAGGGCTTGTGTGTGATCCACGCTCGCAGGGCCCACATGCGCGTGCTGTTTGAACGCTACCTCGCCCAAGAGACCTCGGCCACCGTGAGCCAAACCCTCTTGGTTCCCGAGGAGATCACCTTGAGCCAAGCGGAAGTGATCGCGCTCGTGGAGGTGGACGCCGACTTGAAACGCATGGGTCTGGACCTTCGTCAGGTGGACGCCGAGACGGTGGCCGTTCATGCCGTGCCCTCGGATTTGGCCAGCCACCTGCGCGAGGCGATTGACGGCATCTTGGAATCGTACCACGACGGGCAATGGGAAGGGGAGGAGGACCGTCGCGTGCTCTGGGCCAAACAATGGGCCAAGCGCACGGCCATGTCGGGCCAAGCGACCTTGCCGTTGGAGGCCCGTCGCAACTTGGTGCAGGCCTTGTGGGCCTGCGACACGCCCGCGGTGGACCCCATGGGGCGCGTGACTCAGGCGATCTGGTCTGGGTCGGACATTCAAAACCTGTTCAACTGATGCTTCAAAACACCCCTCAAGTCGTCAAGAACCTGATCATCCTCAACGTACTGATGTATTTCGGCTCGGGGTTGCTTGGGGACGCAGCGGTGCCGTTGCTGGCCGGAACGTACCCGGGTTCGCCTTTTTTCCAGCCCTGGCAATTGGTGACCCACATGTTTATGCACGGGGACCTGGGGCACATCTTCTTCAACATGTTCGCGTTGTACATGTTTGGCTCCCAACTGGAGCGCGTGTGGGGGCCGCAACGGTTCTTGACCTACTACATGGCCTGCGGGCTTGGGGCGTTCGTGCTCCACGAGTTGGTCATCGGACTGCAGTTCTACGCGGAGTTCGGCACCTTCTTCCCGGCGGCTGAGCAGTTCATTTCGTCCGAGGCGAGCCCGTTGATGCGAACGCGGGTCTTGGAGTCGGTGTTTGGACGTGTGGTGGGGGCGAGCGGCGCGGTGTTTGGCTTGTTGCTGGGCTTTGGCATGCTCTTCCCCAACACCCGGCTGATGTTGCTCTTCCCGCCGATCCCCATCAAGGCGAAGTACTTTGTCTTGGGGTACGGCGCGATTGAGTTGATGCTTGCCTTGCAAAACAGCCCGGGCGACAACGTGGCGCACTTTGCCCACCTCGGAGGCATGGTGTTTGGGTATTTTTTGTTGAAGCGTTGGCAGCAGGACCGCGGACATTTCTATTGAGCCATGTTTGAACGGACGAAAGAGATTCTGGCAGCAAGCAGCATGCTGCGGCGCTTGTGCATGTTGAATGGCCTGGTCCTTCTCCTTGTGGTCACCTTGGAGGCCACAGACCGGCTGACGGGCGGCGGCGTGTCGGCGGTGTGGCCTGCGGACGGCGCTTGGTTGCTGGCGACCTCTTGGAAGTTGGAGGTGTTGGCTTCACGGCCTTGGAGTGTGGTCACCCACATGTTCACGCACCAAGGGATTTGGCACTTTGCCATGAACATGTTGCTTTTGACGTGGATGGGTCGGCTCTACCTGGCGGAAGTGGGGTCGCGCAGGTTGTTGAGCACCTACCTGGCTGGCGGGCTGGCGGGTTTTTTGGCCTACTTCGTGCTCACCAACGGGTTCAAACCCCTTCAAGGAGAAAGCACTTTCGCCCTCGGGGCGTCGGCGTCGGTGATGGCCGTGTTTGGCGCAGCCGCCACATTGCGCCCTGAATCCAAGTTCAATCTGATTCTGTTTGGTCCCGTCGCGTTGAAGCACCTCTTCTGGGGGTACGTGGTGCTGGATTACTTCGGGCTGAGTCAAGGCGCCAACCCTGGAGGGAATGTGGCCCACCTCGGGGGGGCGTTGTTTGGAGTGTTGCTTGTGAAGCAGGACATGAAAGGGGTCAACCTGGTGGGGTGGCTGGAATGGGCGCTGGACGCTGTGATGTCGGGCAGCATTCAAGTGCCGCGTCGCAAGCGCAACAAATTCCGTGCGTCGACCTCCAGCCGATGGAAGGCCCAGGAGCGCACCCAATCGCGTGCGCCGATGTCGGACGACGAATTCAACGCGGACAAGGCGGATCGTCAAGCGCGTCTGGACGCCATCTTGGACAAAATCTCCAAGCACGGCTACGACCATTTGTCCACCGAAGACAAGCGGTTCTTGTTTGAGCAAAGTCAGCGCTGACCATGGCGAAGAAACCAATTTCCGCCTCCAAGTCGAAGCCAACGTCCAAGAAGCCGGCGTCCAAGAAGCCGGTGCTCAAGAAGCCGGCGTCCAAGAAGCCGGTGCCCAAGAAGCCGGCGTCCAAGGCGCGGACTGAGTCCACACCCAAGCCGAGGAAATGGGATTCTGCCACCCTTTTGGTGCTGCCCGGTCTGGTGCTTGTGATCTTTGGTGAAGTGGCGGCGCGTGTGTCGCCTGCGTGGGTTCCTTGGTTGGCCCCAGCAGCCTACGTCTATGGGGTGGCGTACCCTTTGTTGGCGGTGGGGACCGTTTGGCGGTTGACGTCGTTCCGGTGGCTGAAGTCGTTGGGGCCCCTCGCGGTGTTGCTGTTGACTTGGCCGTCGTTCTCACACGTATTCTCCGTGGGCCTGTCCAAACCAGACGTGGCTGTGTCGGAAGACAGCTTTGAAGTCACCACGTTCAACGTGCGGCGTTTGGATGAGTTTGAGTGGCTTGATGGCGACCAAACCCGCGAGGACATTGCCACATGGTTGGCGGAGCAGCCCGACGGCATTTGGTGTTTCCAAGAATTTCCCAAGCGTGGAAAGGCCACGCTGCGGTCGGCCGGTTTTTCGTGGCTCAAGCCCAGACGCCGGCTGTTCACGTGGCCCCGCGAGGCGGGGCCTGCGCTCGCCAGTTCGTACCCGGTAAAGGACTGGACGACCTACATGTTTGAAGATGAGGGAGCTGGAAGAGGCCGTGTGCTGCAAGCCGATGTGGAGACGCCAGCTGGCATGGTCCGGGTGTTCAACGTTCACCTCCAGAGCTTGCACTTCGACCACGCCGACTACGACGCGGTGGAAGAGGGACCAAGCCGGGAGGAAGGGGCCCGCTTGTGGGGGCTCATCACCAACGCTTCCAAAGCCCGGGCCTTGCAAGCACAGGAATTGGTGCGGCGGATGGAGGAAAGTCCTTACCCTGTGATTGTGGCCGGCGATTTCAACGACACGCCCATGTCGTATGCCATGCACGCCCTTCGTGGAAGTCGGGTCGAGGACACGTTCGTCGCGGCCTCTTGGGGGCCTGGAGGAACCCACCTTGGGGCGATTCCGGGCTTGCGGATTGACGGGATCCTGGCCGACACGACGTTGCAGTGCGTCTCGCATGACACCCATCGCGTTGAGTTGAGCGACCACCGTCCTGTGACGGCGGTCTTGCAGGCCATAAGGTGAAAAAGCAGATCGGTTCAGACCATCACGTTGCCGACGTCTTTTCCGCGGGAAGCGAAGGCCTCGTACAAGCTGACGTTCATCCCAATCAGGAGCAGGCCGTACAGCAGATCGTCGGCGGGCATCGAGAAGATCCGCCAGCCTGAGTTGTGGTCGTTGTTGTACCACACGATGTGGTCGGCAATGACTTCTGGGCGGTTGTGAAGCATCGGATACTTCCAAAACTCAATTCCCGTGAGCACCCCGTTGCTCAGGATGAATGGCACGAGCAACACGGTGTAGGCAAACCAAAAATGCCCCATCCAGGGACGCCACTTGGCCAACACGCCAATCAGCCACACGGCGCAGAGCGCGCTCGTCAACCCGAGGTACGCGTGGTCCCAAAATCCGAAGGCCAAGCCAATGCAGAGCACAGCCACAGCCGTCGTGATCGAACGATGGCCAAATCCAAATGGGTGTTGGGGAAAGTACTTTTTGAAGCACGCGTAGGTGAAGACGCATGCGTAGGGTATGGTGATGAAAAACAGCCATTCCTCCAACGGCAGCCCCCAAAGCCCAAGTCCCGAGAGGTGGTCGTCGTTGAACCCCCAAATGCCTTGGGCTGTGAACGCGATGTCCCATGCGATGAACCCGGCCATGGTCAGCAGGCATGCTGGCCAGAAATGTTTCCACTCCTTCACAAACCCCACCCGACGGTCAAAGCTGGCGACGAAAGGCACGGCCATCACTGCCACATTCACCCAGAGGTAGGTCCAGTCGTTCATGCACGTTGTCGTTGGTTGCGCAGGGCTTTCCGCGCTTCACGAAGGTAACGAGGCGGGACAAAGAGCATCCCAAAACACTCGCCATCCTCCTTGCCCAAGTGTTTGTGATGAACCTTGTGGGCTTTGCGAATTGCCATGAGATAAGCGTTGTTCGTGCGCTTGAACCAGTTGAATCGGCGATGGATGAATACGTCGTGCACCAGGAAATAGGCCAACCCGTACAACGCGATGCCCGCCCCGATCCAGAACCTGAAGTCGGCGTAAATGCTGCCGGTCACGAAGCAATATGCGCTGGGGATGGCGAAAATCAGGAAGAAGGCGTCGTTCTTCTCGAAGAAGCCCGGGCCGTTGCTGTGGTGGTCTTCGTGGAAGAACCACATGGCTCCATGCATCAAATACTTGTGGGCGAGCCAGGCCACACCTTCCATGGCAAAAAACGTGGCCAACACAATGGAGATGGAGGAGATGGTCATGGTCAGAGGGTCCAGGGCAACAAATTCAATGCAACGAAAAAGGCTGCAAACACCATCAACAACAAGCCTGAAAGTCGGTTTGTTTTCAAGTCTTCCACGTCTCGCCACAAGAGCCCCAGACCGAACGCAGCCACCCACCAGGTCAGGTAGTTCGTCCAAGGGATGTCGCCTTGATGCCAGGTCCACCAGCCTGCCCGAATCGCCACCGGTTCAATCAACCCGTCGAGGGTTGTCATCAGGGTGGCGGCCAGCGCGGCCCGCGTCCAAGGGGAGACTTCCCTGCCATTCCTGCCCAAGAGCCGTTCCGAAGTGTGGTGGCTGCCCAACAGCAAAAGCCACCACAGCACACCCATGAGCAGCGGCACGTCAAGCACTTTGGGGCCCAGACCTTTGCCATAGCTGTAATCGCCAAAAAGCAGCCCCGTAGCCACACCCAGCACTTCGACGCCAAAGCCCAAGAACATCGTCAACGACCACCGCCATGGACTCTCGTCGCCTGTGAAAGCCATCACCACGCCAGCGCACACAACCAGGTTCAATGGAGTCAAAGGAAGCAACAAGTCCGCGTGGCCCAGAGCCACCCCTGTGGCCCCTACGATGTGAAGGATGACCAGGACAGCTCCCCAAATGCGAGGGTCTTTCAGCCAAGATGTGCTTACAAGGTTCATGACGCGTGTGCAAGGTCGTCTACGATTTTGGCTCCAAGCAAGCACAACGGGATCCCACCCCCGGGATGCACGCTTCCTCCACAGAAGTACAACCCATCCAGTTGCGTGGATTGGTTGCGGTGCCGCAGAAAGGCCGCGGCGGCGGAGTTGCTCGAGGCGCCATACAGCGCCCCTTTCCAAGACCCCGTAAGCCCTTCGATGTCCTGGGGACGAAGCACCTGCTCGCACACAATGTCCGGCCGCGTTCCCAGCGTGCGTTCCACCTTGTCCAACACTTCCGATTTCAGCGTCGACACGGCCTCGTCTGTCCATTGGTCGGGGTCTGCCTTGACGTTCATCAGCACAAACCAGTTCTCGTGGCCTGCAGGAGCGTCCTCAGGGATTTCCTTGGAGGTGATGTTGATGTAGACGGTGGGATCTGGACCGGGCGTGCCGTGCTCCTGGATGTGCTGGAATTCGGCCTTGTAATCCTTGCTGAACAGGATGTTGTGGAGGCCCAACTTGGGGTGGAGGCCACGCACGCCCCAGTAAAAGATGACGCCTGACGTCGAGCGTTCTTGACCCAAGATGCGTTCTGGGGCATTCAAGTCTGGAAGCAATTTGCGGTAGGTGGGGTGCAAGTCGGCGTTGCTGACCACCAGGTCTGCAGGGTGCGTTTGGCCCTGGGCGTCTTTCACCCCGGTCACGCGACGACCGTCGTGCACGATCCGCTCTGCCGCGCACTCCGTGTGGATGGTCACACCGAGATGGTTGGCCAATTTTTCGAGGTGCAGTGGGATGGAGCGCATGCCACCTTCTGGCAAAAAGGTGCCGATGCCATGTTCCAAATGGGGAATGACATGCATCATGGCCGGGGCCTGGTATGGGTCACTGCCGTTGTACGTCGCGTAGCGGTTGAACAGTTGTTGCAGCTTGGGCTCTTTGAACTGCCTGGCATTGTGGGTGTGCAACGTGCCCCAAAGGGGCAATTTCCAAACCCGCCCGAGGAGTTTCCACGCTGCGGCGCTCGCGTACGTTTTGACGTCGTGGAGGCTTCGCTCCAAGAAGACCCCGCGGGTCAGCTCGAAAGCGTCACGGCTGGAGGCCAAATGACGCAACAGCGCCTTGGCCGGTGAACCCCAGCGCGCCTCCACGTCCCGGGCGAATTTGCGGTTGTCCGTCCATGCCACCAGGGGCTCAGGCTCTCCTTCCCAGAAATAGTGGGTGCTCCGGTCCAGGGTGCGGTAGGCGAATGCTGGCGGCCGCTCGGGCCCTTCGGGGACAAGGCGGTCGAGCTCTTCCATCAATTCCGGCATGGTGAAGAGGGAAGGGCCACGGTCAAACCTGTGTCCCGCGTCCCGATGCTCCGCCAGCTTGCCGCCCACGCTGCTCCCAGCTTCCAGCACCGTCACCCGGTGACCGCGCGTGGCCATCCGCACCGCCGTGGCCAAACCGCCGACCCCGGCGCCAACGACCACCACGTCTTTCACCGCGTCGCGTGAAGCAAAGTGCCCACCACTTCGGGGAAGCAGATTTTGAACCAAGCGGTGTAGTTGTCTGGGTTCTCGGCGATGTCGGCCTCGAGGGCTTTCACGTCGATGTATTTCACTTCGCAGACCTCCTTGGGGTTGGGCTCTGCAGGGACGTCGCTGTACCCGATGAGCACATGGTCGAGCTCGTGCTCGATCATGCCGTGGTCCAAATCCGCCCGGTAGATGAAGGAAAACTTAGGTTCCAGTTGACACCGCATGCCCATCTCTTCCACCAACCGACGTTGCGCCGCTTCCACCACGGTTTCCCCTTGACGGGGGTGGCTGCAGCATGTGTTGGTCCACAGTCCGCCGCTGTGGTACTTCTCCAGCGCCCTTCTGTGGATGAGCAACTCGCCTCGGCTGTTGAACACGAAGACGCTGAACGCCCGATGGAGCACCCCCTGTCGATGGGCTTCCATCTTTTCCATGGTGCCGAGCTCTCGGTCCTCTGGATCCACAAGAATCACATTTTCGACCACAAGATTGCTTTCAGAAGGTGCAAGTGTCATTTTTCAGTTTCAAGGTACGTGAAGAAATCTTGGATAAACACCGCATGGTCAGGATCGTTGTCCCAATGGCCCGCCGTCAAGGCCCCCCGCACATGCTGGGCGTCGGTGGTCATGGCTTGGTCGTAGTCCAAAAAACTTGGGGTGTGCGATTGCACGCCCAGGCGCAACAGCGCCAAGTCGGGATTGTGAGGCAGGGCCTCCAGGGTCGAGTCCAGGACAGGGCGCCACGTTTGGAACGTGGTCAATTTGTCGATCGGGTTCCACAACTCCTGGGCTTTTTGGAGCTGGGCGGTCGCGTGAAACGCCGCGCAAATCGCGTTGTTGGGGTGGGCTTGCAACGCGGCCGTCATCGGGACGATGGCGCTGTCGGCGGGACCGCCTTCGGCAGTCTGACGGTACAGGGCACGCCAAGAAGAGAGCTCGGAGTGGGTTTGGCCCAGCAGGAGGGAGGGCGTACCCAGGACAAGCATCCAGGCAAGCGCGCGGGCCATGGAGGTCAGAGGAGGTTGAAGCTGTGACGGAGGTACGACCCCACGAACAGGGTGGCCTTGCGGCGATTGGGGATTCGCACGCGCTCTTCCATGATGCGGTTGGTGGGCAGCGCCGCGATTTTTTGGAAGAGCCGCTGGTAGTAGACGTACGCCACATACACCCCGAGTCGGCTTTCTTTGGGCAGCTTCACGATGCCCTGGTACGCGTGCCGGAAATCGGCCGCGATTTCTTCTTCGATTTGGCGCTTGGCACCGGCGTTGAACGCGGCCATGTCCACGCCTGGGAAGTAGACCCGGCCTTTGTCTTCGAAGTCGTCCTTCAAGTCGCGCAAGAAGTTCACCTTTTGGAAGGCGGCCCCCAAGCTGCGTGCGTTGGGCAACAACCGCCCGTAGGCCTCACGGTCGCCAAACACGAAAACATGCAGGCACATCAAGCCGACCACTTCCGCCGAGCCGACGATGTAGTCGTCGTAGCCCGCGCGGTCGTACGCCGTCCGGTCCAAGTCCCATTCCATAGAGCGCAGGAACAGGTCGACGTGCTCACGATCGATGTTGTACTTGTCGGAGGTCAGGGCGAATGCGTGCAGGATGGGGTTGGCGCTGACGCCGTGGTCCAAGGCCCAATAAGTGTTCTCCTTGAACCGGGCGAACATCTCGGCTTGGTGCGGACCGTGCAACGTGTCCACGATTTCATCCGCGTAGCGCACGAAGCCGTAGATGTTGTAGATCGCCTCGCGAAGCGAAGGCGCCAAGAAGCGGATGCCGAGCGAAAAGCTCGTGCTGTACGCCTTGGTGGTGCGCTTGGCGCACTCAGCGGCCACATCGTTGTACAAGCGAACGGCGTCCATGATCAAATTAACCCGCGTGGGCGGTTGCATGTTCAACGGCTCCGTGGCGCTTCAGGAATTTACTCGTTTCCTCGGCGGCGACCTCCCCAGAAATCAAGCTGGGCGGGACGCCCGGCCCTGGGGTGGTCAGTTGGCCGGCGAAGTGAAGGCCCGGCAATTTGCTGCGCATTTTGGGCTTCCAGAATGCGGTTTGGCGCAAGGTGTTGGCGAGCCCGTAGGCGTTCCCTTTGAAGCTCGAGTACTCCTGCTCAAACTCCTTGTGGGCGAAGCTTCGGGTGTAGACCACGTGGGGCCGCAAGTCCCGGCCAAGGTGGCGCTCCAACCGCACCATGATTTCTTCGAAGTACCGGTCGCGCTCGCCGCCTTGCTCGTCCAAGCCTGGCGCCAGCGGAATCAAGAAGAAGAGGTTCTCGCATCCTTCGGGGGCCACGCCCTCGTCCGTGCGCGATGGAGCGCTCACGTAAAACAGCGGGTCGTCTGGCCACGAAATGCTGTCGTAGATGGTCTCCGCGTGCGGCCCAAACGGCGTGTCGAAAAACAGGTTGTGGTGTTGCAACTCGGGGACGCGTGTGTTGAGTCCGACGTAGTAGAGCAGCGAGCTCGGGGACATTGTGCGGTTTTCCCAGTACGACTGGTCGTACCGACGCCATTGGGGCGCCAACAAGGTTTGTTCCACGTGGTGGTAGTCGCCTGTGGCCACCACCGCCGAGGCGTGCACTTCGGTTCCGTCCGCCAAGCGAGCTCCGGTCGCGCGTCGGCCGTCGTCCAAGATGGCGGCGACTTTTGCGTTGCACTGAAATTCCACGCCCATGCGTTCCGCCACGCGCACCATGGCTTGCACGATTTCGTTCATGCCGCCCATGGGGTACCAGGTGCCGAGGCACGTGTCCGCGTAGTTCATGAGGCTGTACAGCGCTGGGGTGTCCTCAGGTTTGGCGCCCAAGAAGAGCACCGGAAACTCCATGATTTGAAGGAGCTTGGGGTGCGTGAAGTGCTTCCTGGCGAAGGCGCTGAACGAGGTGAACAGCGAGAGGCGTGTGGCGTCCACCAGGGTTTGCCATTCCGCGAACTCCAGCGCGTTGTGCGCAGGCTTGTTCACGAATTTGTTCATGCCGATGTTGTACTTGACCTCGGCCTCGGCCATGAACGCGCGCAGCTTGTCGCCAGCGCCGGGCTCGATGGATTCGAAGACCTCCGCCAAGGGGTCCAATCCGGCAGGAATTTCAAGGGGACCGTCGTCAAACCAGACGGTGTAAGAAGGGTCGAGGCGAACAAGGTTCATTTCCTTGTTCACCTCCGACCCGAAGTCTGCGAAGTACCGTTCAAACACGTCGGGCATCCAGTACCAACTGGGGCCCATGTCGAAGGTGAACCCTTCGGCTTCGAATTTCCTCGCCCTTCCTCCAAGCCGGTCGTGCCGCTCGAGCACTTTGACCTTGTGGCCTGCCTTGGCGAGGTAGGAGGCGGTCGCCAGTCCGGCGAATCCCGCGCCCAAAACCAAAACGTCGTGGCCAGAAGAAGAATCGTGGTTCATGTCGATGCGTTTGGATGCATGGTACAACCACTTGCAGGGGCGCGATGTTCATTGATCGCACCTCCAAGGTAACGGGAACAAGGGGCTTAAAATTGGGAATGAGTGAAATATTTTTGAGAATGAGTGTCTTGAGTCGGTCCCTGTCTGCGAGAAGTACCTTTGCAGCATGGCGACACCGCAACATCCTGTGGACGTGCTGGCCTTTGGGGCCCACCCTGACGACGTGGAATTGTCCGCAGGGGCCACCTTGGCCAAACTGGCCAGCGAGGGCAAGCGCTGCGCTGTGGTCGACCTGACCCGGGGCGAACTGGGAACGAGGGGGTCAGCGGCGCTCCGCGACCAGGAAGCCGCCAAGTCGGCCAAGATCCTTGGGCTGGTTCACCGTGAAAACCTCGGCCTCGCCGACGGGTTCTTCGAAGTGAACGACGCCTCGCTGCGTTTGGTGATCTCCGCCATCCGACGCTTGCGTCCAGCCGTGGTGCTCGCCAACGCGTTGGACGACCGCCACCCCGACCACGGACGCGGGGCCGAGCTCGTGGCCCAAGCCGCTTTCTTGTCTGGCCTTCCGAAGATTGTCACGGGCACAGACGACGCCCCGGAAGAGGCGTGGCGGCCCAAGGCGGTGTACCATTACATCCAAGACGTGCACCGCACGCCCGACGTGGTGGTGGACGTCACCGGGTTCTTGGACACCAAGTTCGAGGCCATTTTGGCGTTCAGCAGCCAATTCCACGACCCGGCCTCCGAAGAGCCTGAAACGCCCATCAGCGGCCCAGGCTTCCTGGAACATGTGCGGGGCAAGGCCACGAGTTTTGGACGTCCCGCAGGATTCACCCACGGAGAAGGCTACGAGGTGCGCCGTCCGGTGGGGGTGTCCTCGCTGTTGGGTTTGGATTGATGCGCAGACGCGACTTCAGCAGGTGTCGCCGAACCGGCTGAGCACGGCCAAAATGTCCGAGATGCCCACCACCCCGTCGCCGTCCAAGTCGAGATAGCATCCCGAAGCGCAGCCAAATTCCGACAGCATCAGCATCACGTCTGAAGTGCCCACCACGCCGTCCCCATCCACATCTTCGGTGCAGGGGCCGGCCTCTGAGAAGACACATGCACCTGGGCTTGCGACGTCGCTGAACCATTGGCCTTGCTCTGCCCACCAGCGCTGCCAGCTGCCAGCATTGGCGTTGACGGGGCCTTGAAGGTGGTAGGAGTGGGAGCCCGCCGCGTTGCCGAGGGCCCGCCACACCTGCACAGCTGCCCCACCGTGGTTCCAAGTCAAGGGCTGCCCTGGCGCACAGACTTCCGGCGAAGGGTTGTCCAAGTCGCATTGGACGGTCAGGATGTAGGCGTTGTCCTCGTACTGCGGCGATTCGCCAAACACGCGCGCCTCTCCGCTTGGGTCGATGCACACGGCGGTGTATTCGTCGCATGCAATCGCAGTGGCGGCGATTCCCCAATCCGTGGATGCCCGCGCCATGAAGGCCAGCAGCCGGCCTTCGCGCTCCGGATTGTCGAAGTGGGTGTCGGTGAAGGTGTGGGCCAACAAGGGCACGTCCAGGAACGGCGATTGGTCCAAGGTCATGTAGCTGTTGTACGGGTCGTCCAAGGCTTCGTCGCTGTACACGGTCCCGTTGTCCGCCGTGAACCGCAGGCCGCCCAAGATGGCCATGCCGGCGCTGGTGCCGCCGATGGCGATGTTTCGGGTCGTCAAGGCGTGGTTGATGGCGTCGTTCAAGGGCGTGCCTTGCCAGAGGTTGTGGTAATCGGCTTGGTCTCCTCCGGCAAACCAAATGGCCTCCGCCCCGTGCACCAAATCCAAGACTTCCTCCGCGCTTGAGGCGTTGGCGTTTTGGCACACCACCGTGGTGACGCGGTGGAGGTCCACCCCGAGGTCGTTGAAGAAGTAGCTGTTGTAGCCATCCGACCCGGACGCCCGGAGCACCAACACGTCCCCGCCTCCTGCCCGCTCCAGAAACCACGCCATGCCGTCGTCGTTTTCAGACGCGCCGCCCATCAGGCAAATGCCCCCGTGGGCGTCGAACATCCCGTCGGCTGTGGCGCCGGTGTTGTAGACGGTGTAGCCTTGGGCCCAAAGCGTGCCGCCGGCCATCCAGGCGCCGGTCAGGCACGACAACAGGAAGATGCGCAGTGAGGTCATGGTTGCAAAAGTAGGCGGTAGACGGCGTCGTAGGCTTGGGCCACGGCCTCCACGCTGAAATGCGTGCAGGCGTAGGCGCGGATGGCGCCGGGGTCCCAGGCGGTGTTCTTGACTTTGTCAAAAGCCTCGGTCCACGAGGCGACGTCCGCTTGCGCGGGCAGCAGACATCCTCGGTCGCTGAGGCCGTGGGGGAGGTGTTCGTGGATGCCGCCGACGTCGGTGCTCATGACTGGCATGCCGCACGCCCAAGCTTCGGCAATCACGCATGGGAAATTTTCGCTGCGGCTGTTGAGCACAAGCACGTCGTGCGATTGCATGGCCTTCACCACGCCGTCGCGGTCCAAGGGCCCGGTGAGTTGGATGCGGCCGGCCAGGCCGCGGTCGTCGATCCAGGCTTGGTGCCCGTCCAAGTCCGCCTTTTCGCCGCCCACCAGGGTGGCGCGCACAGAAGCGTCCTGGCCGCAGATGGCGGCCAGCGCCTCGAGCAGGCCGGAGATGTTCTTTTGGCCGTCGTACATGGAGCTGACATGCAGGATGCGGTTCAAGGGGGCGCCTGCCAATTTGCGGCGGGCGTCGCCGACGGGCACGCCGGCGAGGGTTTGGACTTCGGCGGGCCGGAACCGGTCCGTGTCCACCACGTTGGGCACAACGCGCATCGGGGTAGAGGTGCCCCACCCTGCGATGGACGCGCCGAGGTCGGCCGTCACAGGACAAACCACATCGACCCCTTTCAACGCATCCTTGATCGCGCGGCGACGCCACCACGGGGTGGCTTTGGCGTCGCGGTAGCCCGTCCAATGTTCTGTGAGGACGACCGGCACGCCCCAGCGCTGGGCCCATGCGACGGCCGCCGCACCGGCAGGGTGGGCGACGTGCACGTGGACCAAGTCAGGTTTCCAATCCATGCGACGGGCTTCTGCGGCCACCGAGCGGGCTACGCCGAGCAACTGCGGTCGCGTCGCGGCGTGGTAGAGCCGTTTCACAGGAAGGCCAGACGCCAAGTGGCCTTCGCCGTCGGCGGTCCGCATTTTTTGGAGGCTGCCCATGGAGCCTTTGACCGGCACCGGCGCCCAAACCTCTCCGCCATGCACGCTTGAAATGGCGTCGATGTGCCGCAGTATGAAGTTGCCCAAACTCGCGTGCACCTGCGAGGGAAACCAGCTCGCCACGTGCAGGATTTGGAGTTTGTCCGCCATGCGTCAAAGGTGGCAAAGAAGTCGCAATGGGAAGGGCTTGACATTGGAAGGAGTGTAATATCTTTGCGCTCCCTTCCAGACCAAAAATGGACTTGAAGGGAACCACGGTGGCTATAGCTCAGTTGGTTAGAGCATCGGTTTGTGGTGCCGAGGGTCGTGGGTTCGAATCCCATTAGCCACCCACCTCAGAAGCCCTGCACAGACGTGCGGGGCTTTTTTGTGCGTGCCAAGTGCAGCCTTCATCCTCTGCAAAGGTGTGCCGGCCTGGACCTGCCCGTACCTTCGCGCCATGCTGAAGAATTGGAACCTGATGGTGATGTTGGGGTGGATTGGAACCGCCGCAACAGCCCAAACCCCCTGCGTCAATGGCTTTGCCGGGGACTTTCCTTGCGAGAACGTGGAGTTGATGTCCGTCATGGGCACAGGCGAGGTTGGTGGCGGAGGGATGAACGACATCTGGGGCTGGGTGGACCCGTCCGACAGCACGGAATACGTGATCTTGGGCCGCTCCAACGGCACCGCCTTCATCGACATCTCCGACCCGCTGAACCCTGTGATGGTCGCGGACTTGCCCACGGCCACGACCAATTCGTGGTGGCGGGACGTCAAGGTGCACAACAACCATGCCTTCATCGTGTCGGAGGCCGGGGGGCACGGGATGCAGGTGGTGGATTTGACCCAGCTGGGCGCCATCGAGAACCCACCCCAAACCCTCATCCCCGACGCCCTCTACAGCGGCTGGGGCAACGCCCACAACATTGTCATCAACGAATCCACGGCCCGGGCCTACGGCGTGGGCACGTCGACGTTCGCTGGGGGGTTGCACATTTTGGACATCAGCGACCCCACGAACCCCACCCTCATCGGGGAATTCTCAGGCGACGGCTACACCCACGATGCCCAGGTGGTGAATTACATCGGGCCGGACGCGAACTACCAAGGCAAGGAAATCGCGTTCTGCTGCAACGAGAACACGGTGACCATCGTGGACGTGACCGACCCCATGGACGCCACCCTCATCAGCGCCAGCGGGTACGACGGGGCGGCCTACACCCACCAAGGGTGGTTGACGGAGGACCAGCATTACTTCATCAGCAACGACGAGTTGGACGAGCAGGAGTTGGGGGTGAACACCACGTCCTTCATTTGGGACGTGTCCAACTTGACGGCGCCTGAGCTCATCGGCACCTTCGTGTCTGAAGTCGCCGCAATCGACCACAACATGTACGTCCGCGACACCCTGATTTACCAATCCAACTACCGTGCAGGTCTGCGCGTGTTGTCGGCTGGGAACATCGCTGCGGGCGAGCTCGAGGAGGTCGGACACTTCGACTTGTACCCTTCAAGCGATGCGGCCCAATTCAACGGGACGTGGTCCAACTACCCATACTTCCCTTCAGGCGTCATCGCGGTGTCCCACATGGAAGAGGGCTTGTTCTTGTTGCGCTTGTCGGGCGAGCTCAGCGACGCGGGATGCACCGACGTGGCGGCTTGCAACTACGACCCTTCCGCGCTGGTGGACGACGGGTCGTGCCTCGACTTCAACGTGTGTGGCGGATGCGAAGGGGAGGAGCTCTTCTGCGTGGGCTGCACGGACGAAGACGCGTGCAACTACGCAGCGGTCGCCACCATCGACGACGGATCGTGCTTCGAGGTGGACGCCCCCTCGCCCCAATCGGCCGTGCAGACCACCGAGCCTGTGACGTTCGCGGCCGAGCCAGGCACGCATTGGTTCGACACGTCGGACGCGCCCGAGGCCTTGGAGGTGGGAGCGTCCTACACCTTGCCGCTGCTCACCGAGGATGGCTCGGTTTGGGCTGCGCATTCGGACGGCGAGTTCGGCGCAACGGGGGGCAAGGCTGCACCTGATTTCGAGAATGGACAACACCACTTCAACGCCGGCTACTGGCTCGTGTTTGACGTGCATGAGGATGCGGTGCTCGAGTCCGTTGAAGTGTATTCAGAGCAGGGGGGAAACCAAACCGTGGAAATCCTCGACACCAACGACAACCTCGTCCATGTGGTCACCCAAGCCCTCGTCCCTGGCCAGAATGTGATGGTGCTCAATGCGGAGCTTCCGGCTGGCGAGGATTACCAAATCCGCTCAGGCAACGAAGAGCCGTTCCTGTGGCGCGACGACAACGGTGCAGACGTCAACTTCCCCTATGAGGTTGGCGGCCTGGCGAGCATCACCGGCACCACCATCTTCGGGGAAAATGAATTCACGTACTACTACTTCTACTACAACTGGACCATGTCCTCACTCAACCCGTGCCTTTCTGAGCGCGTGGAGTTCACCGTGGACGTGCAAGGCGTGGATGGCCTCCAGGAGCTGCCGACGGTCGACACCCCGCGCTTGCTGAAAACCGTCGATGCGATGGGCAGGGAAGTGGCCCAGCCAGAGAATCAGGTGGTCTTCCACATGTTTTCAGACGGCCGTGTGGTGAAGGAGTTCGTGGGCGACCGCCGCTGATTTAGCCCATTTTGCGAAATTGGCTTGGACTCATGCCCGTTTTGGCCTTAGAAGAGGCGATATGGCCGACCGTGTCGTTGGAGTTGAGGCGCTGATCCTTGTTCCTTCTTTCAAGAGTTCGCTGAGGTACGCGCCTGACATGCCCATGTGGTCTCCGCCCCCGGAAACAGAGGCATGGCCGAAGACCAGGTTGTTTCTCATGGCTGCAAAACGCCTAAAGCATGTCCTTGAACGTGGCCACGTGGTTCTTGCTCAGTTTGGTGCGGATGTAGAATTGCCGGTCGTAAAATCGCGTGAAGGAGCTCAGCAGCAACCCCATCGTGGAAACCAAGACTCTTCAGCCAAGTCGTGCCTTTGTTCTTGGAATTGATTGCCCCTCCAGAGGCCATGAGGGCCTGGACAATCCCTGCGCATCACCATGCTGCGATTGAACAGAAAAGGAAGGAAGTCCAACACATTTCCCTGTTCTCACCTCTGCTCATAAAAAAACGGGCCGCCCGAAGGCGACCCGTTTCACGTTGAAGTCTTTCTAGGAGATCAGTCCTCGAATCCTGGGATCCAAGGGCACTCGTTGCCCCACAACTGGAAGAAGTCGAGGAGGTCGTTCACGTCCACCTCGCCGTCGCCGGTGAAGTCACCTGGGCAAGGCTCGAGGTAGATGCACTCGCCTGGGTAGTTGGCAGAGGCGTCGTAGTTCAAGCCTTCCTCGTCCTGACAACCTGGGAACAAGCAAGAGCCGTCCTCCATGGTCGCAGCAGAGTCGTAGTTGATGGCACCTGCGTCGGTACAACCGGTCAACAAGCAGTCGAACACACAGCTACCGTTGTCGATGTCGGCGTCCATGTCGTAGTTGCAAGCCGCCATGTAGATGCAGCCAGCGTACAAGCAAGAACCGTCGTTCACGTTGGCGTCAGCGTTGTAATTCACCGCGGCAGAATCTGTGCAACCCTGAGCTTCGAGGGGATCAGGCACACCGTTGCCGTCCAAATCGTACTCTGGGAGGGCGGTGCCTTCACAATCGTAGGCGATCACCAGTTCAGTCACAGCTTCACCGTCCACGATGGAGATGAATTCGCTGGGTTCTGGGTACTCACAATCACCCTCCACGTTGTAGATCGGATCGTAGTTGCAGGCGTTGAATCCGCCAAGAGAGTTCAAAGAACCATCCATGCAACCCATCCATTCGCAAGAACCATCGTCTTCGTTGGCCATGCTGTCGTAGTTGTCCGCCGAAGCGTCTGTACATCCAGGGTAGATGCAAGAGCCATCGTCTTCGTTGGCCATGCTGTCGTAGTTGGCAGCAGCAGCGTCTGTACATCCAGGGTAGATGCAAGATCCATCATCCTCGTTGGCCATGCTGTCGTAGTTGGAGGCGGCAGCGTCGGTGCAACCAGGGTAGATGCAAGATCCATCGTCCTCGTTGGCCATGCTGTCGTAGTTGGCAGCAGCAGCATCTGTACAGCCTGGGTAGATGCAAGAGCCGTCGTCCACAGTCGCAGTGGCATCAAAGTTGGCAGCATTTGCGTCAGTGCATCCGAGGTAGTAGCAAGGTTCAATGTCTGAACCAGTCACCTCCACTTCGATCGATCCCTCGGATTCTGCAACGGCAAATGTGGTTTCGTTGCCAGAGGCAGCGTCTGTGATGGTCATGACAGCGCCATTCCAGCCGTCACCGTAAGAGTCAGATCCAGAAATGGTGTAAGTGCCTGGGGCAAGCGCCACAAATCCGTCGAATGGCGCGCCCTCAGAGAGATCGCCAAGTGTCCAAGAAATCTCACTTGGCCAAGATCCGGCGCTCAAAGAGATGTTCAGACCTGATTCAACTGCGACAGGATCCTGGTTCGCCTGTGGGTCGTAGTTGTCAGCTTCAGGGTCGGTGCAGCCGATGTAGATGCAGGAGCCGGCGTCAACGCAAGCACCCTCGTCGTAGTTGTCTGCTTCGGGATCAATGCAAGCTGCATATCCTGTTCCTCCGCAGTCACCACAGACGTCGAGTTCCAAGCAGGAGCCGTCGTCCACGTTGGCCATGTCGTCGTAGTTGCAAGCCTCCGCATCCGTACAGCCAGGCAAGCATCCACCGAGGTAGTAGGTGGCAGACGAACCATCTTCACCTTCACCGGCGATTTGAATGCCGTCGGCAGTCATGCTCCACTCCTGTTCAGTTGGGTAGTTGTCCGCAACGAGGATGAGCTGCACACAGGCATCTGCTGGAGCGCAGAACCGCTCTTCCGCAGCATCGGCAAAGTCGCCGCCAGAGGCGATGGTGTCTCCATCGACCACAATGCTGTATCCACCGTCCCCGTAGGAGCAGCACATGCCGTCGCCAAAGCTGTCCGTGATGGAGAATTCGTACAACACGCCACCGTCCAGACAAGTGTCTCCACAACCAGTGAGGTTATCTGGGAGCTCACATGAGCCGTCGTCCAAGTTGGCACAATCGTCGTAGTTGCAGGCGCCCTCGTCGGTGCAACCCATCACAGTGAGTTCGTCACAGAGGCCGTCGCCGTTGGAGTCGTTGAGGCAGTTGCCGTCACAGTCGTAGATGACCGCGAACGTCGGACCGCCAGCGCCAGCGAAGTCGTGGCTTCCGAGGCCAGTCCAATCGTTCTGGTCGAGCACAATCCACTCGCTGTCCTCTTCATTGGTGCCCGCTGAAGAAGCCCAGTCGCCGCCGTTGCCAGAAGTCACGTCAGACTTGCGGATCAAGGAGTGGTCCTTGGTGCCATTGCTGACACCAGCCACTTCCCAGCCTGATCCGGGGTCGCCGTTCCAGTCGCCGATGGCGTCGATTTGGACAAAGTCCTCCTCAGAACCCATCACGAGGATGAATCCGTCGTCTCCGTTCGACAAGAAGTTGAAAGTCATATCCGCTTCAGCGAGGATGGCAGGATCGGCGGAGGGGTGTGCAATCACGTACACATCACCTGGGGCGATGGATGCTCCCGCTGGGAACGCGTTCCAGTACTCGTATTCCCCGGGCACGTTGGGCGCATTGCTCACGTTCGGGAAGGCGTAGCCGTCCAAGCTCACCACGTCCCCGGTGGGGTTGTAGATTTCCATGAACTTGTTGTTGCTGGAGCCTTCAGCGTAGCCGCTGAAGAACAGACCCAACTCAGCGCCTTCACCTGCGTCGCCGCCGCAGTTGGGCAGCTCAGTGGCAGCCACGTACTCGCAAGAGCCGTTATCCACGTTCGCAGAGTCGTCGTAGTTGCAAGCCGTGTCGTTGGTGCAACCTGGGGCGCAAGCCTCGCAGAGGTTGTAGCAAACAGTGTCAAGCACGATGCTCTCACCAGGAACTTGCACCACACGGTTGATGTACTCGCCTGGACCGGTGGTGCAGGACTCAGAACCGTCGAACAATTCTGCAATGCCCCAGTCACCGTTGCCCAAGAACTTGTACTCCTGCGCGCTGTTGGGTGGGAATTGCAACGTGATGGTGTAAATGCCATCGCCATCGTCGTCGCTCATGGGATTCGCGCCATTGTTCCAGCCATTAAATGTGCCGGCAATGGTCACGTAATCGAAGCTTTCGTTGCTCACGTCCACAGAGAGCGTCACGTCCACGACCTGCTCAGAGCAGATGGTGCAGCTTCCGAAGATGTCGTTGGTGGATGAACCGGCAGCCACCAGACGGTTGGCGTAGCCAGCGTAGTCAGTGACAGGAGCGCAGTCCGCACCGTTCTGCATGTCGTCAATCAAGTTCTCCTGGTCGGCAAAGCCGTTCACCGCGTACTTGTACTCCACTTCTCCAGCAGGGAAGTCCAACGTCACAGAGAAGATGTTGTCGCCGTCCTCGTCGGTGAGTTGGTTGTAGCCTTCGTTGCCAGCCCAACCCAAAAGAGGACCAGTCACGAACAAATCGTTGATTTCAGTTGAGCCGTTCACGAGTGCACCTGGGTTGAACGGACAGCTCATGTCCACTTGGAACGTAGTGGCGTACACGCAAGAGCCGTCGTCTACACAAGCGAGGTCGTTGTAGTTGCTTGCAGCTTCGTCGGCACAACCGAGGACACCTGTTCCTCCGCACACGCCGCAAGGGTCAAGAACGTTTCCGTCGCAGTCACACTCGCCTTCAGCGATGCCAGAACCGCCACACACGCCGCACTCGTCGAGCACAGCAGTGCCGCCGCATTCGCCGTTGCAATCCACACCGATGATGCAGATGCCGCCGCAGTCGAACCCAGGTTCAGGGTATTCGCAAGACTCGTCGTCACACCCAGCCGAGAAGTCGTAGTTGCAAGCAGTTGGGTCGGTGCATCCTGGGTAAGTACAAGAACCATCTTCGTTGTTGGCTTCTGCATTGAAGTTGCAGGCTGATTCGTCCATGCAACCACAGACGGTCACGATGTTCGGGAATTCACCAACACCGTCGAATTCACGCACGATCTGAATTTGATTCCCACCGTCTCCGAGAGGGAAGATTTGGGCGTTGAGGGTACCAGAAATGTCACCCGCTGTCGTGATCTGGGCGATCAACCAGCGTCCGTCGGT
>JBMZAB010000019.1:0-41352 GCA_049610985.1 Flavobacteriales bacterium | reverse complement strand
GGGCGTCAAGTTGGTTCCCCTCGCAGTCGCAGTCGCCTTCGGGGATGTTTGCACAGCCGCACTCGTAGATCGCGCCCGGACCGTTGCATACGCCGCAGTCGTCATACGCTCCAACGCAGTCGTCCACGTCATCGCAAATTCCGTCCGCATCCGCGTCCGACGTGCAAGCTCCGCCGCACACGCCGATCGCGTCGAGCTGATTGCCATCGCAGTCGCAGTCGCCTTCAGCAAAGTCAGAACAGCCACACTCGTAGATCGCGCCCGAACCGTTGCAAACGCCGCATTCGTCGACTTCCCCGACACAGCTGTCCACGTCGTCGCAAATGCCGTCTTCATCTGCGTCTGCTGTGCATGCACCGCCACACACACCAAGGGCGTCAAGTTGGTTCCCCTCGCAGTCGCAGTCGCCTTCGGGGATGTTTGCACACCCGCATTCCAAGACTGCGTCAGGTCCATTGCACACCCCGCATTCGTCGACTTCCCCGACGCAGCTGTCCACGTCGTCACAAATGCCATCTCCGTCGTCGTCGTCATCGCAATCCCCTCCGCACACGCCGAGGGCGTCGTACTGGTTCCAGTCGCAATCGCAAAAACCTGGAATCACGATGTTGCACCCGCATTCCAAGACTGCGCCTGGTCCGTTGCACACCCCGCATTCGTCGACCTCCCCGACGCAGCTGTCCACGTCGTCGCAGACACCATCTTCATCCGCGTCTGCTGCACAAGTCCCGCCGCAAACACCTAAGGCATCGAGTTGGTTTCCATTGCAGTCGCAGGCCTCGGCAGGAATGTCGGCGCACCCGCATTCCAAGACTGCGCCTGGTCCGTTGCACACGCCACATGCGTCGAAGTCTCCCACGCAACTGTCCACATCGTCGCACACCCCGTCTCCATCCTCGTCAGCGGTGCATGTCCCGCCACACACACCGAGTGCATCGAGTTGGTTTCCGTTGCAGTCGCAGTCCCCGTCGGGGATGTCATCGCACCCGCATTCGTAGATGTCGCCAGGGCCATTGCAGACGACGCATTCGTCGAAGTCTCCCACACAACTGTCTACGTCGTCGCAAATGCCGTCGGCATCGAGATCCTCAGTGCAATCGCCGCCACATTCGCCGACGGCGTCCACTTGGTTCCCATCACAATCGCAGTCGCCAACGGGAATGAGATCGCATCCGCAGGGGTAAATGGCGCCTGGCCCGTTGCACACGCCGCATTCGTCGACTTCCCCGACACAGCTGTCCACGTCGTCGCATATGCCGTCAAAGTCCATGTCAAAGTCGCACCCACCTCCACACACCCCAATGGCGTCTTCCTCGCTGCCAAAGCAATCGCATTCTCCGTCTTGGATGTCGTTGCATCCGCACTCGTACACCGCGCCGGGGCCGTTGCACACCCCGCACGCGTCCAAATGTCCAACACAGTCGTCCTCGTCGTCGCAAATGCCATCGTGATCCACGTCGGCCATGCAACCGCCACCGCACTCGCCAAGCACGTCCAGGATGTTGCCGTCGCAATCACATTCGCCGTCTTGGATTTTGTCGCAACCGCATTCGTAAACAGCACCTGGACCATTGCATTCTCCGCATTCGTCCAACTCGCCCACGCACTCATCCACATCGTCGCAGATGCCGTCGTCGTCGTCGTCGGCGAGGCAATCGCCTCCACACGCTCCTAGAGCGTCTTCGACATTGCCATCACAGTCGCAATCGCCGTCTGGGATTTTGGTGCACCCGCACTCCAGGACAGCGCCTGGGCCGTTGCATTCCCCACATTCGTCAAAATCGCCCACGCACTCATCCACATCGTCACAAATGCCGTCGCCGTCCAGGTCCTCGACACAATCTCCACCGCAAACGCCCAAGGCGTCAAAGGCGTTGCCCTCGCAATCGCAGGCCCCCTCGGCCAATGGGCTGCATCCACAATCGTACACTTCTCCAGGTCCGTCGCAAACGCCGCAAGCGTCGTAGGTTCCGACGCAGTCATCCACGTCGTCGCACACGCCGTCTTCGTCTTCGTCTGTCGTGCAGGATCCACCGCATTCACCGACAACGTCGGGGACGACGCCCGGGCAGCCACACTCGTAAATGGCGCCTGGCCCGTTGCAGATTCCGCAATCGTCAAATGTCCCAATGCATTCGTCGACGTCGTCGCAGACGCCGTCTGCGTCCGCATCCGTCTCGCAATCGCCTCCACAAACTCCTGCGGCATCGAGAGGGATGCCCTCACAGCCACATGGGAACAGGTCAAAGTTTGGATTCACGCAGCTGCCGTCGTCCATCGAAGCCGACGCATCGTAGTTGCACGCGTCCGGGTCTGTGCACCCTCCAATCATACAGCTGCCGTCGTCTGTGTTGGCGTCGGCATTGAAGTTTACCGCACCCGCGTCTGTGCATCCGCAAACCACGTTGGTGTCGAAAGTCACGTCCAAACGCAAGTCGTTCTCGTTGTCGCCTTGAGGAAAGACTTGGACGCGCATGGATCCGCTCAGGTGGCCGTCAGTGGTGAGCTGGGCCAGCAACACGCGTTGTTCGGGGCCTGCGATGGTGTTCGTGGCCGTCCAGGGAATCACGGTCCAGCCTGATCCATTTTCACTGTTCTCCACAAAACCTTGTCCTGACCCAAAGACACTTTCCCAACCTGATGCGAAAAGCATGGTCACGCCCTCTTCCCCGGCAAGGGAGGAAGAAGGGCCGTCCAGGCCGATCGTGATCCAACTGTCGTAAGCGAGATCAGGATAAAGTGAAATCCACACTGGCGAGATTCCTTCGGGGTTGTTGTTGCCGAGAGGATTCTGATAGAACGACGTAACCGGCATCAAAGACAACGGGAATTCGTCGTCCCCCACGACGGCAATGACCCGGTCGGTGGGGTGGGCAGTGTTCATGTACAGTCGGAACGTGGTCAAGCCTGCCAGATCGCCAGTTGTGTGTTCCGCGACCGCTTCAAGGGACAGTCCGTAGCCTTCGGTGGGTTCGCCTTTGGAAAACACCAGGGAAGTGGCGACGTCGACATCGCATTGCGCCAGCGCACGGTCCGGCAGGGCAGCCAAGGTCCAAGCCAAGGCGCACACGTGAAACATGAAGAGGCCAAAACGTGTCATGCGGAGCGGTCGCAAGGATGAGAATCGCGAGCCTGGAAAATACAAAAATTCCCGGTGAGGACGTGCCTTTCAGGAAAGGACAACCGGCACGTCGGGTGTACCTTCGTTGCATGCCGTTGCTGTTGACAGATTTCTGGTCCTTCACCGCTGTGTTTTGGTGGGTATTTGTGCTGGTCATGGGGGGCATTGCAGTCTGGTTCTTCAGCATGTTGCTGCGCCAAAAGCGTGGTTCCCAAGGCGACCTGGCCAAGCAGTTGGACATCATAGAACACTTTTCCAAGAGCGTTTTTCGTCAAAACACGCCAGAGGACATCGTGTGGGACATCGCGGCATCTTGCATCGAGCAGTTGGGCTTGGAGGACTGCGTGATCTACTTGAAAGACGCCCGCCGTCAGGTGTGGGTCCAAAAAGCCGCTTTCGGTCCCAAGAACGTCGACTACCGCGCCATCCACGAGCCCATCGATTTGGGGTTTGGACAAGGCATCGTGGGCAGGGTCGGGGCGCGAGGTGTTGCAGAGATCGTGCACGACACCTCGAAAGACCCTGATTACGTGGTGGACGACGCTGTACGCGGCAGCGAGATGGCGGTGCCAATTCTGTGCGACGGCGAGGTCATTGGCGTGATCGATTCAGAGCACACGATGCCAGGCTTTTTCAAGCCCTTTCACTTGAAGGTCCTTCAAAACGTGGCCAACATCTGCGGCCAAAAGGTGGGCCGAAGCCTGGGTGAAGAGCGCCTCGCCGAGTTCGCCCGGTTCTTCCAAATCAACCCCAATCCGGTGATGCGGTTGGGGGTGGAGGGCAAGGTGATGCTGGCGAACAACGCGTCGAGAGAGGCGTTTGGTCCGGATGTTCAAGAAGGGAATAGACTCACGCCCAAGCACGCGTTGTGGGCGAGTTTGACCGAAGCCATGCAGGGACAGGCGGTCGCACGTTTTCAAGTGGACCTGGAAGGCCGGGCCTTCCAGGTGACCTCCAGCAGCGTGGATGACAAGCCTTTTTACCACGTGTACGCCGTGGACGTGACGGAATTGGAAAAGGCCCGCGAGCGCGCTGCAGCGGCCGAACGACACAAGTCCGAGTTTTTGTCTGTGATGAGCCACGAAATCCGGACGCCCCTGAATGCCATTTTGGGGCTGACGGACGTGCTCATCCAAGGCAATGTGCCTGCGGAAGACCAAAGCGCGCACCTGTCCTACATGCAATTCGCAGGCAAGCATCTGAAAGGATTGCTGACGGACGTGTTGGACCTCGAACGCCTTGGTTCGGGCAAAGCCGAGCCGAAGGCGGTGAAGTTTGAGAGCCGCGGCGTGTTGGAGCGCGTGGCCGAGGGATTCGCCAGCCGGGCCGAGGCCACCGGCAACACCTTGACCATGCGGGTGGCGGATTCCGTGCCCAAAATCTTGCTCGGCGACGTGGGGTGGCTGGTCCAAATCTTGAACAATCTCCTCGCCAATGCCCTCAAGTTCACCACCGCGGGTCAGGTCAAATGCGAAGCAACATGGGATGAAATTTCAGGCCTGCGCTTGGCAGTGAGGGACACTGGCGAGGGCATTCCCAAAGCCGATCTGGAGCGCATTTTGTTGCCATTCGAGCAAAGCACGAAGGAGGAATTGCGGGTTGCCAACGAAGGGGTGGGCTTGGGTTTGGCCATCACGAAGCGACTCATTGAACTTCAACAGGGCGAATTCCAGGTGGAGAGCACCTTGGGTGAAGGGTCCACGTTTGTCGTTCTGCTTCCTCTTGGCGTGCCAAAAGGGGATGAAGGATGGTGGTCGCCTGACCGAGGTGAACATGGCCAAAACGGCCCGTCCCAGCGCCCCAAGCCGGACGCCCCTGTTCTTGTGGTCGACGACAACGAATTGAACGTCTTGGTGGCGCGGCGCATGCTTGAAAATTGGGGATACGCCGTCGAGGTGGCCTCAAGCGCCGACGAAGCGGAAGCGCAGATGACGGAGAGCCTGCCGTTTTTGGTGTTGCTTGACATCCACATGCCGGGCCGCTCCGGGGACGAGGCTGCCCGCGCTTGGCGGTCCAGCGACGCGCCTTGGGCCTCCTTGCCAATCATCGCTTTGACCGCCGATGCGGAGGCGAGCACCAAGCAATTGGCCCAACAAGCAGGAATGAACGACGTGATCGTCAAGCCTTTCAACCCTGCCCACCTGAGGTCGCTCGTGGAGTTGTACGCAGGCGCAGGTGGTGCGTAACTTGCCCTAAACGCCTGAATCCCTATCATGAAACACGTCCTAGCCTTGGTCTTTGCCGCGACGGTTGCGGCCACCATCCCTGTCCACGCCCAAGTCCAAGAGTGCGTGGACGTCTCCCTCATCAATCCCGAGGCCGTGTGTCCGGCGGTGGTCGACCCCGTGTGCGGCTGCGACGGGTTGACGTACATGAACAGCTGCGAAGCCCAAACCCAGGGCGGCGTCACGTCTTGGACCGAAGGCAGCTGCGAGGTGGAATCCTGCACCGACTTGGCCGGAGTGGACTTCGGGGAATGCGACTTCGTGCTGGGCATTGCTCAAGTCAACGGCGTCTGCCAGACCATTTCCGGGTGCGATTACTTGGTGAACGGCGTGGATTACAGCCCAGCGTTTTTCGAGGACGAGCCCACGTGCACGATGTGCAACGAAGTGCCCCCGGAGTGCGGCCTTCAGCTTTTGACCAACACCGAGGATGGGATGTGGTACACTTTCGAAGCCATTGACGTGCCCGCCGACGTGGAGCTCACGTGGTGGATCGACAATTTCTTGGCCCAGACAGGCGGCCTCGTGTTTGAGGCCGGGTTCGACTTCAACCCGTTTTGGAGCGTATGCGCGCAATACGAGAGTGCACCATGCGGTGGATTGGTGGAGCAATGTTATTCGAACCTTGAAGGGGTGGCGCCGTGCACGGACTTGGCGGGTGTGGACTTTGGGCTATGTGAAATGGCCATGGGCGTGGCCAACGTCGGGGGCACCTGCCAATTTGTAAGCGGATGCGGTTCTTACGTCGGGGGCGTCAACTACGCCGGTGCGTTTTTCGATTCGATGGATGCTTGCATGCTGGAGTGCAACCCCGGCGGCACCCTGCCTGGATGTGTCTATCCGGAAGCGTGCAACTTCAACCCCTTGGCCACAGAAGACGACGGGTCCTGCACGTTCCCGCCATCAGGGTGCGGTTTTTCACAAGGAGCCGGGTGCATGTACCCTGGCGCCTTGAACTTCGATCCGTGGGCGTTGGTGGACGACGGATCATGCCAATTTGCACCCGACGACAACGATTGTCCAGGCGACGTGGACGGAGACAACACCGTGGGGGTGAGTGACATCCTGACCTTGCTTGGTCAGTTTGGCGCGGTGTGCGATTGAGGCCACCTGACGGCGCCTTGCGCTGTGACATTTTGGGGAAGGCAGAAGCCGTCGTAGCTTTTTCCCATGAATCGAGTAGCCTTTTGTGTCGCGTTTGTCAGTGCGACGAACCTCGCCCTTCCTGAGTCGGCAGCCCAAAACCCGGAATTCAATGGCGACCCATGGGAAATTCGCCTGCCCCAAGGGTCGTTGATGCCGAGTGACGAGGCCCAACGTGATTTCCGCGACGGCTCGGTGTGGCACCAAACCGAAGCGGCGCAAGAAGGGTGGAGGGTGCAAGCACACGAAAACCGCGTCATGCCGGCGCGCATGTACGGACCTGGTGTGGTGTTGTCCGGCGACTCCCCTGAGTCTCGCGCCCTTGCGGCTTGGGATTGGGCGCTTGGCGGTTTTGGCTTTCTGAGCGACGCGCTCGGTGAGGTGCGCGTGGCGCGAGGCAGCAAGCACGATCGCGTCTTTGCCAACCAGGAACTCGATGGGCTTCCTGTTTTGGGGGCCAAGCTTCAGGCCAAGTTCCGAGGCGACCGCCTCGTGATGGTGGGTTCGGATTGGTGGCCCCACCTCCAGCCCGTTCCCGCCGACCCTGCCCTGACCCAGGCTTCTGTGCTTCAGGCGCTGCAAGCCGACATGGCTGCGGGGCAAGGAGAGAACACCGGCACCACCTACCTCAGCGACTTTGGACATGATGACCTGGGCATGGCTTGGCTGCCGGTTCAAGCTTCGCAGGAGGGCCAAGCAGTGTGGAACGCACATCCCATTTGGCAGGTAGAGATTCAAGGGCGGCGCGGCGTCATTCCGGTCCGTTATTTGACTTGGGTCGACATGTCGACAGGGGCCATCGTCTTGCGCCAAAACCAAGTGATGCACGAGTCCGGCCATGGCGAAGAAGGCAAGACGCGAAGGATGGGCCACGTGCCAGGCATCACCCAGCCTGTGCTTCCGGTGTTTGGTCAACTCAAAGCCACGGTGCACCCGGCCTACCCATACGACGACCAAGAAACGATGGGCATGCCCCATTTGGAACTCCCGCTCAACGGCACCAGCTATTTCACGGACAGCGATGGCCTTTTCAACACAGACGTCAGCCAGGAGGTGGCCGACGTGCCTGTGCAGTTGCGCGGGTTGTTTGCCACGGTGTACACCAACGGCGTGACGCCGCTCCAGTCGACCACGTTTGTCAACGACTTCAACAACCTCACGGCACCAGGCAATGTGAAGGAAACCAGCGCATACCGCAGCACCAACATGATCCACGACCACATGCGGACGTGGTTGCCTGAGTTTGAAGATTTGGACTTTAGCATGCCGGTGAACATCGATGTGGCCGGCGAATGCAACGCCTTCTACGACGGGTCAAGCATCAACTTTTACGACGTAGGAGGGGGGTGCAACGCCACCTCGCTCATCGCCGACGTGGTGTACCACGAGTACGGCCACGCCATCAACGACTTCTTTTACCAATCCTACTTCGCCAACTTCAGCAACGGTGCCATGAACGAAGGCTACGCCGACCTCTGGGCCATGTCCTTGGGAGACGTTGCCGAAATCGGCAAGGGCTTCTACACGGACAACCAAGACGGCATCCGCCGCTACGACAGCGACCCCAAGGTGTTCCCCGAGGACATCGTCGGGGAAGTGCACGCCGACGGCGAAATCATCTGCGGTGCGTGGTACGACACCCACCTGCTCTTGGGTGGAGATTGGGCCCAAACCATGCCGCTCTTCGTGGACGCCTTCCCGGGACTTCAGGCCACGGTGCCCAATGGGTTTGAGGGACAGGCCTACACGGACGTGCTCTTGGACGTTCTTCAAGCGGATGACGACGACGACGACTTGTTGAACGGAACACCCAACGCGGCGGCAATCATCGAAGGGTTCGACATCCACGGCATCCGCTTGTTCAGCTACGTGGAGTTGGAACACACTCCAGTGGAGTTCACGCCGGCCGAGACCACGGTGACGGTGGAAGCCGAGGCCAACATCGTCTTTCCGTACGTGACGTACTTCGACAGCATGCGGTTGCACTACCGGTTGACGCCCAGCGCGCCATGGACGGTGGTGCCCATGGGGCAGGACAACAACCTGTTCACCCACGACATTCCTGGTGTGGCCGCGGGCACTGTCATTGAGTACTACATCGACATTCTTGATGTCTTTGGCGGCATCAGCGCGACCACGCCGGTGGCTGCCGACAAGGCCGTGAACGGCAACCTGCCCAACTACGTGCTGGTGGGGGTTGAGCCGGTGCTGCGGGACGACTTGGACGAATACTCGGACTTTGGAAACTGGGACATGGACCTGCCGACAGACAACGCCACCACCGGCATTTGGACGGCTGAAATCCCAGTAGGATCCATGGGCGACGTCAACGATCCTTCCACCGTTGTGGCGCCGCTGCAGGACCATACCCAAGGGTTCTTTGGTTTTGCCTTCATCACAGGGCTCAGTGGGGAACTTGGCGATGGCATCGGCGCCAACGACGTGGACGGCGGTCACACGACGTTGGTGTCCCCGGTCATCGATTTGACCCCTTATGAAAATCCTGTGATGACTTATTGGCGGTGGTACGCCAACGCGCCTGCAACAGGCGCCAACCCTGCCTCAGACTGGTGGCAGGTGGAGATTACCAACGACGGTGGCAACACGTGGCAGTACCTCGAAAACACCCTTCAACAAGACATTTCTTGGCGGCGCAAGGCGTTCCGGGTGGCGGACGTGATTGAACCCACAAACACCTTCCAGATGCGATTCATCGCCTCGGACAGCACCACGCTTGGCGAGTACCTCGACGGCGGAAGCTTGGTGGAGGCCGCACTGGACGACATCATTCTGTACGACTTGGGCTCGGGCGACGACGTTGGAGAGACCGGCGACGTACCGGCTGTCAGTGTCATGCCCAACCCGGCGTCGCTCGAGGTCACCCTACGTGGATGGATGCCAGGAAGCTCCATTCGGGTGCACGACCTCCAGGGTCGCGAAGTGGCCTTGTGCAGAACCAACGGGTCGGGGCAGGTTCGTCTTGATGTCTCGGTTTGGCCAGTGGGGGTGTACAGCGCCTCAGGTTGGGATGGCCGAGGCGAACAGGCCCAAGTGCGGTTGGAGGTGGTGCGCTGATTGGTCAGACGCCCTCCACCGCGTCTCGGCTGATCCAGCCGACGTTGCCGTTGTCGAGTTCGATTTCTCGCCAACCCTCAGTGTCGTGCAGCAAACATGCAGCTGCACCCTCATGCAGTTGAAACAGGACCGTGCCTGAGGAGGAGGGTGTGCTCCGAACGTCGGTGCGGTCCACCATCACCACCACGCGTTGAGGAGCTTGGATGCGTTTGTGTGACATGTACGCCCCGGCGAGGCCCATGCACGCCAGTGCCATGCTGCCCGCCCCTAAGAACCCCACGGTGGAGCGAGAGGCGGGACGTGTTTTGCGCCAGCGGGCCATCCACAATCCCCACGCGAGGCACCAGCAAACCAGGGACCATAGAAGCCAACCTCGGAGTTGTTCTGCCCCGAGCCAAGAACGCAACCAGTCTTTCAAACCCAAGGTGGGAACGTCAATGATGCGATCTACGATTTTGGACTCAAGAAGGGCCAAGTTGGCTTCCAATCCGGCATGGCCAGGGTTGAGCAAACTGGCGCGTTCGTAGTGAAGACGAGCCACACCAAGCTTGCCTAGCTTGTAGGCGGCGTTGCCTGCGTTGTATTCGGATGAGAAGTGGCTCACCTCTTCCAAGAGGGCTTCATACTGGTCCAGGGCCTCTTGATGTTGTCCCGCTTCGTAGGCAGCGTTGGCGGTGTCAAAAGCGCGCGCCCAATCCGACTCTGCGTCGCCACCTGCATGGCTCGGCATGGCAATCAGGAGCCAAGTGGCTGCGAGAAGGAGGTGCTTCATGTCCATGCTTGTTCAGTTCGTTTGGCCAGGGACCTCAAAGTTTCCGCCAAGTCGTCGGCCTTGATGGCGCTGGCGCCGTAGCGCTGCATTTCCAAAGCCGACCAAAGGGCGTCCCATTCCGCCGCCAAGGCAGGCATCTTGTCGTTCAAGGTGGCGTGGACCGCTTCTCGGGTCAGGGCAGAACGCTCCCACTTCAATTTGGCCATGAGGTATTGCTCCATGGCTTCGCCTATCTCTTCTGCAGTTTGTCCTTGCTTCAATTGGGTGTTCAGCGTCCTCAACGCGCGTTTTTGACGTGTGCCGAGCCTGTCTTGCGCTTCGCTCGCCTGCATCGTGCGACGCCGAGCGGCCACGCCATAAGTGATTGGCCCCGCCATGAACAGCAAGACGAGCACCCAAACTTTCAACGCCCACGTGCCACGGGGCAGAAACCGAGAGGGCTCCAGCTCGATGTGGCGGATGTCTTGGTTCAGCACCTGAATGTCTTGCTGGTGGTTGAACGAAACCCCTCCCGCGCTGGCCTCTCCTGCATTCACCTTCAGGGTGAGGGAGGGGGCACGGCTGGTCATGTGCTTTGCCCGCAACGGATTGAAGTAGGTGGCTTCCAATCCAGGAAGGGTGTAGGTGCCAGGCGCGCGAGGAATGGCAACAAACTTGAACGTGCGGCTGCCGCCTTCGCCTTGGGCGGTGACGTTGATTTGGTCTTCCACCTCGGCGTCGAACACCTCGAATTCCGCAGGCCAAACCAGTTCAGGTTCTTGGACAAATTTCAGATTCCCGCGTCCTCGGTAAGTGACCTCCACAGTGACTGCTTCGTTGATGTTGAGGCTGTCAAGGGAGGCCTTTTGGGTCACGGACAATTCCGCGAAGGTGCCCAATGAGTTGGCAGGTGCCGCTTCTGGCAGCGGCAACACTTCCAGCGTCACAGGCTCGCACGTCGCGGTGAGTTCACGACCCTCGAAAAAATTGACCCGCATGTACCCCACGAGGTCGAAGTCCTTCAGTTCAAACGTTCCGGTTTGTTGCGGGAAGGCCACGACTTTCCGCACGGTGGCGACGTTGTAACGCTTGCCGTTGATGAGCTGGGGTTCCCAGCGCGCTTCCGGCATGTCCACGGTTTCCTTCCAAAAGCCGTCAAGTTCTGGGATGTCGTAATTGCGAACGTCCAGGTTGTTGTAGCGGTTGTAAATCTTGTAGTTCAGCAAGACCGGTTCCCCGAGGTACAAGGTGCGTTTGCTGGGTTCAATGGCCGTGACCAAGTCTCGGGCGGGTTGCCGTTGGGTTTGGCTGCTGCGGCCTTTGGTTCGGGACGGTTGGGCGCGGCCCGAAGCAAACAACCGGACGGGGTTGCTTTTCAGCAGCCCCTCGCTCGTTTTCCATGTCTGGGCAGGAATGGAAATCTCTCCGGATCCGACGACTTTGTAATTGTAGGTGTATCGTTGCTCAGAGGTGGTCACCCCATTGACCCACGACGTGCTGTTGGACGTGCTCGGCCCCATACGGAATTCAAGCCCTTTCACTTCAGGAGGGTCGAGGTTCCGGATTTTGCAATTCACAAACGTCAAAGACAGCCGGAGAATGTCGCCTGACTGCACTTCCGTGGCATTGATGGTCAGCTCCACCCGCGCATCGTCCCGCTGGGCGAGCACAGGGGCCACGAGGCCCGCCAAAAACAGCAGCGACCACAACGATCCACGCAGGGCGTTCGAAAAGGGGATGTCACCAATCTTTTTCAATGGTCCTTGATTTGCCTTGGCTTTGCTGTGCTTTGACCTGGCGCAATTTCGCTTGGACTTCTTGTTCTTGACGCTCCAAACTTTCCAAAATTCGCTCCATGTCGGCACGGCTGATTTGGCCTTCGCGTGGCTCTTCCCTCGGCTCCTCGCCTTCTTGACTGTCCCGAGGCTGAGATGGCTGCTCTTGGTTCTCGCCTTCTTGGTTCTCCGAATTGTCGTCTTGCTCGTCAGGGTTGTCTCGACTGTCCTGGTCCTCTCCGCCTTTCTGTCCTTCTTGGTTCTGATTCTGTTCCTGGTTCTGATTCTGTTCCTGGTTCTGATTTTGTTCTTGGTCCTGATTTTGTTCTTGGTCCTGATTCTGTTCCTGTTGCTGCTGCTGCTGCTGCTGCTGCTGCTGCATCCGCTGCGCCAACGCCAAATTGTGTCTTGCGTCGTTGTTGTTGGGGTTGAGTCTCAAGGTTTGTTTGGCGCGTTCGATGGCCTCCGCCGCGTCTCCTTCCAGAAGCGCGCTTATGCTGGCGTTGTAGTGTGCGAGCTCCTCCAATCCTGTGTCTTGCAGTTGCTGGGCCGCCTTGTCAAACGTCGTCCTTGCTGAGGTCCAATCTTCGGCCTGCATGTGGGCGCACCCTTGGTTGTACAGTGCAACGCCACCCATATTTTCGTCTTGTGTGGCCTCGCCAAACGAGGACAACGCGGCGTCCGCATCGCCTTCTGCGAAAGCTTCTGAGCCGGCAACCAGGTGTTCCTTGACGTCGGTTTGGGCTTGGGCGTTCATGCCCATGCTTGACCCCAGGAGGACCAGCAAACCAGCCTTCGTCAGGCGTTTGCGGCGAAAAACCGCATTGGGCATGAGTGTTTCAAGCAGCAACAAGAAGGCGGCAAGGATCAGAAACCGCATGAGTTGGTGTTCGAAATCCACGAAGCTGACGGCGGCGACACGGGCGGTGGTCAGGTCGCTTTTGAATTGAATCAAGGGGTTGAGGTCCACAAATCCGGTTCCCGCCCGGGTGTACGTGCCTTGACCCGCTTGGGCAGCTTCGATCAAAGTCGCTTCATCCAGCTTGGACACCACAGCGTTCCCTTGGCGGTCTGTTCGAAATCCAGAAGGGTTGCCCCCGGCGTCGAAGGCTGGGATGGGTGCGCCTTCCAACGTGGCCAGTCCCAAAAAATGGACGTTGCCGCCTTCCTGAGCCACCTCTGCGGCAGCCGCAACCACATCGTCTTCGTGGTTTTCCCCGTCTGTAAGCACCACCACAGTGCGGGCCGCCTCGGAATGCTCGTCAAAGCCTGTCCAGCATGTCCGGATGGCAGAGCCTACGGCCGTGCCTTGGGTGGCCACCATGCCAGGACTCACGGATTGCAGAAAGAGCTTGACGGCAGCCACGTCGGTGGTGAGTGGACATTGGACGTAAGACTCTCCTGCGAAGACGACCAACCCAATCCGGTCGCCCGCAGTTTGGGCCAACAGGCGCTCCACGGTGCGGGAAGCCAGGTCGAGCCTGGGCATGCCGACATCCTCTGTCATCATGCTGTTGCTGACATCCAAGGCCACCATCATGTCGATGCCCTCGGATTCCACTTCTTCCAAGCGGCTGCCCATTTTGGGGTCGAGCCAACCCACCACCAAGGCCGCCAAGGCCCAGCGCCAAAGCAGGAATTTCCAAGCTTGACGGAACACCCCGTAAGGAGGCAGCACCGAATCCAAACGCGCGGCATCCGAAAACCGACGGATGGTCTTGTGTCGCCAGTGAAAGTGCGACAAGGCCAACAGCGTCGACAGGGCGGTCGCCACCAACACAGGCCATTGTTCCTGGCGGTGGAGAGTCAGGCTTGGCACCGCAGCCTGCGCGGCAATCCACGTCGCAGCCAACCCCAGCCACAAGACGGCTTCCAGAAACAGCACCAATCCGAGTACGGGACGCAACGAGGGATGTTCTTGAGGGGTCATGCGTTGGCCGATTTCAAGAGTGTGGATTTCAGGACAAACTCCAGGGCAAGCGTCACCATGGCAAGCAGCACCCAAGCGCCGCTTGCTTCTGTTTTACGATGGTACCGAAGCACATTGAATTGGGTCCGCTCCAAGGCGTCGATTTCCTGGTAAATCTCTTCCAGCTTGTCTGCATTGGTGGCGCGGAAGTAGCGTCCCCCGGTTGCGGTCGCAATCTCCTGCAACGTGGCTTCGTCGATCCTCACGTCCACCCAATCGTATTTGTAGTTTCCGTTGGGCAAAATTGCCACTGGGCTCTTGGCCTTGCCGATGGTGCCCACCCCAATGGTGTACACCCGAATGCCATTCAATTCCGCCAGTTGGGCCGCATCTCGGGGCTCGATTTGACCTGCGTTGTTCTCGCCGTCGGTCAGCAACACCACGACCTTGCTCTCTGCTTCTGACCCCTTCAGCCGGTTGACGGCCGTGGCCAGGCCGGTGCCGATGGCGGTGCCTCCCTGGAGTTGGCCTGTGTTCAATTGGTCCAGTCCGTTTTTCACGACAATGTGGTCTGTGGTGATGGGAACCGAGGTGAACGCTTCGCCCTCGTAGGCCACCACACCGATGCGGTCAAACGGACGGCTGTCGACGAACTCCATGGCCACTTCCTTGGCGCTCTCCAGACGGTTGGGCTTGAAGTCCTTGGACAGCATGGACCCGCTGAGGTCCATGGCAAGCACCATGTCGATGCCTTCGCGGGTCATGTTCTCGACGGTGGAAGCCGTTTGTGGCCTGAACAACGCCACGCTCAAGGCCGCCAGTCCCAAGGTGCGGAGACTCCGAGGCACTTCCAACCACACCCCAACCAGCCCGTCGCGAAGGGTCCAACTAGGAGCTTCGACCTTGTGCAAGTCGGAGGGCGACCACCACATGCCCTGGGTGGTGTAGGGTCCGCTTGGCCAGAACACCAGCGCCAAATGAAGGGCCAGAATGGCGAGTCCGAGCCACCCCCACGCTTCTGCGCATGTCACGCCCTCGCGTTCAACGCCCCATGCCATGGCCACGCCAAGCAGGGCGACGGCGTGCGGAATCGTCCTTGCCACCAAGGGCTGCCAACGGGCGTCACGCATCGTCATGGCTGGGTTGGGTTTCAAGGATGAAGTTGCGGTAGGCTTCTAAGGTGCTGAGGTGCGTCAAATCAGGAAGTTCTCCTTTCGCAAACTTGACCATGTCCGCCCGGCCGAGGGCCCGTGTGAGGCGTTCGTGCCAGGCTGTAGGCACCCGAGAAGAACCCAACATGGCCACCACTTCGTCTGTGGTTTTTTCCGCCGCCCGCATGTCAAACTGGCCCTCGAGGTAGCGGCGAATGACCAGCGAAGCTTCGGCCTGGACTTCTTTGGCTTCGCCGCGCTGCCAGGCTTTCTGGGCGATCAACCGATCCAACGCTTCCAGCGCGACCTCATGGGGCGGACGGGCAGGAACGACGTCCACCTCCTCGGCGGCTTCCCCATTTGAGGTCGCATCTCGCCGCCATCCCCACTTCCATGCGACGAACACCAGCACGAAAACGAGCAGCGCTCCGACCCACCAAGGCCAAGAGCGCAAAAGTCGTTCCCACAGGGTCCATTCGAAGACCACAATGCCTTGCGCCGGTCTGGGCTGGGCCTCCTGTTCCAAATCTGGGGTGACCACCTCCAACATGAAAGGTTGGGTCATGTGCGGTCCGAAGGCCACGGGCGGCACAACCACAAAACCAGAATCCCAGCTTGTCACCAGCCAGGCTTTTTGCAGCACCACGTCGCCCGAGGCGCCCACCGGAGAGGGCAAGGTGTCGAGGCTGCTTTCGGCGAGCACTTCCAAGCCTCCCGCAGTGGTGTCTGTCCAGGCGGGCCAGGCGGCGCTGTCGGCCACACCCGCGTCCAGTTCTTCGAGGGTCAAGAGCCAATTGGCGGTCAACTGAACGCGCTCTCCCCACCGCAGGGCCGTCGTGTCTGGCCGCAAAGACACTTGACTCCAACCCTGGAAGGGCACGGCGAGCATGCCAAACACCCAGATGGCCGAGCGAATTCCGAGGGAGTCAAGCCCGGCCATGAAAGAGCTTCATCAAAGGTGGAACCAACGTCTCGTCGGTCGAGATGCAGGTGTGGTCGATGCCGGCACGCGCCATGACGGTCGCAACTTGATTTCGGTGCGATTCACTTTGTGCAGACCACGCCCGTTGTGCCCGTCGGGAAGAGGTGTTTATCAAGGAGCTCTGGCCAGTTTCAGGGTGGACCAACTTCATCCAGCCCATGGCCGGCAGGTCGCGGTTCAGCGGGTCGTCCAATTGAATGGCCACCAGGTCGTGCCGACGTCCAGTTCGTTTCAATGAGGTTTCCAAATCGTCGCCAGACTCCAAATCCTTGAAATCCGACAAGAGGAACGCAATGGTGCGCTTGCGCATGGCAGTGGAAAAATGCCCGAGCGCCTTGACCAGGTCGCTGCCCTTTCCCTGAGGGGTGCAATCCAGGATTTCACGCACGATGCGAAGGGCGTGGGTTCGGCCTTTGCCCGGCGGGATGAACTTCTCGACCCGGTCGGTGAAGAGCACGGCGCCCACTTTGTCGTTGTTCCCCATGGCGCTGAAGGCCAAAATGGCGGACAACTCCGTCACCAACTCTTGCTTCGTCCGCTGCTGGGTGCCGCCTTGGATGGACCCGCTGAGGTCCACGAGCAGGAACACCGTGAGTTCGCGTTCCTCTTCGAAGACCTTGACGTGCGGTGCCCCGGTGCGGGCGGTCACGTTCCAGTCGATGGTTCGGACTTCGTCGCCGGCCTGGTATTCACGGTTCTCGCTGAAGGCCATGCCGCGCCCTTTGAACGCGCTTTTGTACTCGCCTGAGAAAATGCGGTCGCTCAAGCCGCGGGTGGCGATTTCCACCTGCTGCACCTTTTTCAGCAATTCAGATGCCTCCATGGCTGGGAAAGAATCAGGGGACCTCGACGTGGTCCATCAACTCAGTCAGGATTTGGGCGGACGTGATGTTTTCCGCCTCGGCTTCAAACGTCACGCCAATGCGGTGGCGCATCACGTCCATGGCCACGGCCCGGACGTCCTCCGGCGTCACAAATCCACGGTGCTTCAAAAACGCATGGGCCTTGGACGCCATGCCCAGGCCGATGCTTGCCCGTGGCGAAGCGCCAAAGGCGATGAGGTTTTTCAAATGGCCCAAACCGCAGTCTTCGGGGTTTCTCGTCGCGAAGACGAGGTCCACGATGTAGCGCTCGATCTTTTCATCCATGTAGATGGAGCGCACCAATTTGCGCGCCTCCACAATGTCTTCCTGGCTCACCACCTTCTGAGGCTTGGGCAGCCCCGATTCCTGAAGGTTGGCACGCACGATTTGGCGTTCCTCGTCTTTGGTGGGGTACCCGATGACCACCTTCAGCAAAAAACGGTCTACTTGCGCTTCCGGCAGAGGGTAAGTCCCCTCTTGCTCCACGGGGTTTTGGGTGGCCAACACCAAAAACGGTTCTGGCAACGGGTGGGTTTCCCCGCCGATGGTGACCTGCCGTTCTTGCATGGCCTCCAACAAGGCACTCTGGACCTTGGCCGGGGCGCGGTTGATCTCGTCGGCCAGCACGAAGTTGGCAAAAACGGGACCCTTCTTCACGGAGAACTGCTGGTCCTGTTGGTTGTACACCAAGGTGCCGACCACGTCTGCGGGGAGCAAGTCCGGGGTGAATTGTACCCGAGAGAAATCGCCGGCGACCGTGTCGCTCAAGCTTTTGATGGCCAGGGTTTTCGCCAGCCCAGGCACCCCTTCAAGGAGCACGTGGCCGTTGGCGAGAAGGCCAATCAACAAGCGGTCCACCATGCCCGATTGACCTACAATGGTGCGGCCCATCTCGGCACGAATCAACTCCACAAACTGGCTCTTGGCCGCGATGTGCGCGTTCAAGGCTTGGATGTCTGGCGCTCCAGTTCCAGTGGCCTCTTGAGGTTCCATCAATTCCATGACTTGCGAAGATATCGGAGGTGTGCGCGGATGGGAAAAAGGGTTCTCAAAATTGTGTGAATAGCGCGTGGGAAACCTTTCGGAGGTCGCCTTGGTGGGGAGGTGAGGTCTGGGGCATTTTGGCCCCCATGCTTCTCTCAGACATCCTCCAGAACGTGGCCCAATTCCACGACGCCTTTCGCATCCCCAACGCGTCCAAGCCCCATGCGGACCTGACCCAAGAGGAGGCTGAGCTTCGCCACCGGTTGATGGCGGAGGAGAACGACGAATACTTGGAGGCGGCGTGCGCAGGCGACATGGTGGAAGTTGCCGATGCGCTGGGAGACCAGTTGTACATCCTCGCAGGAACCATGATGCGCCACGGCATGCAAGACGTGATTGTGAAAGTGTTTCAAGAGATTCAGTCCAGCAACATGTCCAAGCTTGGGGCCGACGGCCAACCGATCCTCAGGGAAGATGGCAAAGTGATGAAAGGCCCCAATTACTTCCGGCCCAACATCGCCGACATTTTGGAATGCCACGACCCGTCCGCCAGCCTAGACACAACCGAAGTCAACCAAGACTTGCCGCTGAACAAGCTGGCGTGGAGCGTGTCCGGGACGCAGGAGCTCGACCGGTTGACCATGAAGGAGGCCGGCTTGCAAACCCAGCCCGAGGCGCTTGTTGGCGACGTGCAATTGACCCAGGTGTGAAGACGGGGGCGCTTGTCCAACGCGCCCTGCAGTCGGCCCGATCGGGCCGGCTGACGTTGTTCAGTCGGTTGATGCAGGAGGTGGTGCCGTTCAACCGTCCTCACCGGATTCGTGTGGTGGATTTGTCCACCGACCAGTGCAAGGTGTTGTTGCCCTGGCGCCGTCGCAACCTGAACCACGTGGGCACCATGCATGCCTGCGCGTTGGCCACGGCCGCGGAATACGCGTCTGGGTTGTGTTTGCTGAACGCCATGGAGCACCATCGGGTGCGCCTGGTGATGGCCAACTTGAACATCACCTACCCGAGAAGGGCGCAGTCGGCATGCACGGCCGTCGCCAAATTGGACAGCCAACACTTGGAGGACATTTTGGCTCAGCTCGACAAAGAGGGAAGGGGTGCGTTTGTCCTCAAGGCACAAGTCAAAAACGCCGACAACGAAGTGGTGGCGTCAGCGGAAATCACATGGCACCTCAAGCGCCTGTCGGCTTGAGGTTTCCAGTGGTCTGAACCGCTTATCTTTGGGGCCCTCAAGATCCACCCATGATTGCAATCACCCTGCCTGACGGCACAGTCAAACAAGTTTCAGAGGGGACCACTTCCTTGGATGTGGCCATGTCCATCAGCGAAGGCTTGGCCCGAAACGTGCTCGCGGCCGAAGTGGACGGCGAAGTGTGGGATCCGCAGCGTCCCTTGACCGGCGATTGTGCGCTGAAGTTGTTGACCTCACGTGATGAGGAGGGCATGAACACCCTGTGGCACAGCTCTGCCCACCTCATGGCAGAAGCCTTGGAATCCCTCTACCCAGGCATCAAGTTTTGGGTCGGTCCTCCAGTGGAGAATGGCTTTTACTACGACGTGGACTTTGGGGAGCACACCTTCACAGACAAGGAGATTCCCGCGGTCGAGCAGAAAATGATGGAATTGGCCAAGACCAAGAACCCCTTTGTGCGCAAGGACATGTCGAAGGCGGATGCGTTGGCTTACTTCAAGGAGAAGGGAGACGAGTACAAACTCGACTTGCTGGAGGGCCTTGAAGACGGGACCATCACGTTCTACACGCAAGGCGGATTCACCGACCTCTGCCGGGGGCCGCACATCCCGCACACCGGCCTCATCAAGGCTGCCAAAATCATGGCCATCGCTGGCGCCTACTGGAAGGGCGATGAAACCCAAAAGCAGTTGACCCGGGTGTATGGGGTGACGTTCACCAAGAAGAGCGAATTGAAAGAGCACTTGGAGCTTTTGGAGCAGGCCAAGGCCCGCGACCACCGCAAGCTTGGCAAGGAACTGGATTTGTTCCACTTCTCTGAAAAAGTGGGGCAGGGCTTGCCCTTGTGGCTGCCCAAGGGAGCCGACTTGCGTATGCGTCTTGAGAATTTCCTCAAGGAAGCCCAACGGAAATCGGGGTACGAGCCTGTGATCACCCCGCACATTGGAAACAAAGACTTGTACGTGACGTCGGGCCACTACGCCAAGTACGGCGAGGACAGCTTCCAGCCAATCCACACGCCGGCGGAAGGGGAGGAGTACTTGCTCAAGCCCATGAACTGCCCGCACCACTGTGAAATTTTCAAGGCACGACCACGTTCGTACCGCGATTTGCCCGTGCGTTTGGCGGAGTTTGGGACCGTGTACCGTTACGAGCAAAGCGGAGAGCTTCATGGCTTGACTCGCGTGCGTGGGTTCACACAAGACGACGCACACATTTTCTGCACGCCCGACCAGGTGAAGGAAGAAGTGGGAAAGGTCATCGACTTGGTCCTGTACATCTTCAAGACGCTTGACTTCCAAAACTTCGTGGCGCAGGTCAGCCTACGCGACCCCAACAAGCCGGAGAAATACATCGGCGAGAAGGAAAATTGGGACAAGGCCGAGCGCGCCATTCAGGAAGTGGCGGAAGAGAAAGGGTTGGAAACCGTGGTGGAGCTGGGCGAGGCGGCCTTCTACGGGCCCAAACTGGACTTCATGGTGCGCGACGCCATCGGCCGCCGTTGGCAGCTGGGCACGGTCCAGATCGACTACAACTTGCCTGAACGGTTTGAGCTTGAATACACGGGGGCAGACAACGGCAAGCACCGCCCTGTGATGATCCACCGGGCACCTTTTGGATCGATGGAACGGTTCGTGGCGATTCTGATCGAACACTGCGCCGGAAAGTTCCCGTTGTGGCTCACTCCGGAGCAGGCACGCATCCTTCCAATCAGCGACCGATTCAATGAATACGCTGAAAATCTTTCGAAAGTGCTGGAAAATAGCGATATTCGCGCCCTCGTAGACGCGCGGTCGGAAAAGGTCGGCAAGAAAATCCGTGAAGCGGAACTTGACAAGGTGCCTTACATGCTGATCGTTGGCGAAAGCGAGGCTTCCGATGGAACCGTCTCCGTGCGCAAGCAAGGTGAAGGGGACTTGGGAAGTGTCAGCATCGAAGCCTTCGCCCAGAGAATTCAGGGAGAGGTGGCGGAAATGCTGGCGAACAACATTGAGGAATAACTAAACACCACAGTCATCGCAATACGCAGAAGAAGGACCGGCTTTCGCGGCAGGGTCATCAAGGAAGATCCACACCGGATCAACGAGAAAATCACGGTCGACACCGTTCGCCTTGTGGGCGACAACGTCGAGCCGGCCATCGTGAAAACCGGGGCAGCACTTGCCCAAGCGAAGGAACTCGAACTCGATTTGGTGGAGATCAGCCCCAAGGCAGATCCGCCCGTGTGTCGCATCATCGACTACCGGAAATTCCTCTACGCGCAGAAGAAGAAACAGAAAGAGCTCAAGGCCAACCAGTCGAAGGTGGCGATCAAGGAGATTCGCTTTGGTCCCAACACCGACGACCACGACTTCCAGTTCAAGCTCAAGCACGCTCGCAAGTTTTTGGAAGAAGGATCCAAGGTGAAAGCCTACGTGTTCTTCCGGGGCCGGACGATCGTCTTCAAAGAGCGCGGAGAAATCCTCCTCTTGAAGTTTGCTCAAGAACTGGAAGACTTGGGGGCCTTGGAGCAGATGCCCAAGCTCGAGGGCAAGCGCATGACTGTCATGTTCAATCCGAAGAAGAAATAACCCACCACAACTCAATTCCGAGGCCATGCCGAAGATGAAAACAAAATCCAGCGCCAAGAAGCGTTTCAAGCTGACTGGAACTGGCAAAATCAAGCGCAAGCACGCCTTCAAGAGTCACATCTTGACCAAGAAAGGCACCAAGCAAAAGCGCAACCTCACGCACGCAACCACCGTCGACAAGGCGGACGTGCCCAACATCAAGCGTCAGTTGTTGGTCTGATCGACCAACCGAAGACACTGGTTTGTTTCACCCGGTGTTTGGCCCTCCAAGTTTGAGCATCTGCCCAACGCCAACCACCAAACAAGAACACAAAAATGCCAAGATCAAAAAATGCCGTGGCCTCCCGCGCTCGTCGCAAGAAGGTCCTCAAAATGGCGAAGGGGTACTACGGTGCCCGCAAAAACGTCTGGACGGTCGCCAAGAACGCCGTCGAAAAAGGTCTCCAATACGCCTACGTCGGACGGAAACTCCGCAAGCGTCAATTCCGCAGCTTGTGGATTCAGCGCATCAACGCTGGAGCCCGTCAGCACGGAATGTCCTACAGCGTATTCATGGGCAAGTTGTCCAAGTCGGGCATCGAGCTCAACCGCAAGGTCCTCGCGGACCTCGCAATGAACCACCCCGAAGCCTTCAAGGCCGTGGTGGACAAAGTCAAATAAGAACAATCACCTGTGGTGGGTGAAAAGAAGGGCGATCCTCACGGGCCGCCCTTTTTAATGCTCGTCCATGCTGGCGGGGGGCTCAGCGATCCAGAACGCGTTGGAGGGCCAACGCGGCTGAAGTGAAGTCGGGTTGGTATCGAAGGGCTTCACGGTAGTCCAGCTCCGCTTGGGTCAAGTCGTCGAGACTCTCGTAAGCCAACCCCCGGTTGTAGAACGCTTGGTGGTAATAAGGCAGCGCGTCGATGGCTTGGCTGAAACGCACCACGGCACTGTCGTACTGCTGAAAGTGTTCCAAATGGATGTACCCTTGGTTGAAGGCGGCCGTGGCGTTTTGGCTGTCGAGTTTCAGGATGTCACGATACAAGCCCATGGCACGCAGCAAGAAGGGCCGCGACGTGGGCTGGCGTTCTTGCAGGAAATACGCCAGGTTGTACTTGGCTTCCACGCTGTTGGGGTTGAGCTCCATCGCCGTGGTGTAATACCCGATGGCCAGGGTGTCGTTTTCCGCAGCGAGGGCCAGACCCAACGCGATGTAGCCGTCGAAGAAGTCCGGGTTGACCTCCACGGCGGTTTGGAAGGAACTTTTGGCGTTGGCCGCGTTGCCTTGGTCGCGGTAAATCATGCCTTTCATCCAATACGCCTCGTGGTTCAAGGCGTCTTGACGGAGCACGTCGTTCAACTTCGCAAACGCTTCGGGGTGCTGGCCCAAGTGGATGTGCATTTCAGCGCGCCGGAGCAAACAAGGGATGTGGCCAGGTGCAACTTCCAAACACGCCTCCAAGTGCTCAATGCACGGCTCAAAGGCTTGGGTCAAGTACAACGCGTCGGCCTTGGCGCTCCACGCAGGAGCGTGGTTGGAGTCGGCTTGGAGCGCGAGGTTGAGGTCTTCCAAGCCCAAGGTGATTCGGCCTTGGCGCAGGTGCCAGGCGGCGCGGTCCACATACCTGCTGGCGTCTTCCGGAGATTCCAGAATCCACGCGTTGAAATGGGCGGCGCTGTCCAGATTCGTGGCCCCCTGGTCGTCGGTGTTTGCCGCGTCAGGGGAGGGGGGGGCGCACCCCACAAATGCCAAAGCGAGGAGCCCCAAGGACACCCCGCTTTGCATGTTGTGACTGAATCGAGAAAGCAGCGACGAAGTCATGCCAATTCTGCGGCTTCTTCTTCGGTGGTTTCAGCCTTGGTGGGGCGCACGGCCTCCACAATCTTGGCTTCCAATTCCTCCATCAATTCGGGGTTGTCTTCGATCAACCCTTTCACGGCGTCCCGGCCTTGACCCAATTTGGTGTCGCCGTACGAGAACCATGAACCGCTTTTTTTGATGATGCCGTGGTCCACGCCGAGGTCGATGATTTCGCCAGACTTGGAAATGCCTTCGCCGTACATGATGTCGAATTCCGCGCGGCGGAAGGGGGGAGCCACCTTGTTCTTGACGATTTTGACCTTGGTGCGGTTGCCTTGCACGGCGTCGCCGTCCTTGATTTGGGTGGAGCGACGGATGTCGATGCGCACCGAGGAGTAAAACTTCAGGGCGTTTCCACCGGTGGTGGTTTCTGGGTTGCCAAACATCACCCCAATCTTCTCGCGAAGCTGGTTGATGAAGATGCAGCAGCACCCTGTTTTGCTGATGGTTCCGGTGAGCTTCCGCAAGGCCTTGGACATGAGTCGCGCTTGCAAGCCGACAGAGCTGTCGGACATTTCCCCTTCAATTTCCGCACGGGGCGTCAGGGCGGCCACCGAGTCGATCACAATGAGATCGATGGCGCCTGAACGGATGAGGTTGTCTGCAATTTCGAGGGCTTGCTCGCCGTTGTCAGGCTGCGAGATCAGGAGGTTCTCGGTGTCCACGCCCAAGTTCTCGGCGTAGAATTTGTCGAAGGCGTGCTCGGCATCGACGATGGCGCAAATGCCGCCTTGCTTTTGGCATTCGGCAATGGCGTGGATGGCCAGCGTGGTCTTTCCTGATGATTCAGGGCCGTAAATCTCGACGACGCGTCCTTTGGGGTACCCGCCTATGCCGAGGGCCAAGTCGAGGTTGAGGCTGCCGCTGGGGATGGCGTCGATTTTCTCCACCGCTTCTGCGCCGAGTTTCATCACGGTGCCCTTGCCGTAGGTCTTGTCCAACCGGTCCATGGTCAGTTGGAGGGCTTTCAATTTGTCGTTGTTGGCTGCCATTGTTCTGTTGTTTGGGGCGAAGGTATTCGGGTCACTCCGTAAAGGACTTACGGAGGGGGCTCCGTTTTGTCCACGACGGCTTGAAATCAATGAACGTCCGGCGTCACGCGTCGGTTTGGAGGATTTCTTCCGCGTGCGCTTTGACCTTGGGTTTGGCGATGATGCGCCCGATGGTGCCGTCCGCCTCAATCACAAACGTGGTGCGGTGGGTGCCGTCGAATTCGCGGCCCATGAATTTCTTGGGGCCCCACACGCCGAAGGCGTGGTGCACGGTCAACTCCTCGTCGCAGAGCAGGTCAAACCCGAGTCCGAACTTGTCGATGAATTTGTGGTGCGATTTGGCGGGGTCCTTGCTGACCCCCAAGACGGTGTAGCCCGCAGCTTTCAGCGCACCCAAATTCTCGTTCAAGTTGCACGCTTGGTTGGTGCACCCAGGGGTGTTGTCCTTGGGGTAGAAGTACAGGATCAGCTTTTGTCCTGCAAATTCAGCCAATGTCCGGACGTTGCCGTGTTGATCTGGTGCGGAGAACGCGGGGGCGTTGTCGCCGACCTGGAGGGGGGAAATGCATGTCGCCATGATTCAAAGAACACGCGGAAGCCTGCGAGGTTTGCGCGCCGTGAGTCCTAATTTTCCCCTTCGTGTCCACAGCTTCTCACACATCCCCCACATACGTCGAGGTGGTGGTGCCTCTGGCGCTGCCCAAAACGCTGACGTACAAGTGGTTTGACGACGGTTCAGAGCCGGTGGTGGGCGCGCGCGTGGTGGTGGCGCTCGGCCGAAAAAAATGGACGGCCATCGTTTGGGAGAGCCACCAAAGGTCCCCGGAAAGCTACGTGGCGAAAGAGGTGGAAGCCGTGGTCGACGAAACGCCCATCATGACGGTGGCGCAACGCGACCTCTTCGCATGGATGGCGTCGCATTACATGTGTACCTTGGGTGAAATGATTGGCGCGGCCCTGCCTGCGGGGATGAAGCTCGAAAGCACCACCCAAATTGTGGTGCACCCGGACGCCGACCAGGTGTCGGAAGCGGGGTTGAGCGACACGGCGCTGCTGCTCTTGGATGCCTTGCATGTGCGTGAGGCGATGACGTTGCGTGAATGCGCAGACCTCCTGGACGTTCGCCACCCCCAGCGCATCATCAAGACGTTGATCCAGCGGGGCCTCGTGTTGACCAAAGAGGAGCTTCAGGAGCACACCCAACCCAAGCCCGTCGCCTGGCTCAAGGTGGCCGACGGGGTGACCGAGTCGGTGTTGTCTGAGGCTCTGGCGTGGGCCGGGGTTCGGGCCGCGGCCATGGAACGCCTTTTGCTGACGGTGGTCGATCACGGGGAATTGCCCAAGATCCAAGCCCAAAAGCGCAGCCGCACTGATGCCTCAACAGTCAAGAAGTGGGTGAAGCGCGGCATCCTGCAGCTGGAGGACCGTGAGCCTGCCCAGCCCAGCGCCGCAGGTGCGGCAAGCCTTCCATCCCTGTCCGACGCCCAAACCAAGGCCTACAACGACGTCCACAGCTCGTTGGTGGCGCGCACACCCGTGTTGTTGCAAGGTGTAACAGGTTCTGGGAAGACGGAGATCTACACCCACCTCATTGCCGAGGCGTTGTCCGCAGGAAACCAGGTGTTGTTTTTGGTGCCGGAAATCGCCTTGACCACCCAGTTGATCGCCCGCCTGCGTCGGTTTTTTGGCGACGTGGTGCTGGTGTACCACAGCCGGTTTTCGAGCCGCGAACGAACCAACACCTGGATGCAGGTCATGGCGCCACAACAGGGCCAACTCATCGTGGGCGCCCGGAGTGCCGTGCTGTTGCCCTTGCCCAAACTGGGGTTGATCGTGGTCGACGAAGAACACGAACCCAGTTTCAAGCAACACGATCCCGCCCCCCGCTACCACGCCCGCGACGTGGCCCTGTGGTTGGCCGCCAAGAACAAGGTGCCCACGGTGCTCGGGTCGGCGACCCCAGCCGTGGAAACGCAGTGGCTGGTGGACCAAGGGCGCCTCAATCGGGTCTCGTTGGCCGAGCGGTTTGGAGGCGCAATGCTGCCTGAGATTTTCGTGGCGGATTTGAAGAAGGAGTACAAACAACGCAGCATGCGCGGTGGGTTCAGCAAGTTGCTTCGAGACGAGATGGATGTGGCCTTGGACGCGGGCCGGCAGGTGATCTTGTTCCAAAACCGCCGTGGTTACGCTCCCTCAATGCAATGCACACAATGCGGCCACGCCACCTCCTGCGAGCGGTGCGACATCCCTCTTGTGGTGCACAAAACCCTGGGCGGGCTGCACTGCCATCATTGCGGGTACCACGAGCGACCGGCGCCCACAACATGCATCGCTTGCGGCAGCACGGCGCTCAAGCCGCAAGGGTTGGGCACCGAGCGGATCGAGGAAGAACTTCAAGAGCTGTTTCCCACGGCACGCGTGGCGCGCATGGACTTGGACACCACCCGAAAGAAGATGGACCACGCCAGGCTTCTGGAGGCCTTTGCAGACCAGGAGTACGACATCTTGGTGGGGACCCAAATGGTGTCCAAAGGTCTCGACTTCGCGAACGTTGGCTTGGTCGGGGTGTTGTCTGCAGACCGCATGCTCACGTTCCCGGATTTCCGGTCTTTTGAACGGGCGTATCAAATGCTGACGCAAGTGTCAGGCCGTGCCGGCCGGTCCAAGGAGGGACCGCGAGGCAAGGTGGTCATTCAGTCGTTCAGCGCGGACCATTGGTTGTTGCAACACGTCGTGGCGCAAGACCATGAGGCCTTGGTGAAGCGTGAATTGATCGAGCGCCAGACCTACATGTATCCGCCCTTCGTGAGGATGGTTCGCCTGACGTTGAAGCATTCTGACGCCCAGCGGGTGGAGGCCGGCGCGTCCGTGTTGGCTGCCCGGTTGCAACAGCGGTTTGGGGACCGGGTCATCGGTCCAGACACGCCGGCTTTGGCACGCATCAACGACCTGCACATCCGCCAACTCACCCTGAAATTCGAGCGAAGCTTGTCGCCCCAGCAGTACCGTCCGTTGCTCGAGGCAGACCTGGAAGAATTTCAGAAGGACGCGCGTTGGAAGCGCCTTCGCCTGACCGTGGACGTGGATCCGATTTAACGAATGACCGTTTGCTTGAGCGTGGTTCGGAACGTTCCGGCGTGCGCCCCTTGGGGTTGGAAGGTGGCCTCCACCAACGGGGCGCGTTCAAGCCAGGCGCCGATGTCTGACTGGGAAAGACGGGCGGTGCCTTGAGCCAGGGTGACCTGGTGCGAACCCAGCTGACGTCCTTGCAAGTCGAACCCACGCAAGGTCCATTGGCCATCTTGGGCCTGGGTCAAATCCAAGTGTGCCTCAGCCCACGCAGCGTGCGTGTCGAAGGGAGCGGTCCATTCGGTCACGTTGTTCCAGTCCATCAGGTTGCCGAAATACACGGTGTTGTTGCCGCTGCACGCCACTGCATAGGTGTCGCCAACGGTGTTGATGCTGAGGTCGGCTGGGTTGCTCAAGGGGCTGCCTTGCACCAGGGTTTCGCCCTCGGACCATGCGCCTTCGTCGTCAATGGTGAACAAGGAAAGTCGCTGGGGAGACCATGAGCTGACCACAAAGCTTCCCCACACATGGTCGACGCCGTCGCAGTTCCCCAGTCCGGAGTTGCCGAGGACGGTGCTTTGTTCGCCCGTCTCTACGTCGATGGCCAGCACCGAAGCGTTGCTTCCCCAATTCACGACGTACGCCGTTTGGTCCACCACGGTGACGCCGTTGGGTGTCGTGCCGGTGTTGCCCACCAGTGTGCTGACTTGCATGTCCGTGGGATCGGTCACGTCCACTTTCAGGATGCGTCCAGTGCCAAAGTCGCTGATCACAAGAAAATCCCATGCGTCGTTGCTGTAGCTGCCCATCCCGTTGAGGAACGTGACACCGAGCGGGATGACAGAACCGATCTGGTCTTCAGTCACCACGTCGTAGGCGCGGAGGACGTTGTTTTGGATGGCAAACAACGTCGATCCAACCACTTCCATGCCGTGGGTGGCGCCGCCGCTGCCGAAGGTGCTCCACGTCACACCTTCATCTGCCGTCGCCAGCATGCTGCTGCCGTTGCTCACCACCCAACGGTCGCTGTTGGGCTCGTACTCGACGGCTTCAATGGAAGTGAGGGTTTGGCCCCACGCAGAGGACAAACACACGGCAGAACAAAGCAGGAGGGAAGGCAGTCGTTTCATGGGCCGGAAGGTACGGCCTCAATCCTGCGATTCTTGCGGGGTGTGCCGAGACCACGTGCGCGCAGCCAAAACGTAAAACACCGTGAAGAGGCAGGCGGCCGCAAGCCCGTACCACGACGCACCTGACCAGTCGGGCGGGTTGAGTCCCATCTCACGGGCCTGCTGCGCCGAGACGCTGTCGGTGAGTCCGTGGGTCACCTTCCAGACGCGGTACAGTTGGTTTTTGACCAGGGTGGTGCTGCCAAACCCCACAACCGGCGCGAGCACGAGCCAGCCTTGAAACCAAGGTTCGTATTGGGCGCGAAGCTCCTTGAAGGTCATGGCTTGGGGGTTTTGCGCACCCCAAATATGGCGCTGCCCACACGGACCATGGTGCTGCCTTCTTTCACGGCCAAGGGCCAATCGCCACTCATGCCCATGCTCAACGTGCGCCACCCGGCCCCACGTTCAGAGGCCACGACGTCCATGGGTTTTTGAAGGGTTTGAAACAAGGTGCGAAGCAACTTGAATTCCCGTAGAACTTGGGCTTGGTCGTCGGTGAAGGTGGCCATGCCCATCAAGCCCACAGGCCGCAAGTGTGGGTACGCCTCCCACACTTCAGGTTGGGCGAGGTCGTGAAGTTCTTCCGGACTGAAGCCAAACTTGGTGGACTCTGCCGCGATGTGCACTTGCAGCAAGAGGTCGACAGTTCGGTCCAACTTGGCTGCCTCCCGCTCCATCACGTCCAGGACTTTCAACCGATCTACGCCGTGCACCAAATGCACGCAGGGCAGGAAGTCCTTGATTTTGTTGGTCTGGATGTGGCCGATCATGTGCCACCGGATGTCTTGGGGCAGCCGAGTCGCTTTGCCGACCAATTCCTGCACGCGGTTTTCGCCGAAGTCGCGCTGGCCTGCACTGTAGGCAGCCAGGAGGTCTTCGTCGGGTTTGGTCTTGCTGACAGCGACCAAAAGCACGTCTTGGCCGGCTTCTTGAGCGCGCTTGTCCACTTGGGCTCGCACGGCGAGCAGGTTGTCCTTCACGGAATGACGGCCCGTCATGGTGCGGTGTTGAATTCGTGGATGAACAGAGCATTTCGAATTTTGGGCTCCACCCATGTGCTTTTCGGAGGGAGGGTGCCTCCTGCATCGGCCACGGCTCGGATGTCCGAGAACGGAATGGGGTGAATCAGCACGAGGATGCGGTCGGGCTGGGCGGCTGCCTTCGCTTGCCAACCTCCTTCGGGACACTGTGGTTCAGGCAGGTGCCGGAGACGCTTGTCGTGGCGTGCGTCGGCGATCCCAAGGATGTTCCCAAGAAGGTGGACGTTGACCCAGTCGGCGTCAGTGGCCGCATCGCACCCCGGCCGCCGGGTGAGCGTCCAGGATTCTCCTTGGAAGGCCACGGTGATTTGACCTGGCCCGTGGGGGACGTCGCATCCATGCTTGGACGGCGCCACGTCGCATGCGCCTTGGAGCGATGCGAGGGCTTCGCGCCAGCTTTCACGCGTCATGGAGATGTCGCGTACTTCTTTGTGAAAGCCGAGGATGGTGAGGTCCTCTTCTGGCACCACCAAGGCCAAGATGTGCGCCGCGCCTGGCAAGTCAGGCCTGGCCTTATGGAGCCGGTGCGACGAAGCCAAGCGGTGGTGGCCGTCGGCGAGGTAGAGCACGTCTTCGCGGCCCCAGGTGTCCGAGAAGGCTTTGCCGGAGGGGCTTTGCATGGGCACACGCCAAATCTCATGCCGCACCCCATCGGCCGTCATGAAGTCGGTGTGGGCAGGCCTCGAGGTGGTCTCGGCCATCACCTTGCTGGAGGCTTGGGCGGTCCCGCTGGCTTGCGGCCTGGCGCAGAGCACGGGCTCGGCGTGGAAGCCTACGGCGTCCAAGAAGGACGTGAAGAGGGTCTCGCGGGAGGCGAGGGTTTGTTCATGCGTGCGCAGCTCACCCTCGGCACAGCGCGCCAGGTCCAGGTTGCACACCACCCCCGTCCAGCTGTGGCTCGACGTGGATTGTTTGTACACAAGCCACTCAGGCTCCTCAGCCCCGACCAGCCAACCCCTCGATTTGAAGGCGTCGTATTCCGCGCGGACTTCTTCGAAGAACGCGGGCGTGCCGCGCGGCGTGTCGATGTCTCTCGACGCGTCGGGGTTGATAACCTGGATGTAGGAGTACGGGTTGTGCTTGAGCTTGTCCCGCAGCTCGTCTTTTTGGTAGCTCAAATACGACCGGGACGCCACCAAATGCGCCATGTGTCGCGGTGGGGTGACCGCGGCCAATGGCGTCATGAGGGGGCGACGCTCAGTCATGCAAGCGCGTCGATTTGGGCGGCCAATTCAAGGCCAATGCGGTCTTGGGCTTCCCCTGTGGCCGCCCCAATGTGCGGGGTCAAGGCCACCTTGGGGTGGGCCAAGAGGTCGGCACGCGGCGCGGGTTCTCCCACGAACACGTCCAAGCCTGCCCCAGCAATCTCGCCTGCGTCCAAGGCCGCCATCAAGGCGTCCTCGTCTACGGACCCGCCGCGCGCGGCATTCACCAAAATGGCATGCGGTTTCATGGCCTTCAGTTGCGCATCGCCAATCACGGCGCTGCCGTCGGCTTGGGCAGGCACGTGGATGCTCACCATGTCGGCGTTCGCCAGCACATCTTCGAGGCTGTGGAGTGGGCAATCGACCGTCAAGGTTTGGCCACCGACGGTCAATTCAACCTTGCCGTGGTCCACGAACGGGTCGTGGGCAATGACATTCATGCCGCAGCCCAGGGCGTAGCTGGCCAGCGACCGGCCAATGCGGCCGAAGCCCACGATGCCCAGGGTCTTGCCCCGCAGCTCCGTGCCTTTGCCGTAGACTTTTTTGAGTGTCTTGAATTCTTCCGCGCCGCGTCCGGGCATTTGGCGGTTGCTGTCCGCCAAGAAGCGGGCGCAGGAGAACAAGTGTCCCATCACCAGCTCCGCCACGCTCTGCGAGCTGGCCGCTGGGGTGTTGAACACAGTCAGGCCTTTTCCACGTGCGTATTCCACGTCGATGTTGTCCATGCCGACCCCGCCACGGCCAATAAACTTCAGGGTGGGGCAGGCGTCGATGAGGGGTTGGCGAATCTTGGTGGCCGAGCGCACCAGCACCCCGTCGATGTCGTGCTCGTGGATGAAGGCTTCGAGTCGGTCGGCGTCGACAAAGTCAGTGTGCAACGTGTGCCCGGCCGCGGTCAAGGCTGCGGCACCTGAGGGGCTGATTCCGTCGTTGGCGAGGATGTTCATGAGGTCAAAGATTATCCGTGGGTGCGTTCAAATTCAGCCATGACGTCGACCAACACCTGGACGCTTTCCAAGGGAAGGGCGTTGTACATGGAGGCGCGGTATCCGCCGACGCTGCGGTGGCCTTTCAGGCCGTTGATGTGGGCTTGGTTCCACGCGCTGTCAAACGCGGCGGCGTGGCTGTCGTCCAGCAGGCGGAAGGTGGCGTTCATGTGGGAGCGGCTGCCTTCCTTGGCGTGACCTTCAAAGAGCGGGTTGCGGTCGATTTCACCGTAGAGCAACGCGGCCTTGGCTTCGTTGCGCGCTTGGATGGCTGCCACCCCGCCTTGGGCCTTGAGCCAACGCAGGGTCAGGAGGGTGGTGTAAACCGAGAACACTGGGGGCGTATTGAACATGCTGTCTTTGCCCAACTGCATGTCCAAATCCAAGTAAGAGGGGATGCTTCGTCCGGTTTGCCCGAGACGCTCGCGGTCCACCGCGTACATCACGGCACCGGCAGGCCCCATGTTTTTTTGGACGCCTCCATAGATCAAGGCAAACGGCTCGGGATCGAACGTGCGGCTCAAGATGTCGGAACTCATGTCGGCGACAAGCGGCACGTTGGACGTGGGCATCTGGGCGTACTGCGTGCCGAAGATGGTGTTGTTGGTGGTGATGTGGAGGTACGCGTTGTCCGCATCGACTTCGCCCACGTCGGGGATGTGGTTGTGGTTGTCCTCTTTGGACGACGTGACCACGTTCACATGGCCTGCGTGCCTGGCTTCCTTGATGGCTTTCGCGGACCACGTTCCGGTGTCGGCGTAGGCCGCTTGGCCGCCTTCAGGCAGGAAGTTCATGGCGGACGTCAAGAACGCCAAGCTGGCCCCTCCTTGGAGGTACAAGACGTCAAAGCGGTCGGGCAGTCCGAGGAGTTCCTTGGTCAACGCCCGGCATTCTTCCATGGCGGCGACAAAGGCCTTGCTGCGGTGGGACATTTCGACCAAAGACAGGCCGTGGTCGTCCCAAGATTTCACCGCCTGGGAGGCTTGTTCCAACACTTCCTGAGGCAGGATGCAGGGGCCTGCGGAAAAATTGTGCACGTGCGACATGGATACGGTTTAAGGTTGAAACAAAGGTCAGAAATGGCGACATCTGGGCGCACCCCTGAACGGGTTGAGTTTTCCCAAGAATGGGATTCGCTTGTGGAGAACGGAGCCATGAAAAAAGGCACGCGTCGGCGTGCCTTTTTTGCAGGAGCGTTGCAATTGGCAGGGAAGAAGATCATTCGCCGGCTGCGAACGCCTTGATTTCGTCGCCGAGTGGGTCTGCCCCGCTGCCCAGTGCGGCCACCAGTTGGCCTTCGCCGTCGACCAGGAATTTGTGGAAGTTCCAACGGACTTTGTGGTCTCCAGCGCCGTTGAGGTCTTTTTGGGTCAGCCATGCGTACACCGGGTGCTGGTCGTCCCCTTTCACCTTCACCTTGGACATCATCTGGAAGCTCACGCCGTAGTTCCGAGAACAAAACTCCCGAATGTCGGACGACGTGCCTGGCTCCTGCATGCCAAACTGATTGCAAGGGAAGCCGAGGATGACCAAACCTTGGTCTTTGTACATGTCGTGCAATTCCTCCAGCGGCTTGTACTGCGGGGTGTACCCACAACGTGACGCGGTGTTCACGATGAGCACGCGCTTGCCTTTGAGCTGGTTGAAATCAAAGTCGTCGCCTTCCAAAGTGGTGGCGCTGAGGTCGTGGAAAGATGCCATGCCTGGGGTGGGGTTGTGCCAAGTGTTCGTGTTGAAAGTATTCCAAGCCAGGAGGCCTGCAGCGCCGAGGACCAATGCGCCAGACGCAAAGATGGTGGTCATGTTCATGGGGAAAAAACGCGCGGGATTGCGGATTTGTTCAATGCATCCAACGGCGACGAAGACTGGAGTCGGGCAGCTTCGAAGCGACCGCTCGACGAAGGCCCCCTTGTTGGTCTAAGGATTGAGGCAAACTGAGGTTTGGGAACCACGCAAGCACGGCCAAGCTCACTCCGACAGACAGGGCAGATTCGACCCACCACGTCCACGAAAGCAGCGCCATGGGGACAACCACCACGACCGACAGAATGAGGCCTCCCCGCAAGGCGTGGAGCAAGGGGAGCAACTGCAATTTCAGCCGGGCCGACATCCAACCTAGGGTGAGCAACCATTGGAGCACGGACGCCAGGACCACGGCCTTCGCAGCGCCGACGGTGCCATGTCCTTGATTCAAGTTCCACCGCACGCCGACAGCGATGGCGACCAGGAACACCACCTTGATGGCGATGCCTGCCGCGAGTCCGTCCAGGGCCCGCATGTTGGCGTCGCCCAGCTTGGTCAAAGCGCGGAACGCCACGGCGGCAAACAACACCTGAACGATGGGCGCCGATTCGTTGAACTGGGGTCCGAGGAACAGCCAAGTGACGTCCTCGGCCTGCCACACCAGCGCCACGGTGAGGGGCAAGGTGGCCAGCGCAATCAAGTGCATGCCTCGAAGCACCACACGCTGCATTTCCGGCAAGTTGCCTTGCAGGCTGGACAAACCGCTGAACAGGACGCTGTCGCCGAGTTTGCCCAGCACGGTGATGGGCTGCCCCATCAGGTGAACAGCGCGGTCGTACATGCCCGTGGCCCTTGTGCCCAAGGATTCCCCCACCCACCACAGGTCCACTTTGGAGGCGGTGTAGGTGAGCAAGTTGAATGCGGTGCTCCGCGTACCGTAGCCGAGCAAGGAGCTGAGCGCTTGAGGCTGACACCCTTGAGAGACAGGGATGCGGGCAAGCCAAATGTAACCGGCGCTGAGCACCAGGTTTTGGACCAGCAGGGCCGCCACGTAGGCCCAAATGCCGGCGCCTGCAAACGCCAGCCCCAAGCCTACCACCAAATTGCCCAGAACCATGCCTGTCAGGGCGCATTGGGTGAGGGCCTTGAAATTCATGTCGCGGACCAGCAGGCTCCGGGACACCACGCTGAACCCTGAAATGACGAAGCTCAGGGAGATCCAGCGCAGAACGGGCTGCAGCACTGGGGTGTCGTAGTGTTGGGCGAACTCAGGCGCCGCGAGGTACATGGCCGCGAAGAACAACAGCCCAAGAAGCGCGCTGAACCACCACGCGGAGGACACGTGCTGGGGCGTGAGTTGGGGGAACTGCACGATGGAGGGGCCGATGCCGACCTGGGCGAAGATTTCGACGACGCCCACCACGATCAACGCCAGGGCCATCACCCCGAAGTCCTCGGGGGCGAGCAAGCCCGCAAGGATGCGGATGTAGACGAGCTGCAGGACCACCTGCAGCAGGACGTTGAAGCTTTGCCAGCTCAGCGAAGCCCCCCACGAGGGCGTGCGGCCCTCCGGGGTCATCAGCGGGCGATGCTCACGGCGCGACGTTCGCGGATCACGGTGATTTTGACCTGACCTGGGTAGGTCATCTCGTTCATGATGCGCTGACTGATGTCAAAGGACAACTGGTCGGCCTGGTCGTCGCTCACTTGGTCGCTCTCGACCATGACGCGCAATTCGCGGCCTGCTTGGATCGCGAAGGACTTGGTGACCCCAGGGTATTCCAAGGCCAAATTCTCCAAGTCGCGCAAGCGCTGGATGTACGCTTCCACCATTTCACGTCGGGCACCCGGACGCGCACCGCTAATGGCGTCGCAGACTTGGATGATGGGAGACAGCAGGGAGGTCATTTCAATCTCGTCGTGGTGCGCCCCAATGGCGTTGAGGACGTCGGCCCGCTCGCCGGCTTTTTCGGCCAGCTTCATGCCCAAGAGGGCGTGCGGCAACTCGCTTTCCTCGTCGCTGACTTTTCCGATGTCGTGCAGCAAGCCCGCGCGTTTCGCCGCCTTCGCGTCGAGGCCCAATTCCGCAGCCATGGTGGCACAGAGGTTGGCGACTTCGCGGCTGTGTTGAAGCAAGTTTTGGCCGTAAGAGGAGCGGTATTTCATGCGGCCCACCATCCGGACGAGCTCGCCCTTCATGTTGTGGATGCCCAAGTCGATCACCGTCCGCTTTCCAGTCTCTGCAATTTCTTCTTCAATCTTCTTGGTCACCTTGTTCACCACCTCTTCGATGCGGGCAGGGTGGATGCGGCCGTCTGTGACGAGTTGATGCAAGCTGAGGCGGGCGATCTCGCGGCGCACAGGGTCGAAACAGCTCAGGATGATGGCTTCGGGCGTGTCGTCCACGATGAATTCCACACCAGTCGCCGCTTCCAGCGCACGGATGTTGCGTCCTTCTCGCCCGATGATGCGGCCCTTGACATCGTCGTTCTTGATCTGGAAGACCGAGACGCTGTTCTCCACGCTGTGCTCGGTGGCGACCCGCTGGATGGTTTGGATGACGATCTTCTTGGCTTCCGCATTGGCCTTCTCCTTGGCCTCGTCGATGATGTCTTGCGCCTGGGTGGCTGCCATGGCGCGGGCTTCAGACTTCATCTGCTCGACCATGTTGGACTTGGCTTCATCCGCGGTCATGCCGCTGAGTTTCTCCAAGGCTTCAATGGCCTTGGAGTGGTCGGCGTCGAGGTCCTTTTGCTTTTTCTCCAAGGCACCCAAACGTTGGGTGAGCTTCTCTTGGTCCTTCTTGAGCTGGCGCTCTGAATTCTTGTTTTGGTCGATGGAGCGCTGGAGGTTGCTCTCCGTCTTTTTGATGCGCTCCTGACGCTCGTTGAGCTTGCGCTCCAGGTCTTTGCGCTGGTCGGCTTGCTTCTCTTTGAGTTGGATAAACTTCTCTTTGGCCTGGAGGATCTTTTTTTCCTTGATGGATTCGCCTTTCAGCTCGGCCTCGCGGACAATGCTGTCTGCTTTTCCAGTGAGCACGCGCAAGAACAAAAAGTAGCCTGCGCCGCTTCCGAGAAGCAATCCAGCTGCTGCTGCAATGATGGGTGACATGTCGTCGTGGGGTTCAATTCCGTCGTCAACGGTCGAGCGCGCTGTGGATGCGTTGCAGAAGGGTATCGATGTCACCTTGAGGCCATTCAGGCCCACCGTCGCTTGACGCTTCTGGGGGCTTTTGGCTCTTGGATTGAACGGCAATTTGCAAGGCGGCCATGGCCATGAGGTCGATCCTGTCGGTGATCGCGTACTGGCGTTTCAGGTCGCTGATTTGCTGTTCCACGGCCGCTGCGGCTTCACGCACGGTTTGCACCTCCTCTGGGGAAAGTGTCAAGGGGTAAGTTCTCCCTCCAAGCGTGACTTCGAGCGTTTCCATGGTGTTCTTCACGCTTTGAGCAGCGCGATGCATTCGTCGATTTCTTCCACCAACGCGTCCAATTCCGCAGCGCTCATCGCCGGTTCAGGGGTGGGTTGGGGTTGAGGTTGGTTGGCTTCACGGACCATCTCCATTTCGCGCAACTTCGTTAGGGCTTCCTCCAGCCTCGCGTTCGCCTCGTGCAGTTCGCCCCTCAGGCCAGCGTGGGCCTCGAGCAAGCGTTCCACGGCGTGGAGCAAAGTCGTCAGTTGAGTTGGGGAAAAGGACATGGTTGTGAGTCCTAACAAAAGTAAGGGAGCGCCCGGGACTTTGGTGGGATTGCCCCATGTAGTTTTGCAACATGCGGACGTTTGAAACACAAATTGGCAGGTTTGAGGCTGGTTTTTCTATCTTCCACATGTTGTGTGTGTTGGGTGTTTTTTCTTCGAGTCCTTCTTTGGGTCAAGTTGTCCAAAGTGAGCGCGCGCAGAAATTCAAAGCAACCCACGAATGGACGGATCCCTTGACGGTGCCGTTGGTCTTGAGCGGCAACTTTGGAGAACTCCGCGGCAACCATTTCCACACCGGTCTGGACATGAAAACCCAAGGGCGGGAGGGCCTGCCGGTCCTCGCTGCGACCGACGGGGTGCTGGTCCGCGTCAAGATGTCCCCTTGGGGCTATGGCAACGCGTTGTACCTCGAAGGCCCCGGCGGCATCACCACGGTCTATGCCCACCTTCAGAGGTTCACTCCTGAGGTCCAGGCATGGGCCGTGGCGCGCACCTACAAGGGGAGGTCGCTGGGGTTAGACGCGACGCCCCCCGCCTCGGCCGGGTTGACGTTTCAGGCCGGAGACACTTTGGGGTGGAGTGGCAATTCGGGCGGAAGCGGAGGGCCTCATTTGCATTTTGAGGTGCGTGACACGCCTTCCCAACATCCGCTGAACCCCTTGCAAGGGTGGGTGACCAAATCGGATTCACGCCCCCCTTCGGCGCCGACGTGGTGGCTGGAATCTGAGCGCGGCCTCGCATCCGTGCCTGCAAACGGTGTGGACACGGTGGTGGTCGAGGATGAAATCCGGGTCTCCATCGAGGCCTACGACCGCTTGGATGGCGCCTCCAACATCTGCGGCATCCACACCCTGCAGGCGGTCTTGAAAGACGGCCAGGGCGAGGTGCAGTGGACACACCGTTTCGAATTGGACGAATTGAATTTCTCCGTGAACAAGGACATGAACGCGCACACGCTGTTTCCGGTGTGGAAGCGGGAAAGGGACCAAGTGCACCGACTTCACCGCCTCCCTGGAAACCGCCTCGGCATTTATGCAGGTGCGCCGGACGGCGTCGTGGCCCTGGACAGCGGGGAGGTGGCCACCTTGGAATGCACGGTGCGCGACGTGGCTGGGAACGAGACCTTCCGAACCCTGGTGCTCAAGGGGGGGGGGGCGTCTGGGTTGCGTTGGGAGCGGGTGGAATTCGAGGGCGTTGCACCGCAAGCCACCTCGCCCAGCGAAGCGCTCACCTTATCTGCACCCCAAGCCACCTTGTCCTGGGAGGAGAAGACCTTCTTTGAGCCCGCCGAATTAGGCTGGCGCACAGACTCGACGGGGCTGTCTGCCTTCGTTTGGCCTGAATTTGAGGCGTGGCGAGGCAAGCTGGATGTGGTGTGGGCCTTGCCGGGTCCCGAGGAGATGTGGGGGATGAGTGGGGCGGCTTTGCCACAAGATGCATGGCCCACGACCCAGTGGGTGGCGGTGCATGAGGTGGAAGGCCAAATCAAGCAGGCTGTCCCTGCCGAAGTCCAAGAGGGCACGTGGCGCATGGCGCTGCCCAGCGGTGGCGCATGGCGCATGGTGCGGGACACGGTGGCGCCGAAGGTCATTCCCTACCACAGCGGCACGCCACTGGTCCAGGGCGGAGACGCGGTTTGGTTCGTGGAAGACCTCCTCGCAGGGGTGGAAACCTTGACGCTGACCATCGACGGGCATTGGGCGCGCCTGGTGTGGGACCCCAAGCGCAACATGGCGACTTACGAAGCCGCCGACGCCAGGCACCCTTCAGGGGCGCCAGTTCGTGTGCAGTTGGAAGTGATGGACGTGGTGGGCAACGCCGCGACGTGGTCCGGGACGCTGGTGTGGCCTTGATTTTGGCGGTCAGCGTGCCAGACGGGATTCAATCATGCTGTAGTCCAGATAGTACAGCGCCCGCACCGACAGGGAGTTGGTGAAGCCCTCGTCCAACATCGATTGCCAGTTGCTCCAGTAGCTGTCGGGCAGGGCGGTGCCGGCCTCGTTCAGGGTGTTCTTCCACACCACACTCAACTCGGAGCCGGGAGAGAAAATCCAACGGTAGACCAGGTCCACGCTCCACGCGTTGTAGTTCACGTCGTACCGTGAGGTCAGGTCTTGGTTGAACAGCTCAAGCGAAGCGAAGAGGGCTTGGTCGTCGATGAAGCCCAGGTTGCCGTCCTCCTGCAATTCGAAGAATCCGTGGTAGTCGACCACGCTCCAATAGTGCCTGACGCGCGCCGAAAGGCTCGAGGTGGGGGTGAAGATGTAGCTGGCGTTCAAGACGTGGGTGTGGCTCGTGTTTTCACGTTGCCCAAACAGACTCAGCTGCCCGTCGTCCACCACGTCCACCCACCCGCGTTCGTTGTGGCGGACCTGCCAACTCCAGACGTAGTCCGCGCTCAGGCGGTCGCTGAATCGAAACCGGGGCGCCACGCGGATGAACGATTCCTGCCAGTCCGGCATGTCTGGCCGAACGCGCCGCTTGACGAATCCGTCCAGCGCCACTTTCCTCCGGTAATCCGTGGAGGTCACAAATTCCGCCGACGTCCACCGGGGCGTGGCGAATGGGAGCGCGTCCAGCCGGGAGGCGAACCAATCTTGGCCCTCCAGCGGTTGGCCTTCAAAACCCAGTTTGTTGAACCAGAACGTCTTGGTGACGGCTGCCCATTCCGCCACCCAGGTCCAGTTGCTGTAGGCGCGGGGGGCATAGAGGTGATTCACGTTGGTATTCAGGTTCCACCACATCCGGTTGAACGCCCCGAAAGGCCTGTAGATCCCGTACTCCAAATTCATCCATGTCACGACTTCGTTGGGGGCCGCGAGGTAGCCCAAGTCGTTGGGATTGTAGGATTCTGACTCTCGGTAATGGCCCACCGTGCCTCGGAATTGGCCCGACGTTTTGGCGAGGTTCACCCCCCAGCGGTGGCCCTCGTCGTGGTTGGCGGTGTCGCCTTGCGCCATGGTGTTGCGCGCGGCGCTGCCGCTGAGCGCCCAGCTGTTGTCTTCGTTGCGGAAGGAGTAGTCCACCCCTTGCACGTAAGCGTCTCGGCCGTCTCCGCCCCGGACTGTGGCCGTGCTGAGGACGGTGATGTAGCCGTTGTTGGGAAGGTTTTGGTCGGCCACGGTCACGTTGTAGGAGGTCAATGCGTCGCGGCCGCCGGTGGTGTCGCGCGCGAAGGCCTGGAACACGCCAAGCCCCGTGCTGGAGGAGGTCCTGCCGCTGAATTTCGACGCGTTGATGAGCTGGCCTTCTTGACCCACCCGCCTGCTGTAAAACAGCCCGCCTTTGTTGAAGAGGTCTGTGCCTTCCAGAAAGAACGGGCGGTTTTCCGCGAATCTCACCTCATATGGGCTGAGGTTCAGGACGAGGTTGTCGGCGACGACTTGGCCGAAATCGGGCACCAAGGTCATGTCCAGGGTGAAGGCGTCTCCCAAGCCCAGCTTGGCGTCGAGTCCGCCGTTGTACGTGTCGCCCCACTGGCGGTCGCCAGCCTCGTTCAGTCCGGTCTGGGCGTACGCGCTGAGGTACGGGAAGAGGGCAATCCGAGGAGGCGTGTCCACCCCTTGGATGCCGCGAAGCACGCCGCCTTGGTTCACCATGCCATTCTGGGTCGGGTCCAAGGCGTTCCACACCGTTTCTTCTCGGCTACGTCGCACAGCGCGCCAAATGTTCATGCCCCACGTTTGGGACACGCCTTCAGGCAGGGTGGGCATCCTGAATTGACTCCACGGCACCCGAATCTCGGTGGACCACCCTGCGCTGTGGATTTGGCTTTGGACTTCCCAAACCCCGTTCCACGCGTCGTCGGACCCTTGGGCGTTCATGATGAAGTCGTTGAGCGCCCCCCTCGGGG
>JBMZAB010000018.1:0-44649 GCA_049610985.1 Flavobacteriales bacterium | reverse complement strand
CCAGCCTGTGCATCCCGCCACGCACCTCTTCCAACCCTGTGTGCATGCTCCCCATAAGTACGCGGTTGGGCAACGTGGTGAACCCCAGATCGAGGGGCTCAAACAGCTTGGGGTAATCTGGGTGGGGCATTTCCATGCTTCAATGTAGCCCAGAATTCCCCCAAAGACTCAGTCGTCAAACTCCCGAAACATGTCCACAAAATCGCGGCGGTTCTTGCTGTTCGGATTCAACAACTGCAACACAAATTGACCTCGATCTTCTTTGACGCGTTTGTCCCCTTCCTTGAGTCCTTGGATTTTCTCTGACAGGGGTTCACCCTCTTCCAATTTTGGGTCTTTCGGGTGGATTCGGAAGTACCCGAGCTTGGCATTCCATTCCATGTAGTACCACTGTTGACCACTCAAATGAAAGTAAATGTGGATGATTTGGTCGTCCCAATCCAACGCCACCTTGCCTCGAAATGTCCTCCACACCTCGTGTTTGCCTAGGGTGGCCACACCGATGTCTCCCATGCTGATCCATTGGTCCTCAAACTTGTCGTATTCCAACTCCAGGCCATGCAGCACCATGGTGTGCTGAACTTCTTCAGGCACCTGCTTCTTGAAAGATCTGTTCATGTTGAGCTCCACCAGCATCGCGTTGCCCTTTTCTTCCCCGAGCCATTCGTTGAGCATGTAGGGGTACTGCGTACCGGACCAGGCCAAACCTGAAGCCTCCGAGCCCCGAATGGCCTCGGCCAAATGGTCCACGACCTCTTCCGGCAAAGGCATATCCAGCGTCAAGCCTCCCTTCACCACCATGCGGTCCGACTGCACAAGCCCTTCTCCGAAGAATGCGTGCTTGAGCAAGTGTTTCTCTTCGATCGGGAAATGCCCCACGCCGTGCTGCCTCAAATCACAACTGCCCGGAGACATCGACATCAGGTTGCCTGGATGTGTTTCGTCCACGAGTTTCTCGTCGCTGGAGACGGTGTACCGGCTGCGTTTGGGATCAAAGCGAAGCAAGCCGCGAGGCGTCATGAACGACATGTCGGAACGCACTGGCTTGGGGCTGAAAAACGTCGGGTACAGCGAGGTGAGGCCGCCGTCGCTGTACGCCCACCCCACCCCCAGTTGAGATTTGCCCATCTCCGTCACCATCGAATCGACGGGGATGGCCACGTTCATGGGGTCGATGACTCCTTTGAATTCGACCCATTGAGCCGGATAGCCCTCGCATTCCAAGTCCATTCTAGCGCCTCCTTCAAACTCCAAATGCTCGCGCATGGCCTCCAGATGCACTCGGCCCTGGAAGGCGAACTTGGGACTCAACTCGAATTCATCAGCGGAGCGAATGAAGCCATGCCCCAAGGTTTTTTTGGCTGAGTCCACCGTCAATTCATTGAAGCGAACAGGCCATCCCTCTCCGTCTTGGTCCACGTACGTTCCCGTGCCTGCGCCCTCGTAATCCATGCGCCCGTTCACTTGGATCTTGGCGTCGTAAAGTCTGTGGATGTGCGTGAGGTTGTCCACTTCGACTTCCGCTTGCTCCAACAAGTCCATCAACGCATCGCGACGGATGGACACCAGGCCGTCATAAGGTTTGATCTGGGCATCGGCAATGGGCAAGGCCACCACCTCTTGGCAGGTCAAGTGGGCTTCATCTACGGCGTACTGCGCAGCAGGGCTCAAGAAGTGCAAGCTGTCTTGCCCTGCGGCTTGTGAGAAAAAGTTGCTTTGGTCGTAACGACGCAATTCCTGAAACGTCTTGGATGCAGGATCGGCCATGGTGTTGCGAAGCTCCAACCGGGCCTCGTCCATGAACCAAGTGAAGGCGTCCATTGAACAAGTGTACCGGATGGCGGGCAGCTCGATGAGGGTAGCGCCTTCAAGCGAGATAAAGTCCCCCCTTCGGGCGTCAAAATCCATGACCGAAGACACGCGGTCTGTCTCAAACGCCAACTCGTTCTGGTCCAGGCCATGGAGCTGAAATGCACTTTCAGAAGCGCGCATGCCCCGGTGCTCCACTTCAAAGTGCCGCGAAGACAATTCTGCACGGTCAAAATGGAACGTGCCACGGGCCGTCATCTGATCGCCCTTCAAGCTGAGTCCCCCCTCCAAATCCACTGGCTCACCAAAGAATCTGAGGCTGTCCAAGGCTGTGGACCTCACGTCAAGTCGCTGGTCGAAAGGATGCAAACCATAGGACGCATCCTCTGCCGACACTTTAGGCGTCAACCCCGCCGTCGACATGTTGTCATACCGGGCTGATTCCCCAAACGTCGAGTCCGGCAAAAGCACATGATCCTCGCTGTCCATGGTGGACGTCAGGAACGTGACCCGTCCAGGTCCGTGGAGACCGCCCAAGTCCAAGCTCAATTCGCCCGACAACTTGCCAACTCCACCGTACAACGCCGTGCCACCAGAAGCCACTGTGGTCGTGAATCCAAGGCTGTAATCGTCCATCAAACGCAAAGGCTCCACCACATCGGGCAGGATGTCCCCAGCCAGCAACTCGCCTGTGAAGAGCAAGTCCTCGTTGGCAAAGTTGTCAAGGCTGTCGATGACAAAAGGGTCCACGGCATAGTTGAACCGGTCGCGATGATAGGCGCCGCCCCAGATGCGCGGGGCGTCGTAATAGACATGGGACACCTCCCGGCTGGTCAAAATCGGATACTGAGGATGGCTGGCGCTCCGCCACCCAGACTTGTTTCGAGGGTTGTCGATTTCCAAGGTGCCTGTGAGCTCTTCAATGGAGCTCGCTACAGGACGGAGCGCAGGCCGGCCGTACGTGTCGTACTTGCCCGGTTGTTCCACCATGATGCGCAGGGATTCGGCTTGGCGCACCTCGATCTTGAAGGACGCGTAGTCAAATTCAAAATCGGATCCTTTGAGTTGAAATTTCCCGGCCTTCACCAAGCCTGAGAACGCGAAGTCGCGGTCCTCGCCCAAGGCGATTTCACCACCATCTGGGACGATTTGCACGTCCTGCGCCTCACTCACCGCAATCTGGCCAATGCCCTTGAGGGACATTCGAAGGTTGTTCAGGCTTAGCGTGGCATACACCGTGCCTCGCGGCCGAGAATAGAACGCCAGAACGTCGTGGTCGCGAGCGCCCTTCTGGCACAACATGTGCTTGACAGCGCGGGGTTTGACCTGACAAAATCCAGTGGCCAAGTCCAAATCGACGTACCCCACGTTGGTCAACCCCACCAGAATCATCTCGGCTTGCTCTGTTTGGAGCCCCAAGAAATCTGCATACTCCGAAGCATAGAACGAATCGACCCCGCGTCGGTTGGTGTACCGCGAGAGTTCTGCCAGGGGATGAATGGGGTCGATGCCCATCATTTGGTCATACACGTCCTTCTCGAAACAATCCAAACTCCTGAACGCTCCGGCCTCAGCGCCACCTCCGGCAAGCCGACGGAATTCCACCACGGGTCCGTCTAGCCGCCACTCCACGGCCTCAGCTTCCACTTCAATTCCATGGTAGCCGTCCACAAAAGGCTGCATACCCACCCCATCCACCTGGCGCGTGGCCCGGAACAGGCGCTTCTTGTCCAGGTACCGAATCGAAATATCTTCGTGCGTCAGGCTGTCCTCGCCCAGCCGCATCACCAACGCCGCGTGCACGGCGTCCAACCCATCCTCAGAAAACAACACTTCTTGAGAGCGGCAGACCACCAACACACTGTCGGCTTGGCTGAATGTGATTTCGGCGGGCAACCCGTCCGACCCCATCCCGCTCATCTTCGATCCTCGGACCGCCAAACCGCCCTCGTACGACACGCCATGGAACACGCTGTCCAGCACGATCCGCCCGGCGCTGGACTCGAACCTGGGATAGGTGCGCTTTTTGGCCTGCTTTTCTGCCTGGACCTTGAAATGGAGTGTTCCATGCAATGGGGTTTCAAACATGTCGCTCTGAAACGTGGCGGAGTCCGTCGTGAAAGTGCTCCCTTTCAAGCGGATGTTGAACGCGCGCACTTCCGCCTGAAAATCGCCTTCGCGCACCGTGCGTTCCCAATTCAACCGACCGGTCTCCACACGAAACTCGTTTTCCAGGACGTCGTAATGCCCACGAACTTGATGCAGCTTGGCACTGTCCCCTTTGGCCAAACAGACCACAATGCTTGAATCGCATGAAATCCTCGGGCGATTCTCATCGTCCAAGTCAAACGCCATACGCCCCCCACGCACCAACCACGTTCCCGTGTTCGCGCCATGGAGTTTGCCCTGCTTCAGCAAGCTCTCGGAATTGGCCAGATATACTTTGGCGCGCTGACGGTGCTTGGTGGAAGAAGCGAAAAACGTCACGTGTCGATGCCATCCCTTCCAGGCGTCGTCGTCAGGACGCTGAAGCAACACATCCACCCCCTTGAGGTAACCCCAAATCGACTCGGCAAACGGCTGCCTCGTTTCTTGAAGCGCATCCACCAAACTCATCACCTGCCTCTGACGGCCTGTCTCCAAGGCCGAAAACCTTGGACCAAACGACTTCTTGACCCATTTGGCTTCACGCCCGCCAAGGTCGGAAGCGTATTGCTCCATGTCTTTCAAAAACGAAGCCGGCGAAGGCCAAGCTGGTTCGTCTTGAGCCGCTACAACGAGAACGTTCAGGCACAAGGCCAACCCCAAAATTCCAATCCAACGCATGACCCCAAATTACTGGGCCAAACCAAGCCTCAGTCGCCCGATCACACGGGTTTCCAACAGGTCATGCAAGCCCAACCCTCGAGAACTTTCACCCCTTTGACGTGCAGATCCGCCGCCTCCACACACGATTGCATGGCTGGGACATCCCCCTCGAAGAACCCACTCAACAGGAGATGACCTCCAACGCCAAGCACCCTGACGTAGCCCTGCATGTCCTGCGACAACACATTCTTGTGAATGTTGGCCAGCACCAAGCCAAACGCCCCATCCGGATGCCTTGCAAGCAAAGTTCCATCCCCACATTCAAAACGCACTGGAGATGAAATGCCTGGGTTCTTCGCAAGGTTGTCCTCCGCGTTGTCCACCGCATGTGACTCGATGTCAATGCCCAGCACGAATTTGGCCTTGGCCAACCCAGCCACCAGGGCCAAAACCCCCGTGCCACATCCCATGTCCAGCACAGCTTGGCTTTCCAACGGCAAATCCAACATGGAAGACGTCATCAAATGTGTGGTGGCGTGGTGACCGGTGCCAAAACTCATCTGCGGCATCACCACCACGTCCATCCCTTCGGCTGCTGGCGCATGGAACGGCGCCCGGATGGTGCACTTCAATGCGCCACCGTCATCGCGGACTTCCACCCTGGGGTAGTCCTTCTCCCATTGGGCATTCCAGTTCTCTTGCTCCACCATGGATCGGTCGCAGGTCACTTCGGCAAATGCCCGGATTTCATCCAACAGCTGCACGGCCAAATCCGCATCGACCTTGTCTTCTTCTCCGTGGGCAACCACGCCTGAACCTGAAGGCTCAAACATGTCGAACCCGCATTCCCCCAGGTAGGCCACGGCCACTTCCCTCGCCGGCAAAAGCGGCGTAAGCGTCAACGCCCAACGTTGGTAGCGCTTCGGCGCGTTCATCCCTTCAATGCTGGGTGGCCTGCCAAAACCCCTTGAAAGTCCGTTGGATTCAGCGCCGCCCCACCAATCAAGCCGCCGTTGATGTCGGCTTGGCCAAAGAGCTCAGTTGCGTTGCTCGGCTTGCACGACCCACCATACAAAATGGCCACACCTGCTGCTGTCTCATCCCCAAAGCACTCAGTCAACCACCCACGGATGGCTGCGTGCATGTCCTGGGCTTGGGCCGAGGTCGCCGTTTTCCCTGTGCCAATGGCCCAAACGGGCTCGTACGCCACCACCACGCGGTCCAAGGCCTCCGCAGGCAAATCCAGCACGGCGGCCTTCAATTGGGCATGCACCACATCCTCTTGCCGTCCCGCTTCGCGTTCTTCCAAGGTTTCGCCACAACAAAACACCGCCTGCAATCCTTCGTCCACCAGGGCTTGGACCTTGGCCTTCACTTTGTCGTCGGTGTCGCCAAACCGCGCCCGACGTTCACTGTGGCCCACAATGGCGCCCGCCACCCCACAAGACTTGAGCATGTCAGCGGTGAACTCACCCGTGTGTGCACCGTGCCCTTCAGAGCTGACGTTTTGAGCGAGGATGTGCAACCCTTCTGGTGCCGTGCCTGCCAGCGCGGCCAAATATGGCGCCGGGGCGCCCACCATGACCTCCACCCCTTCATGGCTCGCCAACCATTCGGCCATGTCGTCCATCCACTCCTGGGCCTCGCCCATCAATTTGTTGCTCTTCCAGTTTCCTGCTACAATGTTCCGCATCACTTTTGTCTTGTCGATTTGGGGCTCAAAAATCGGGAACTCAACAACGCCAACCACATGGACACCGCACAAAAACCCATGGACGCATCTCAAGCCCTCTCAAGCTTGCTGAAGACGCATTGGGGATTCGACGCGCTCCGGCCACATCAAGTCAAACCCACTCACGACTTGGCCCTTGGAAAGCACGTGCTCGCCTTGATGCCCACAGGGGCTGGCAAAAGCATGTGTTTCCAGCTTCCCGCCCTGACGCGTGGTGGATTGTGCATTGTGATCACACCTCTGGTGGCACTTATGCAAGACCAATGCGACCAACTCAGGTCTCGGGGCATTCGGGCGGAAGCCTGGGTGGGCGGAAACGGAGACCGCGTGTTGGACAATGTCAGGTTTGGGCGCACCCATTTTTTGTACATGGCGCCTGAGCGCATTCGACACCCCCTGTTCCTCGCCCGTCATGGGTTTTGGGATGTCCGGACGATCGTGGTGGACGAGGCGCATTGCATTTCCCAATGGGGGCATGATTTTCGACCTGATTTTCAACTGATTGGCGAGTTGGAGTCGCACTTCCCAAAGGCCGTCTGGGGCGCCTTCACCGCCACCGCGACGCAAGACGTTCTGAGGGATATCCAAGCGCAAATGCCAGTGGACCCCGTCATTCACAGCATGTCCATGAGGCGGCCCAATTTGGTCTTTGACGTGTGCACACACGGAGATCGGGACGTTTCCATCCTGCAGGACATGAGCACCCAGGCAGGGAAAGGGCTGCTGTACGTCCAAACCCGACATGAGGCGGAACAGTGGGAAGCTCGGATGACAGAGATGGGCATTCCCGGAGCGGCCTACCACGCCGGTTTGAGCCCCCAAACCAAAGAAAAACGCCACCAGCAGTGGCGCGAAGGGCGGCTGCACGTGCTGGCGTGCACAAGCGCTTTTGGCATGGGCATTGATCAACCCGATGTGCGCTGGGTGTTTCACGCAGGACCACCTGCCAACCTCGAGGCGTACACGCAAGAAGCTGGGCGTGCCGGCCGAGATGGTCTAGAGGCCCATTGCGTCTTGTACGCAGGCCCCGACGACATCCTCAACCACAAGGTCCAGATTGAGCGCCAGTTTCCATCGGACGATGTCGTGCGGGCATGCTATCAAGAGTTGTGCAACAAAGCGCAAGTCGCCATCGGGGAACAGCCCGAGGGCTTGACACCATGCCCACCCCACGCAAACCGTCCAGCGCTGAATCTGCTTGCGCAGGCAGGCCTCATTGCCCTTCGTGAAGCGTCGCTGTCTCAGAAGCGTGATCAAGAAGGTGAACTGCAATGGTTGTCGCCCACAACGTCCTCGTTGCCTCCGTTGCAGGCCGCGGTTCACACTTGGGCTGAGCGTCATGCCCGCGACCCCATGACAATACAACCTGGCCGCTTGGCCAAGACAATCTCCCCCACGAACGGCGAACGCGCCTTGTTAGAATGTTTGGTCCAGTTGGACGCCATGGGGCTGGTCGAGTGGAAGGTGAAGCCCTCTGACCCTCGCATCGAGTGGCTCGAACCTCGACGGGACGCCCGGCATGTCGTGGTCGACCGATCGCGCAGGAAAGTGGCTGAACAAAACCTAGAGGCGATGTCCAATTACGTCCATGGGCGTGAATGTCGGTCCTTCAGCATCGACCTTCACTTCACCGGACAAGGGAGCGCTCCGTGCGGCCAATGCGACACATGCACGGCAGACCGCAAAGCGCTCCGTAAAGCACTCCAAACCATGTTGGCACCGGGGCCGGTATCAGGAGTCGAGCTCTTGCATGCGATGCGTCCGGGTCACCGGGTTTTGGCAAGGGGAATCCTCCAACATTGGCTTAAAGCTGGCGCACTCGAGGCCAATTCAACGATGTTGAAATGGGTCGAAACTTCTCCATCTTCCGGCCGGAAGAACACCTAGTTTTGGCCCATGAACGAGACTTCCCCACTCAGCCCTCGCGTGACCTTGAAAGCGAGGCGCGACCAGAGCATTCGCCGGCGCCATCCTTGGGTCTTCAGCGGCGGCATCAAGCGCATTGAAGGGCAACCGAAAACTGGGGACTGGGTGCAAGTGTTTGCCAACAAAGGTGCATGCTTGGGATGGGGACATTATTCTCCCGATGCGAGCATCGCTGTGCGCATGTTGACCTTCGAAGATGCACTCCCGGACGACAACTGGTGGCACAAACAAATCGCAGATGCGGTCCGGGTGCGCAAGGACTTGAGCTTGTTCGGGCAAGAGGATCAGAACGCCTGTCGCCTGATTCATGCGGAGGGCGACGGCATGCCAGGGCTGATCGCGGACCTGTACGGATCTGTGTTGGTGTTGCAATGCCACACGCCCGGCATGCATCGGCACTTGGATGCGTTGGTCGAAGGGTTCCGATTGGCCTTGGGCGACGTGGTGGTCGGCGTGTACGACAAAAGCGCCAAGACGCTTGCCAAAAACGGCGGCGAGCCTTCTGAGGACGGCTGGGTGTGGGGAAAAGCCCCAGCCAACCACAAAGCTTTGGAATACGGCAACCAGTACATCATTGATTGGGAGAAAGGCCAGAAAACCGGCTTTTTCTTGGACCAGCGAGAGAATCGGGCGTTGCTTGGCTCTTTGGCAAAGGGAAAAAAGGTGTTGAACGTATTCAGTTACACCGGCGGATTCAGCATCTCTGCGCTGTCAGCTGGCGCAAGCGAGGTCCACAGCCTGGACAGCTCAGCCCGTGCGTTGGAGGTGTGTGAGGAAAATGTCCGCCTCAACGGCATGGACTTTTCCAAACACAAGAGCATCCAAGCAGATGCCCTGGAATACCTGAAAACGGAAAATTTGTCGGAGTACGACATCGTGGTTCTCGATCCACCGGCTTTTGCCAAGCGGGCGTCGGCAAGACATGCAGCGGTCCAAGGGTACAAGCGCATCAACCTGCGGGCATTGAGCATGATGAAATCGGGTAGCTTGCTGTTCACCTTCTCATGCAGCCAGGCCGTGGACGACACCCTCTTTGCCAACACCATCGTGGCTGCAGCCATACAGGCAGGACGCACTGTACGCATTCTGCACCGACTGCACCAACCACCCGACCACCCCGTCAATGTGTTCCATCCCGAAGGAAGCTACCTCAAGGGGCTGGTTTTGAGAATTGACGACTGAATCAGGGCTGAAGCCTCACAAGGTCCCAGCCTTTGTCTGTACGAATGCACTTGACCCTGTCGTGAAGTCGGCTTGGGCGCCCCTGCCAAAATTCAAGAACCACGGGTCGCAAGGCGAATCCTCCCCAATGTTCGGGTCTGGGCACCACACCGTCTGAAAACTTGGCCTTGACCTTCTGGAATTGGGCATCCAACGCGTCACGAGATTCCACAACGTGGCTCTGGTCAGAAGCCCAAGCACCCAACCTGCTGGCGACAGGTCTTGACACAAAATAGGCGTCGGATTCCGAGGCAGCCACTTTCGTCACCGTGCCGCGGATTCGAATTTGACGATCTGCGTGAGGCCAAAAAAATGTGGCGCCGGCCTTCGGGTTGGCAAGCAGATCCTGCCCTTTCTCGCTTTGGTAATTGGTATAAAACACAAGTTCACCCTGTCGAGTGTCTCGAAGCAAAACCACACGCCCATGAGGAAAGCCATCCCGGTCCAGGGTGGTCAAATGAAATGCAGTCGGATCTTGAATGCCCGCGTCGACCGCTTGCTGCACCCAGGACTCCAACGTGGCCCAGGGGTCGCTGCCAAGGTCTGCGATGTTCAGCGTCCCTTTGTTGTAATCCGTGCGGCTGTGCAAATCCATCAATCGAGTGATTTGGACCAAAGGATCTCCCCTTCCGTTGATTTGATCTCCACCAAGCATGTTCTCTGCCTGCGTGGGCCGTCAAAGGACAACTTGGCGTAGTTCCGCTGCTCCACGTACGTCCCGTCCACCCGAAACGAATTCGGTTCGTCCGCGGCGTGAGCTGCGCGACTCGTCAGAGGACTCACAGTCAAGTCGTACACTTTTCTGCCGTTGCCCATGGTGTATTCTGACAATTCTGTCGTGTGGCGGTCGCCAGACAAGAAAACCACACCCCGAATGTCTTCTTCTTCCAAACGCTCCAAAATCTGGCGCCGTTCGCTGGGGAACTGGCTGACATTCTCGTAGACCGCTGCGTCGTTGAGCACCTGTCCGCCCACACACACAAACTTGTACGGCGCCCTGGACTTCTGCAAGGCCTGGATGAGCCAGTCGATTTGATCCTGCCCCAACACTTGAGGTGCATTGGTCTTGTTTTGGTGGTTGACCCGGTAGGTCCGGTTGTCCAGCAAGAAGAACTCCATGTCCACAAATCTGAATGCTGTGGAGACGCAACGCGGCGCTTTAGGAAGGCCGTAGCTCGGGTTGCTCCAGAAAGCTTCAAAAGACTCGCGCGACCAATCCGCATGCACCCAGCTGCCGTCGCTGTCGTTGGGGCCAAAATCGTGATCGTCCCATATGGCGTAATTGGGACAAACTTGAAGCAACCGCCTCATCTCAGGCGTTTGTCTGGCGTGGGTGTACCTATGCACGAAACCCTCGTACGATTGAAAGTCCACCTCGCGCAGGTAAATGTTGTCACCGAGCCAGAGCATCATGTCAGGCTGTTCGTCCGCCATGCGTTCAAAAATCTCATAGCCCCCACCATAAGGTGTTCCCGGACGGTCGTACTTGGGTTCATTGATGAATGCGCAGCTGCCCGTCACAAATGAAAACGCCGGAGGATCCATGCGGTAATCCCACAGCACCTGGGTCGAAACTTCCAGGACATCGTCGATGGCCTTGCCGTTCAACTTGAACTTGACGCGGTACGCCGTCCCCGGCTCCAGATTCGCCAAGGTGATGTGGGCGGTGTGCCCTGATCTCGCATCGGTCTGCACCGGCAACGTCGCAGACCAAACTTTGTCTTCGCCCTCCCCCATGGCCATGTACTCCGCCACAACCTCACATGGACTCACCGTTTGAACCCACAATTGGGCAGACCGCATGCTGACGTGTCCCACCATGGGCCCTGTGAGCAAGGCTTTTTGACCCGCTTGACCCCAAGTCGTCAGAACAAGCAGACACTGCGTCAGGAACAACAGACCCGCTTGATGGATGTGGAAGTTGCATTGCATGGACCAAAGATATCCTGGCGATGCCACGGGCTCATGTTAAGGCACAAAAAAAGGGAGACCGAAGTCTCCCTTTTCAAATCGATTTGAAGCGTCTCTTAGCGAGTGACCACGAAAGTCTGAGCAGAAGAGAAGTCAGCGTGCATGGCAGCCAAGTTGTAAGTGCCAGCAGCGAGGTTGTGCTTGACCAAGATGCGGTTGCCCCCGACGACGTCGCCCTGAGTGAACTCGTGGCTCAACACCACCTTTCCGTTCAAGTCAGTTGCTTCGATCACCATGTTCTCCTCACCCAAGATCAACTCTTGGTCGAACTTCACGCTGAACGTGCTTTCGAACACAGGGTTGGGGAAGATGCTCCACTCGGTGTCGTTGGCAATGCCTGTCAAGCCAGTGGTGGCTTCACCTTCGCAAGAACCGTCGTTGTAAGTGGCGTCAGCATTGTAGTTGGCCGCAGTTGCGTCGGTGCAACCAAACACTTTGGCGTCGTCTGTAGAGAACGTCAAATCGTGCAAGCGCCAAGTGCCACCTTCACCATCACGTCCCTGCAGGTTCAACACACCAGTGGCAGTGCCGTCAGTGGTCAATTGCATCAACAACACTTTGTTGCCCACAGCTGCAGCTGCCTGCACATCAGTGGGAACCACGAACCAAGCGCCGTCAGTCACAGTCAATTCTTGACCAGCGAGGAAATTGTTGTAGTCCACTCCAATGGTCCACAAATTGTTGTCCTCGCTGTTCTTTGCTCCCACGGTCACCCAGCTGTCGAAAGCCAAGCCTGGCTCCATGGCCACAATGCTCTCATTGATGTCGAGAGAAGAGTAGCTGCCGTACTGGTGCTGGAAGAATGAGCCTGTGGTGGCCACGTTCAACACGTGGTCCTCCGCAGCGAACACAGCGTGCAGAGAGTGTTGGGCAGAAGGCAACACCGCGTAAACACGGTACGTGTTGCCAGGAACGGTGCCGTTGTTGTCAACGGCTTCCACGACCAGCTCAACGTTGCTGGCTGTGGCTCCGAAGCCCATCATCAAGGCCGCGGTCATTGCGAAAAGGTTCTTCATAAGAATGGATTTGTTGTTTGTTCTGTTGCTATGTAAAGTGTGTAGTGAATATGGACTACGCGATAAAGATAGAGAAAGCATTTTGATTTCTCCAAAAAGTTTGGCCGAAAATTATTGTGAATTCATCGAAGCTTCCACCCGATTCATCGAGAAACCAACTTAGACCTTTTGCATAACGGGCACATCGAATGCCGCCCAATAGCCGCACAAGGCCTACAGAATCCAGCCGCGCCCGGACAAGCGAATCCGTACCTTCGTCGCACAACCACATCACATGAACAAGATACAGAATTTGATTGAGAACCGCTGGGTGGAGGGGCTTGGTCAAGGCACAGAGCTTCATCACGCGGTCACCGGGGATGTGGTCGGCGTCGCGTCCACCGACGGCATTGACTTCAAGACGGCATACAAGTTTGCACGCGAGGTGGGCGGGGCAGCCCTCCGCAACATGACGTTCCAAGAACGCGGCCGTATGTTGAAACGACTTGCGCTTCACCTGCATGGCATGAAAGATCATTTCTATGCGGTAAGCTGGGCCACTGGGGCCACCAAGGTCGACGCCTGGATTGACATCGAAGGAGGCATCGGAAACTTGTTTGCAAACGCCAGCTTGAGGAGGCGATTGCCGGACACCCCGTTCGCAACCGATGGAGAGTATGTGCCACTCAGCAAGGAGGGCACGTTTGGCGGCCACCACATTCTCGTTCCCAAGCGAGGGGTGGCCGTGCACATCAACGCGTTCAACTTCCCCGTGTGGGGCATGTTGGAAAAGGTGGCGGTCAATTGGCTGGCGGGCGTTCCCGCCATTGTCAAACCTGCCACCGTCACCTGCTTCTTGACGGAAGCGGTGGTCGCCACAATCCACGAAAGCGGCATCCTCCCTCCTGGCGCCTTGCAATTGGTGTGTGGGTCCGCGAGAAACATTCTTGACCATGTCGATGAACGGGATGTCGTGACGTTCACAGGTTCCGCTTCCACCGGGATTGCCTTGAAAAAGCATCCACGCATCTCACAACACGCCGTGCCATTCAACATGGAAGCCGATTCGTTGAACTCTGCCATTCTCGGGCCTGACGCTGTGCCCGGAACCCCTGAGTTTGACTTGTTCGTGAAAGAAGTACGGAAGGAGATGACCGTCAAGTGTGGTCAGAAGTGCACCGCAGTGCGCAGGGTGTTTGTCCCAGCCGCAGTCCAGGAGGAGTTCCAAGCCGCACTGATGGCTCAGTTGCACAGGACCCAAGTCGGGGACCCTCAAAGGGAAGGCGTGCGCATGGGGGCGTTGGTCGGAAAAGCCCAAGTTCAAGATGTGCTCGACCAGGTTGCGCGGTTGGAACAGGAAGCCGAGTGGCTGTTTGGGCAAGACAAAAAAGCGGATGTGCTTGCCGACAATCCTGAACGAGGCGCCTTCCTGCCAGCCATGTTGATGAAGCATGCCAATCCGCATGAAGCCACTGCGGTGCATGAAGTGGAGGCGTTCGGCCCGGTGAGCACGGTGATGCCTTACCACGACGTGGAAGAAGCGGTTGCGCTGGCGAACAGAGGCCTGGGGTCGCTGTGTTGCAGCATCACCACACACGATCCCAAGGTGGCCCGCGAATTCGTGCACAACGCCGCGCACATGCACGGCCGAATCTTGGTGCTGGACAGGGATTGCGCCAAAGAGAGCACGGGACACGGCTCCCCAATGCCCCTGCTGGTGCATGGAGGCCCCGGCAGGGCCGGTGGTGGCGAAGAAATGGGTGGCTTGCGTGGCATCAAGCATTACATGCAACGCACCGCCATCCAAGGTCACCCCACGATGCTCACAGCATTGACGGAACAATACCAGCCTGGCGGCGCCCAACCCGAGAGCGAGCCCCACGTGTTCCGAAAGCACTTTGAAGATTTGGAAGTTGGCGACACCGTCACCACGGCTCGTCACACCGTCACCGAAGCGGACATCGTGAATTTCGCCAACGTGTCCGGAGACCACTTCTACGCACACGTTGACGAAACGAGCCTGGAAGGAACGATGTTCGAAGGTCGCGTGGCCCACGGATATTACATCTTGAGCAAGGCTGCAGGCCTGTTTGTGGAACCCCGCAAGGGACCTGTCCTCTTGAACTACGGCATCGACGATTGTCGCTTCACCAAACCCGTCTACCCTGGCACAACCATCGGCGTCAAATTGACGGTGGTTGAAAAAATCGCCCAAGAACGCCGGGAGCCCGAAGACGTGGCCAAGGGCATTGTCCGCTACCGCGTGGAAGTGGACGACCAAGAAGGTGAAACCGTGGCGGTGGCGACCATCTTGACCATGGTCAAAAAGCGCGACCAAGGCCCCGACGCACTTTGATGTGGACACCGCTCTCTAGGTCCATCCACATCGGGATGGTGGCGTGGTTGCTGTGGCCGTTCCTTGGAAGGGCGCAAGCCGATGTCGATTCCTTGGATGTCTGGGTGCGAAGGATGCACCCTGCGCCCTTCATGCGTTGCATGCCCTCCGATTGGGAATCCAAGCTTGATGCGCTCAAGGTGGGTTGGGAGGACATGACCCACATGGAACATGTTCGGGAAGTCAACGCCTTGCTTCAAAACTTGCAAGACAGCCACGCTGCTGTGTCGGCGTGGGATTGGATGTGGGGCGTCGAGCGAGAGCATGGAAGCGTTCCCATTCGCTGGGCCGTCGAAGGCCACGGGCTTTGGGTGGCCGAATCCGCAATCGACGGCTTGCCCGCGCGCACCCGCGTCCTCTCGTTGAACGGCATGGAAGCCTCCGAATGTGCGGCCGTTGTCCGTGATTTGGGCAACGTGGAAGGCGTGAGTCCTGTGGGTCAGGTCAGGACTGGCGTCCACAGTCTGACACCCTGGATCATGGGCCAGACCCAATCCGACACGTTGCACGTGCAGTGGTTGGACCGGACTTCTGGCGCTGTGAAGCTGGTGGCCATTCCTGGCGTGCCTTTGCGGAAGGCAGGCAGGGCCTGGCGGCCCATTTCACAGAAGGGGCCTGCCGTGCAATGGACATTTCCCGAAGAAGAGAACCCACTGGGACTTGACGGGGCCTCCCTCCTGGCCGTGTCCTCCTTTTCACAAGGCCGATTTGGCAAGTACCAGCGTCGTCTTTGGAAGGGGTTCCAACGGGCCAAAGAACTGGGCCTGCCTGTCGTGATTGACCTGCGCGGCAACGCAGGTGGACAGTCGGCCAGGATGGAGATGCTCTGGAGGCATGTGGCGAACGGCAGGCGCAAACTTCCGTTTGGCCTGGTGGCAAAACAGAGTCCAGAAACCCGGCGCGACATCCACCGGCACTACAAGCGATTGCGAAAAAGGTGGGTCGACAAGCACAAGGACACCTCTCAAGATGCGCGGTACATCTACGACCTCGCCCATCTTCCAATGGGGGAGCTGGACACGCTTGAATTCGGTATCCAACCGCTTGTGGATTGGCGCTTCCAGGGCCCCGTTTGCTTGCTCATGGATGGTGAATCGGCCTCGGCAACCGTGTCGTTTGCGGGGGCATTCAAACAAGGACGCCGCGGACCTGTGTTTGGGGAGCCGTGCTTGGGGCCCCAACAAGGGACCATGGGCAACCCCATGCTCAAGATGCTGCCTGAATCCGGAATCGTGATCAGCATGTCCACCGCCGTGTACATGGCCGAGGCCAGCGGAGACTGGGGAAGCACCTCTCCAGTCCAACCGGACGTGTTCATTCCGCAGATGTGGCGCAACGAGGACGCCTTGCGTGCGAACTTGCAAGCATGGATCGACAGCCATACCCCAGCCGAATGAGCCTTTTCACCTTCAGGTGGGCCGTTGTGGTGGTGGTGTGTGCCGCTGGCACCGACCTCCAGGCCCAGCTGCCGAGGGCCCTGACCGAAGGCATGCGGTTGAGCAACCAAATCTCAAGCGCGCTTGCACTCGAGCCAGCCATGCAACAAGAGGTGTTGGAGGTGGCCTTGCAGGGAGATGCGTGTTTGGCCCATTGGAGTGCGCTGCAAGATTCGGCAGAAGCCTCAAGCATGCCAGAGGCCGAACTCTTGAACGTCTTGGCCATGGTGCGCGAGGAAACCACCAGGTGCCGGACTGAACGACAAAACAACATCCACGACATTCTCCCAGACAGCCTGAAAGCCAGGTTCAGTGCGTTGGATGAACCTGCCCAACCCAATGTGTTGCATTTTGGGCTGCACAACCGGATGGACTGCAAGGTCTGCGTGACCCCCAAACCCCCTCAAAAATGACACTCCGCCAGCTTTTTGGATGCTTCACCTGGCTGTCTTTGGCCGGAATCGCATGGACGTCTTGCGGCACCCACGTCAAACCGCTGCACCAAGAGGTGAACCCTTGGATCGGCACTGGCGGACACGGCCACACCTACCCCGGGGCCACGTCGCCCTTCGGAATGGTCCAACTCAGTCCCGACACCCGTCTGGAAGGCTGGGATGGATGCGGTGGCTACCATGACACGGACAGCGTCATTTACGGGTTCAGCCACACCCATTTGCAAGGCACCGGAGTCAGCGATTATGGAGATGTGCTGGTCATGGCCTGCACCCAATTCAGGCAAGGCGACCAATGGCGGGACAAGTACAAGAGCGGATTTCGGAAGTCCACAGAACAGGGACACGCGGGATACTATGCCGTCACTTTGGACGACCACGCCATCCGCGCTGAGCTCACCACCACACCGCGTGTGGGTGTGCACAGGTATCGCCTTGAAACCCCGGATACGCTGACCTGGATTGTGGACTTGGAGCACCGAGACGACTTGATCCATTACAGCATCGAACCACGTGGGTCACGCATGTTGGTGGGACATCGCGTGTCCAAGAACTGGGCGGAGGAGCAACACGTGTACTTCGCGATGAAGTTCGACCAGGATTTCATTTGGGGAGATCAGTTGGGCGTCATCTCCAAGTCCGACACGCTCGCAGACGGCACCCTGGCGCAAGAGATGACCATGGTGCCTGTGTTTGTGGCAGACTTCGGCGTGGTTTCCGAATTGAATGTGCATGTGGCCCTGAGCTTTTGCGACATCGAGGGGGCCCTTGCCAATTTGGAGGCCGAGGCCCCCGACTTTGGATTTGAGACGCATTTGGCCCAAAACCAAGCGCGATGGGACAACCAACTTGGCCGCATCGAGGTGAAGGGTGGCACCCCGTCGGATCGAACCACATTTTACACCGCGCTCTACCACGCGACCACCGTGCCCAATTTGGCCAGCGATGTGGACGGTCGTTACCGAGGCACAGACCTTCAGGTGCATCAGCTGAATCCCAACGAAGGAGACCACTACACCGTATTCAGCTTGTGGGACACCTACAGGGCCCTGCACCCCCTTTTGGCGTGGATAGAACCGACCAGAACCAGGGACATGGTGCGCACCATGCTCCGGATGTACCGCGAAGGCGGACAGCTGCCCGTGTGGGAATTGGCCTCGAATTACACGGGCTGCATGATTGGGTACCACAGCGTGCCGGTCATGGTGGACGCCCTCGCGTGGGACATCGGCGACTGGGACCAAACCCTGGCCCTCGAAGCCATGGTCCAAGCTGCGGACAGCATGCACCTGGGCCTCGACGCCTATGCCGAAATGGGCTACATCCCCTCCGACCACGAGCACGAAAGCGTGTCCAAAACCCTGGAGTACGCCTTCGACGACGCCTGCATCGCAAGGATGGCAGCCCACCTCAACCAGGCCGACGTCGAGACGCGGTTCCGACGCCGAGCCGCCCACTGGACCAACTTGTACAACCCCGCCAGCGGGTTCATCCAACCCAAAAGAAAAGGCGCTTGGAATGAGGGATTTGAGCCTCGAGAGGTCAACTTCAACTTCACCGAAGCCAATGCGTGGCAGTACCTTTTTGCCGCCCAGCACGACATCCAAGGTCAAGCCGCACTGGCGGGCGGAGATGCAGCCTATTTGGCCAAAATTGACGCCATGTTCAACGCCCCTGTCCAGACCACCGGACGCGTGCAACCCGACATCACAGGGCTTCGAGGTCAATATGCCCACGGCAACGAGCCCAGCCACCACGTCAGCTACTTGGCCTCCTACGCTGGGGGGCCGTCACAAACTGCGGACAGGGTCAGGGACATCTGCAAGAACCTGTACAACGACTCCCCAGCCGGTTTGTGCGGCAACGAAGACTGCGGACAAATGAGCGCTTGGTACGTATGGAGCGCCCTGGGCATGTACCCCGTGGAGCCTGGAAGCGGCCAACTCGTTCTTGGCAGCCCCCTGTTTGAGCAAACGGTGGTCCGCCCTTCGCAAGGAGAACCCACCACCCTAGATGCCCCAAAAGCTGCCACACGACCATACATCGACCAGGCCGCATGGACCAGCTTGGATGGCCACGTTTCGGAAGGAACTTCGAGGTCGTTCGTCACCACCCAACAATTGCGACAAGGTGGATCCTTGAACTTGAAGATGTCGGACAGACCGGGCGATCAATTTGGGGTGAAACCTGAGGACCGCCCCACGTCTCTTTGGGAATCCCCGGGCTTCTTGCCGGTGCCAGCGATTGAAGCACCGAGGACATTCCAATCCGAGAGCGCTGCGTTCCAACTCCAACACATTCAGCCTGACGCCGTGTTGAACTACAGCGTCAACGACGGAGCCACGTGGGACATCTATAACGGCCCTGTGGCGGTCCAAGAAACCACCCACATCTTGGCGCGGGCCACGTTGGACGACCAGACCTCCAACACAGTGGCACACACGATGCTGAAAGTGGACCACGGATGGCGCATGACCCTGGAGCATGCCCCAGACAACCAATACCTGGCCGGCGGCGACCAAGCACTCATCGACGGCCTCGAGGGCGGGCATGATTTCCGCACGGGGGAATGGCAAGGGTTTTGGGGTGCGCCCATGGTGGCACGCATTGATTTGGGACGCGTTTGCAACGTGCAAGGCATCGAAGTCCATGCGCTCCAGGACATCAAACCCTGGATCTGGGCCCCACGCCACATCCAATTCTCTGCCTCCAAGGACGGCCGGGATTTCGACGTGGAAGGGAGGGTCGATGTGAACGTTGAAGAAGACGACACAGCGGTGCAAGTGGTGACCTACCGGTTGGACAAGCCCATCCGCACCCGACACCTTGAGATTGCCGCGGCGCCTCATGCTTCGATTCCCGAGTGGCATTTGGGGCGGGGCAACGACCGGTGGATGTTCTTGGACGAGATTCGGGTGGACATTCAAACGCCATGAACCACACAGACAATCCCTTCTTGGGCCAAGGATTGGCGTCGACGACCCTCCACCCTCTCGGGCTTGAAGTCGAGGGTGCCGCTGGGCCATGGATACACCTGAAAGGAGGTGGAAAAGTGTTCGACGGCATCAGTGGGATTGGCGTGTCCAACTTTGGCCACGGCCATCCTGCCATCACCGATTCTCTCCGCGCGCAACTGGAGCTCAATCTGCACACCATGGTGTACGGCGAGTTCATCCAAGACGTGCAGCGCCAGGCAGCCGCCAGCCTCAGGGATTCCTTGCCGGCGCACTTGGACAGCGTGTACTTCGTGAACTCGGGCGCTGAAGCTGTGGATGCCGCGCTCAAACTGGCCAAACGCCTGACAGGCCGCCCCAAGATCATGGGCGTGGAAGGCGGCTACCACGGGAACACCCATGGCGCGTTGTCGGTGTCGTCCAACGAAACCAGAAAGGCCCCGTTCCGGCCTTTGCTTCCTGAAGTGTCTTTCCTGAACTGGAACGACATGGCCGACTTGGCGCACATCGACGCCAACACCGCAGCGGTGATCGTGGAAACGGTGCAAGGCGACGCCGGCATCCGGATCCCCGACAAAGCTTGGCTCCAAGCCCTGGCCAACACCTGCCGAGAGAATGGAGCCATGTTCATCCTGGACGAGATCCAGTGCGGCATGGGACGCACGGGAACGACCTGGGCATTCAGCCAGTTTGAGGTGGTTCCTGACATCCTGTGCATGGGCAAAGCGCTGGGCGGTGGAATGCCCGTGGGCGCGATTGCCACGTGCACGCACCGGATGAGCCAGCTGGCCCACTCTCCCTCGCTGGGACACATCACCACGTTTGGAGGCCACCCCATGGCCTGCGCAGGTGTTCGTGGCGCCTTTGAGGCACTTGAACAAGTGGACATGAAGCAGGTGGAAACCCAATGTCAGCGTTGGCAAGAGGCCCTCGCCGCCCACCGCGCCGTGCGTCAAGTGCGACGCATCGGGGCCTTCATGGCCGTGGAAATGGAGCACGCTGACCATGTTTCACAAGCTGTGACAGCTGGTTTGCAGCCCGCCCGACAAGGCGAGACGGGCGTTCTGATGTTTTGGTTCCTGAGTGTCCCTCACGCCTTCCGATTGGCCCCACCGTTGACGGCCACCGACCAGGAAATGGAAGATGGACTCGCGTTGGTGCTGAAGGCGCTGGACAGCGTCACGTGAGCGGAGGCAAGCCGAGCTGAGCCCGGGACCACGCAGCCAACGCCGCGATGGACCGCTTCGATTCAGGAAGAAAGTCCGGCAAAAGCTGCCATCCATGCACTGCTTGGGGCTCTGTGCGAACCGTGAGACTCACCTGGTCTTGCCTCAGCTTTTGGCAGAGCTCCACCACATCGGGGGCCAAAAACTCGTCCTCCGCATATTCCAAATACATGTCAGGCCACCCCTTGTAGGTCCCAAGCAAAGGACTGACGGCTGAAGAGGACCTGTCGCGGTCGCCCAGGTAATGCGCCGCATACTCCTCGGCATCTTGGTGGTCAAAGGGGCTGTGCGCCACAGCATTGACCACCACTGACGCGGCATTCGTGCGCAAATCGCACCAAGGGCTGAGCACGGCGACACCAGCAAGTGCTCCTGCCCCATGCTCGTCGTCGGCCTTCATTTGGGCCACGGCACCCAAAGCCAAGTTGCCTCCGGCAGAATCGCCAATCAGGATCATCTTCCCGCCCTGTACTGCCCAATGCTTCACCGCGCGGTGCACGTCCTCGTGGGCCGACGGATAAGCGTGCTCAGGTGCGAGACGGTAGGAAGGCAACACGACCTTGCACCGGGAAGCACGGGCCAAATGAACAGCCGCCGCGCGGTACACTTGGGGACTCCCAAAGGCAAACGCCCCGCCGTGCACCCAAACCAACGTCCCTTCGTTCCGCTCCTTCCAGTTCACCACAGCCCCTTGCCAAGAGGCTTCCTGCACGCGTTGAAATTCACCACCCCATGGACCAGGGTTCAGGCGAGAAGCCAATTCGATGGCCTGCCTGATTTGCTGGGGAGAAGCGTGCGCGACGTCTCTGCGCAGCGTGCGTGCCGCGCGGTGCGCATGCTCCAGCCAGGGGATCGAGGTCTCAGACCAAGGTTTGAACCAGGACATCAGTTCAACGTGCAGACAGGGTAACGGTTCACGGTCCCCTCGTTGTGCGGGCTTTCCTCGTACAGCCATTGCAGCGCCAAATGAGGATTGTCCACCCATTCCGGATGGACCGACTGGGCCGCCTTGAACCTGGCGCGCAAGGCGGGATCTGCGTCCAGCATGTCCTCGGCTGTGTCTTCGAACACGTAGCCGGAATAGTATTCTTTCCGTTGCAGGGCGGCGTCGAAGAAATTCCACACAAGCAGCGCGTCGTGCGCCATTGGATCGAGGACCTCCACCAGGTAGCGCCTCGCCTCTTGGTCTGACGGAATCAACCAGTCGCCCGCGTACAGTTGAACAGGCAACACTGTCGAGGACACGGAGTCCACGGTCAAGGGATGGTGCCCCTCATAAGGCTTCCCGGCCGAGCGGAACGATTCGACGGTGGTTACGTTGGCCAACACCACAGTGTCCGACGTCACTTGCGTCATGACCACGCCGTTGGCGGCCAATCGCGCTTGCGCCCTCCGCCAGGCTTGAGGCAACACCCATTGGGAAGGAACCTTGGATTCGGCCACGGCCACGTACCGGTTGTCAAACGGAATGGCTCGGGTCCACACCGAATCCCTGTTGTACCTCAAGCGGGTGCCACCTGTGACAGGACTCCACATCCTTTGGGCCTCAAAACCTGAAAACACGATGCTGTCTTCCTGCGTCTTGGACAGCGCCCACCGCACCGGCAGCGTCCGTGCTTCCGCCACGCGTTGACGTTCAGCCAACCGCACAGCCTTGACTTCGTTCGCAGATATCGCAAGCCACGACGCCAACTCTTCCAGGAAGGCCAAAGTCGACTGCACCCGATCTGCAAAGGGCTTGAGCATGTGGGCCTCGGTGGTGAAGCCCAACGTGCCCCACAGCGAGGCGTATCCGGTGCTGTATCGGGGCGTTTCCAAGAAACCTACAATGCCCTGGTCAGGGGTTTGGCCTTTCGAGTAGACGTAAGGAACCATGGGCCAGCCCCGCGCCTGCATCCGCTCGTTCAACGCCGGAGTCATCTTCTCCCGCAGAAACGGACCCAAAACAGGTCCCGCCTTGTCTTCTTGCGTCGTGATCAGGGTCATGGTGTAGGGATAATCTGCCCCGTTGGACGTGTGGGTGTCCACAAACACATCCGGATCCATGCCACGGAACAGCGCCACAAAAGCCTCGGCATTTCGGCTGTCCATTTTGACGAAATCTCGGTTCAGGTCCAGGTTGGCCGCGTTGCCACGAAATCCGTAACTCTCCGGGCCGTCTTGGTTCGCACGCGTGCAGCAATTGCGCCGAGATGCCCCACCCACGTTGTACTGCGGAATGAACACCCAGCTCGAAGTGGCCAACGGATGGCGGTCGTCGGCAGGCATGCTTAGCCACGTTTGGACCAAGGCCAAACTGGCGTTCACCCCACACGGTTCGCCCGGATGAATCGCGTTGTTCACCAACACCCTCACCTTGTCCGAACTGCCGTTGGCGAGGCGTTGCTTCACCGCTTCCACCCCCCTGCCCCTGACGTTCAGCGCGGCTCGGTGCTCCGTGACCACCAGCGCATGAATCGGACGCCCCACGTCGCTCATGCCCACTTCATGAAGCGTCACCCGCGAGTCAGAGGCCGCCAAAGATTGACACATCGCCACGGCCTGGTGCCAAGTTGGGGTGACGTTGCCCTGGGTGAGGCTGTCCACGCTCCAAAGAACATGATCTGGCTCAGGTGATCCAGGCGAGGTGCCACACCCAGTCCATGCCAACAAGACGCTTCCCATGCCCACCGTCCAAAGGCGACATCGAACATCTGTGAACAAACTCTTGGCCTGACATCTTGGCTTCATGTCTGCAAATGACGGAACTTTAGAGTCGAGATGATTCGTTTCACCCCATCGAACAACGCCAAACCGGAATCCGGCAACATCTTGCTGAGCGAGCCGTTTTTGGACGACCCGTACTTCGGCCGCAAGGTTGTGTTGCTCTGCGAGCACAACGACGAAGGCAGCTTTGGGTTTGTCTTGAACAACTTCATCGACATCGACGTGGATGAGGTGATGGAAGAGTTGCCCAAACTCAATGCCCGCATCAGCGTAGGTGGTCCTGTGAAAAACGGCAACCTTTACTACCTGCACACCCGACAGGACATTCCTGAGAGCATTCCGGTTGTGGAAGGTGTGTGCATGGGTGGGGATTTTGACCTCATCAAAAAGATGCTTCAGCAAGGTGAATTGACCGCCAAGGACATCCGGTTTTTCATTGGATACAGTGGTTGGTCACCCTCGCAGCTGGACCACGAAATCCAAAGTCGTTCTTGGTTTGTGTGCAAGGGGCACCGGGCGGACATCATGCGCACCGACGAAGACAATGACGTCTTTTGGAAACGGCTCGTCCACGAGCTGGGCGAAGGCTACGCCCACATCGCCAACGCCCCAAGCGATCCGTCACTCAACTGACAGCGATCTCCACGCGGCTGCCTGCGTGGGCCCGGACATTCCACACCCGGCCATCCTCCCACATCCAATATTGCCCTTTCACGCCCACGAGCTTGCCTGAAATGACTGGCACCTTCTCGAGCTTGGTGCTGATGACTTTGTCGGGATGATGATGCACGGGGAAATGCAGGGTATGCACCTCATCGTCCTCCTCAAAAAATGGCTCGTACGCCATGCCCAACGCCTCCAAAGCGCCGTCCTTGGCGTCGAGCAGCGCTTCTGAATCCGGGGTGGTGGACTTCAACATGTGACGCCAATGGGTGCGGTCGGAAAATACCCCTTTCAACGCCACTTCCATTTCCCCGGCAAGCTGGCGGTAAGGCGTTTCAGCCACCACCACAGCCGCCACAGCGCCTTGGTCCACCCAGCGTGACGGGACATTGGCCTTGCGTGTCACCCCCACCTTCACGTGGCTTGTCTGGCTCAGATAGACCACATGAGGCGTGAGGTGGTGCGCCCGTTCCCAAGCCTCGTCGCGCAACGCGATGCCCTCATGGATGCGGCTCAATTCTGGACGAATGATGCTCGGGCACGCCAACGGAGACTTCAGGAACGCGTCGTAGGACAATCCCTCTCCGTAGGTTTTTTTGATGACTTTCCCGGTTTCCACGCAATGGATGACCCCGCTGAAAGACACACGAACCTCCTGCCCAATCCATTCATTCACAGGGCACATTGGCATGTCGTCCAACACGTCTTTGCCCCGCCACTGGTAATTCACCCGCCCCTCTGCATCCACGACAGAAGACATTTTGCGCACATTGCCGACCCATTTCATGGTGCAATGTTCGGGATTCATGGCGGTGCCACCTATTTTGGCGTAGAAAACCAACACACAGAATCCTGGATTCATGAAACACATTCTTCTCTCTGCGCTTGTGGTGTCTGCCGGAGTCGCGCACGGCCAATTGTTCACCGACGACTTCGAGTCGTACGCCGTGGGTGACGGCATTTCTGTCGCCGCAGGAGCCCCTTGGGCATTGTGGACTGCTGGGGCAGCCGACCAAGAAGCCTTCATCTCCAACGATGTCGCCCAATCTGGAACGAACTCCCTGAAGCTGGAGTCTGCATCTCCTGCTGGCGGCCCGCAAGACATCATGTTGATTGCAGGTTTGGGCAACGGCTCGTACGAAGTGACATTCAGCCTGTTCGTTCCTGACGGTTTTTCAGGCTACTACAACGTACAAGAGAACCAAATTCAGGGCACCGATTGGGCCTTCGAAACCATCCTCTACGGCGACGGCAACATCACTTATGCGGTGGACGGCGTGGTCCTGTTGGCGAGCACGTACCAGACCAACAGCTGGCTCACCATCACCCACTACATCGACACCGAGTCGGACTTGATGCACGTGTACCTCAATGAGGAATTCCTCGGTCAAGTGCCCTACGACGGCCTTGAAGTGGGCGGAGTCAACTTCTACGCAGCTGGAGACCAAATCAACCTCCCACTCTATTACGTCGATGACGTGATTGTGGCCGTGGCAGACCCCGTGGTCGACAACGTGGTGTCTGTGACAGCGTTGGAGTGCACCTTCGGCCCCAACCCTGCCCAGGACAACATTCGCATTCAGGCCAACTTCGACCAGGCTTTGGTTCGCATCCTCGGACTCGACGGCAAGGTTGTGCTCGAAGAGCGTCGCAACGACCTCATGATGGGCGGACAGTTGGAGTTTGATCTCCAGAACGGCATGTATCTCGTGGAAATTTCCAACGGAACCCAGCGCAGCACGCAGCGTTTGGTGGTCCGAAAGTGATTGATGCTTCACTTCCTAGAAAAGGCCAGCAGATGCTGGCCTTTTTTCATGCGGTGGAATCAAGTGTGAACAAGCGTCAACCCAACCGCCGCACGCACATACGAACCATCCGAATGGCCGGTCGCCGTCGTATTTTTGAAGCAACTTAGACCTATGAAGAATACGGCCTTTCACATCACGACATGCGCGCTTTTGGCAGCCATGTCATGCCAGACGTTCCAAACTGCCCAAGCTCAGAACGACTTGGTCGTCCACGTGGAAGGGCTCGGGGCCGACACCGTGTACCTCGCCCATTACTACGGAGCCAAGCTGTTCTACAACGACACAGCTGTCGCCAACGCCGATGGCACAGTGCGCTTTGAAGGAAAGCCAAGAAACGAAGGCGGGAAATACGCGGTGGTGCTGCCTGGGCCCAAATTTTTTGAATTCTTGATGGTCGAGGAGCCCATGGAATTTCAGACCACCGCTTCCGACCCCGCAAAAGACCTCGAAGTCATCCAAAGCAAGGAAAACGATGTCTTCTACGGTTACATGAAGTTCATCCAACAAAAGAGAAACGAGCGCGCTCCCTTCGACGCGGTGCTTCAGGACAGCGCCGCCTCTGCCCAAGAAGTTGCAACCGCTCGTGAAGGCATCCAAGCCCTGACCAACGAGGTGAATGAATACCAGCATTACCTCACCCACGACCCTCGGGACTTCCTCTTCGGCAAATACCTCACCATGCTCAACGAGCCCAAGGTGCCTGACGCGCCGTCGGACGTCCTGGACAAGGCCATGTGGCAGTACATGTGGTACAGGGACCATTACTGGGATCGAGTGGATTTTGCAGATACGCGTCTCGTTCGAGACGGGGCGTTTGACCAATTGATTTCTCGATATTGGGCCAAGGTGCTTCCCCAAATGCCTGACACCATGATCGCGGAAGGACACAAGCTTCTCCAGAAGACCCTGGATGCGGACAACCAAGACATGTTCAAGTACATGTTGCACCACATGACTTATGCAAGTGAGTCTTCCAAAATCATGTGCATGGACAAGGTGTTCGTGGATTTGGTGAACACCTACTACCGCACTGGCCTGGTGGACTGGTTGTCGGAGGAGCAAATGGACAAAATTGTGGGCCGAGCCGACGACCTGAGCCACTCCCTGTGCGGAAACCAGGCGCCTGACATCACGCTGCCTGGACTGGACCAGTCCGAGTGGATTAGTCTCCATGACATCGACGCGAAATACACCTTGCTTTGCATCTGGGAGAGCACCTGTGGCCATTGCAAGAAAGAGATGCCCAAACTCGAACGCATCTACGACACCTGGAAACACCGTGGACTTGAAATCTTCGCCATTGGCAACGATTTCGAGCCAGATCCATGGAAGAAATATGTGGAAGAGCAAGGCCTGACCAAATGGGTGAATGTGAGCGACAACCCCCTCATCAACGCACAAGACAGCGCCACCGCCTTGATTTATGGCGGCGTCACCAATTTGCTCAGCCTCAATTTCAGGACCACCTTCGACGTCTACGCCACCCCCAAAATGCTCCTGCTTGACGAAGACAAGAACATCATCGCAAAACAGGTCGGCGCCACGCAACTTGCCGAAATCCTCTCACAACTGGAAGGACTGGCCGAGACCATTCCCCACTTTGATCCTGCCGAAAAGAGAGAAAGCGCCGAAAGCGAACATTGACACACAATATTTGCAGCGTAGAATCTATCCCATTTGAAAGGAGGCCATTCGAGACCTCCTTTTTTATGCATGACTTGTTGGGCAAGGAACACCGTCGCCTACCTTCGCTCCAGAATCCTCTAATTTATTGATGTGAACATTTTTGTTGGAAACCTTGCTTGGGGCGTCGATGACGTTGCCTTGCGTGAAGCCTTTGAGGCCTATGGATCTGTGGACAGTGCACGGGTCATCCACGATCGCGAAACTGGAAGATCTCGTGGTTTTGGGTTTGTTGAAATGCCCAACCAAGAAGAAGCTGAAGCTGCCCTCGACGGCATGGAAGGCAAAGACTTGATGGGACGCCCCATTCGTTGCAACGAAAGCCAGCCACGCGAGCGTCGCTGATTCAAACAACTCGAACAATCTAAAAAAGCCCCGACTCGTAAGGTCGGGGCTTTTTGTTGTTCGTTGATTGAAGGCTAAAACCTCTTCAAAGCTCAAAATTTACCACCCCTTTGCTGGTCCCATACTCTTGCATGAAAGTCCCGCGGAAGCAGACCATCTCGACTCTCTAGAGCCCCTTCAAGCTTTCAAAATTGCGAAAATGCAAGGTCATGCCGCAACCAGGAAAATGACCATACCTAACCGGACGAAATCCGCTAGGCAAATTCACTGTCCCCTACACTCTTGATACACAGAAACTTACGCAACGAGACCTGACTTGAGCTCCACCAAGTCAAACCGCTCTCAAACATAAAAAAAGCCCCAACCGCTGGTCGGGGCATTTTCTTTCTATTGGTAACTCCGCGTCAGTCACATTGCGAACCATAAACCAGGAGCAAATCCATCAAATCAGTGATATCTACCTCACCATCGTTGTTGGAATCGAACGGACAGAAATTTTCCGTTACCGCAGGTACGCATGATCCCGTGTTTACGTCGAAGAACGTTCCAGGACCGCAAACATCTCCGGCAATGAAATTGCCTTCACAGTCGAAATACTGAGGAGCATATTCACAAGACCCATCGTTAAACGAAGCTTGCGCATCGTAGTTGCAAGCCTCAACATTTGTGCATCCCAACATTGCCTCCACATCACAAATGCCGCTCTCGTCTGCATACATGCAGAGACTTGCATCGTGGTACAGCGCAGTGGGGTCGAAGTTGCACGCAAAAGTATTGAGGCAACCCGAGCACGTCGCGAAGTCGCAACTCCCGTTGTCATGGGTGGCTTCCGCATCGTAGTTGCATGCCTGCAAGGATGTGCAACCCTCGAAAACACAGACATCATATCCGCCGCCGGTAGCATCAGCATCGTAGTTGTCTGCCCCCGGATCATTGCAACCAAGACAGCTTGCCCAATCACACGTTCCACTTATCAAAGCTTGCTGGTCATAGTCACAGGCCGCTGGATTCATGCAACCGAGGCAAGAGACGTACTCACAAGAGCCGTCATTGTACATCGCTTCTGAATCAAAGTTGCAAGCACCGGCTACATTGCACCCCAATGACAAGCACGATGTGTAGTGGCAGGGCTCTTGTGCGAGGAAATTGCATGCATTGTTATCCATACAACCTTGCTCTGTCATGCCTGACAAGCCGAACTCGCAAGAACCCGGGAGGTAAGCAGTGGCGTCAGGATCATAATTGCTAGCGAACGGAAGAACACATCCAAAGACTTCCAGCTGCAAACAGGTGCCGTTGTCCACGTTCGCATCAGGATTAAAGTTCTCGGCCGTGCTATCTGTACAGCCGTAAATCTCCTCCTCATCGCAAATAGAATTGCCATTCAAATCATTCGCACAATTGCCATCACAATCGCGGAACAGTTCGGGGTATGTACAGTCACTTTGCGTCAAAATGGTCGCTGAAGCGTCAAACGTACAAGCATTGGGGTCCGTGCAGCCTGCACAAGTGGCAAAGTCACAGGTTCCTATGGCAAGAACATCGGCGTCGGGGTTAAAGTTGCAAGCGTAGGCAAGCGTGCATCCACCTACCGCACACTGGGATGGATCCGAATCTGTCGCCAACGGGTTGTATGCTTGGTTTGTCGGATCTACGCAACCGGCCACCTCTAATTCGTCACAAATTCCATCACCGTCTGAGTCATTTATGCAACCGCCAACGCAATCAAAGAATCCTATAGCGTATTCGCAAGAATTGTCATTGAAAGTGGCATCTGCGTCGAAATTGCAAGCTAAGGGATCGATGCATCCCGCACAAGAAGTAAAGTCACAGGCGCCAAGAACCTGGAAATCTGCATCCGCATCGTAGTTGCATGCACTCAAAATCACACATCCCCCAACATCGCAAGAACCATCGTCGATGGTGGCTGTCGGGTCGTAACCCGGATTGGCAGGATCTGTACATCCCAAACACGATGTGCCGTCGCCTCCACAAATGCCACATTGATCCAAAGCGTTGCCCTCACAATCACAAGCGCCCTCAGCGATCCCATCACCGCCACACTCACCGCACTCATCAATCACATCACCCGCACAATTGCATGCCCCGGGCTGAATACCAGACCCACCACAGATCCCGCACTCGTCAAGGACAGCGCAAGAACCGTTGTCGACGGTGGCGTTGGGCTCATAGTTGCAAGCCGTTGGATCAGTGCACCCTTGGCAGAATGTGTCCTCAGTACAGGAACCGTCGTCCACAACCGCCTCCGGTTGGTAGTTGCAAGCCTGTTCGTCGGTGCAACCCTGACAGCTGCCGTCGTCTTCGTTCGCATCAGGATTGTAATTGCTCAAAGCAGGATCTGTGCAACCCGAAATGATACAACTTCCGTCGTCACCACACGCGTCCGCGTCATAGTTGTCAGCCACGGGGTTGGTGCAACCCTCATCGTTGCCCTCACAGTCACACGCTCCTTCTGGGATGCCGGCACCACCGCAGACTCCACATTCGTCCAACACGTCACCTGCACAGTTGCACGCACCTTCTGGAATGCCAGATCCACCGCACACTCCACATTCATCTACGAACAAACAACTTCCGTCGTCGCCACAAGCTCCCGCGTCAAAGTTGCAAGCCCCGGGGTCCGTGCAAGCGAAGTAACCATTTCCACCACAATCGCCGCACACATCCAACACATCACCGGCGCAATTGCAGGCACCTTCTGGAATGCCTGGACCACCACATTCGCCACACGCGTCCACAAACAAGCAACTTCCATCGTCAATGGTTGCCGAATTCGCATAGTTGCATGCCGAAGCGTCTGTGCAACCGGCGCATGAAACAAATTCACAGCTGAAGTCGTCGAAGCTAGCCTCTGGATCATAGTTGCAAGCACCTTCTATGGTGCAGCCTGCGCAGGACAGGGTTTCGCATGTACCATCATCTAGAGTAGCTGCTGGATTGTAGTTGCAGGCCGCCTCGTAAGTGCAACCGGCATAAACACACAAACTATCATCAGAATCGGTCGACCCAGGGTTGTAGTTGTATGCATCTTCAATGGTGCAGCCCACGATTTCGTCGCAATCGAGGACACCATCACCGTCGGTGTCTGGGAATGCACAAGAACCGTTGTCCACAGAGGCACCATCCAAGTAGTTGCAAGCTGAGGCGTCTGTGCAACCCTCGTACGGCAATGTTTCAACGGTTATTTCAGAAGAGGCCAACAATGCCCCACCTTCTGAAGAGTACACGTACACACCGATGTTGTATACACCTACGTCGTAGGGATCAAAATCAATTTCTGCGCCTTCGGCCAGAGTAGCCCAGAAGCCAAAATCGAAGTTTTGGCTGTCTTGGAAAATGCTCGCTTGAGCATAGTCTACGCCTTCGACGACCTGAACATATTCGAATGCTTCAGCAAAAGAACCGTAAATGGTGTAAGAACCCTCAGGGTTTGAAGCGTCAAAGTCATCTGCTGGATCGAAATCCAAACCAAACATCACGTGTACATCTTCAAAAGTGTGGCTTCCCAAATTCACACTTAACAGATAATTCCAACGAGATCCTGGCTCAGCACCGGCTACTTCCGTGTACCCATTGTTAACCTGGTAGTTGCTCAAGTTATCTGACTCAGGTTCGACATTGTCCTCGTAACGCAACACGACACCCAGGGAAGCCGAAATGCCATTGCACGCGTCAACTCCAACGTTCATGTGATCGTTGGACAAGCCTGTCCCAATCGTGATTTCTTCGGTAGGTGAGCTGTTAAACTCATTTGTACCGATGCAGTAAGTGCAGTCACCTGCCTCTTGATAGTTGTTAGCGAACTGATCGTCGCAAGTTGTTTGGGCCCAGAGCGGCCCAATCCCGAGGGCGAGACCGATGAGAATCAACCTTTTGGTTTGAAAGCTGAATGACATGATAAAAGTGTGTTTGTGGCGCTAATATAAGTGTTTTGATGCGCGAAGCTAATCAGATCTGGTGCAATGTACGTCTTTTTAATAATTCCGTTGGGCCCATTTGTCTAATTTCTTTGTGAGCGCAACGATGTCAATAAGTTCAACGAGATGCATTCGAAAAAGCAAAAGCCCGCTTTCGCAGGCTTTGGAGTAGCGGGGGGGGGGCTCGAACCCCCGACCTCAGGATTATGAATCCTGCGCTCTAACCAGCTGAGCTACCCCGCCAAAAGGGGCGCAAAGATAGCAAGTTTTGGCAAGTCACAAGACCTTTGTGGCTCGAAATGGCCAATTCGTGCCTTAACTTGTGAACCCTTACCGCATGGAATTGTTGGGGCAAGGTTACCTTAACAAAGACCATCCATGAGCATCACCGCAGACATCGTGAAATTCCAACTTGAAATTCCCTTGAACAGCTCCAAAGGCGTGCTGTACAATTGCATCAGCACCCCCTCTGGACTGGCAGAGTGGTTCTGTGATGACGTGAACATCAAAAAGGACGTTCACATTTTCTTCTGGGATGGAAGTGAGGAATCTGCGCGTTTGGTCTCCAAGAAAAAAGACGAGTTCGTCAAATTCCGGTGGCTCGAGGCTGAAGAAGAAGGGCTCGACACCTTCTTCGAACTGAGGATTCGGGTGGACGAATTGACAGGTGAAAATGCCTTGGTCATCACCGACTTCGCCGAGGACGAGGACGAAGTGGAGGACGCCAAAGACTTGTGGCAAGCTCAAGTGGACAAATTGCGCCAAGTGCTTGGCTGCTGAGCGACCTGTCTCAGATCCCAGGTTCTTTAATTAAAAATTTCGACAGCCTGAGCTTCAACCATGGAGACCAGGTCCCTGTGCCCGGATCCTGCATCAGCCTGAGTTCCGAATTGGCCTGGAGTGCCGGATGAGTCTCCTTGGTCCATGTCCACAGGTCTCTGATCGGCTCATGCATGTCACTCCATGCCAAGGAGATGCGTTGCATGAACAACCAACCTTCTTTCTCAGCCAAAGAGCGCACCTCTTCCGCCCTCTCCGTTGGAAACACAAATTGAAAGACCCCTGCCTCATGGGTCACCCGCTTGGCCTCTGAGAAGAGCACGCGCAACGGCAACGTGTCGTCGTGTCGGGCCAAATTTCTCTTGCGCTCCGGACTCTTGGGATGGTTGTGAAAAAAGGGCGGATTGCACACCACCAGGTCCACCAGGTCCCCGGTCCAAGCCTGAATCGCCATCGCATGCACTGAAATTCGTTCGCTGAATGGACTGGCAGCCACGTTCGCAGCGGCCTGCTTGGCCGCGTCGGGCTCCAACTCCACCGCCTCGACCTCAGCCTGTTCATGGCGTTGGGCGAGCATCAAGGCCAAAATGCCAGACCCTGTCCCGATGTCAAGAATTCGCGTGAGCCCCTCCATGCCTTCTCCCGCCCAACAACCCAGGACGAGCGCGTCGGTGCCTACCTTCATGCCGCACTGGTCGTCAGCGACGTCAAACTGCTGAAACGACTGGAGTCGACGTCCATTGCGGCCCATGACTCAGGCTTGGTCTTTCCGCTTGTGCCAAGCGTCAAACACGGGAAAGTCCTCCACACGATTCGCCGGTTCAGCTGGCAACGGCTCCACCTCCTCCAAGTTGGCATGCGCATCGGCAGGCAAGTCCTGGTACAGGGCTGTCCCCTCGGACTTGTGTTGCAACATGAGGTCGCTGACCTCACCCTTGAGGATGGCCGGATTGCCCACAATCAACGATCTGTCCGGCCACAACGTAGACGCTTTGACCATGGCCAACGCCCCCACAACACAACCTTCTCCCAGGCGAACATCGTCCATCACTACGGCATTCATGCCTACCAAGCAGTTCTTTCCGATATGCGCACCATGCACCATGGCACCGTGTCCGATGTGGGCGCTTTCCTCCAAAAGGACCGTCGTCCCCGGAAACATGTGAAGCACGCAACCTTCCTGCACATTGACCCCTCGCTTCAACACAATCTTGCCCCAATCTCCCCGCAGCACTGCATGGGGTCCCACATAACAATCTTCCCCCACGGTGACGTGCCCAATGAGGGTGGCTTGAGGATGCACAAACGCACTCGGATGCACCACGGGCACCATGCCGCGAAAGGAATACGTCATGATGCCGAAGCGTTTCGTATCACCACAGCGTAGCCTTGCCCAACACCAATGCACAGGGTGACAAGGGCATGCTTGCCCCCTGATCGTTTCAATTGCCGCGCCGCAGCCAAGAGGATGCGCGCGCCTGTCATGCCAAGGGGGTGCCCAAGGGCGATGGCCCCGCCGTTCGGGTTGATGCGGGCGTCGCGGTCCTCCAACCCCCAGCTGCGAATGCAGGCCAGGCTTTGGGCTGCAAATGCCTCATTCAGCTCGATAACATCCATGTCATCCCAACCCAGACCTGCTTTGGCAAGCGCGCGGTTGGAAGCCTCAACTGGGCCAATGCCCATGATGCGCGGCGGAACCCCCACCACCGAGGAGGAGACGATTTCTGCCAACGGCTCCAGGCCCTGGGCCTTCAGTCCTGCCTCGTTGGCCATCAGCAAAGCGGCCGCACCGTCATTCAAACCACTTGAGTTGCCAGCCGTGACAGAACCTCCCTCTTTTCGGAACGCTGGTCGAAGTTTGGACAACACCTCCAACGTCGTGCCTGACTTGATAAATTCATCCTGAGCAAACACCAACGGGTCCTGCTTCCTCCTGGGGATGGACACCGGAACTATTTCTTCTGCGAGGCTGCCTTCGTGTTGGGCAGCCGCGGCCTTCATCTGACTTGCGTGGGCGAACGCATCTTGGTCCTCCCGCGAAATGCCATGCAACGCCACCAGGTTTTCCGCAGTCTGTCCCATCCCCTCAGTCCCATAGACTTCTTGGAGTTTGGGGTTGATGAAACGCCAACCAAAGCTGGTGTCATGCAAGGTCATGTCTCGGCCAAAAGCCTGGCTTGTCTTGCTCATGACCCAAGGACCGCGTGTCATATGCTCCACCCCTCCGGCCACCACCACGGATGCGTCTCCAACGTGCAACATTCGGGATGCGTGGGTCGCCGCGGCCAATCCAGAAGCGCACAACCTGTTCACCGTTTCACCCGGAACCTCCTGCGGAATCCCAGCCAGCAAGGACGCCATTCGCGCCACGTTGCGGTTGTCTTCTCCAGCTTGGTTCGCACACCCCATCAAGACGTCGCCGATCGAAGAAGGATCAAGCGAGGGATTGCGGCGCATCAATTCGGCCAACACGTGGGCGGCCAAATCGTCTGTCCTTACAGGGGCCAAGGTGCCTCCAAAGTTGCCAATGGGCGTCCTCACGCCGTCAACCAAAAACGCGTTCATGCGTCGAAGATAAGTTGCCACAGACGCCTTCTTGCCCCAAATTGCACGCATGCGCATCGGCATCGTTTCCACTTTTCCTCCTTACCGCGGAGGCATAGCGCAGTTCAACGACGCCATGGCTCAATCGTTGAAACAAGTAGGACACCAAGTGCATTGCACGACATGGTCCAGGCAGTATCCAGCGCTTTTGTTTCCTGGCAAAACCCAATTCGAGCCTGGAAAATCCATCGCAGACGCAAGCATGCCTGCCACCTTGGACAGCATCTCTCCCGCATCCTGGAAGCGGACTGGAGAGGATTTCGGGAAAAAGCACAACGTGGACTTGCTGCTCCTGCCTTTTTGGCACGCATCCTTGGCGCCAGCCCTGACTTCCGTGGCCAAGCACGCCAAACAACAGGGCGTCCGACAAGTGGTTGCCGTCATGCACAACGCCAATTCACACGACGGCAAAGCTTGGGAAGCTGTTTTGACCAAGCGATTTCTCGGAGCATGCGACCGTGTGGTCACGTTGAGCAGCCCCGTGAGCGCCAAGCTCAAATCATGGAACCCTGCGACCCTGTTTCACCCCCTGTACGAGCATTTTCCCACAGGCCCCAGCTCCCGAGAAGCGCGCAGACAATTGGGGCTTTCGAAAGGAGATGTGGCGCACCTCTTTTTTGGACTCATCCGCCCCTACAAAGGGCTGGGCGTGTTGATTGACGCCCTGAGCCATTTGCCGTCGCACCACAAGCTTGTTGTCGCTGGGGAATGCTACGAGAATTGGTCCGTTTACCAGGCCCAAATCGACGAGCACGGACTTCAGGACCGCGTCCAACTTCACCTTGAGTTCATCCCTGACAACCTCGTGCCGGTGTTCATGCAGGCCTGCGACGACGTGGTGCTGCCCTACTTGGATGCTTCCCAGAGTGGGGTCACAGCCTTGGCCCTGCACCACGAAAGACGTATGGTGGCCTCCGACGTCGGAGACTTGGGCACGAGCATCGTGCCGAATCTGACCGGTCGTTTGGTCCCCGCCGGTCAGCCCCAAGCGCTGGCCGAAGCTTTGTCTGCCCCGTGGCAAGCACAACCCGCAGACCAAGCCATGGCCTTCAAGGCCGTAAAAGAGAAATTCAGTTGGTCGGCATGGGCAACCCAGCTGACGCAACTGGTGCAATCTGAGGTACGGTGAGTTCCGACAGTTCTCGGATCAAGGGGTCGAACACAAACCGCTGAAGCAACACCACTTCCCCTTCGGCGGTCACGCCGTACAACTGCTCCAAGTCGTTCGTGGCATCTCCGGTGACCGCATCAGTTCCAGGCTTCCAATGGACCGTGACTGTGGCGCGCTCACCCTTCTTGTTCCACGTTGACAATTCAAACGCCCCAGTGGCCGAGCGCAAGCTGTCTTCGACGGTCTTCTCCAATCTTGATTCGTACGTTTCCAGATGCACCTTTTTGAACCGAAGGAAATGCTGTCTCAACCCGGAGGTGTCCCGATAAGTCTGAGGATTGCCTTCCAAATCTCGAAGTTCCAGAAGTCCACCTTTTTCCGAAGACAACTTGTAGGATTGCCCGTCTTCGTCCAAGTTGCGGACCTCCACACGCGCCAGACTGCGCTTGGGGTGGTTGAACAACCCCGTAAACCGCCAATCACGTTCTGAGGTGAAAAACCTGGTGCTGAGGTAGCCCGTGAATCCTTCCATGTGCACCACGTACGGCTTCGACCCTCGGCCTTCAGGGGTCTCGAGCACCATGTAAGTGCCCGTGTGGCTAGGGGTCGCCGTGCCCACATACCATGTTTTCACCGGGGAGTCGCCCCCTTGGTACACCTCCACCTTCTTGCCGCGGGCAGAGATCAAACGCACCACATTCGGTTCCGCTGCCTCGGCCACAGGGCCTTGAATCGCCGCACGCTTGAAGGTTTTTAGAAGCAGGTTCACGGCATCCTCACGCGCCTTAAACCGTCCATTCAAGTCCCACAATTTGCCTTGCTCTGGCCGAGTCAGGGTGACGGACTTGCCGTCCATGTCCGCAATGAAAATCTTGTCGACCTTGGAGGTGTCTTCCACGGCAAAGTCGGTGCCTTCGATGGATGCGAGTTGTCCTGCAGGCTGGGTGTACAACCACACCCCTCCAGTTACTGCGGTGATGAAGATCAAGACGTAGAGAATGCGAAGGTTCGAGTGCATGGTTTTCAGTTCAAAGGGACGGCGTACGTGCGTCTGCGCATCGCCAACAAAACGCCTCCGCTCAGCAACACAAGCAACAGAGGCATGCCCACTGCCACGAATTGCCAGGCTTGGCGGCGGGTTTGGATTTCAGCGTTGTCCAAAGACCGCAATTCGATGGTTCTCGAGCGCACGCTGATCAGGGCATCCTCTTCAAGCAAATAGTTCACGGTGTTGAGCAAGAATTCCTTGTTGTCGTAGACCACGCGCCGCGCATTTCGATCGTACCCCAGGGGTAAAATCCGACCGTCGGACCTGAACTTGTTGCGGGCCACGTCGCCATCCGCCACAACCACCATGGCCGTGGGCGCGCTGCGCGCTCTGAATGCGAAGTCGTCCGAGCTTCTCAATGCGTCTGGCAAGGTTTGGGCAAAGTGCGATCGGAATGTGCCCTCGAGCAGCGCCGCAAAGGGAGCATTCGCCGTGTTGCCCTCTGCAAAATACATGGGGTCGAGGTCGACAATGCTGCTGGACACCCGGACTGGGGTCCGGTACGCCTTGGCCCTGGCGCTCGAGGCCAGGAGCACTGTGGACGTCACTTCAGGCTGGGTATCCACCAAGTCCAGTGAGGACACAAAATCAAAGTGAATGGGATCCAAGTTGTTGGTGATGGGATGCCCCGAACCAAAAGGCATGGCCAAGGGGGCGAAATACCAGTTGAACAACCGCATTTGACGCTGGTTGCCGTTGGGGCCGGCATCCAACATGATGGGCGCACATTGCGGATCGATGACGAGGTTGCGGTTGAGGCGCACCCCGTAGTCAAACAGCTGTTCGTACAACCCGATGTTGTTCTCCACGCCGTACGTCTCGTTGGCCGTCCGAATGCTGTCAAGATCTGTCAGGACAGGATCCACCATCCAAAGAATGCGGCCACCATTCATCAGAAACTGATCGAGGATGACCTTGTCTTTGTTGGAAAACATGGAATCCGGCTTTGCCACCACAAGCAGATCGTAACGGTTGCTGCGGTATTTCATCCCTTCCAACTTCTCCGACAACACATTCAGTCTCCCATCCAACTCCACGCGGGCCACGAGGTGGTCCTTTTCCAGCGTGGACACCAAATCCGCCATGGCCAAATCCTCCAGCTCCCCATGCCCTTCCAGAATGGCGACGCTCTTGGGTTCAAACGACGTGCCTTTGCGAATCCCCGCCGCCAGTTGGTATTCCATGGTGTTGATGGACCCCTGAATCATGGCCTCGTCCGCCTGAGGCACCTCGCTTCCAAAAAACTGAACGGGTGATTCCTCTCCACGATAAGACACCATGGCACCTGGCCACACCGTCTTGAACGACTGCATGCCATTCTCTTCAAAGGCGATGCGCGTGAATTGCAAGCCTCGCTCGTAAAGGGCTTGTTCGTTTTGTCCCACCGTCTGGGGGTCATCAACCGCATAAATGTCGACGAATTGGTAGGTCAACTTTCCGTCGCTCGCCCGAGACATCCGCTGCAGCAACGACTCCATCTCTCCCTCCAATCTCCGCCACTCTCGCGGCAGTTCGCCCGTCAGGTAGCACGTGATCACCACATCGTCTTGGAGTCCCTCCAACAATTGGCGTGTCCCGTCGGCCAGCGTGTGACGCTTCTCCAAGGTCAAATCCAGAGCACCGTGCACCAATTGACCAAGCACCATCACGACGCCAAGGATGGCCGTGGACAGCACCAACGAGGTGCCCTCGCGCACCAGCCTGCCTCGCCTCATGGCCAGCACAAAACGGGCCACAAGTACCGACAACACCATCCCAGAGACGAAATACAACACGTCCCGCGAGTCCAACCGCCCTTGGCTCATGGCGTCAAAATGAGCCTGCATGCCGAGCTGGACGACAAAGTGTTCCCACGAACCCAACACCGAAAAATCTGCCATGGCACCTGGCCCCACGTAGCACACCACAGAAGCCACGACGGCCAGAAGGAAAGACACCAAAGGCTGGGTGGTCAATGAAGACGTCACAAGTCCCAAGCCAGTCAAGGTCCCGGAGAACACCAACAAGCCCAAGTAACTGCCCCACACCGCACCCAGATCCACGTTCCACGACGGCTTCCCAAGCATCCCGATGACCGCCACATAGGACAGCGTGGGCAAGAGTGCCACCACGGAGACGGCCCACGTTCCCAAAAATTTGGCCACGACCACTTGTCCCTCGGACAAAGGACGGGTTAGCAACAATTCCAGCGTGCCCTGCCTCTGCTCCTCCGCGAAAGACCTCATGGTCACAGCAGGCACCAGAAACATCAAAATCCAGGGAGCCAAAGCAAAAAAAGAGCCCATCGAAGCCATCCCGCTGTCCAACACATTCCAAGCCCCCGGGAAAATCCACAAAAACAGGCCGGTGAAAAGCAGGAACACCGCCACGACAGTGTACCCCATCAAGGAGCTGAAAAAGCTCCGGATTTCTTTCAAAACGAGTGCCCTCATTGGAATCTAAGCGTCAAAGATAGCACCAGGAACATCGCCTTTCAGCTCGTAAGACTGGGCTTCTGGAGGCCCAGCAAATAGCGCCTTGGTGGCAGGCCAAACCTCCCGAAACAAGGCCGACTTTCGATAGGCTTCAAGGTCTTCTTGTGCCTCCCAAAAACTCAAGGTCGCGCGCTGACAAGGGTGGTCAGACACCTTCATCGACCGAACCATGTGGCATCCTGGTTGCGCCTGGATGTGCGGCTCAAATTGGGCATAGAGTGCGTCGAAAGCCTCCACCGTATCGGGGCTGAATGTCAGCCTGACCACCCGAACGATCAAAGCTTCGAGGATTGGAACTCAATTCGCACCGGGTCTTGGTACTTGAGGCCCAGCAAGTCAGACGCACCGCCGTAGCCTGACTTGCTGCCGCCCATGCAGATGGCAATTTCGAGCAGTCCCATGGCATTGAACACCGCCACCGGTTCTCCAGGCGTGCCGTCCAAATATGATTTTCCAACCGTTCGAATGTCGCTGCGTGCACGACGCATGCTGATGTAGAACGAACGGCCCTTGCCCACTTCTTGGAGCAGCGATTCGTCAATGTCTGTGATGCAGTTGCCCCTGCCATCGACGTGCCTCACATGACCCACGATGGCGTTGCCTTCCACCACAGGTCTGAGGCTTTCCACTTGTTTGGACAGGGCCGCTGGGCGTCCCAGCATTTCGGGAATGCCTCCTTTGGCCAGGTGGGTGGCCGCCGGCACGAACAACGCCCGTTCCGGAAACGTGGGTTCGTCTGCGTCGGTTTGGACGTTCGAAAGGTCGTAGACGGCCTCCGGCTCACGCAACCCCATGGACTTGAACACACCGCTGTCTGCGCCAATGAAGTACTGCCCTTTCATCTTCACAATGCGGTGAGGATGGTCGGGGGTTTCGAGCGATTGCACGGCCACAATGTGGACCGTGCCTGGAGGGAAGCTGTCCATGGACACCCGAAGAACGAAGGCCGCGTGCACGGCGTCGAATTGGCGAATGCTGTGGGTCAAATCCACCACCCTCGCCTCTGGCATTCTTCGAAGGATGCTGCCCTTCAACATGCCCACGTAGAGGCTGTCTGGACCAAAATCGCTGATGAGGGTGATTGGAGTCACGTTGGCAAAGGTGAGAAAGCTAATTTTGTCCTCCACATGCACGAATCCAATCTTTCCCTCGACGGGCTTGACGCAATGGCCTTTTTGGGCCCCAACAACGAGAACTTGCGGGCCATGCAGGCCCATTTTCCGAAGTTGAAAATTGTGGCCCGGGGAACGTCGTTGAAGGCGATGGGCGACCGCGAAGACCTCGGGCGATTTGAGGAAGTGATGCGCATGGTGTTTTGGCATGTCGACCGGTACAACGCCATCGGCGTGGACGACCTGGCGAGGTTGGCCAAATCCGACGAATCCGACTTCTTCCACCAAGCCTCCAAGGACGACGTCATCGTGTACGGCCCGGGCGGACTCAAAGTCACGGCTCGCACCCCCAACCAAAAACGCTTGGCCGACGCCGTGCGAGAAAACGACATGGTCTTCGCAGTAGGACCCGCAGGCACCGGAAAAACCTACACGGCCGTGGCCATGGCTGTGGCCGCCCTCAAGGACCGCCGGGTGAAAAAAATCATCCTCACGCGTCCTGCCGTCGAAGCCGGCGAGAACTTGGGTTTCCTTCCGGGCGATTTGAAAGAGAAACTGGATCCTTACTTGCAACCTTTGTACGACGCCTTGACGGACATGCTCCCATACGAGAAGGTGGCCGACCACCTTGAAAAGGGCGTGATTGAAGTGGCGCCATTGGCCTTCATGCGCGGCCGGACGCTGGACAAAGCGTTTGTGATTTTGGACGAAGCCCAAAACGCCACGTCGGCCCAAATGCGCATGTTTTTGACTCGAATGGGCAAAGAAGCCAAGTTCGTCGTCACCGGCGACAGTTCTCAGGTGGACTTGCCCCGCAACCAGCGATCCGGCTTGTTGGATGCCTTGCGTTTGTTGAAAGACGTGGAAGGCATCGCCACCATCAAACTCACGGGCATGGATGTGATTCGCCACCGCCTGGTGGGCGCCATCATCGACCGCTTCGAGGCCGACGACGCCAAACGCAACGAAGAAGCCGAAGCCAGAAAGGAAGTCAAACGCGCCGCCCGCGAATTGCGCGAAGCGCAGCGACATGCTTCCTCCAACCCATTCATTGAAGACTGACCCCTCTCCCATGACTGCCATTCGCAACACCGATTTCTCCTTCACAGGCCAAACCGCGGCCTACCACGGCAAAGTCCGCGACATGTACACCATTGGAGAAGACCTGATGGTGGCGGTGGTCTCCGACCGCATCAGCGCGTTCGACGTGGTCATGCCCCGAGGCATTCCGTTCAAAGGCCAAGTTTTGAATGGCGTGGCAAGCCACTTCTTGGAAGCAGTGGGCGACATCGTGCCCACCTGGAACGTGGCCACACCCGACCCCAACGTCACTGTCGGGTACAAATGCGAGCCCATCCGCCTGGAGATGGTGATCCGAGGCTATTTGACTGGGCATGCTTGGAGGCAATACAAAGCCGGACATCGAACGCTGTGTGGTGCGCCCATGCCTGAGGGCATGAAGGAGCACGACCGCTTTCCCGAGCCCATCATCACACCCGCAACAAAAGCGGAGGAAGGCCACGACGAAGACATTTCCCCCGACGACATTTTGGCCCGTGGCATTGTGCCCGAGGAACTTTGGGCAGAGCTCGTCCGGGTGACCCGTGCCCTCTTTCAGCGCGGCACCGACATGGCTGCTGAGCGAGGCTTGATCTTAGTGGACACCAAGTACGAGTTTGGTCTGCGGAATGGGGTGCTGACGCTCATTGACGAAATCCACACGCCGGACAGCTCGCGATACTTCTACGCCGACGGGTACGAAGCCAGGCAAGCCGCTGGTGAAAACCAAAAGCAACTGAGCAAAGAATTTGTCCGTGAATGGCTCATGACCCACGATTTCATGGGTCTGGACGGTCAAACCCCGCCGGAGATGGACGACGCGTTCTTGGCCACAGTCACCCAGCGTTACGTGGAGCTTTACGAAAAGGTGACTGGGAAGACTTTCCATGGAAATGCCGCAGTGGACCCCCACGGGCGAATCGCCGAGGCTGTCGAAGCTTGGCTCTCTCAACACCAGAGTTGAACATGGGCAGGAAACGCCGGGAAGAATCTTGGCACGAGGACGCCAGGCAGGCTGTCCGTGTGTTGAAACAAGGCGGCGTGTTGTTGCATGCCACCGACACCGTTTGGGGACTCGCCTGCGACGCCACCAACGACGAGGCCGTGCAGCGGATGAACACCATCAAAGAACGTCATCCGATCCATCCGGTGCTGGTCTTGGTCGCGGACGAAGGCCACGTGGAACAACTGGTGGGCGACGTACCTGAAGCGGCCTGGGATTTGATGGACCTTGGAGACCGGCCCACCACCGTGATCTATCCCCAAGGCAAGGGCGTCTCTTCTGCCTTGCTCGGCGCCAACGGGAGCCTCGCTGTGCGCTGCATTCGGGAAGACTACAGCGCGTACGTCATTCGAAGATTGAACAGGCCACTCGCCTCGACCAGCGCCAATTTCACAGGACAGCCCACCCCAAGGACGTTCCAAGACATTTCAAACGACCTCAAGAATCTCGTCGACCACGTCAGTTCCCACCGCAGGGGTGAACTCGGAGGCTCTGGCGTTCCGTCCATGATGGTGGCGTTTGACGAAGCCGGTCGATTCACATTCCTCAGGAAATGACACACTGGACGGAAGTACCTTTGCTCCACCCATGATGAACTTGGCGTCAAACCTCACCCACCCCGTTTTCAAGCGGGTCGGAGAACTCGCCGACGAGCGCGGGCAACGTGCTTTCGTGATTGGCGGATTTGTGCGTGACCTTCTGTTGGACCGTCCTTGCAAAGACATCGACATCGTGACCGAAGGCAGTGGAATTGAATTGGCCAGGGCCACCGCTCAATCCATGGGCATCCGCCAAGTCCACGTATTCAAGAATTTCGGGACCGCGATGTTCAAAGCGCACGATTTCGAGGTTGAATTTGTAGGGGCGCGCAAAGAAAGCTATTCGCGCGGCAGCAGAAAGCCTGTCGTCGAAGACGGCACGCTGGAAGACGATCAAAACCGCCGGGACTTCACCATCAACGCCATGGCCATCAGCCTGAATGCCGACACGTTTGGCAAGCTGGTGGACCCATTTGGCGGCGTGGACGACTTGAACCGCAAATGGATCCGTACTCCTTTGGATCCTGACGTGACGTACAGCGACGACCCGTTGCGCATGCTTCGGGCAGTGCGTTTCGCATCCCAATTGGCCTTTCGGATTGAGGAGGGCAGCTTGGCTTCGATTCGGCGCAATTCGAAGCGGCTGAATATCATCTCGGCTGAACGCATCCACACCGAGGTGAACAAGATCATCTTGTCGCCCCGTCCATCACGCGGATTCAAGCTGCTCTTCAAAACCAAGTTGCTGCACAAATTCTTCCCTGAAATGGCTGCTTTGCAAGGGGTGGAATGGCGAAAAGGCGTGGGCCACAAGGACAATTTCTACCACACCTTGGAAGTGTTGGACAATG
>JBMZAB010000017.1:0-45134 GCA_049610985.1 Flavobacteriales bacterium | reverse complement strand
AGCTCGTGGAGCTGCACCGCGACCGTGGGGACGTGCAATACGCCGTGGGCGACATCTATGTCGGCCGCGTCAGGAAAGTCATGCCCAACCTGAATGCAGGTTTCGTCGACGTGGGCCACGGAAAGGATGCCTTCTTGCACCATTCCGACTTGGGACCGCAGTACAAGACGCAACAGATCTGGGTCAAGCGTGTGATGTCAGGCAAGCAACCCACGGCCGACATCAGCAAATTCAAGCGGGAAGAAGACATTGACCGGAAGGGCAAGATGAAGGACTACGTGTCCGCGTCTCAGCTCGTCCTGGTTCAAGTTGCCAAGGAACCCATCAGCACCAAGGGCCCAAGGTTGACAGCGGAAGTCAGTCTGCCGGGGCGCTATTTGGTGCTGGTGCCTTTCAGCGACAAGGTGAGTCTGTCTTCGCGCATCAAAGGGGAAAAAGAACGCAGCCGATTGCGCCGCCTCATGCAGAGCATCCAACCCCCAGGGTTCGGAATCATCGTGCGGACGGTGGCGGAAAACAAGGGCTCGGCAGACCTGCACACGGATTTGAAGGATTTGGTCGACCGGTGGCAAAAGCTGTACACCAACCTCAAGAGTGCCAAGCCAGGGAAGCGCGTGCTGGGCGAAGTGAACCAGGTCAGCGCCGTCCTCCGCGACGTCATGACGAAGTCGTGCACCGCCATTCACGTCAACGAGCCTCGCGTGGCAGATGAGGTCAAGGAATTCTTGGCCCAGAGCAAATCCGGGGACGAGGCCATGGTCAAATTGAGCCGGGCCAAAGACCTGTTCAACAACATGTCCATCCACCGCCAAATCAAGGCGGCGTTTGGTCGTCAAGTGAATCTGCGGTCGGGATCCTACCTCGTGATTGAGCAAACGGAGGCCATGCACGTCATCGACGTGAACAGCGGTGGTCGCAAGAAAGGCGCGTCGAGCCAGGAGGAGAATGCGTTGTTGACCAACCTGGACGTGGTTCCAGAAATCGCGAGGGTGTTGCGCCTTCGTGACATGGGGGGCATCATCGCCATCGACTTCATCGACATGGCCAAGCGCGAGCACAACAAGCAGTTGACGGATGCCCTGAAGGAGGCCATGAAGCGCGACAAGGCCAAGCACAACATCGCCTCACCAAGCCGATTTGGCGTCGTGGAAATGACGCGTCAGCGCGTCCGAGATGTGGCCGAGGTTGTGACGACCGACGCGTGTCCGTCGTGCAACGGAACCGGGAAGGTGGAAGCCAGCATCTTGATCACGGACAAGATTGCTTCGGCCCTCAAGTACCTCGCAGAAGGAGAAAACCGAAAGCGCATGACGTTGATGGTGCACCCCGTGCTGGAGGCATATTTGCTGCAGGGTTGGTGGAAGTCCAGACGACGGGCGTGGGAGAAGGAATTCGCCATCAAACTTGCGGTGGAATCCAATTCCAACCTGGAATTCTTGGAGTACCACGTGTACAACGCCCTGGGCGAGGACATCACCCCAGATTGACCTGAAGGCTCAAGACCTCGAGGGTGGGGTGAGTTCCTTCGGGTAGCATAGGAAGCTCTTCTCGACCGGCTTGCTCAACAGCTGAAGGTTGAGGTGGTCATTGGCTTCTGCGAAGTCGCGAATGGACCCGTCTTTGTAATGGACCAAGATGCCTCGTGGCACGTAAGCTTTGTTGTCGATCATGGCGTTGCTGACGAGGAACTGGGCGTCTTCCTCGCCCAAGCCGAAGTGGGCTGCGGTGGTGGACACACGTTCTTGCACGTCCTCGTCTGTGAAGGGCTCCGGCCTGAGCTCGATGCGGAACAATCCCCGGTCCAGCAGCCTGGTGCTGAGCATGGACAGCACCTTGTCGTCGTGATGGCGCCAGGCTTTCATGGCCACGAAAATGTCGGAGTCGTCGAGTTCGCAAAACCGTTCCAACACCATGGGGTCGGCCAAAAATTTGGCCCTGTCCAAGTCGTCGTGCAGGAACAGCGACAATGCCGGGGAGGCAAATACGTCGACTCCTTGGCGGGCCAAGTATTTGGCACGGCGAAGCACGAGCATGAGCATGTGCTCGGCGCTGAGCACCGTGCGGTGGAGGTAGACCTGCCAGTACATCAGCCGTCGCGCCACCACGAATTTTTCGATGGAGTAAATGGCTTTTTCCTCGACCACCAATTGGCCGTCCACCACGTCCAACATCTTCAAGATGCGCTCGCTGCCCACTTTGCCCTCCGTGACGCCGCTGTAGAAGCTGTCCCGGGCGAGGTAGTCCAAGCGGTCCATGTCGAGTTGGCTGCTGACGAGTTGATGCAGGAATTTCTTGGGATGGTGGTCGTTGAAGATCTCAATCGCCAAATCCAACGCCCCGCTGAACTCCTCGTTCAGCCGTCCCATGATCAAGGCGCTCACATCTTCGTGGTGCACGCCTTGCACAATGCTGTGCTCCAAGGCGTGGCTGAACGGGCCGTGACCCACGTCGTGGAGCAAGATGGCCAGGCACGCGCCTTCGCCCTCGGCCTCACTGATGTCCACGCCTTTGTTGCGGAGGCTGTCGATGGCCTCTTGCATGAGGTGCATGCATCCCACGGCGTGGTGAAAGCGGTTGTGGACCGCCCCGGGGTAGACCAAATGCGACAAACCCAGTTGCGAAATGCGGCGCAGGCGCTGCATGTATCGGTGGTCCATAAGGTCCAGCGCACGGGCATGGCGCAGGGTGACAAATCCGTAGACCGGATCGTTCAGGATTTTGTGTCGGTTGACCTTGCTTGCTGGCATACGATGTCGCGCGTCTCGGCGTTACTTTGTCGCAAGATACGGGTGCCGAGAACGCTTGCGGCGGCCTGTTTTGCTCGAACACAAACGCGCATGGCACGACCACACATTCTTTGGGCTGACGACGAAATCGAATTGCTCAGGCCCCACATGTTGTTCCTCGACGAGAAGGGGTACGACGTGACCGGCGTCAACAGCGGGGTGGAGGCGCTTGAGCGGGTGGATGAGCACGCGTACGACGTGGTGTTCTTGGACGAAAACATGCCGGGCTTGAATGGCATTGAGACGCTTCAACGCATCAAGTCCAAGCGGCCTGAGTTGCCCGTCATCATGATCACCAAGAGCGAGGAGGAGCGCATCATGGAGGAGGCCATCGGTTCCAAAATCAGCGATTACCTGATCAAGCCGGTGAACCCCAACCAAATCTTGATGGCGGTCAAGAAAATTTTGGACAACCGACGGATTCAAGGCGAGCAAGCACAATCGGCTTACATGCGGGAGTTCCGGGAGTTGGCCATGCAGTTGGGCGGGCGATTGAACGCGGAAGAATGGTCCGAAGTCTACCGCCGGCTGTGCCATTGGCATCTGACGTTGGGCGATTCTTGCGACGGAGGCATGTTGGAAATTTTGGAAAATCAACATGCCGAGGCCAACCACCAATTTGCGCGGTTCATCGAAGACCATTACGAACACTGGATGGCGGGGATGGAACAGGGCCCTGTGATGTCCCACCAGGTGCTGCCCACGTGGCTGCCCGACGCGGTGACCGGATCGGAGGGCCGTCCGCTGTTTTTGGTGGTCATCGACAACCTGCGCTGGGACCAATGGCGTGCCATCGCGCCGGTGCTTTCAGACGATTGGAACATCGTCGAAGAGAAGACGTATTTCAGCCTGTTGCCCACGGCCACGCAGTACGCCCGGAACGCCTTGTTCGCGGGCATGACCCCCGCCGACATCGCCAGGGTCATGCCCGATTGTTGGGTCGACGAATCGGCTGAGGGCTCCAAGAATGCCCACGAGGCCAAGCTGCAGCAGGCGCTGTTTGAGCGCATGGGCGTGAAAGGAAAGACGGCGTACCACAAAATCACAAGCCTAGAAGCGGGCAAGCGCTTGGCCGACCGCTTCCACGAGCAAAAGGGCCAATCCGTGACCACGGTGGTCTACAATTTCGTAGACATGCTCAGCCACGCCCGATCGGAAATGGAAGTCATCAAAGAATTGGCCGACGACGAGGCGGCGTACCGCAGCTTGACCCACTCGTGGTTCGTACACAGTCCGCTGAAGCACATGCTCGACGCCATGGCCGAGATGGGAGGGCGCGTGGTGTTGACCACCGACCACGGCACCATGCGCGTGGACCATCCCGTGGAGGTGCGCGGCGACCGTACGACCAACGCCAACCTGCGCTACAAGGTGGGCAAGAACTTGGGGTACAACGCCGAGGACGTGATGGAAGTGAAGCAGCCAGAGAAGGTGGGGCTTCCCAAACCGAACGTCTCGAGCGCCTACATCTTCGCCAAGACGCGGGATTTTTTGGTGTACCCCAACAACGCATCCCGTTACGTCAAGACGTTCCGCAATTCCTTCCAGCACGGGGGTGTGAGCATGGAAGAGATGATCGTTCCATGGGTCGTGTTGGACCCCAAAAACACCCCATGACATGCCCATGCTGACCCAACTTGCGTCCTGGAAAGGCTATGGCCTGGAGGACTTGCCCAGGGTGGCTTCTGAAGTGGCCGCGGCCCTGCCCATGGCCGGCGTTGTGGCGGTGCATGGCACCATGGGGGCGGGGAAGACCACCTTGGTACGTGCCGTGCTGCAGGCCTGGGGCTCAGAGGAAGAGGGGGCAAGCCCAACGTTTGGGTTGGTGCACCACCACACGGTGTCCCGTCAGGGTGAAACGTGCCAAGTCCGACACATGGACCTGTACCGTTTGGAACACGAGGAAGAGGCGGAGCGTGCAGGAATTGCCGACATGCTGCTTGAAGACGTGCTCACGCTGGTGGAGTGGCCCGAGCGCGTGCCTGGGTTGATGCCCGACGACGCGCACTTGCTCCAAATTGAGGAGCTGACTGACGGCACAAGGCAGTACATTTTGTCGGCCCTTCGGGGTTGAATCGGATGGGCTTGGCTATTTTGGGACCGTCATGGATACTGGACGCAAAGCCATCAAAGCCCTCGCCCGCGAGGCCGCCCTGCTCCCGCAAGAGGAATTGCTCGAGGCCAAGAGGGGTCAAGCCGAGTTGACCATTGGCATCCCGGCGGAAACGAGCCTGCAGGAAAAGCGTGTGGCCCTTGTGCCTGAGGCCGTGGCACTGTTGGCCGCCCACGGTCACCAAGTTTTGGTGGAAACCCAAGCGGGTGCCCACGCCCAGTTCTCGGACAACGATTACAGCGAGGCAGGCGCGAGAATTGTCTATGACAAAAGCCAAGTCTTCCAGGCCAGCATTGTGCTTAAAGTCGAGCCGCCCTCCTTGGAGGAAGTCGCCTTGATGGGCATGCGACAAACCCTCATCTCCGCCTTGCAATTGAGCGTTCAAAACGAAGGTTTGCTCGAGGCCCTCAGCGCCAAGAAGACCACGGCCATTGCATGGGACTTCGTTCAAAATGAGAACGGCATCCAGCCTTTGGTTCGGGCAATGGGCGAAATCGCCGGCAACACGGCCATCCTCATTGCAGGAGAACTCATGGCCAGTGAACAAGGCATGGGGAACATGCTGGGTGGGGTCAGCGGGGTGCGGCCCAGCGAAGTGGTCATCCTCGGTGCAGGCACCGTGGGGGAATTCGCGGCCCGGTCCGCGTTGGGTCTCGGTGCGACCGTCAAAGTGTTCGACAACAGCGTGCACCGCTTGATTCGGCTTCAAAACGCCGTGGGTCAGCGGTTGTGGACGTCCACCCTCCAACCTTCCGTGCTGGAAGAGGCGTTGAAGACGGCCGACGTGGCCATTGGGGCCGTGCGAGGCTCGGGTTCCCGTGCCCCGATGCTGGTTAGCGAACCCATGGTGGCTGGCATGCGTGAACGCTCGATCGTGGTCGACGTCAGCATCGACCAAGGCGGGGTGTTCGAAACGTCACGACTCACCAGCCATGAGCGTCCCACGTTCATCGAGTGCGGGGTCATCCATTATTGCGTGCCCAACATCCCCTCCCGCGTTTCTCGGACGGCCAGCAAGGCGATGAGCAACCTCGCCGCCCCGTTGCTTTTGGGGTTGGCGGCCGACGGTGGGTTGGTGCCCTCCATCAAGGAACGCAACTTGATGGCCACCGGAGTTTACATGTTCAACGGCACGCTCACGCACGAGGAATTGGCCGTGGACCGAGGCATGCCATGGAAGCCCCTCGATTTGTTGACGGCCGCACTCTGATTGCGCCCGTCGTCCGACGTTCAGGCTTTTTTGCCTGAAAGGGTCGCTTTGATTTCGTGAAGCTTCATCAGGGCCTGCACAGGTGTCAAGTGGTCGATGTCAACTTCCATCAGTTGGTCCCGAATGGACTCAAGGGCAGGGTCGTCCAGTTGGAAGAAGCTCATTTGCATGCCCTCCCCCCCAGGGACAATCGCGGACAAATCGGGGGCTTCGTGACGGGGCAGATTGTCGTTTTGGGCGGCCACCCCCTCGCCACTTCGCGCCGACTCCAACGATTCCAGGACGTCTTCCGCCCGTAGCACCAACGTTCGTGGCATGCCCGCCAGGCGGGCCACATGGATGCCAAAGCTGTGGTTGCTGCCGCCTGGAGCCAACTTGCGGAGGAAGACCACCTTGCCGTTCATCTCCTTCACGCTCACGTTCACGTTCACAATCCGAGACAAACGCTGACTCATGTCGTTGAGCTCGTGATAATGCGTCGCGAACAGCGTCAGAGGCCGGTGCTTGCTTGTCTCGTGCAAATGCTCGGCAATGGCCCAGGCGATGCTGACGCCGTCGTACGTGCTAGTGCCACGCCCAATTTCATCCAACAGCACAAGGCTGCGAGGTGTGAGGTTGTTGAGGATGGCCGCGGTTTCGTTCATCTCCACCATGAAGGTGGATTCGCCGCTGCTGATGTTGTCGGACGCGCCGACCCGGGTGAAGATCCGGTCGAGGATGCCCAAATCGGCATGTTTGGCGGGGACAAACGACCCCGATTGCGCCATCAAGGAGATCAGCGCGGTTTGTCTCAACAGTGCGCTTTTGCCCGACATGTTGGGCCCTGTGACCATCAGGATTTGTCGGGTGTCGGAATCGAGTTGGATGTCGTTGGCGACGTAGGTTTCGCCAGGGGGCAGTTGCCGTTCGATGACGGGGTGGCGGCCCTCTGTAATGGAAATGCTACGCCCGTCGTGCATGCGGGGGCGGGTGTACCCCAATTCCACGGCCGACTCGGCATGCGAGGACAGCATGTCCAACAGCCCCATCGCCCTGGCGTTGCCCATCAGCGCGGGAAGTTCTTGTGCACAGGCAGCCACAAGGCTGGAAAAGGCGGTGGTTTCCAAGGCTTGGGCCTTGTCTTTGGCCGAGAGAATTTGGGATTCCAAGTCCTTCAATTCCTCGGTAATGTAGCGCTCGGCTTGCGTCAGGGTCTGCTTCCGAATCCAGCCTTCGGGAACCTTGTCCTTGTGGGCGTTGCGGACTTCGAGGTAGTACCCAAATACGTTGTTGAACGCCACCTTCAACCCGGAGATTCCCGTGGCCTCGGCCTCCCGGTCGCGGATGGCGTCGAGGGCTTCCTGGCTGTTGAACGCCAACCTCCGCACGTCGTCGAGCTCGGCATTGACCCCGGCGGCGATGACCTCACCCTTTCCGATGGCCACCGCGGGCTCGTCGACAAGCTCCTGGTCCAACCTGGCCAGAAGGGCACTACAAGGACTCAACGATTCGAGGTACGGCAACAACGAGGCTTCCCCGGCTGTCGCGTCGGCCACGGCTTGCACGGCGTGCAGCCCTCGGCGGACGTGGCCCAATTCGCGGGGGTTGATGCGGCCAGAACTCGCCTTGGAGGTCAATCGCTCGAGGTCCCCCACACGTCCGAGGATGGTCCGTAGTTCGTGGCGAAGGGCGACTTCTTCGGCCAACCGATCGACGGCTTCGTGCCGTTGGGCCAAGGCGGCCAGGTCGGTCAACGGCGCCACGAGTGCCCGTCGAAGTGCCCGACCACCCATGGGGGTGCACGTCCGGTCCAGAACTTCCACCAAAGAGGTGCCGTCTTCGTGGTTCGGGTGCAGAATTTCAAGGTTGCGCACCGTGAACCGGTCAAGCCACATGCCGTCGTTGGGCCGCAACCTTGCGACGCCTTGAATGTGGGCCGTCTCTCGGTGGTGGGTCAGGTCGAGGTAATGGAGCACTGCCCCAACAGCAATCGTGGCGAGGGGTGCGTCGTCCAATCCAAGTCCCTTCAACGATCCCGTGGCGAACTGTTTGGCAATCCACTCCTCCGCGTACGCCTGGGTGAAAACCCAATCTTCCAACTTGGTTCGAGGCACGTCGTCGCCAAACAAAGCCCGAACATCGGCTTCGTGCCGCCGGTCGATGAGCCACTCTTTGGGTTCAAGGCTCTTCAGGATGCGATCCACCCACCTGGCGTCCCCTTCCGCGGCCTGAAATTCGCCCGTACTCAGGTCGAGCAATGCCAGTCCGACGGCCTTGGGTGTCCAATGGATGGCGGCCACGTAGTGGTTGGCCTTGCTCTCCAGCACGTGGTCGTGCATCACAAGTCCCGGGGTGACGAGCTCGGTGACGCCGCGTTTGACCAGACCCTTGGCCTGCTTGGGGTCTTCCAGCTGATCGCACACGGCCACTTTAAGGCCAGATTTGACGAGCTTCGGGAGGTAAGTGTCCAGGCTGTGATGCGGAAACCCCGCCAACTCGATTTCAGAAGCGCTGCCGTTCCCGCGTTTGGTCAACACAATGTCCAGCACGTTGGACGCCGCCACGGCGTCAGACCCAAACGTCTCGTAGAAATCGCCCACGCGGAAAAGCAACACGGTGTCCGGATGCTTGGCTTTGATCCGGTTGTATTGCTTCATCAAAGGGGTTTCCTTGCCTGCCACGTCGAGGTTCTTTCGGTGAACGTCGAATGTAGCATGGAGGCCAGGCAGCACTTGTGTTTGCGGCGAATCCGTTGTTCACAAGGAGTTCACACGGGTCCGGCTCAAAAGTCGACGGCAGGTCCCGTGGTGATTGGAAGCCCTGCGTCGTGCCACCCGGTGATGCCGTCCTCGAGGTTGTACACTGCGAGGTGTCCCGCCTTGTTCAGCTCTTCCGCAGTCAAGCCACTCCGTCCCCCGCCAGCGCAGTACACGAGCACTGGCCTGTCTCGTGGGATGCTGTTCATGGCCGCACCGAAATCGTCGTCCCCCCAATAGTCTTTGTGCGCGGCACCTGCAAGGTGGCCCTCCGCCCATTCCTCCGGCGTCCGCACGTCGAGCAAGAGAGCCCCGTCCAGTTCGGCCATCAACCGCTGAAACTGGGCTGCGTCCACGTCTTCCCTGATTGCGCGAGTCGCTTCCTCAGACACGGCGTGGGCGTCGGTCCCAGCCGTGGGTTGAGACTCGGAACACGCAGTCATCATGCTGCATGCAATGAGGAGTGAGGGAACGCAGATTCGGAGCATGGTTAAGAAGCTTGTTGGTGTTGCGCGTCCAGCTGGGATTGGGCGTATTTCGCAGTGACTTTCAAGGTCTTGGTGTCGCTGCCAGGCAGGTCAAACATCGCGTTGCGCAAAATCACCTCACAGATGCCACGGAGGCCACGTGCCCCGAGCTTGCGTTCCAGGGCGTGGTCCACAATCAAGTCGAGGGCGCCGCTGTCGAAGCTGAGCTTGATGCCGTCCATGGCAAAGATGTGCACGTACTGGCGGACAAGGGCGTTTTTGGGCTCGGTCAAGATGCGGCGCAAGGCGTCCCTTTTGAGGGGCCTCAGGGCCGTCAGCACCGGGAAGCGTCCGATCAATTCAGGGATCAATCCAAAGGCCCGAAGGTCAGACGGGTCCACATAGGCCAACGCTTCTGAGTCGTCCACCGTCATGCCCTGGTTGGCGTAACCAATGGTGCTCTGACGCAACCGGCGGGCGACGATTTTCTCCATCCCTGCGAACGCACCGCCGCACACGAACAAGATGTTCGAGGTGTTCACGGTGATGAGTTTCTGTTCAGGATGCTTTCGCCCGCCTTGCGGAGGAACCTGTACGTCGGTGCCTTCCAAGAGCTTAAGCAACGCTTGCTGCACCCCCTCTCCGCTGACATCTCGCGTGATGGAGGGGTTGTCGCTCTTCCGCGCAATTTTGTCGATTTCATCGATGAATACGATGCCACGCTCGGCGGACTCGACGTCGTAATCGGCCGCTTGAAGAAGCCTTGACAACACACTTTCCACATCCTCTCCCACGTAGCCTGCTTCCGTCAACACGGTGGCGTCGGCGATGCAAAACGGCACGTCCAACATGCGGGCGATGGTCTTGGCAAGAAGGGTTTTTCCCGTGCCGGTTTCGCCCACCAAAATGACGTTGCTCTTGTCCAGCTCGATGCTGGCCTCGTCGCCGGCGGGATCGTGCGTCAGTCGCTTGTAGTGGTTGTACACCGCGACACTCAAGGTGCGCTTGGCGGCGTCTTGACCGATCACAAATTCGTCAAGGTGGGCTTTCATCTCTGCGGGACGACGCAGGGTGAAGTCAATGGAGGATTGGGCCGCAGATGGGCTGCCGCCTTCTTCCGCGACAATGGCCTGCGCTTGGTCCACACAACGATCGCATATGTGCCCTGTGGCTCCGGCAATCAGGATGTCCACGTCCGCCTTGGGCCGGCCGCAGAACGAGCATTGGAGGTCTTTGTCAGCCATGAATCATCAATGGCCCACAATCAACTGGGACGAACCAGGACCTCGTCGATCATGCCGTATTCCTTGGCTTCCTCGGCGATCATCCAGTAATCGCGGTCGCTGTCCTCCCACACCTTGTCGTAGGTCTGGCCGCTGTGCTGGGCGATGATGTCGTAGAGCTCTTTCTTGAGCTTTTGGATTTCGCGTGCGGTGATTTCAATGTCTGAAGCTTGGCCACGCGCACCGCCCAAGGGTTGGTGAATCATGACTCGGCTGTGTTTGAGTCCCGTGCGTTTGCCGGCGGCCCCGCCGCACAACAACACGGCACCCATGGACGCGGCCATGCCGGTGCAAATGGTCGCCACATCAGGCCGGATGTATTGCATGGTGTCGTAGATGCCTAAGCCCGCATAAACGCTTCCCCCAGGGGAGTTGATGTAGATCTGAATGTCCTTGCCTGGGTCGGTCGATTCCAAGAAGAGCAACTGGGCCTGGATGATGTTGGCGATGTAGTCGTCCACCCCGGTGCCGAGGAAGATGATGCGGTCGGCCATCAAGCGAGAGAAGACGTCGACTTCGCGGAAGGGCATGGGGCGCTCTTCAATCACGGTGCGAGTCATGCCTTCAGGCCCCGACACAGGTCCGTGGGTGGCTGAAATGTAGTCTTCGACAGTGTGGCTGCTCATGCCATGGTGTCCCACGGCATACTTCAGGAATTCTTTGCGGTTGTTCATGGTGCGAATCTGTTGGACCAAATTACACCCACCTCAGGACACCCCACCCCTCAAAAGGGCAGGTTGTTCACAACCGCAGGGGTAGAATCAACGCACCTCTGCAGCGAGCTTTCCGAACTCGTCGGAGCTCACCAACTTCTCTGAAATCTTGACGCGTGTCTTGAGGTCGTCGACCACTTTCCGTTCCACGAGCACGTCGGCGATGCGTCGGCGTTCGTTGTCGTCGTTGAGGACATTTTTGGCCACGTTGCCGAGGGTTTTCTCGTCCATGGGCATCCCGTACTGCGCATATTGCGCGCCCACTTGACGCTTGGCCTCGGCTTCGAGTTCAGCTGCGTCCACCTTGAGGTCGATGGCCTGGGCCACGGTCTGCTGGAGAATTTGCCAGCGCAACGACTCTGCGTAGCCGGGGTACTCCTCCTCGAGCTGCTCAGGGGTGAGTGGCTTTTCGTTGGTCAACGCAATCCAGCGCTTCAAGAAGGCGTCCGGAAGCTTGACGTCGATTTTTTCCAGCAAGTCGACCACAAAGCGGCGACGGAATACCCATTCTGCGTCCCGGTCAAAGTGGCCGTCGAGGTCTTCAGCCACGCGCTCGCGGAAGGCCTTCTCATCCGTGACCACCCCTTCGCCGTAAACCTTGTCGAACAGCGACTGGTTGATCTGATGGGGCTCGAGGCGCTTCACCTCTTTCACGGTGAAACGGAAGTTCCCTTGAAGGTCATGCACTTGGTCGTGGCTGATGCCCAACATGCGGCCCAAATCGTCATGGCCGCGGCTGACTTTGTGTGGGTCGACGTCCACAGTCGAGCCCGGCTCGAGGCCCACGAGGGCTTTCTTGGCCTTCTTGTCCTCCACAAACTCCACGCTTATGGTGCTGTCGCTGGTGATCCCGCCCTCCAACACGTTGCCGTCGCTGTTGAGTTGGGCGAAGGCTCCGACAAGCATGTCGTTGGCCGCCGACTTGTCGGGGTCGGTCATCTTGCCGTGGCGACGCTGCAGATCTGTGACCTGGCGCTCAATGGCCGACTTGTCCACTTTGATTTTGTGGCGGGTAAACTTGGCACTTTTGCCAAACTCCAAGCTCAACTCGGGCGCCAGTCCCACTTCGTAGTTGAAGGTGAAGTCCCCAGGGTTGTTCCAATCTCCGGCGTCTTCAGTTTTCTCGCTTGGAATGGGGTTGCCGAGCACGTTTAGCTTGTTTTCCTGAATGTGGTTTTGAAGTTGCTCGCTGAGCATTTGGTTCAACTCCTCCGCCAACACGGATTGGCCGTATTGACGACGGATGAGTTGCATGGGCACTTTCCCTTTGCGGAATCCAGGCATTTGGGCTTGCTGTTGGTGACGCTTCAACGCGCGATCAACCCGCGGCGTATAGTCCTCTGAAGTCAGGGTGACGGCCAATTCGATGCGGAGGTCGTCGAGTGCAGTTTGTGCAATGTTCATGGCGGAGATTCTGTTGCCTTCGGGATTCTTGAAAGTGTGCGGGTGGAGGGACTCGAACCCCCACGCCGAAGCACCAGATCCTAAGTCTGGCGTGTCTACCAATTTCACCACACCCGCGTCTTTCAAGGGCCGCAAAGGTAGGTTGTTTTTCTCGCAGGTCAAGCCGCGTGTTGCGTTTGTCAAATTCGTCGCTTTCAGCGCCTTTGCGGACCATTTTTTTGCGTTGTGAAGTCGGTGAGTTTGGGGCGAGTTTTGGTCACGTGGGTTCTGCCGATCGTGGCCTGTGCTCAGGAGCCAGAGTCCCATTCCAAATGGGGAGAGATTTCCATCCGTCAACATGTGGTGGGGACGCCTTGGTTTGGGCTGGATGTGGTCACCGGACGCCAAGCCCAACGTGCCCATAGGGTTGCTGGGTTGCACCATCAGGGGTGGGCGGCTTGGCAGCGACACAGCGTGAGCGCAGGTCAGCGAATGAATGACGAGGCACTTGCCGCGGACTTTCTTGTCCATGTCGGGGTCGACCGGTGGCCACAGCTGCGCCAGGCAGACCCTTGGGTGTTGGTGGAAGCCCGGTTCAGCCACTTGGTGGATGGGTCGGGGTGGTTTACGGTGGACGTGGGTTGGGATTGGCAAGGAGGGGGTGCACGTCCATTGACTTGGTCCGCCTCGTGGCAGCCGCCCAATCCCAATGAACTGTTGGGGTGTCCGCAATTCATATGGTCTCAACCGGGGCAATGGGGCATCAGGTGGAACCCCCGCCCATCTTGGTTGGAAGATCTGCGCTTGTGGCGTCGGTGGAGTCCTGGATTCCAGGTGTTCGTCGGAGGTCCGCGGTGGTTGCTGGAAATAGGGTGGTCGTGGTCCCCAAGCTCTGGCCTGTCTAACTCGGAGGACACCATGGGGTCCATCGACAGTCCTGGCCGGTTGAAGCCCAGGCAACATGGCTGGCGTGTGGCCCGAGGCCAACGCGGCGTTGTCAAGTTCCACCATCTGGCATGGCGATGGGAGGAGTGACTTTGGGTTGGACGAGGACGGTGGCCGTATTGGCCTGGATGCATGCCTGGTCCATTTTGGACGGCATGGCTCAGGTTGGGCTCCAGGAGCTGTCTTGGGATGTCCCGCTGGAGGTGCTGCGCACATTGGAACGGGAAGTGGAAAAGGGGCATTGCAGCTGGGCTACGGCCGAGGCGATAGCGCGGCATGTGGACCTTCACGGCAAACCTTGGGCTGCCGAAACGGCCAGTCTCGTTGAAGGCCTTGACCTGGCCACGCAAGGATGGCTCGAAGGACAGCCTTGGTGGCGACGGTGGGCCTTGGAGCAAGTGGCACGGTCCGCGCAGGACACGAGGACAAGCGAATACTCTTGGGTGATGCAACGGTCTTGGTCAGCCCATTTGCTGGCGCCAACAAGCTTGGGCGTCTGGCGAGGCAAAACCGATTGGGCCAAATGGACATGCACCACGGCCCACCCCATCACCTGGGGAGGAAGCGTCTTCGGCCGTCGCGGGGATTTGCGCTGGACCATTGGCGACCACAGCGCAGGATGGGGGCAAGGCCTGACAATCCCGAGGGGTCGGACGTTTGGGACAGAATGGCATGTGGGAGATCCCGGGCTGCCCGCGGCCGGGCGGTTGACGCCGTCCAGGCAAACGGGACATCACGGCCTCTTGCGCGGGCTGGCAGGCGAGTGGGTCAGGGGCGATTGTACATTCGGGGCGTCCATTGGACCCAACCATGTGGCGGCTGTCGCGAGGTACGAGGAAAGCTTAGACGTGTGGCTCGACCTCGAAGGTTGGATGTCGAAGGGGAACCATAAATGGGGTTTTTCAGGGGCTTTTGTGGCAGGCCCACATCACATTCAAGGTGCCGCGGCCGTTGTCTTGCCCGACAGAACAGTCCTGGGCCACGCATCTGTTCGAAGGGCTTGGGGCGACATGTGGTTGCTGCAAGCCACAACCCGAGGGCAGTGGGTGTTGTACGAACCTGACGCATCTCGGCTTACGACGTTGTGGAGCATGGCTTGCCGTCCCAAGCAAGGGGGAGTGCCATTCCAGGTGAGGTTGGCCCTGGACAACCGAAAGGGCAGCTTGGAAACGAGAATGCAACTCAAGCCGGGATGGCGCTTGGCGTTTGGCACGCGAGGGAAAGATGTTCAGGTGGGTTTGCGCCACCAGCGCGAAGGGGGGCAAGTTGAAATCACAGCCCGCCGCTTTGAAGGGGTGTGGGGCGTGGCCCGACATGTGAAAATGACCCACCGCATGGAGGGGCCAAGGCGCGTGATTTTGGGGATGGTATGGATGGAGGGCGCGGGAGTTGGTGCAGTGCAGCGCGCAGTCTTGCCGTGGGCGGACAGGATGACGTGGATGCAAACCCCGTTGGAGGGCGCGCGTGCCTCGATTTGGGTCAGGTGGGGAGATGCGAAGGGAAACAAGACTTGGTCGGTGCATGGCGCCTGGGCACCTTCTCAACAAGTCGCCTTTCGTTGTGCACTTCGATTGTCATGGGAAGCGTGAAGGGCTGTCCTATCTTGGCCTTCACGAACCCGAAAACATGGCAAACACCAGCGACATCAAGAACGGCATGGTCCTCAACCACAACAACGGCTTGTGGCAAATTGTGGAGTTTTTGCACGTCAAACCTGGCAAGGGCGCCGCCTTCGTCCGCACGAAGTTGAAGAACATCGAGACGGGAAAGGTGGTGGACAACACCTTCAACGCCGGACACAAAATCGACCCCGTGCGCATCGAAACCCGAGAGCACACGTTTTTGTACAACGACGACGAGGGGTACCACTTCATGAACACCGAGACCTACGAGCAGGTGCGCTTGGACAAGCACTTGATCAGCGCCCCGCAATTCCTGAAAGATGGATTGAATTGTCTGGTGGTGTTCCATGCCGAGGAGGAGCGCCCCATCAGCTGCGATTTGCCGAGCCACGTGGAACTGGAAATCACCTACACCGAGCCAGGTGTGAAGGGCGACACAGCCACCAATTCGCTCAAGCCCGCGACGGTGGACACAGGTGCTGAAGTGCGGGTGCCATTGTTCATCAACAACGGCGATTGGATCAAAGTGGACACACGCAGCGGTGATTACACGGAGCGCATCAAAAAGTAAGCTTGAGGGGATGACCCATGGCAAGGAACGCCGCCTCAAGGAGAAGCTCGAATTGCGAGACTTCAAGTTGAACGCGTTGCTTCAGGTCACCCAGGCGATCAACAGCGAGACCTCGGAAGCCGAGTTGATGTCCCAATACGTGGGGGCGTTGAAGGAAAACCTCGGCATTGACCGCCTGGTGTTGTACGCGGCAGATTTGGACGGCCAGCGTTGGTCGCTCCTCGTATCTGAAGGGACCGACTCTGCGTGGCCCGCATCGCGGCCGTCCACATTTTTTGAGTCCTTGGACTTGGATGGGATTGGACTTGCCGGTGCGCTGGATGGGGACAAGCACCCCTCAGATGTGGTGGTGCCCATTCACCAGCATGACGAGGCCATTGCGGTGGTGTTGGCGGGAGACACCTCGGACTCGCGGGGCGTCAGTCCTGTGGTGAAGCACTTGAATTTCCTCGTGACGCTGACCAACATCTTGGTGGTGGCGCGTCGCAACCGTCAAATGAACCGTCGCAATTTGGAGCAGGAAGCCTTGCGTCGGGAGTTGGAACTCGCGGGTGAAATGCAGGCCATGCTGTTGCCGGAGCGCTGGGACCACATTGATTTGGACGTGGCGGGACATTATCAGCCCCATACCGAAGTGGGTGGCGATTGTTACGACGCGTTCGTCACGGAATCGAATGAGACGGTCATTTGTATGGCGGACGTGAGCGGCAAAGGCATGAGCGCGGCCCTGCTCATGAGCAATTTTCAAGCACAAGTCCGGGCGTTGTTTCGGGCGCACTCGGGCACCCTTACGAACACACTTCACGTGCTGAATCGTCGCGTCATGGACATCGCCCGAGGGGAGAAGTACATCACGTTTTTCGTGGCCAAAATCAACGCCGAGGGCGATCGTTTGGACTACGTCAATTGCGGACACAATCCGCCGCTGTTTCTTCATCCCGGCGGGCGCCATGAGTTGCTTGGACTGGGCTCTGTGGGCCTTGGCATGTTTCGGGACATCCCCAGCGTGGAGGAGGGCCAAGTCCAGGTGAAGGCCGGATCGGTGTTGTGCTGTTACACGGACGGTTTGGTGGAACAGGAAAACGCCTCGGAAGTGCCTTTTGGAACTGAGCGTTTGGCGACGTTGTTGCAGGAGCATGAAGGCCAAACTCTGGAGGACATTCACCAGGAGATTGTCAATGCCTTGGAGGCGTTCCGTGGGGAGACCCCACGGTTGGACGACACAGCGATGCTGAGTTGCCGCTTCAGATGAGCTCGTTGGTCCTTTTCTCTTCGTTGGATTGACGGATGTCCATCACCACAAGAATGGCCAAGAATCCCCAGAATGGCGCGCTGGCCTTGTCGGTGTCCAGGAAGTTGTTCAGGACTCCGTGGACGAAGTAGGTCATGATGCCCAAGAAGAGCCCCATCGCCTGGGCTCTGCGCTCCGGGTCGGTCAGGGTCCGCTGAAGCTTGAATCCCAAATGCAAGGTGGCTGCCAGCAAGCCCAAGACTGCCAACAGGCCCAGGAGGCCTTGCTCCGCGAGTGGACCCAAGTATTCGCTGTGGGCGTTTCCCAAGTCTGCGTTGTTGGTGCTGATGCGGGTGCGAAGGGTGGACGTTTGGAAAGGCGCGTATTCAAACTGGTACGTCCCTGGGCCCCATCCCCAAAAGGGCCTCTCCTCGAACATGGCCAACGCACACGACCAACGGTTGAGCCTTTCCAAGTTGGAGTCGTCGGTGGAGACGTTTGAGATGCTTTCGATGTGCTGGGTGAAGTTGTCTGAAGAATCCTGGTTGTTGCGCTCGAGCTGAACCACAAGGCCGTCCCAGGACAAGGCCAACCCACCCATCGCCACGACGCTCGCTGCGAGCAGGGGCCTGAGCCTGACCCCGAGTTTCATCACGACCCACAAGGCGCCGACTGCGGCCAGGCTCACCCAAGCGGCACGGGTGTAGGACAGCACGGTCCCCACGCTCAGCCACACCACCCCGAGCCCCCACAACACACGGGCCAAAGAGGTCTTGTGCCTCCGCCACACCATGGCAATCGCAGGAGGGAGGAGCATGGCCAGGACGGCACCATACGAGGTGTGGTCTTTGAAAAACGGCTTCATGACCCAGTGGCCTGCCCCTTTCCCGAACCCATGGCCGGCATGACGCACGATGGTGTACGTGACCACGACACACATGGGGACGAGGAGCAAGGCCAAAAAGCGGGTTTGGGCTTTCGGCGAATGCTGGAACCACGCTGCGAGCAGGAAGTAGAACGCCACCATGAACCAGGCCCTGGATATCCAAGCCTTGAGAGAAACCACGGGGTGGCTGCTTGGAAAAATGGTCAGCCCCATCCACACAAAGCCCGCCAGGGTCACCCACGTGACGGGGTGTTTCCAAAGCGCCCGATCTAGCCTTTTCCCCGACAGCCACCGCGCGCAGGAGAGCAGCAGGAGGGCGAACAGCATCGGCTCGGTCGGCATGTACCACCCCACCGACGTCAACCCCAATTCACTCAAGTTGATGGACAAGGGCACCAGGGCCAACACCACGGCCATGTAGAGGTCCAGCCGTGCAAACGCCCAATAGGCCAGCAGGGCGACCACAGGCAAGACCAACACGTACGGAACATCCACCCACCATCCGGCCGCCGCCAGAAGCAGCATCGCGGATCCGGCCAGCCAGCCGACCGTGGTGGTGTTCAACGTGGGCACGGCTGAGGAGGAATCAGGCGTTGGACGCTTGGGCGCGTTGCAAGGTTTCCCAGGCGAGCATGCCCAGGAATGCCGCACCCACAGCGACGATGGCGGTCATGACGACAATCAGCCAACGCACGGGTTTGGCCTTTTCGTCGGCGGCGCTGGCGTAGTCGACCACAAAGCTGGACGGCAGCTGCGTTTCAGCATCGACGCGCATCAGGTCCACCCGTTTTTGGAGCAGGGCTTTTTGCTCGTAGGCCGATTCGAGGTACGCCGAGAGGTTGTTGTACCCGTTGGCCAAGGCGCCGAGTTGCTCCAAGTCCTTGCGGATGGTGCGTGCCGCCCCGCCGTTGTTGGAGGCGAGGGCCATGCCGTATTGCGCCGTCAGGCCCTCCACTTGCGCTTCAAAATCGTAGATCCCCAGGCTGTGCAACGTGGCCAAGCTGTCTTCGGCTTCGGCGATTTGGGCCGTGGTTTGGTCCAGGGTGCTCAAGGCCAAATTGTACGCGTCGCGTGCCCGGTCGTTCCTCATGCGGTTGGCGATGCTGTCCACCAGGTGGGCCATGTCGTTGGCCATGTCCCGGGCCAGGAACGGGTCGGTGTCGAGCACGGACACTTTGATCGACCCGAACCGCGTCAGGTTGGCGCTCACGTTGCTGCCGTACGTCAACGCCATGTCCGCTTGGGCGCCTGGCTCTGAGGGGTCGATGTTGTAATGGGTGAACAGGTCGAACTTTTCGATGATCCGGTTCCGGATGCGGTGGGAGTTGAGGATTTGCAAGAGCCGCTCCGCGTCCTCGGTTTCCCCGTACGCCAAGAGGTCGTTTTTCTTGGTTTCCTCGAAGAATTGCTCCCCGATGCTGTGCTGGGACGTGGCGAACATGACCACTGTGCTCTGGTAGTATTCGTCCATCATGAGCGACACCCCAGAAGCCACAACTGCGGCCAAAAATCCGACGCCCAAAAGCGTTTTCAAGTTCCGAGAAATGAAGACCAAAAGGTGGGTCGACTCCATGGGATTGGAAGAAGGCATGTGCTGAGGTTTAAGGTGCTGAGCCGCCGCGAAGTTAATGGGCAGAGAAGGTACCTTTGAAGATATGGCGCGCATTGCCTTGAACGGTCGGTTGTTGGTCCCTGGAAAGCTCGAGGGCATTGGGGTCTTCACCTGGAAGTGCCTTCAAGCATTGGTGCGCCTGAGGCCCCATGACAAGTTCTTGCTCGTGGTGGATCAACCCTACGAAAAGATGTTTGAGCTGGGCCCCAATGTGGAGGTTGTGCGCATGCCTGTCCCGGGGCGCCGGCCATGGCTGCTCAAGCTGTGGTTTGGGTGGCCCTTGCGCGTGCTGCTCCTTCGGTGGGGCGCCGACGCCTTCGTCTCGCTCGAGGGACCGTTGGCCCTGGGCATGCCCGCCCAGTTTCCGCAGCTGACGGCCATCCACGACCTCAACTTCGAACACCATCCCGAGTGGCTGCCGTCCCGCTGGGCACGCTATTACCGGTCCCAGTTCCCCAGGTTTGCCGCCAAGGCCCATCGTTTGGTGACGGTGTCCAACGCAAGCGCCCGAGACCTTGCGGACACGTATGGCCTGCCGCAGGAGGACATTTCAGTGGTGCCCAACGCCGCCGACCCGACCTTTGTGCCCCTTTCAGATTTGGCTGCTGCTGAGGTTCGACAACAGCACACTGGGGGCGAACGGTTCTTCGTGTTTGTGGGGTCCTTGCATCCCCGGAAAAACATCCAGGGCCTGTTGGAGGCCTTTGGAACGTACGCGGATCGAGGTGGGCTTCATCACCTCGTCATTGTGGGGGCTGCCATGTGGGACGCGCTGCCCATGGATGTGGCACCTTCGGTTCGCAAGCGCATCCACAGTTTGGGCCGCTTGCCTCACGACGAGTTGCCCAAGGTGGTGGGGGCGGCCGAGGCGCTGGTGTTTGTGCCTTGGTTCGAAGGGTTTGGCATCCCAGTGTTGGAAGCCATGGCCTGTGGCGTGCCTGTCATCGCGTCCAACGTGACGTCCCTGCCTGAGGTGTGCGGAAATGCGGCGCTTGCGCTGGTGTCTCCAGGCGACGCGGAGGAGATTGCCGAGGCGATGTGGACGGCGGAGCACGACTCCGAGGCGCGCGACAAGGCACGGCAGGGTGGCCTCGCACGGGCGAAAGATTTCAGTTGGGCGGCCAGCGGCCAAGCGTTGAACCGCCTCGTCGGCGACATGTTGAACCCCTCTAAATCCGATTCAGCATGCCAAAGTTGATGGACCAAGTGGTGCGCGGACGGTTGGAAGCGGGGTGCGACGAAGCTGGTCGGGGATGCCTCGCAGGACCCGTCGTGGCCGCGGCCGTGGTGCTCACGCCCGAGGTGGCCCAAACCTTGCCGCTGAACGACAGCAAACAGTTGACAACGTCGCAACGCGACCGGTTGCGCCGAGATGTGGAAGCCCGCGCGGTCACCTGGGCGGTGGCTTTTGTCTCGCCGGAGGAGATCGACAAGATGAACATTTTGCAAGCCTCGTTTGAGGCCATGCGCCGTGCGGTGCGGGGTTTGGCAGGTGAGCCAGATCACCTGCTCATCGACGGAAACCGATTTGTCTCTGCCCCTGACATGCCGGAGCACAGCTGTTTTGTCAAGGGCGACGCCAAGGTGGCGTCCATTGCTGCAGCCAGCATCCTCGCGAAGACCCACCGCGACGAATTCATGCTGAACTCCGCCAAGACTTATCCGGAATACGGGTGGGATTCCAACATGGGGTACCCCACGGTGGCGCATCGGCAGGCGTTGACTGTTCACGGGCCCACCCCGCTTCACCGCCGCACCTTCAAGTGGGCCCCTCCGGCCCCGACGCTGTTCGATCCGTCGGAATGAGCATGGCGGGCGGTGGATTGTTCGGGAAAACGCCATGTGAACGAATCGTGAAGAATGCGATGAAATGCTGGATTTGGTGGGTGAATGTGTAGTTTTGAACGTTCAAAACTCAAAACCAGGAACATGCGCATTTATTCCCTCGTGCTCGCTTGCTTCACCCTGATGGCCTCCTCGGCTTGGGCGCAATGCGACAACCTCTTCTTCTCCGAGGCTGCAGAAGGCAGCTCCAACAACAAATACCTGGAGATTTACAACCCAACCTCCGAAACCATCGATTTGTCGGGCTATGCATACCCCAACGTAAGCAACGCACCAAGCGTGGTGGGAGAATACGAGTACTGGAATGCGTTCGCAGATGGAGCCACAGTGGACCCAGGTGACGTGTACATCGTGGCCCATGGCAGTGCGGACCCCGCCATTTTGGCCGTGGCCGACGAAACCATGAACTTCTTGTCCAACGGAGACGACGGATTCATGCTCGTGCAGGGCGACGAGACCTCGTTTGTGGTGCTCGACGCGGTGGGCGACTGGAACGGTGACCCCGGTTCTGGATGGGAAGTGGCAGGTGTTGCGAACGGCACCCAAAACCACACCATCGTGCGGAAGTCCTCTGTGCAGGATGGAAACGTCGGCGACTGGGTGGCCAGTGCCGGAACCTCTGCGGAGGACAGCGAGTGGATTGTCCTCGACATCGACGATTGGTCCAGCCTCGACGCCCATGCCTTTGACGGGTGCGGCGCGCCGGTGCCAGGATGCACCAACGAGAACGCCACGAACTACAACGCCGACGCCAACGAAGACGACGGCTCTTGCATGTTCGACAACGCGTGCAACGTGGATGGCGTGGAGGTGGAGGCGAGCAGCTTCCAGTACGTGCCTTCGTCCTTGAGTGTGGAGCCAGGCACCACGGTGACTTGGACCAACATGGGCGGCACCCACGACGTGAACGGCGACATCGATTCGCAGACAGGCATGTCGTTTGGCAACCCAGAAGCGTTCTACATCGACGCAGTTTCTGGAGACGCATCTGGCGTGTGCATTGGATCTCACACGTTTAACACCCCCGGGGTGTACACGTACGACTGCTCCATCGGCTCTCACGCCGCCTTGGGCATGGTGGCCACCATCACAGTGGGCACAGGAGGCTGCACCAACGCCGCCGCCCCCAACTACAACCCTTCTGCCAACTTCGACGACGGATCTTGCATTGAGGTGTCCACCACAAGCATCGCCGACATCCAGTTGGGACAAGAGACCGAAGCCTTCACCGACAGCGTGGTGGTGACGTCAGGCATTGTTACAGGCGTGTTCGGAAGCAACGTGAGCATCCAAGACGGCCAAGGTGCCTACAGCGGCATGTGGCTCTACGCCCCTGACGTGCCCGTGATGGTGGGTGACGCCATCGAGGCGACAGGTGCAGTGGTCGAGTACTTCGGCAAAACCCAAATCGGAAACCCGGCGGTGGTCATCACCAGCCAGGGCAACGACCTCCCCACCCCAGAGATGCTTTCCACGTTGGACGCCAACGCGGAGGCTTGGGAAGGGGTGTTGATTCAGGTGACTGGATCTGTGACCAACGCGGACCTCGGGTTTGGCGAATGGGCCCTCTCTGACGGTTCTGGCGACCTCGCTGTGGATGACGCAGGCTACGATGCGATTGACGCAGGTGTGGTGGCTGCCGACAACCAGTTGCAAGTCACCGGCGCGTTGGATTACTCCTTTGGTGCGTTCAAGGTGCAGTTGCGCGACGCCATGGATGCGCAGTTGTACGGTTGTGCCGTCGAGGGAGCGGCCAACTACAACGATTTGGCGTCCATCGACGACGGCAGCTGTGTCTACGAAGGTGGCGAGTGCGGTTTGTTCTTCTCAGAAATGGCCGAGGGCAGCTCCAACAACAAGTACATCGAATTGTACAACCCCACGCAGAGCCCCATTTTCTTGAGCGAGTACACGCTTGGAAATTGCAGCAACGGCTGTGACGTGACGGGTGAATTCGACTACCTGACGTTCAACTTCCCCGCGGGCGACGTGGTGGAAGCTGGCTCGACCTACATCATCGCACACCCGCAAGCGGATTCCTTGATTTTGGCTGTGGCCAACATGACGTACCAGTACTTGAGCAACGGCGACGACGCCTTTGCCCTCTTGGACATCACAGGAGAGTCCCCCGTGATCGTGGACGTCTTCGGTTCATTGGGTGCGGACCCCGGCTCTGGCTTTGCCGTGGCCGGTGTCGTGAACGCCACTCAAAATGCGACCCTCGTTCGCAAGCCCACCGTCAGCCAAGGAAACGCGGGCGACTGGGTGACCAGCGCAGGATCCAACGAAATCGACTCGGAGTGGGTCATCAACCCCTCTGACGACTGGACCAACTTGGGCACCCACACCTTCCAGGGCGCATGCGCGGTGGACAACTCAGGATGCACCGACTCCGGCGCGGTCAACTATGACCCCAACGCCACGGAAGACGACGGCTCTTGCATCTTCATCCCCAACCTGACCATCCAGGAAATCCACGGCAGCGACTTCAGCGGCACTGTGGTGACTTCAGGTGTGGTGACTGGGGTGTACGGCAACAGCGGTTCCCTCGGTGGTCAGCCTTCGTACGTGATTCAAAACGGCACTGGTGCGTTCTCAGGCATTTGGGTCATTGGCGACGGCGTCATGGTGGGTGACCAAATCGAGGTGGCAGGCACTGTGACTGTGGTCTACGGCTTGCGTCAAATCCAGTCGGCTGTGCCCACGGTGCAGTCTTCAGGCAACGCGTTGTCTGCGGCAGAAGCGCTGGCCAGCGCAGACATGAACGACGAACAGTGGGAAAGCGTGCTCGTGAGCATTGCCGGTGAGTGCACCAGCGTGAACGGCTTCGGCGAATGGCAACTCAACGACGGCAGCGGAAACGGCATGGTCGCCGGTTTGGGCTACGACGCGGTGGACGACAGCGTGGACGTCGATGGAGTCATGATGGGCATTGTGGAATTGGGTGCGAACTACCAGGTGACTGGCCCCAACTTCTACAGCTTCGGCAACTGGAAGTTGAGCCCCCGCGACACCGCGGACGTGGTGCGTGTGGGTTGCACCGACAGCAACTTCCCCAACTACGATGCGCTGGCGACGTTAGACGACGGCTCATGTGTGAGCATCCCAGGTTGCACCAACCCAGATGCAGACAACTACGATCCCGCCGCGACGTTGGACGATGGTTCATGTGTCATTGTGGGTTGCACCGACCCCACAGCCTTGAACTACGAGGCCAACGCCACAGAAGCGGACGACGCGTCTTGCTACTACACGTTGCCAAGCGTCATCATCAACGAGATCCACTACAACCCATGTGGTGCCCAAGGCGACGACTTTGATTACGAGTTCGTGGAATTGATGAACATCGGAGACGTGACCGTGGACCTCTCAGGCTACGAGTTCTACAACGAGTCTGCCGGCGACGACCAGCTGTCGTTGGTGTTCCCTGAAGGCACAAGCATGGCCGCAAGTGAATTCATCGTGTTGGTGGTGTCCGACGCTGGCCTCGCGGCTTACGGCGGAAACGGTTACCAAGTGTTTGTGCTTGACGCAGGCAACTTCAGCAACTCTGGAGAGGCCATTTCCTTGCGCGACGCCTTTGGAAACGTGGTGAACGCTGTGGACTACAACGACGCAGCGCCATGGCCTGCAGCGTCCCTCGGCATTTTGGGCAACAACTACGTGGAGAGCCCCGACGGAGGTTGCGCCACGTTGGAGTACATCCCTGAGATTTTGGACTTGTTCTTGACCACCCCCACCGCCAACGGCAACGACTTCGGCGGCAACTGGCAAGCGTCTTGGGTCAACAACGGCACCCCAGGCATGGCGAACTCTTCTGCGTTTGGCTGCAACAACCCCGCCGCCTGCAACTTCAACCCCAATGCGATTTTGGGCAACGAATCAGAATGCGAATTCGACAGCTGCTACGGCTGCACATACGTCTCGTCGAACAACTTTGATCCCAACGCGACCGTCGACGATGGATCGTGTGAATTCACCTTGGAAACCCAATGTCCCGCTGACTTGAATGGAGATGGCTCGGTCTCCACGGCCGACTTGCTCGAGTTCTTGGCGGACTTTGGCAGCTCTTGCTGATTCGGAGTCAAGACTGAAAAAACACAAGGAAGGGCGCCCTCGTGGCGCCCTTCTTATCTTCCGCCGCAATGATTTGGATCAAGTGGTTTTTGAGTGTGCTCGGAGGGCTTGGGGTGTTCCTGTTTGGGATGCGCACCCTTAGTGACGCCATCCGTCGCGCGTCCGCCACGCCATTCAGGCAATTCTTGTCCAGCGTCACCCAGAGCACGTGGGTGGGTACGGTCACTGGATTCTTCGTGACCAGCCTCATCCAATCCAGCTCGGCGGTCACAGTGACGTTGGTCAGCTTGGTGAATGCCGGCTTGCTGACCATCCGCGAGTCTGTGGGCGTCTTGCTGGGCACCAACGTTGGCACCACCATCACAGCCTGGCTGATCGTGCTGTCCTTGGGTGGGTTGTCGCTGAGTGACCTGGCGCTGCCACTGGCTGGGCTTGCTGTGCCGTTGTTGTTGCTTGACCGCCGCGTCCCCAAGCAGATCGCTGACATCGTCTTTGGGTTCGCGCTGCTGTTCATTGGCTTGGACCTGCTGAAAGACCAAATGGCCGTGCTTGGTGCCCAGGAACTCTTCGCCACCCTCTTGCCCAACCTCGGAGAAGGGTTGGGCAGCAACGTGCTGTTTTTGCTGCTGGGCGCAGGACTGACGGCATTGATTCAATCTTCTTCCGCGGCCACTGCATTGACCCTGGCCGCCCTTGTGTCGGGGGTCATCAACTTGGAGCATGCATTGGCCATGGTGCTCGGGGAAAACATCGGCACCACCTTGACCGCCAATCTCGCAGCCGTGGTTGGCAACCGCGCCGGCAAGCGCGTGGCTCGCATTCACTTTTTGATCAATGCTTTGGGCAGCGTTTGGATGGTGGGCCTCATTCCCTTGTTGGCCGAAGGCTTGTCAGGGGTGTTCGCAGGCGTTGACGACCCCGCGGTGAGAAGCGGCTACGTCATGGCGTCTTTTCACACCACGTTCAATGTGTTCAATGGCCTCTTGATGTCGTTGCTCAGCGAAAACTTGGTGTCGCTGTCCAAAAGGCTCGTCTGGTCCACCTCGTCCCAAAAGGAGGTGGCCTTGTCGGAGGGCACCTTCACGGGAAGGATTGTGGATGCAAGGTTGACCATGGAGGAGGTTCTTGGAGACTTCAGGAGGAGCGGAGGCACGCTGAAAAGAATGGTCATAGGCGTCGAAGAATTGCTGGGTCTTGTCGATCCTGGAGAACGCTCCGACGTGTTGAACCAAATGGCCAAATGGGGAGAACGAACCAGCGAAGGCGCCCAGTTGGTGTCTTCCAAGTTGGAAGCGGTGGCGCAGGAAGAGCTCAGCCCAGAACTCAGCGCTCGGTTGTCCTCGCTGTCGGCCATCAACCCAGCCTTGGAACGTGTGGGAGACGCCTTGGTGAACATGTCCTGGCAACTCGACGCCAAGGGCCGTCAAGGGGTGTATTTCCTTCCCAAGCAACGCACCAGCTTGATTGAGATGCTGCGGTTGTTGAAAGAAGCCTTGACCTTGATGGACCGAAACCTCAGGCAGAATGCGGCGGATTTGGACGCGGTGGCGGAAGTGGAGGGCAAGATCAACGCCCTGACTGAGCGCCTTCGAGAAAAGCACTTGAAGGATTTGGACAAGGGCAAGTACCCGGCGTCCAGCGGCGTGTTCTACAACGACCTCGTCAACGATTTGGAGAAATGCGGCGACCGGGTGGCTTCCGTGGCCACGCATTTGGCCTCCGAAGAAAACGCCTGAGTCAGGGAACCGGCAATCCGGGCGTCGTCGCCACGTTGGAGGGGTTCAAGTCCCGGTCCCACAGCGTCCACAGAAACCTCACCGAATCCGCTTGGGTGCCCCAGAGGTGCCACGACGGCATGGCCAGTTGCAGTGTGCCGTCCAATGCGGGGCTCGAACCGGTGGGCGTCGCGACAGGCACCCGGTATGCGTAAGGGATGAGCAACTCGGGGGTGTCCCAAGCCTCCCCGTTCCACTCCTGGTATTCTGCCACCAAGTTGAAATGGTGTTCGCAGGTGCTGCAAAAGGGAGGCAAGGTGTCCGCTTGGGAGAGGCCCACGTTGCCGTCGCCGTCGGTGAACCCCAAGGTCATGGTGGCCGACCCATCTGACGCCGGCACAAAGTCGACAAACCGCAGGGTCGGCTCGTCAGGAAATTCCAGCCGCGGGAGGCAGCTCCCCAGCATCACACAGGTCATTCCAAACAAGGCCAAACATCGAGGCATGAAGCAAAACTACCGAACTTGCAGGCATGACGTCGGACCACGGACTTTGGGGGCATGCAGCAGGGGTGGAAGCGGTCCGAAACGTCTTGTGGTCGTGGATGAGTTTGCCTGACTCGAGTCGAGATGATAGGGAGTTCGACCGCCTGGCGTTGGCGCTCTTTCGCTGGCAAGCCCATCACAACGAGGTGTATGGAGAGTTTGTGCGCCTGATGGGTGTTGAGGCCTCTGCGGTCAATGCCGTCGACGACATTCCGTTCATGCCTGTGGAGTTGTTCAAGTCGCGCAAGGTCAAGTCGATGTCTTGGCCCACCGACCACATCTTCCGCAGTTCCGGAACTTCGGCGACTGTTTCGCGGTCGGCACATCACCTCGATGCCGCTGGGGGAGCGTGGTACAGAAAGGTGGCCGCCTTGGCGTGGTCGTCTGTGTGGAACACGGACGTGTCAGGTCACGACTGGTTGGGGCTGTTGCCGGGCTATGTGGGGCGCGAAGACGCTTCGTTGTTGGCCATGTTGCAGGGGTTTTGTGAGGCTGCTGGCCACACGGGCAACCGGTTTTGGATGCATGACCACGACAGCTTGTCGCGTGCGTTGTCGGACTGGTCTTCGGACGCACAACGACGGCCACTTGTGCTCTTCGGTGTGACGTGGGCGTTGCTGGACTGGGTGCGAAGCGCAGCTGCGGACACGCCCGTGTGGGAGGGTGAAGTGCTTGTGGTGGACACCGGGGGCATGAAGGGCAGGGGCGAGGAGCCCACCCGGGAGGAGGTGTTGGCGGAGTTGCAGGGGCGGTTGCCCCAAGCCCGCTTGGCCTCCGAATACGGCATGACGGAAATGCTCTCCCAGGGGTACGCAAAGGATGGACTTCATCACACGTTTCCCAAGTGGGTGTCCCCGTTGGTTCGAGACTCACGTGACCCCCGCCTCACCTTTCCCGAGGGACGCACCGGGCGTGTGGATGTGGTGGACTTGGCCAACGTTCACAGTTGCGCGTTTTTGGCCACGTCGGACGCGGCGCAATGGCGCCCTCAAGGGCTCAAGCTCTTGGGTCGGATGGACCATGCCGAGGTGAGGGGGTGCAGTTTGTTGGCTTCCGAGTGAAATCATAACCTCGAATCGTTGTCAGGTTGACATACTTCAACCATCTTGCGCCCGCGTAAGCTTCACCTGCGACACCCACACCTTGGAACAGACATTCGCGCTTTTGGGATTTGCGTTGGCCGCCTACTCAGTGGTCGGCAACGACAGCATCCAAACCTTGGGCACCTTCCTGGTGTCCAACGAGCGTCGCAAGTGGTGGCAACTCTGGCTGTTTGCAGGCTCCATCATGGCTGTGGTGGTGACGTTGGGTTACCTTGGGTACGGCGAGTACCTGGGAGGCAAAGGCGACGACTTGACGTTTGGCAAGTTTGACGGCATCTTCAAAAACGGCGTGACCTTCCCGACCATCAGCGCCTGGTACGTGCTACCTCCGCTTGCATTGTTGTTCATCACACGGCTTGGCATTCCCGTCAGCACAACGTTCTTGGTGTTGACCTTCTTTGCGCCCAAGGCCTTGCCCCAAATGCTCATCAAGAGCTTGGGAGGTTATGGTGTGGCGTTCACCTTCGCCATCGTGGCGTTTTTCGCCCTGAGTCGCTTGACGGAGCGGCTGTTCATGCAACGGCCGTTTGACGGCGAGGACCATGGCGTGTGGACCAACAAGACGTTTTGGACTGTGCTTCAATGGTCGTCCACAGGCTTTTTGTGGAGCCAATGGTTGACCCAGGATTTGGTCAACATCATGGTGTATTTGGGCCATCCCGACCAGGTGGGGGCGGGGACCTTCGCGTTCGCACTTGTCACCTTGCTCGTCATGTTGGGCTACATCTTCTACCGCCGGGGCGGCAAGATTCAGGAAATCGTGCGGGTGAAGACGAACACGCAAGACATCCGGTCAGCGACGTTCATCGACTTCTTCTACGGCTTGGTATTGTTGCTGTTCAAGTTTGACATGCTGGGCATCGGGGCCAAAATCCCCATGAGCACCACTTGGGTCTTCTTGGGCATGTTGGCAGGCCGCGAAGTGGCCTTGCGCATCCGATTGACCGAGGCCAACCTGGACGGCCGTCAGGTGGCCAAGATGGTCTTTTCAGACCTTGGAAAGGCCACCATTGGATTGGTGGTGTCCGTGATGCTGGTGATCTTCCTGTACCTCGTGGAAGGCCGGGACTTGACCGCGTTGTTCAGCTGAGTTCAGTCCGTGATTCGAACCAAAAAGTAGTTTTTCTTTCCCCGCTGCAACAGGACCAACCCTGTGCCGAGGATGTCTTCTACAGTGAGGACTTTTTGGTCGTTGACCTTCGCCTTGTTCACACTTACGCTGCCCTCTTTCAAGGCGCGACGCGCTTCGCCGTTGCTCGCCAAAAAGGGCGAGTCCCCTCCGGCCAAGACGTCAATGATTCCCACGCCTTCCTCCAACTCGGCACGGTGAAGGGCGCGTTGTGGGACGCCCTCGAACACGGACAACAGCTCAGATTCAGGCAACGCCCGGAGGTCGTCCTCGGAGCTCTTGCCAAACAACAACTTGCTGGCGGCAATGGCCGTGTCCAAATCTTTTTGGCCGTGAATGCGTCGTGTGACGTCTTCTGCCAAGGCTTTTTGCATCGCGCGTCCGCCGGGATTCTCAGCATGCTCGGCCTCGATGCGCTCGATTTCCTCTTTGGGCAGGAGGGTGAAGATGCGGAGGTAGCGCGAGGCGTCTTCGTCCGCGGCGTTGATCCAGTACTGGTAGAATTTGTAGGCCGAGGTGCGGGACTTGTCGAGCCAGACGTTGCCGCCCTCACTCTTGCCAAACTTGGAGCCGTCAGCCTTGGTGATGAGAGGGGCCGTGATGGCAAACGCCTGCCCTGCCCCCTTGCGGCGAATCAACTCGGTGCCGGTGACGATGTTGCCCCATTGGTCGCTTCCGCCCATTTGGACTTTCACATCATGGTGTTTCCACAGGTGGTAGAAGTCGTAGCCTTGCACCAATTGGTAGGTGAATTCGGTGAAGCTCATGCCCGAGTCCAGGCGGTTTTTCACGCTGTCCTTGGACATCATGTAATTCACCGTGATGTGTTTCCCCACGTCCCGAATGAAGTCGAGGAAGCTGAAGTCTTTGAACCAATCGTGGTTGTTGACCACCTCCGCCGCGTTGTCGCCTGCGAAGTCCAAGAACCGCTCCAATTGCGCGCGCTGGGACGCCAGGTTGTGTTGGATGACGTCGACATCCAGGAACTGACGCTCTGCGGTCTTCCCGCTGGGGTCGCCGACCATGCCAGTCGCACCACCCACCAACGCAATGGGGAGGTGTCCAGCGCGCTGCCAGTGCACCAGAAGCATGATGGGCACCAGGTTGCCAATGTGCAGGCTGTCGGCCGTGGGATCGAAGCCAACGTAAGCTTTCACCTGTTCCTGCGCAAGCAGTTCCTCTGTGCCTGGCATGATGTCATGCAGCAGGCCGCGCCACTTCAATTCTTCGATCAACGTCATGCCACAAAGATAGTTGCCGTCACAGGGAAGGCATCAGCTTTTCAAGCCGAGCGCTGCGGCTCCCTTTGACCAAAATCTGGCGTCCTGCGAGCGGGTTTGATTCCACATGAGAGATCATCGCATCCAGGTGGTCAAAGTGCGTCCTGGCCTGGCCGCCTTCGACAGGAATTCGACCAAATTCAGGCCCCACCGTCCACACCTCCAGCCCCCGTTCCAGAGCGTCTTTCACTGTATCCAGGTGAGCCTGGTCGCTCGCCTCGCCCAACTCCGCCATGTCCCCAAGCACCACCAGAGGATGCGTGTGACCATTTGCGGCGAAGGAGGCCAAGGCATGCGCCACGCTGCTGGGATTGGCGTTGTAGGCGTCCAGCAGCACCCAGTTCCGTTCTGTGCGGACCACTTGAGACCGGTGGTTGGAAGGCACGTAGGAGCTCAAAGCCTGCTGGCATGCCTCTGCTGATATGCCGAAATGCCGACCCACAGTCCAGGCAGTGGCCACATTCATCAAGTTGTAGTTCCCCTCGAGGTGCACACCAAAGGAGGCACCGCTCGGGCTGCCGACGGCGGTTGCGCCATCGCCCGCAGCTGGGGTCCACGTCCAACCTTCCGACGAGATGGGAACCTTCCGACCCACACCCTCCGAAGCACGCACCACTTGGGGGTCATTCAAGTTGACGAACGCGGTTCCCTGCGTGGCGGAGAGGTGGTCGAACAGTTCCTTCTTGCCTTTGTAAACGCCTACTTCACCGCCAAATCCTTCCAAATGCGCCAGGCCAATGTTGGTGATGCAACCATGGGACGGTTCGGCGATGGAGCAGAGCAGTGCAATTTCTTGTTGGTGGTTCGCACCCATTTCCACCACCACAAATTCAGGGTGGGCTGGGGCGCGCAGCAAGGTCAAGGGCACCCCGATGTGGTTGTTGAGGTTCCCGGAGGTCGCGTGAACCTCCATCCCTTCCGCCAGCACATCGCGCAAGAGTTCCTTGGTGGTGGTTTTCCCGTTGCTGCCCGTGAGGGCAAATACCGGGCAATCCCACGTTCTGCGAAGGGCGCGTGCAGTGGCTTGCAAGGCGTCCAACACGTCTTCCACGACCGTGACCCGCGAGACATCCCGAAATTCCGGGCGGTTGCTGACGACATGGGCGGCTCCTTGGTCGAGGGCTGCCTCCACAAAGTCGTTGCCGTCAAATTTGTCTCCGGTCAACGCCCAAAACACCAGGCCCCCGAGCACGTCACGCGTGTCCGTGGACACACCCTGGGCCTGCATAACCTCGTCCAAGAGGCGTTCAACTGTGGTTGTGGGAGTGCGGAAAAAGGGGCTCATGGCTTCACGTCAGAGCAAAGAAAACCCCCGAGTGGAATGCTCGGGGGTGGAGGAATGTCATCATTGACCTGCGAACGGCACGGGGGTGCCGAGGCGATCCATCGCGCATCGGAATCCGATGCTGGCCGAGCTTTGACGCTCGTCCAAGAAACGGCGTGTCCCTGGAATCAAGTAGTACGCACGGTCGTCCCATCCGCCGCCTTTGTATACACGGCTGCGGTTGCTGATCATGGTGGAGCCACCGTAGTTGTAGACTCGCTTGTCTTGCATGGCGTCTTCCTCGGCGCTTTGAGCTGCGAAGTCAAACGAGCTGTTCCGGTCGCCGTCGAGGTAGTCGATGTTGTTCGCCACGCGGTAGTTGGTGCGGCTGAGGTTCTCTTCCACACTCTCCTTGCGCATTTGGATTTGGCCAGGCAACGCGTCGATGTTTTCGCTGAAGCCTTTGCGAAGGTCAGCTGCGGCGACAGCGTCGCTGTCCACAATGAGGTCCATTGCATCTTGCATGAGGGTCTGTGCCTCTTCAAACCGCTTGGCCTTCATGCGCTCCTCGGCGTCGCTGACCTTTTGGTTCAAGTTGCCCATGAGGTCGACGTCCTCAGGCGTGAAGGCCCCAACTTTGTTGCCTTCCGCTTCGTACACCTGGAGGAATGATTTCACGCCATCGATGTTGTACACCACGTAGTCGTACTTGTCGACAGGACGGCCTTCAGCGTTCAAGCGGCGCGTCTCGTACACGTTTCCACGGAATGGGCGGAATTCGTTGTTGTCCTGGATGGAGAGGGGACGGTACACATCCATCACCCATTCGTTCACGTTGCCAGCCATGTTGTACAGACCGTAATCGTTGGGGGCGTACTGATACACATTCACGGTGATGTCGCCGAAGTCGTCGAGCGCACCGGCCACACCCATGTAGTCACCGTTGCCTTTCACGAAGTTGGCATTGATGGAGCCGTACCCTGCGGTGCGGCTGTCCCCGTTTCGAACGAAGTGGCCGTTCCATGGGTACGTGCGACGCTCGGTCACCAATTCGCCGAGGCTGTTTCCTATCAGACCCAACGCCGCGAATTCCCATTCTGCTTCGGTCGGGAGGCGGTACGCTGGCAACAACACGCCATCCTCCATTTTCACGTCGCGGAAGTCACTGTTGATGCTGTAGCTCGGGAGGCCTTCGCGGAGGCGCTCGCCTTGGTATTGGCCAGACAAGTATGTCTCGGTGGTGAAGTGCTCTTCGTCCATTTGGGCGTCCGGGTTGTGCACGAGCAATCCCTCACGGACGAGGATGCCCTCATTGACGCGGTCAGAGCGCCACTTGCAGAACTCGGTGGCCTGCAACCAGCTCACTCCCACCACAGGGTAGTCTCTGTAGGCTGGGTGACGCAGATAATAGTTCACCATGGGCTCGTTGTAGGCCAACTTGTTTCGCCATGCTGCGGTGTCAGGCAGCGCCCGTTCCACGATCTCCGGGTAGGAAGAGCCGTAGACTCGGTTCAGCCAAGTGACGTACTCCAACCAGAAGTGGTTGGTCACCTCGGTTTCGTCCATGTAGAAGGAGGACACCGTGGTGCGACGAGGAATGTTGTCCCACTCGTAGTTCAAATCGTCGTCGACTGAACCCATGGTGAAGGTTCCGCCTTCCACGAAGATCAAGCCGGGACCGGTCTCTTGCTCGAAGTAAGATGGGCGTTCGAAGCCACCGTTGGCTTCAAAGTTGTAGGCCCAACCTGTCGCGCCCGAACGCTCGTAGTAGCATCCGCTCAAGGTCATCAGACCAAGCGCCACGCTGAACAAGCCAAGTATGTGCTTTTGCGTCATGGTGTGGGGTTTCAATTTTCAGATTTCGATTGTGCAGGTTTCGGAGTCAAATCAGAAGGTGGGGCAGGACACCGATCTGAATTTGGACCTCTGGGGAGAGGCGAATTTCATGCTCAAGCTCAGTTCGTGAGCCCCACCTGTGGCAGGGGTCAGGTCTGAGATGGTGATGTCGTAGCTGTAGCCGAAGCGCATCATGCCGGTTTCCACACCCACCAACACGATGAGGGCGTCGCGCGTGTTTTCGGAGAAAAATCCACGGTGCCAGATGCCACCCACGAGTGGGCCTTTGCTCACGTAGACACCAAGGTTGAGTTGCTGGAACTCCCCCTGAACGCGGTAGAGCACGTTGGGGGAAATCCAAGCTTCCACTCCGCGGACTGAACGCTGCAAGGGCAACTTGGCTCCGGCATGGCCCGTGAACTTCATGGGCAACCGACTCACGCCAACCACCAAGCTTTCGTTGGGCTCGTTCAAGTGGGTGGCGGCAGCGCCGACGTAGAATTTCTCAGTGAATGCCAACAGACCCGCACCAAAATCCACCTTTTTCACAGTCTCACCGCGAGGGGTGTCTGCTGTTTCGTAGATGAAACCTCGACGGGGGTCAATCATGTCGCCGAATGTCAAGTTGCTCCAATCCAGCGCCTTTTGGAAGTAGCTGGCCTCAAGCGCTGCGCGCAGGGACAATTTCCGGGTGATGGCTTGCTGGTAACTGTACATCCCGGTGATGCGGGTGGTGTTCAAGGTGTTTTGACCGGCTTGGTCGTGCATCACCGTCAAGCCCAATCCGCCTTGGATGCTGCTGAAATGCTGGTCGTAGCTGACCGCTTGGGTCACGAACGCACCGCTCATGGCGGGCCATTGGTTGCGATGGGACATCACCACGCGGGGGCCTCGCGCCGTGCCTGCGAAAGCAGGATTCAACAGCAATGGGTTGCTGTAGAATTGGGAAAATTCCGGGTCCTGGGCGTGCGCTTGTTGGGGCGCAACGGCCACCACCATGATGCACACGGTGGCGATGAGCAGGAGGCAGGAGGTGAGTTTTGTCATGGTCGAAAGGACTGTTGAACCCACAATACTACGGAATTTTGGCGACGTAGATGGTGTGAACCTCGTCCGTTTGTGGAATGCGATGGCCTGTGCCAAGGCGCGTCCAGACCTCGGACAATAAGCCCGAAGTTTGTACGTACCAAGACCCATGGGATTGAACATGATTGTGCCAATGCTTCTTGCGAATTTGCAGGCGTTTATGCCTTCGAATGCCTTGCCTAAGACAAGGTTGTCCACATGGAAACGTGGGCGGAGGGTGTTGTCGTATGCCGTAGCCGCAGTGTTGGTGCCTTGGGGGATGTCTGGCGCCCAAGCTCAAATTGTGCTGGAACTCGACCGGGCATGGTCTGAAGAAGAGGTTGTTCGCGCCCTAGAGGCCCAGCCATGGAACCCCACGATGGTCGTTGTGCAGGGATTGAGTTCACCATGGCCTGGCGTGGAGGTGTTGGACCAGCGGGTTGAATGGGCCTCGTGTTCTGCGGAATTGGAGACGCTCCTCAGTCAGGTCAATCCAACCAAATGTCTCCAGCCTGGGGGTTGGGTGGCCCAATCTTTACACGGTCAATCGAGGCTTGTGGGGGAGGCCCAGGCGCTGCGATGGAACGGCGTGCATTGGCAGAGGCTGGCCCGCATGGAGGTGACGCTCGGGGCATCTCCCGTGGCCTCGAACCGTGAAACAAGGGAGTGGCCGACCGCCAGTGTCCGCGCAGAGGGTACGTGGTTGGCGTTCGCGACCACCGAAGAGGGTGTTCACTGCATCGGTTATGACGAACTGGTGGATGCGGGGATCCAGCCGGACACCTTGGACGTGTTGGGGCTGCGTTTGTTTGGCCATGGAGGTGGGAATTTGCCGATTGACAACGACATCGACCGTCCGTTGGACATGCCGCAGCAACGGGTGGTTTGGCGAGGATTGGGGGACGGGTCGTTCGACCCGGGCGATGAAGTATGCTGGCATGCACGTTCCCACGAGCGATGGAATTGGTCGTCCGAGGATGGTTGGCGTCATACATCGCCCCATTGGGGAGATACGGCGAAGTGGTTCTTGCGGCTGGATGCCCCTTCGGAATTGGAATTGACGGCCATGGAAACGGCATCCAGTTTCGAGGGAGAGGTGGCTGAAACGCGCACCACGCATCGTGCTCGAGGGGTGGAAGAAACGCACGAATTCAATTTGATCAAGTCTGGTCGAAACTGGTTTGGAGACCGGCTGAGTGCGCTGGGAGCCAACGTGAAGGCCTACAACATTCCAGTGGCTTCCCCTGTGGTTGGGGAACCGGCGCAGATCCGGTTTGCGGCGGCCATGCGCACGGCTGGCAGCGGCACGGGATCAGAGCTGAAATACGATTGGGAAGGGGAGAGCATTTCCTTGACAGACAGCCCTTTGTCTCCATCGTCGTTGTCGTTTGCTGGTTACCGGAGTGGCACCCTCGAAGCGCCCATGCCTGCTGGGGGATTGCAAGTCTTGGCCACACTCAACCCTGGGACGGACGACAGCAACGCGTGGATGGACTATATGTCCTACGAAGTCCCACAACACATGGAATACCAGGGGGGACAAATGGCTGTCAATGGCCTGCCGCTGGACGGAGACAGTCTTGGGGCGAAGTACCGGTTGACGCTGCCATTCAGCCCGGTCGAGGAAGTCTGGGACGTGACCGACCCCTTGGAGGTGAAACGTGTGGATTTGGTCGCGGAAGGCAACGCTGTCACATGGACATCGTTAGCCACGGAAGTCAAGCGGTTCTGCGCGTTTCGCTGGGGAGCGGCCATTCGGCCAGAAGTGTTGGGCCCAGCGGCCAATACCAACTTGCACGGGTTGGGCGAGACGGATTACGTGATCGTCACCGTTCCTGAACTGCAAGCGCCGGCGGATTCCTTGGCGGCCTTGCACGCGGCCTTTGGCAAGCGTGTGGCTGTGGTGCAGCAGCAGGACGTGTTCGACGCCTTCAACAGCGGGGTGTCCGACCCCACCGCCATCAAAATGTTGATGATGATGTTGCGCGACCGAGCGTTGCAAAGCGACGGTGCCATCGCACCGCCCAGCCATTTGCTGTTGCTGGGGGACGCGTCCTACGAGAACCGAAACGTGCAAGGCCTTGGCAGCACGGTGGTGGCGCACTACTCGCAGGAGAGTTTAATCACCACCACGAGCTACAGCTCGGACGACTACTTCGCGTTGACGGCAGAAGGGCAGGGGGAGCGTCCTGAAGACCTTCTTCAGCTGGGTGTGGGACGCATTCCGGCGTCGGATGTGAACGCGGCGTGGGCCGTGGTCGGCAAAGTGGCGACGTATCTCGGTTTCGAAGAGGGTGGCCAGGACGCAGTGTCGTGTTTGGACCCCAACGGCAGCAGCTCGTTTGGGCCGTGGAGAAACAAGATTTTGTTCGTGTCCGACGACCAAGACGGCAACAACCTCGACGGCCACCGGTACATGGAAAACAGCGAAACGCACAGCCTCACCATCCAGAACAATCACCCGGCCTACGACGTCCTGAAAGTGTACCCTGATGCCTACGTCCAAACCAACACCCCAGGTGGAGAACGCTACGTGGATGCCACCGCGGAAATCGCGAGGCGCGTGGATGAAGGGGCCTTGATTGTGAACTACATCGGCCACGGGGGCGAACGCGGATGGGCCCACGAGCGCATCCTCAATTTGGAGACGATCCAGTCGTGGACCAACCGCCGACGCTTGCCGGTCTTCATGACGGCGACGTGCGAGTTGTTCAGGCATGACGACCCAGAGATCTATTCTGCCGGGGAGGCCATCTTGTTCAACCCCGACGGGGGGGCTGTGTCGCTCTTGACCACCACCCGAACGGTGTACAGTGCTGGCAACCAACAGGTGAACAGGGCGTTTTTTGAGACGGCATTGGACGAAGGTGATGGCAGCCGTTGCTTGGGAGACATTTACTTGGCGACCAAGAACTCGGAGACCATCACGTCGCACACCAACGCGAGAAACTTCAGTTTGATGGGAGACCCTGCCCTGGCCTTGGCCTACCCCAAACATCAGGTTCGCTTCACCGAGGTGCCTGACACCTTGCGCTCCCTCGACCGCGTGGTTGTCAAGGGCTTTGTGGGCGACGCCGCTGGCAATGTGCTGACGGATTTCAATGGGGTGGTGGTGCCGACGGTGTTCGACAAAAAGGCCACCGTGACGACGCTGGACAACGACGCGTCGGAAGGGCCTTTCACATACCAAGTGTTCCAAAATATCCTGCACAAAGGCTTGGCATCTGTGGTGAACGGGCTGTTTGAGTTCGAGTTCATCGTGCCCCGAGACATTGATTTCAACTACGGGACAGGCCGCATCAGTTGTTATGCGCTTGGTGGTGGTGAAGACGCCCATGGCTCGGTGGAGGACTTGGTGGTGGGGGGTGTTTCGGCAGACCCTGTTTTGGACGACGCCGGGCCAGAAATTCAACTTTACATCAACGACAGCCTGTTTCGTGCGGGCGACGTGGTCCACGAGGATCCTTGGCTCTTTGCCCGGATTTTTGACGAAAGCGGCATCAACACCTCTGGGCTCGGCATCGGGCACGACGCCAAGGCGGTGCTGGACGGTGAAACGGCCGCGCCGTTTGTGTTGAATGAGTACTTCACATCTGATTTGGACACCTACACCAAAGGGTCCATCCGCTTTCCGTTTGCCAATTTGGAGGAGGGCCGACACGATTTGGAATTGAAGGTGTGGGATGTGGCCAACAACAGCGCCACAGCAAGCACGCACTTTGTGGTGTCCAGCTCCCTGGAGGTGGCCCTGGTGGAGGTGTTGGCCTACCCCAACCCGGCGACGGACCGGGTCACGTTCCGCATGGCGGGCAACCAGGCGTGCCGGCCTGCCAACGTCCACCTGGACATCTTTGATTTGTCTGGCACCCGTGTCCACAGCATAGATTTTAAAGGGGAGGTGTTGGGCTTTCGGGACGACGTGATGACCTGGAACTTGCAACCTTCGTCTGGGACGTCCGTAGGACATGGCGTCTACCTTTTCCGAGTGACGTGGGAAAATGAATTTGGCCAATCCGCACAATACGCCGACAAATTGGTCGTTCTTCGCCCAGAGTGATTTCGTGCCCGTCTTAAATTTGGCAACTTCCAGATGAAGAATCTCCTTTCCACCATCCTCCTGACGCTCATTGTTTGCGCAGGGTTTTTGACCAGCGCGCCCGCCTTGGGCCAAATCGAAGAGGATCCGACGCAACTTCTTCAGCTCAACACCATCACAACGGCTGTGCCTTTCCTGATGATTGCGCCAGACTCCCGTTCAGGAGCCATGGGAGATGTGGGCGTGGCTTTGAGCCCCGACGCCAACAGCTTGCACTGGAATCCAGCAAAGATGGCGTTTTCCGAGAACGAAGTGGAGATGAGTTTGAGCTACGCCCCATGGCTGCGTGCCCTGGTTGACGACATGAATTTGGCCTACGTCAGTTCAGTGCGGCGGCTGAACAAGCGCCAAGCGTACGGGGTGGCTTTGCGGTACTTCAGCCTGGGCAACATCACGTTCACCGACGAAGTGGGCACGACCATCCGAGATTTCCAGCCTGCCGAGTTGAGCTTGGATGGAGGCTTTTCTCAAAAGTTCACCGACAAGTTCAGTGGTGGATTCTCGGCACGGTTCATCCACAGCAACCTGACTGGAGGGACTTCTGTACAAGGCGCGGACAGCCGTCCTGGCATTTCTGTGGCAGCCGACCTCAGCATGTACTATGTGAACGACCGCGCCAATTGGGGAAAAAAGGACGGCATCTTCAGCTGGGGCATGAACATGAGCAACCTCGGGGCAAAGATGTCGTACACTGAAACGGCGGCCCGAGACTTCATCCCGAGCAACCTTCGATTGGGGGCCGCGTACGAAACCATCCTCGACGATTACAACAGCTTGACCATTGCCTTGGACGCCAACAAGCTGCTCGTGCCCACCCAGCCCATCTACGACTTGGACGACCCCACGCGCATCGTCAGCGGCATGGACCCCAATGTGGGTGTGGCCAACGGCATCGTCCAAAGCTTCTACGACGCCCCCGGCGTGGTCACCTTTGACAACGAGGGCAACGCTGCGGTGCTTGATGGCAGTGTGCTCAAGGAAGAGCTTCGCGAGGTCAACTTAGGTCTTGGCATGGAATACGACTTTGCGGATGTCTTTGCGTTCAGAACAGGATACTTCTACGAGCACTTCAGCAAAGGAAACCGCCAATTCATCACCCTGGGAGCCGGCATCAAGTACACGGTGTTCACAGTGGATTTGAGCTACCTCATCAGCACCACGCAGCAGAACCCCTTGGCGAACACACTTCGCTTCAGTCTGCGTCTGCAGTTCTCGGATTTGGCCGAATTTGCCCAAGACGGCGAATGAGCTTCCGCATCGGGTACGGATACGACGTTCACCAGCTTGCGAAAGGTGAGGACTTGGTGATCGGAGGGCTGGTGATTCCCCACACGAAGGGTTCCGTGGGGCACAGCGACGCCGATGTGTTGCTGCATGTGATGTGCGACGCCATGCTCGGTGCACTCGCGTTGGGAGACATAGGCACCCACTTTCCAGACACCGATCCTGTTTACAAAGGCATCGACAGCAAGATTCTGTTGAAACGGACTTGGGAGCTCGTTCAATCGAAGGGTTGGGCGTTGTCCAACATGGACACCACAGTATGCCTGCAGCTGCCCAAATTGAAGCCCCACATCCCGGCCATGCGGGCCTGCGTGGCGGACATTTTGGGCGTGAACGTGGACCGCATTGGGATCAAGGCCACCACCACCGAGAAGCTCGGATTTGTGGGCACCGAAGAAGGCATTTCAGCCCACGCTGTGGTGCTGCTCGAGAAGGCCGACTGAGCCTCAGCCTTGCTGCTCTTCGAAGTGGCCGGGCTCCTTGTCCCCTGAGAAGTGAATCTTCAAGTTGGCCGTGTCGCGCAACAAATCGACTTTGCCAATCTCCAACCGCACGATGCTCACGCCTGTGCGGCGCTCGAGGTCTGCAATGAGTTCGGCGCGCTTGCCTTCATGAAGGAGGTCGATGCGGTCGTACACCACCATTTTGGTGGCGAGGTGTTCCACAAACCACAACCGTTCCAGCACCCAAGCAAGCACCCAAATCAGCGCGTTGGCCAGGGCAATTTCCACCCATGACGCAGCGACGGGAGCCAAGGCATTGATGACGGCCAGCGCAATGACGATGAAGAGGTACGTCATTTCCCGGATGGGGATGGCGTTGGTGCGGTACCGGATGATGCCGAAAATGGCAAACAGGCCCAGGGCAAACGCCAAGTCGATTTCAACCCCTGCCAGCAAGCGGCACAGCAAGAACACGGCCGTCGACACCAACATGAAGGTGAAGACGAAGTCCCGTCGTTTGGCGGCCATGTGGTAAATGAATCGAACCACCACAAGCGAGGACACCAGGTTGAGTCCAAACAAGGCCAGCAGGCCTGTCCATCCTTCCAAGGCGCTCAGCGCCGTCAGCAACACATTCAACATCATCTCAAGATCGATTGGGGTGCAAAGGTCGGGTTTGCCGCCAAACTCTCAGCACGCGACATGTCGCGCAGCGCGGTGCGGTAGGTTTTGAAGTCCAAATCTGGCTGCAGGGATTGACGCCCCAACAGGTATTTGGACATGCGAAGGGGCCTGCCAAGAGGGCCTCTGCGTTCAGGATGGCTGCGCAGCGCTTGAATCAGGGAACCTTGATGGTTCACGCTGTTCTGCTTCCACTCAACCACAGAAACATGGGCCAAAGGCGCATGCCAACCCTCTTCAGTCCCAGGAGTCTTGAATTCCACCCCCAGGTCAAAGGTCAACCGCTCGCCTTCCTTCAGATCCACCAGTGTGAACCGCTCAAAGCGACTCTCAAGGACAGGGGAAAGATGCGAGGCGATGTCTCCAAGGTGGCGGAGCAGGAACTGCCGTTCAGCTTCATTCAACGGGGCGTCCCAGGTGGCGACATTTCGCACGACACGGTGCTTTGCGGTTTTGCCATAGACGTCGCGCAGTTTGACCTCGAGGAAGGTGACTTCGGTGTTGGTGTAGTGCCTGATGCGCACCTTGAAGCGGGACGTTTTGCCCCGCACGTGCTGTTGCACGCAAACGTTGTCGTAAGAGTCGAAATAGAGGTTTCGGTAGGTCGTGGATAAGCTGTCCGCGATGGACAGCACCGCGTGGTTGGGCAACTGGGCCAACGTGTGGCTCAGCCAATGTTCAGGCACCAAGAACTTTGAATCGTATCGGTCCATCAGGGCCACCGATTCAATGTCCTCCAACCCCAAGTGGGGTCGTCCGTTCAGAAAGTCCAAGAGGTGCATGCAGGTGTTGCGAAGGTAAGGTGCGCCCCAAGAAGACGTGCTGGACGTCAAAAGGTTGAGTGTGTCCTAGGGACACGATGTATGCCGTGGTTTGGGCCGTGCCTCACGGCCGGTGCGCAGGTGAGGCTCCGCGTTATATTTGGGCACATTCAGATTGTCGATGGCTACATCTCAACCCACCACCGCCGCAGCGCCCAAAAAGCCTGTGAAAGCGCGCGGAAAGGCCGCTTCAGCGAAGTCGTCTTTGCCGCATTCTCAAGACACCTACACACGCTGGTTCCGTGAAATGTACCTCATGCGGAAGTTTGAGGAACGCTGCGGTCAGCTCTACATCCAACAGAAGTTCGGAGGTTTCTGCCACTTGTACATTGGACAAGAAGCGGTGCTTTCTGGCATGCGGGAAGCCATCCGTCCCACCGACCGGGTCATCACGGCCTACCGCGACCACGCACACCCCTTGGTGTTGGGCACCGACCCCAAATACGTGATGGCAGAAATGTACGGCAAGAAGACTGGCACATCCAAGGGAAAGGGCGGCTCCATGCACATGTTTGACAAGGAGCGCAACCTCTTTGGCGGCCACGGCATTGTGGGCGGCCAAATCGGCCTGGGAGCGGGCATCGCCTTTGCCGACAAGTACCGCAAGGAAGACCACGTCACGGTGTGCTTCATGGGTGACGGTGCAGCACGTCAGGGCATGTTGTACGAGACCTTCAACATGGCCATGACCTGGAAACTCCCTGTGATTTTCGTCATCGAGAACAACCAATACGCCATGGGCACTTCCGTGGAGCGCACCTCCAACGTGACTGACTTGAAGACCTTGGGTGCGAGTTTCGAGATGCCCTCTGCCAGTGTGGACGGCATGAGCCCCGAGGCCGTGTGTGCGGCCATTGCTGAGGCGGCAGAACGCGGCCGCAAAGGGGAAGGCCCCACATTGTTGGACATTCAGACTTACCGATTCAAGGGGCACAGCATGAGCGACCCTCAGAAGTACCGCACCAAGGACGAAGTGGCATCGTACGTAGAGCGCGACCCCATCGGCCACGTGCGCTCGGTGTTGCTTGACAACAACTGGGCCACCGAGGAGTCGTTGAAGGCGGTGGAGAAAGAAATCAAGGCCCAAGTGGAGGAGGCCATCAAGTTTGCGGAAGAGAGCCCCCTTCCCGACCCGTCCGAGTTGTACGAGGACGTGTACGTTCAAACCGATTACCCATTTGTGAAGGACTGATTCCATGGCTGAAATCATTCGCATGCCCAAACTCAGCGACACCATGACCGAAGGGGTCGTGGCTGAGTGGCACAAAAAAGTTGGAGAGGAGGTGGAAAGCGGCGAGCTCCTGGCGGAGATCGAGACCGACAAAGCCACCATGGAGTTCGAGTCCTTCCAAGACGGCGTGCTTTTGCACATCGGCGTGGAAAAAGGGGGCACGGCCCCTGTGGACAGCGTCCTTTGCATCCTCGGAGAAGAAGGAGAGGACTTTGCAGAGTTGCTTGCTTCTGCCGACGCGGCTGAGGCGCCGGCCAAGGAAGAGGCGCCTGCACCGGCTCCTGCCCCAGCGCCCGCCCCGGTGGCCCAAGCAGCGCCAGCACCGGCTCCAGCACCTGGCCCTGCTGCCGCCCCGGCGCCCCGCGCAGCGGCGCCTGCCCCTGCTGTGGTGAACGATCGGGTCAAGGCGTCGCCATTGGCCAAGCGATTGGCCGAAGAGCGCGGATTGAGTTTGAGCTTGATTCCCGGTTCAGGAGAAGGAGGCCGCATCGTCAAGCGCGACGTGGAAGCCTTCGTGGGTGGCGTGTCGTCTGCAGCCAACGCCGTGGAGCGCTTCACCGAGGTGGGCGTGTCCCAAATGCGCAAGACCATCGCACGGCGTTTGGCCGAGAGCAAGTTCACGGCGCCTCACTTCTACTTGAGTGTGACCATCGACATGGGCGCAGCCATGACGGCCCGCAAGGCCATCAACGACCGCGGTCCGCACCGCGTGAGCTTCAACGACATGGTCGTGAAAGCCGTGGCCATCGCCTTGAAAAACCACCCTGCAGTGAACAGCAGCTGGTTGGAGGACCGCATTCGGTACAACGAGCACGTCCACATCGGTGTGGCCGTGGCTGTCGAAGATGGTTTGCTCGTGCCTGTGGTGCGTCACGCGAACGCAAAGTCGTTTGGCGAAATCGGCACGGAAGTGCGCGAGTTTGCGCAGAAGGCCAAGGAGAAGAAGTTGCAGCCCAGCGATTGGGAAGGCAACACCTTCACCATCTCCAACCTCGGCATGTTTGGCATCGAGGACTTCACGGCAATCATCAACCCTCCTGACGCGTGCATCCTCGCGGTGGGTGGCATCCAGAATGTCCCGGTCGTCAAGGACGGTGCGGTGGTTCCCGGCCACACGATGAAAGTCACCTTGAGCTGCGACCACCGCGTGGTGGACGGCGCCA
>JBMZAB010000016.1:0-45399 GCA_049610985.1 Flavobacteriales bacterium | reverse complement strand
CCCTGGGCGCCAATTTTCCCGCAAGCCGCCACGTGGTGTGCTTGGCGTCTGCACGAAACGCAAGGATTGACGATTTGTTGAACTCCAAAACCCCGCAACCATGAACCCCGGGATTCCGCTCTTGTGGACCCTGGCGTGGGCCACCGTACTCCAGGTGCTGTTGTTCCGATTTGGCATCTTCTGGGGGGGCTACGGGTTGTTGGCTGCGCACCTCTACGCGCTGTTCCGGATGCCTGTGGGGTGGTCCCCCACAGCCTACCTCTTGGTGGCCGCAGGGACTGGGGCCGTTATGGATGTGGTGTGCTTCACCGGGGGCATGCACTTGGCAGCCTGCACCACCTTGGGCATGGCCTACCCGTCGCTGATCGCCGCCATGGAATCGCGGGAAGGCCTCCGGCAAGGGCATGTCATGAACCCCCACCATGACGGATGGGGACGCTACGCCTTGTTCGTGGCCTTTGGGTTGGCCATCCACTGGATGGTGTTGTTTGGCCTTCAAAACGGTTGGGGCCTCATGGGCCGCACCTTGGCGGAAACGGCCGTGTCCTCAGGCCTGAATGTGGGTGTGTTCCTGTTGTTGCAGGGCTTGTTCAACCGCCCAGGACGCACGCCAGGTGGGGCCGCAAGCGCCTACCCATGGAGTTGAACGGCAACCATCTTTCTGGCCGTCAACGCATCGTCGGCGCCATGGTTTTGGCCGTCGGGTTGGTCTTCATCATCCGGCTGTTCCAAATGCAGGTCACCACAGACGAATACCGCAACCGCGCCGAGCGCCTCACCGAAGAACAAGAACTGCTTCACCCCACCCGAGGTCTTTGCTTGGACCGCCACGGCGAATTGCTCGTCAACAACGTCCCAGGGTACGAATTGATGGTGGTGCCGCGTGCCTTGGCGAACGCAGACACCACGGCGTTGGCGACACTGCTGTCCCTCGAGAAAGACAACTTGGTGGCAAGGCTCGACAAGGCGCGGCGTTACTCGAAGTACAAGGCCTCGCCATTGTTACGCCAGCTCAACGCCGACGAATACGCAGCGCTCAGCGCGGAGCTTTGGAAGTACCCAGGGTTGTCCATCCGAACCAAGCCCGTGCGCGAGAATGTCTATGGCATCGCAAGTCAAATCGTGGGCGAATACCGCGAGGTCGACCGCCAAGACATGAACGAGGACGGACGCTACCGGTTGGGTGACTACAAGGGCAAATCCGGCATTGAAGGGCTGCACGAATTGGACCTTCGCGGAACCCCTGGCATCCGACATCACCTCGTGGACGTGCGGAACAACGTGCGGAACACCTTGACCGAGCTGGATTCCATGCCAGTAGCAGGAGACGACCTGACGCTCACGCTGGATGCCGAATTGCAGCGTTACGCCGAAGCCCTCATGCGCGGCAAGCGCGGCGCCGTCGTGGCCCTTGAACCCTCCACAGGCGAAGTGTTGGCCTTCGTCTCGGCCCCTTCATTCGACGGCAACCTGCTGACTGGGACAAGCCGAGGGGCAGCGTACGACAGCTTGGCGAAGCACCCCTGGAAGCCCCTCTACAACCGCGCGGTTCGAGGAACCTACCGCCCCGGGTCCATCTTCAAAATGGTTCAAGGCCTCATCGGGATGCAGCAAGGTGTCATCTCGCCCAGAACGCACATCGTCTGCAACCGTGAAGTCATTGGTTGCCACGGCGCACACACCCAGGACGATTTAAGAAGGGCGGTGGTCCACAGCTGCAACCCCTACTTCTATGACGTCATGCGTCGGATGGTCAACCAGCACCCGGACAAGGACAAATTCGACAATGCCAGGTTGGGGCTTGGGTGGTGGACGGAGCGTGTCAAGGATTTCGGTTTTGGGACCGACCTCGGAGGACATGTTCCTGGAACTCGATCAGGATTGGTCCCCGACACCACCTATTACAACAACATTTACGGCCGGCGCCATTGGACCTTCCGAACCATCTACTCCATCAGCATCGGGGAAGGCGAGCTGCTGGCCACCCCTTTGCACATGGCCAACCTCGCCGCCATCATGGCGAACCGTGGGTGGTACATGGAACCGCACCTCATCCGCGACATCGGGGGCAAGGGCAAACCTGAGGCGCTTCACGTCAGGCAAGATGTCGACGTGGACGAAGTCCATTTCACGGCCATCCTGGACGCGATGCAGGACGTGATTGAAGACCCGTCGGGGACAGGTCGTCGCGCCTTGACCTCGGGGATTGCGACATGCGGCAAGACAGGAACTGTCCAAAACCCCGGCAAACCCGACCACAGCGTCTTCATGGCGTTCGCACCCAGAGACAACCCTCAGATTGCCTTGAGCGTGTACGTGGAGAATGCTGGAGCGGGTGGCGAATGGGCCGCGCCGATTGCAGGCCTCTTGGTGGAAAAATACATCCGAGGCAACATCGACGACAAAGCCCGAGAGTCGCGGGTCATGGGGGCCACGTACCCCTTGGACCCCACCTTCGTGGACCCTGCCAGCTTGGCCCAAATCCAGGCCGATTCGGGCGACCCAAAACCCCAAGACGCGCCATGAGCAGCCGCTCACTCAACGTGGCGGCACGTCTGGACTGGACCACCCTCTTGACCGTGGGGGTTCTGGTCGTGCTCGGCTGGTTGAACATCGTCAGCGCCACAGCCGAGGCTGAGGTCGTGTGGGACATGGGAGGCAAGGCCGGCAAGCAACTGATTTGGATGGGCGTCTGCGCGGTGCTGATGGTGGGGCTGTTGGCCGTGGAGGGGGTGTTCTACATCCGAACGAGTGTGGTGCATTACGCGGCAGTCATGCTGCTTCTTATGGCCGTGCTTGTGGTGGGCAAGAAGGTCGGCGGGGCGCGTTCTTGGTTTGGGTTTGGAAGTTTTGGCATCCAACCCAGCGAGTTCGCCAAGACCGCCACCGCCCTCATTCTGGCCTGGTTCCTCAGCCGGGATGGCCGGCCTTGGCGCACGTTCAAGACCCGGCTGCAGACCCTCGCATTGATTGCGGGGCCTGCAGGCCTCATCCTGCTGCAACCCGACGCCGGCACGGTGTTGGTCTTCGGAGGATTCATCTTCGTGCTCTACCGCGAAGGGCTGAGCGGCAACGTCCTCTTGGTCGGGGTGGGCATGCTGGTGTTGGCCGTGCTCACCATTCTCCTTGGCGCCTCTGAGAGTTGGTACCCCTTTATGGGCAGCGAGTCAGGCTTTTGGTGGTTCCTGCTTTCGCTGGGATTGCTCGGCACTATGACCCTGCTTCTGGTGCGGGCCGCCACCCTTCCGCGCAGGAGGAAGGCCATGTCGCGTTGGGGCATCGCGCTGTTGTTGGGAGGCATGACGTTCTCCACAGGCTTGCATATGGGAATGGAGCAAGTGCTCAAAAAACACCAACGCGAGCGCATCCACGTGCTCTTCGGCATCGACGTCGACAACCCCGACGCCGATTACAACATCCGCCACGCCAAAGCCGCCATCGGATCGGGCGGATGGACCGGGAAGGGCTGGGCCAAAGGTCCCATGACCGCCTACGGCTTTGTGCCCGAACAAGAAACCGACTTCATTTTCTGCACGGTGGGAGAAGAATGGGGCTTTTTGGGCAGCGCTGGGGTCGTGGGTTTGTTCATGTTCCTCATCCTGCGTGTCCTTCACCTCGCAGAACGACAGAGGTCCCAGTTCACTCGGGTGTACGCGTACGCAGTGGCCAGCATCCTGTTCATGCACTTTCTGGTGAACGTCGGCATGGTGATTGGCCTGGCGCCTGTCATTGGTATCCCCTTGCCTTTCTTCAGTTACGGCGGTTCCTCGCTGATGGGCTTCACCGTTTTGTTGGGCATCTTGCTCCGGTTGGACGCGGAGCGCTTTGCCGTCTTGAGGTGATTTTCATCGATGAAAAAGACCTGCTCGTTTGGGTTTTTCTTAAATTCATCTATCTTCGCCTCATGACTTTGATTCCAAACACATGTTGTTGCTGCAACTGTCCGACGGACAGGGGCCGCTTGCGCATGCGTGGATAAAGTCAACTTCAAACGCAACCTCAGAAAGCCCTCGTTCGTAACGGGGGCTTCTTTTTTTATTCCATTTTCCGATGACCGCCACCCTTCTTGACCCCAGACTTTCCGCCCTCGACGAACTGCGTTGGCAAGTCGGCAACACCCCGTTGCACCGCATCGTGCACCTGAACCCCAAGCCCGGGGTGGAGGTGTATGCCAAATTGGAATGGCAACAATTCGGCGGAAGCGTGAAGGCGCGCCCCGCGTACAACATCCTTTGGAATGCCCTCGCCTCAGGTGCCCTCAAAGGGCGTCGGTTGTTGGACGCCTCGTCCGGCAACACCGGCATCGCCTACGCCATCTTCGCCGCGGCGGCAGGCATTCCGGTCACGTTGTGTGTCCCGGAAAATGCCTCGAAAGAGCGCAAGCAAATCCTTCGCTCCTTGGGCGTGGAACTCGTGCTCACCAGCCCGTACGAGGGCACCGACGGCGCCCAAGAAGTGGCCCGGGCCATGTCTTTGGCCCACCCGGAGAAGTACCACTACGTGGACCAATACAGCAACGAAGCGAACTGGAAGGCCCACTTCGAGCACACGGCGCCTGAAATCTGGAACGAGACCCGCGGTGAAATCACCCACTTTGTGGCGGGCCTCGGCACCACAGGCACGTTCACCGGCACAGGCCGTGGCTTGAAAAAATTCAACCCCGACATCGAGTTGGTGGCCTTGCAACCTGAAACGGCCCTGCACGGGCTGGAGGGCTGGAAGCATCTGGAGACCGCCCGCGTGCCCAAGATCTACGACAACACCATCCAAGACCGCACCATGCTCGTCTCCACCACGGAGAGCTACGACATGATTGTGCGCGCGGCGAAAGAAGAGGGCCTGTTGCTGAGTCCATCTGCGGCGGCGAACCTCGCAGGGGCCCTTCGCGTGGCCGAGTCGCTGGAAGAAGGCGTCGTGGTGACCGTCTTGGCCGACGACGCGTCCAAGTACAGCGACGTGTTGGACCAACTGATGCCTTGATCATGTTGCCGCTTGACATCCAACCTGACGTCCTGGAACGCATGACTTCCCACGCGGAAGTGGCCTTCCCCAACGAATGCTGCGGCTTCTTTTATGGCGCCGAGGAAGGAGGCAAGCGGGCCATCACGGCGACCACGGCGGTGGACAACCACAAAGAAGGCGACCAGCGCAGGCGGTTCGAGATCTCCGATTTGGACTACATGAAAGCGGAGCGGCACGCGGCCAAGGAAGGCCTGACCCTCTTGGGCGTGTACCACAGCCACCCCCTGCATCCGGCCATTCCGAGCGAACACGACCTCGCGGTGGCCATGCCCTTTTTCAGCTACCTCATCGTCAGCGTTCAACCGGAAGGCACCTCCCACGTGCGCAGTTGGCAACTCGACGACTCCCGAACCTTTCAAGAAGAACCCGTGGTGACGCTGCCCGACGCGTGGCGCGTTTGACCTGCAAGCCCCAAATCTGACAACCCATTCATCATGCCCACATTGATCATTCCCACCCCCTTGCGCAAATTCACCGACGGCCAAGGCACCTTCTCGGCGCCGGCGGACACCGTCAAATCCCTGTTGGCCAGCCTTGCGGAGGCGCATCCTGGACTGAAGCCACACCTCTTTGAGGACTCTGGCGCGTTGCGCAGTTTCATCCGGGTCTACGTCGGCGACGAAGACATTCACGCCCTTCAAGGAGAGGACACTCCGCTGGACGGGCGGGACGACGTGAGCATCATCCCTGCCATTGCCGGCGGCGTGGGCCGTTCCATCCTTTGACCTGACCGCGATGGACCACGTGCAATTCAGCAAAGAGGAGCTCGAGCGCTACAGCCGGCACCTCATCATTCCCGAGTTCAACATCGAAGGGCAGCGCAAGCTCAAGGCTTCCAGCGTCCTGGTGATTGGATCTGGCGGATTGGGCTCCCCTCTGCTCCTCTACCTGGCCGCGGCCGGAGTGGGACGCATCGGGGTGGTGGACTTCGACACGGTCGACGCCAGCAACCTGCAACGTCAAGTCCTCTTTGGGGTGCAGTCCGTGGGACAGCCCAAGGCGGAAGCCGCCAAAGCACGGCTGGCATCCTTGAACCCGCACATCGAAATCGACGTGCACAACACCAAATTCACAAGCGACAACGCCCGTGAATTGGTTCGGCAATACGACGTCGTCGCGGACGGGACGGACAACTTTCCAACCCGGTACCTCGTCAACGACGCATGCGTGCTGGAAGGCAAGGTGAACGTGTACGCCAGCATTTACCGGTTTGAAGGACAGGCCTCGGTGTTCAACCAACTCATGCCTGACGGGAGTCGGGGGCCCAACTACAGGGACCTGTTTCCCGCGCCGCCCCCTCCCGGCCTGGTTCCGAGCTGCGCAGAAGGAGGCGTGATCGGTGTCTTGCCAGGTATCTTGGGGTCGCTCCAAGCCCTGGAGGTGCTCAAGGTCATTTCCGGCGTGGGCGACACGTTGAGCGGACGGCTGTTTTTGTTTGACGCCACCACCTTCACCACACGCACGATGAGGGTGCGGAAGGACCCGCGCAACCCGTTGAACGGCGAAAACCCTTCCCAAACCGACCTGATCGACTACGAGCAGTTTTGCGGAGTGGGGGTGCCGGCGGCCGAAGAACGCGACGTGCAAGAAATTGACGTGCACACCCTGAAGGCGTGGCAAGACGAAGGCAAATCGCATGTCCTCATCGACGTGCGGGAACCCTATGAATTTGGCATTGCAGAAATGGGGGGAGAATTGGTGCCCCTCGCCACCGTGGTCGAGAGCACTGCCCGCATCCCCAAGGACGTGCCTGTGGTGGTTCACTGCCGCTCAGGCGTGCGAAGTGCCAAAGCCATCAGGCAACTGGAAGACGCCCACGGCTACTCCAACCTGGTCAACCTCCGCGGGGGCATCCTGGGTTGGCAAGAACACATTGATCCGTCGCTCGCCCGCTATTGAGCGGAGTTTGGCACGGTCTATGACGAGGAGAGAGAAGCGTCGCGAGGTGGTTTTGGCTTGACGACGCTTCAGGTTGAAGCAAGCGGGGCCCCCACTGGGAGCCCCGCTTTGTGGATTCGAGATCTTCTGAAGCTCAGAGTCCGAGCAAGACCTCGGTTGGGGTCTTTCCCCCGAAGAGCATGCGCTCTGGGTTCTCAATCATCTCCTTCACCATGTACAAGAAACCGACGCTTTCCTTGCCGTCCACAATGCGGTGGTCGTAGCTGAGCGCGACGTACATGATGGGCCGGATTTCCACGTTGCCGTCGATGGCCACAGGGCGTTCCACGATGTTGTGCATGCCCAGAATGGCGCTTTGCGGTGGGTTGATGATGGGCGTTGACAACATCGAGCCAAACACCCCACCGTTGGTGATGGTGAAGGTCCCACCTTGCATCTCATCCACAGTCAACTCCCCGTCTCGCGCACGAATCGCCAAACGCTTGATTTCCGCCTCGATTTCAGACAGGCTCATGGTCTCGGCGTTGCGAACCACCGGCACCATCAAGCCTTTGGGTGAACTCACCGCGATGCAGATGTCCGCGTAGTCGTGGTAGATGAGCTCCTTGCCGTCGATTTGGGCGTTGATGGCTGGGAACTCGGCGAGCGCCGTGGTCACTGCCTTGGTGAAGAATCCCATGAACCCAAGGCCCACGCCAAATTGCTCTTTGAAGGCGTCCTTGTGCTTCTTGCGCAAGTCCATGACCGGCTTCATGTCAACCTCGTTGAACGTGGTCAACATCGCTGTCTCGTTCTTCACAGAGACCAAACGCTCGGCCACCTTCCGGCGCAACATGCTCATCTTCTCCCGGCGGGTCTCGCGGCTGCCTTCCCAGCTTGAACGGACGTTCGATGCGTCGAAGCCTGCGGCCAAGGCCGCAAGCACGTCTTGCTTCAACACGCGGCCGTCGCGGCCCGTTCCCTGCACAGAGCCCGCGGGCAATCCCGCGTCTGCCATGGCCTTTCGCGCCGCGGGCGAGGCGTGTCCCGCCACGTGACCCGCGGCCGCAGGGGCAGCCGGGGCGGGCGCTGGCTTGGGAGCTGCAGGAGCTGGGGCCGCAGGGGCGGGTGCAGCAGCGGCCGGAGCCGGGGTGGGCGCTGGGGCCGGCGCGCCCGCAGGGCGCTCCGCGTCGGTGTCGATCAGGCAGCACACGCCACCCACCGGCACCACGTCGCCTTCTTCAGATTTCAACGTGATCACCCCAGCAGCTTCTGCCGGCAATTCCAAGGTAGCCTTGTCAGAATCCACTTCTGCGATGGCTTGGTCCTTTTCGACGAAGTCGCCGTCGGACACGAGCCAGGCTGCGATTTCGACTTCAGAGATGCTCTCCCCAGGGCTGGGGACTTTCATTTCAAGGATGGGCATGGGTCTAGATCGTTGCTGAGGTGAAGGTCAAAATTTCGCCATCGCCACCACTTCTTCAAGCAGGGCGTCGTGTCGTTGTTGATGTACGGCCGGAGAACCCGAGGCCGGGCTTGCGCTCGCGCCGCGGCCGACGTACTGGACGCCCGCGTGGCCGTGGATGTGAAGTTGCTCATGCATGAAGCTCCAAGCCCCCATGTTTCGGGGCTCTTCCTGAAGCCACACCACCTTGGGGTTGCCGTGACGGCCAATGGCTTGGGCCACCGCATCCGCAGGGTACGGGTGAAGTTGCTCCACGCGAACCACAGCCATGTTCTTGGGCGACTTGTCTCCGAATTTCTCCAGCAAGTCGTAATACACCTTGCCGGAGCACAAGACCACCACCTCGGCCCCTTTCTTGGCCTTGGGGTCGTCGATGACTTCTTGGAATCCACCGGTGCTCAAATCCGCTATGGACGACACCGCCTTCGGATAACGAAGGAGTTTCTTGGGAGTGAACACCACAAGCGGCTTTCGGAAGGGGCGGTGCACCTGGCGACGCAACACGTGGAACATGTTGGCGGGCGTGGTGCAGTTGGCGACAATCAGGTTGTCCCCGCTTCCCAGCTGAAGGAAACGCTCCATGCGGCCGCTGCTGTGCTCCGACCCCATGCCTTCGTAGCCGTGGGGAAGCAACAACGTCAGGCCGTTCATCGTGCGCCACTTGTCTTCTCCGGCGCTCAAGAATTGGTCCCACATGATTTGGGCTCCATTGTTGAAGTCCCCAAACTGCGCCTCCCAAATCGTCAGACCGTCAGGCTGCGCGAAGGCGTATCCAAATTCAAACCCACCCACCGCGTATTCAGACAACAAGCTGTTGTAGATCTGGAGTTTCGCTTGGTCCTTGCTGAGGTGGTTGAGCATGATCACCTCTTCTTCGCTGTCTTCGGTCTTGACCACCGCGTGCCGGTGGGAAAATGTCCCCCGCTCCACATCCTGTCCGCTGATGCGCACAGGGTGTCCCTCGTTGAGGAGGGTTGCATAGGCCAATTTCTCGCCCATGGCCCAGTCGAGCTGGTCGCGCTCCACCATCGCCAGACGGTCCTTCATGAGTTTTTTGACCTTGCGGAAGAACTTCTTGTTTTCCGGCAGCGTGCTCATGCGTGTCGCCAAATCAACCAGTTTCTTCTTCGCCACCCCAGTTTTGGGCGACGACGTCAATTCACGTTCTTCGGCAGGCCGGTACTTCTCCCAGAGTTCGCTCAAGAAATCGTCCACCACGGACAATTCCATGGACTTGGCTTCCTCGAAGCCCGCCTCCATGGCCTCGCCCAACGCCGACTTCATGGCGTCCGCGTCCTCGGCGGTCACCGAGCCGTCAGCCAGGAGCTTCTGGAGGTAAATCTCACGAGGTGAGGGGTGGGCCCCGATGGCTTTGTACAATTTGGGCTGGGTGAACTTGGGTTCGTCGCCTTCGTTGTGGCCGTACTTCCGATACCCCAACAGGTCGATGAACACATCTCGCTGGAACGTCTGGCGGTAGTCCAGGGCGATGTTCATCACCTGGACCACGGCCTCCACGTCGTCGGCGTTCACGTGAAAGACCAACCCTTGGGTGACCTTGGCCACGTCGGTGCAATAGGTCGACGTCCGCGCGTCGAGGTAGTTGGTGGTGAAGCCCACTTGGTTGTTCACCACAAGGTGCACGGTGCCGCCCGTGCGGTAGCCGTCCAGACCCGCCATTTGGACCACTTCGTAGACCACACCCTGGCCTGCAATGGCCGCGTCACCGTGGATGAGGATGGGCAGGACGCTGGCTTCATCGCCGCCGTGGGCGTCGATGCGCGCCCGGGCAATGCCTTCCACCACAGGGTCAACCGCCTCGAGGTGCGAGGGGTTCGGCGCCAAGGTGATGGTCACTTCTTCCCCGGTGTCCGCCACTTGCTTGCGCGAGTAGCCGAGGTGGTACTTGACGTCGCCGTCAAACAGTCCATCGTCGTCGTACGCCTTGCCTTCGAACTCGCCAAAAATGTTGGCGTAGGGCTTGCCCAAAATGTGCGCCAACGTGCTCAAACGACCCCTGTGCGCCATGCCAATCACGACTTCTTTCACGCCGCGTGTGGTGCCCGACTCGATCATGGCGTCCAAGGCGGGAATCAAACTCTCCCCACCTTCGAGCGAGAAGCGCTTTTGGCCGACGAACTTCTTCTGCAAGAATTCCTCAAACAAGGTCGCCTGGCTGATTTTCTTCAGGACATGCTTCCGGCCCTCCGCGTCCAAACGCGGGCGGTTCACCAACTCAATGCGGTCCCGAATCCAAGCCAAACGCTCCGGCTGACGGATGTACATATACTCGATCCCAATCGATTCGCAATAGGTCGCTTCAAGGTGCGCCACAATCTCCTTCAAGGTGGCTGGTCCCAACCCCACTTCGCTTCCTGCATGGAACACGGTGTTCAAATCAGTTTCGCTCAAATCAAAGTGCGCCAAGTCCAGCGTTGGCAGGTAGGTCCGACGGGCCCGCACAGGGTTGGTCTGGGTGAACAGGTGTCCCCGGGTGCGGTATCCGTGGATCAAATCCAGCACCTTGAACTCTTTCAGGGTTGCTGGAGAGGCGGCGTCCTCGCCGTACTGGGCGCGGCTCAGGTCAAATCCAGCAAAAAAAAGTCGCCACGAGCGGTCCACCGATTCGGGGTCCTGCAAATAGCGAGCATACATGGCATCGAGCGCACCGGGTTCGGCATTGCTCAAAAAAGAAAGTGGGTCCATGAGGACAGGGGCGTTTTGCGCGCATAAAGATACGCCCGCCTTCGCGAATCAGTGGCTTCGAGAAGTCACGTGCTCGGCCAGTCCCACGAACCATGCCGCGGCCGCGTCAGACAGCGTCAATTTCCCCAAGGCGCCCACCGCCAATTTCGCATGAGAGGCCATCCGCTCCCGGGCAAACCGGTCGGCACCCGCCGCGAGCATCGCCGCGCGCACAGCTTGGATTTTGGCCTCGGCTAGGTCCGTGCCGGAGGCGGGCTGCACGCCAGTCCACGCTTCCAACACTTCTCGGCCCTCGGTTTGGGCTAGGGTGGTGAGCCAAAGCAAAGTCTTCTTGTCGCTCAAAATGTCTCCCCCCACTTGCTTTCCTGTGCTTCCACTCTCTCCGAACGTGTCGAGCAAATCGTCCTGGATCTGAAACGCCAACCCCACGTTGAGTCCGTAGGCGTACCACGCTTTCACGCGCTCAGTCGACGCCCCGGCACACATCGCACCCATGGCCGCTGAGGCTGCCAACAGAACCGAGGTCTTGAGCCGAATCATCTCCACATAGGCGTCCACCGCCACCTCGTCCCGGGATTCAAATGCCATGTCAGCCTGCTGGCCTTCGCAGACTTCCCGAGCGGTGGTGTTGAACATCGACAACACACCCGCCAGGGCATGGGAAGGCGTACCTTCGAGCGCTTCAAGGGCCAAGGTGTACATGACGTCGCCCGAGAGAATGGCCGCATTGTCATCCCACTTCGTGTGCACGGTGGGGCGTCCGCGGCGCAAGGGCGCCTCGTCCATGATGTCGTCGTGCATCAAGGTGAAATTGTGGAACAGTTCCACCGCCATGGCCGCCGGCATCGCCTCGGACATCTCACCTCCCTCGGCTTCGCACGCCGCCAAAGCCAACACGGGGCGAATCCGCTTGCCCCCCAAGGACAAGAGGTAATGAATGGGGTCGTACAACCCGTCTGCGGCCCCTTCTGGATACGATGACAGGAATCCGGTGAGTGCTTGTTGCAGGGCGTCACGCCACTGGGATTCACGGGGGGAAGAGCTCATGGCTTGGAGGTTAGGTGAATCACAACCCGCGCTGCAGGATGTTCATGAGGTAGGTGCCGTAGCCGCTCTTCAACAGCGGTTGGGCGAGCGACTCAAGCTGGGCGTCGTCAATGAATCGCATGCGCCAGGCGATCTCTTCCAAACATCCAATTTTGAGACCCTGGCGTTCCTCGATGACTTGGACAAATTGCGAGGCTTGCATCAACGACGCATGGGTGCCAGTGTCCAACCAGGCCATCCCGCGGTCGAGCACGCCCACTTGAAGTTTGCCTGCGTCGAGGTACGCCTTGTTCACATCGGTGATCTCGTATTCGCCCCGGGCACTGGGCTCGAGCCCCTCGGCGATGGACACCACGTCGTTGTCGTAGAAATACAAGCCTGGGACCGCATAATTGGATTTGGGCTGGGCTGGCTTTTCTTCGATGCTGATGACCTTGCCCTCCTCGTCAAAATCCACCACCCCATAACGTCCAGGGTCGTTCACAAAGTGGGCAAACACGATTGCGCCGTCGGGATCCGTGTGGGCCCTCAACGTCCGACCGAATCCTCGGCCGTAGAAGATGTTGTCGCCGAGCACAAGGGCCACTTTGTCTTGGCCAATGAACGCTTTGCCCAGCACAAAGGCTTGCGCCAAGCCGTTGGGCTCTTCCTGCACGGTATAGGTGAACGAGCACCCCAAGCCCGAGCCGTCGCCAAGCAGGCGCTGGAACGCCGAAGCGTCTTCTGGGGTTGTGATGATGAGGATGTCCCGGATGCCTGCGATCATCAAGGTGGACAGCGGATGATAAATCATCGGCTTGTCGTAGATGGGCATCAGCTGCTTGCTGACTGCCTTGGTCAGTGGCCACAAACGCGATCCACTTCCGCCGGCAAGAACAATTCCTTTCACGCCTCAAAGATAGGCGACCCCGTCACTCAGGACCGGCCACGCAACCCTTCATGCCGTTCTTCTCCCTTCCCAGGGCTTGTGCCTTTTTGAACTTGAAGGGCCTGCATGTCCAACACTTCCTCCTCGTCGAGCAAGTCAAAAAACGGCTCGCTGAATGTCCTCGTGGTCACGAATTGTGCAAAGCTCATGAGCAAAGACGGGAGCAGCATGAGGTTGGTGAACATCGCCACCAAGAGGGTCACCGAGACCAAAATGCCCAACGAGCGCGTGCCGTCGAATTCGCTCATGGCGAACATCATGAAACCAAAGAACAGCACGATCGACGTGTACATCATGCTCACGCCGGTTTCCTTCACCGCCGCCAGCACCGCGTTGCGGATGTTCCAGCCGTTGGCCTGAAGCTCTTGCCTGTATTTGGCCAAAAAGTGGATGGTGTCGTCCACCGAGATGCCGAAGGCCACGCTGAACACCAAAATGGTCGACGGCTTGATGGGAATGCCAGTCCACCCCATCACCCCCGCCGTGAACAGAAGCGGAAGCAGATTGGGAATCAGCGCAATGCCCACCATTCGGGCACTCTTGAACAACAGCGCCATGACCACAGCGATGACCATGATGGCCAGCGTCATGGAAATGGCCAAATTCTTCACCAGGTAGTTCGTGCCTTCCAGAAACACGATGCTTGTGCCCGTGATGGTAAGGTCGTAGCGTTCAGGCGGGAAGATGCTGTCCATGCGGGGCCGCAACTCAGCCATGAGCGCTTCCATTTCCAACGTGCCGACATCCGCCATGTTCGCTGAAATGCGGGTCACCGTCTTAGAGGAATCCACGAAATTGGCGGTCACCGAAGTGGCGTCGTCGACGTCGGATGCGGCGGACTCGCTGCCGCGGAAGTATGGCCCCATGAACGAACGCTCTTGGCGGTTGGGCAGCCGGTAACGGTCGGGGTCGCCCCCGTAAAATGCTTGCACCCCAAACTTGACCGCGTCCACTGCGCTCAGGCTGCGCGAAAATTCTGGGTACTCCTGAAGCAGGTTCTGAAATTTCTCAATGCGTCGAAGGTTGCCGGCACTCAAAATTTGGCCTGGCTTCTGGCCGTCCACCAACACCTCGAACGGCATGACGCCTTTGAACCGGTCTTCCAGCCAGCCCAGGTCGGTCAACACCCGGTCTTCCTTGGGCAGGTCGTCCACAATGTTTCCGGTGGTCTGCATTTGGGTCATGCCCCATGCGCTCATGGCCAAGACCACCAACGCGGCGAAGTACACGCGCGTTCGGTCCTCTTGCACCGCGCGGACAAACGTGCCCACCACGCGGTCCACCCACACCCTGTCCAAGTGGGTTAAATGGTGCTCCGTCGGCTCGGGCAACCACGTGAAGAGCGCCGGAATAAGCACAATGCTGATGCCAAAGGTGACCATGATGTTCAAGGCCGCGACCACCCCAAATTCAATGAGCACCGGGCTGTGCGTGAAGATGAACGTGGCAAATCCGAAAGCCGTCGTGGCGTTGGTCAAGAGCGTGGCGTTGCCCACCTTGGTCACCATCCGCTGCAGCGCCATCATCTTGTTGCCGTGGCGCTTGAACTCTGCCTGGTACTTGTTGACCAAGTAGATGCAATTGGGCACCCCTATCACAATCATGAGCGGCGGGATGAGCGACATCAACAGGCTTACTCGAAAGTCAAACAAGGCGATGCTGCCCAAGGACCACGTCACGCCCACGGCGACCACAGCCATGCACACCCCCACCACTGCGAGGTTGCGGAAGAACAACATTAGCAACAATGCAGTCACCAAAATCGCCGCACCGATGAAGTACCCGATCTCGCCCTTGACCTTGTTGGTCATGCTGATGCGGATGAACGGCAGGCCGCTCAAATACGTGGTGATGTCATGCGTCTCGGACCACCTGTCCGACACCTCGATGATGTCCTCGACAATGGTGCCCCGTTGGGCTGAATTCAGCATGTCGTGGTTGAACACAACCATCATCAAAGTCGCCTCGTTGTTCAAGTTGTAGAGCAGCCCGTCGTAAAACGGCAAAGACCGAACCTTGTCTACAATTTCGGAAGCCCGTTTGTCGCTCAACGGCGGGGCATTGGGCATGCCCTCCACCAATTCTCTGGCCACAGGAATCAGTTCAAACCGCTTTTCCACAGGGTGCTTGGACACCTCAAAGGCATGTGTCAACGCGAACACCGAGTCGATGATCACTGCAGGCGCACCGTCCACCGTCACACGCAGGGCACGAATCTCTTCCGCGAGCTCGTGCCACGCCATCAACCCGTCTCCGGTGCGGAGTTGTTCGTCTTCCACCCCAATCACCAACACGTTCCCTTCCGCCCCAAAGGACTCCAAAAACCGTGCATGCGCCAATTCAGCAGGGTCGTCCTCGGGGAGGATGCCGCCGTACTTGTACTGCATCTTCAGGTTGGGAATCTGCAATCCCATGAACACCGTCAACGCGGCCAACGTCAGGACGGCTGGCAGCCGATGGCGGATCAAAATGGAAGCGAGGCGTGACCACATGGGAAGGTGCAAAGAAACAACACGGAAGGGCGCCAAGCCCCACGGCCGCACTACCTTTGCGGCATGGAATTGTACGACGTTGTTGTCATCGGAAGTGGCCCTGGAGGATACGTGGCGGCCATCCGTGCTTCGCAGCTGGGTTTGCGCACCGCCTTGGTGGAGAAATACCCTACCCTTGGGGGCACGTGTTTGAATGTGGGATGCATCCCGTCGAAGGCGCTTTTGGACAGCTCCGAACATTACCACCAGGCCAAGGAGCAGTTCGCCACCCACGGCATTGGGGTCGGTGAGTTGTCTCTGGATTTCCCTCAAATGATTGCCCGGAAGGGCGAAGTCGTGGCCCAAACCACGGAGGGCATCAACTTCTTGATGAAGAAGAACAACATCGACGTGCTCCACGGCGTGGGCTCGTTCGTGGACGCCCACACCATCGCGGTGACGCCAGGCAAAGGCGACGCCACCCAAATTGAGGCCAAGCACGTCATCGTGGCCACGGGGTCCAAACCCAGCACGCTGCCCTTCATTGAAGTGGACAAGAAGCGCATCATCACCAGCACGGAAGCCCTGAGTCTGCCCAAATTGCCCAAGTCCATGGTGGTCATTGGCGGCGGCGTGATCGGCCTTGAACTCGGATCCGTCTACGCGCGTCTCGGCACCGAAGTGCACGTGGTGGAATACGCCGACAGCATCATCCCTACGATGGACCGCGCCATGGGCAAAGAACTCATGCGTTCCATGAAGAAGCTCGGGGCCAAATTCCACCTCAAGCACGGGGTGAAGGAGGTCACTGCTGCAGGCCGCAGCGTCACCGTGAAGGCCGACGACGCCAAAGGCGATGAGGTCACATTCAAGGCGGAATACTGCCTGGTCAGCGTGGGAAGACGGCCGTACACCGACGGGTTGAACCTCGAGGCAGCAGGACTCTCCACCGACGAACGCGGCCGCGTGGACGTGGATGCCCACATGCGCACAGCCGTTCCACACATCTACGCCATTGGCGACGTGGTGCGCGGCGCGATGTTGGCCCACAAAGCCGAAGAGGAAGGCGTGTTCGCCGCAGAAACCATCGCCGGACAGCACCCACACATCGACTACAACCTCATCCCGAATGTCGTCTACACCTGGCCCGAAGTGGCAGGCGTGGGGGCCACTGAGGAACAACTCAAAAGCGACGGAGTCGCCTACAAGAGCGGCAGCTTCCCATTCAAGGCGAGTGGCCGGGCACGCGCCAGCATGGACACCGACGGCGTGGTGAAGGTGTTGGCCCACGCCGAGACCGATGAAATTTTGGGTGTGCACATGTGTGGCCCACGTGCCGCGGACATGATCGCCGAGGCGGTGGTCGCCATGGAATTCCGGGCCAGTGCGGAAGACATCTCCCGCATGAGCCACGCCCACCCCACCTTCACAGAAGCGATCAAAGAGGCCGCCTTGGCCGCCACGGAAGACCGCGCGCTGCACATTTAACTTGTGCGCATGGCCGTGCGCACGCTTCCCAACCTTCAACCCGTCGTCGACGCCCACAAACACGTGGCGCTTCTTTGGGACGAACGGTTGAGTGGACGTGCTTGGCTGGCTGTGGGGGCGACCAAGTCGATTCTGGTGGACGGTCCCCAGCCTGGCGCTTGGGCGTTGTGGGACCGATTTGTCGCTGACGCCACGGCCAGAGAGGCATGGACGGTGGGCTGGCTGGGCTACGACTTGCACGCGTGCCTGGGCATGACCCAAGGCGAAACCCTCGATGCCCCTCGACACGCCACGCAGGAACACCCCAGCGGATGGCCCAACCTCCATTGGTGGGAACCTGCATTCCTGCTGGAATGGGCGCCGGGGGAACTTCAACCTTCTGTGGTGTGCGGCGAGTCTTTGCCTTGGGCCTCGGATGTGCTGGCGTGCATCGGCGGTCCTTCGTCAGGACCAATTGACTTTGCTGCCATGGAGGGCGATTGGCAGCCGTTGACTCCCGGGTGGGATCGGGAGACGTACCTCAACAAGTTCGACGCCGTGCAAGCCGCGCTGAGGCGAGGGGACATCTATGAAATGAACCTCTGCATGCCTTGGCAAGGGCAGGCCCCTGGCCAGGCAAGTTGGACCCTGTTCGAACGTTTGGCCGCCACCACGAAGGCGCCGCACTCGGCCTACATCCAAGCCGGCCACCGCCGCGTCTTGTGCGCGAGCCCAGAGCGGTTCCTTGAAAAACGTGGCCAAACCCTTCGCAGCCAACCCATCAAAGGCACCGTGCGCCGCGGAGGCACTCCAGAGGAAGACGACACCTTGAAACGCAGTCTGTTGGAGAGCGAGAAGGAACGTGCTGAAAACGTGATGATTGTCGACCTCGTGCGCAACGACCTGAGCCGCGTGGCCCAGCCGAACAGCGTGAAGGTGGACGAGTTGTTTGGGCTGCACACTTTCTCCACGGTGCACCAAATGATCAGCACCATTTCGTGCCAGCTCCAGCCCGAAGCCACGGCCGAGGACGTCCTGCGCGCCACATTCCCCATGGGGTCCATGACGGGCGCCCCCAAACTCAGCGCCATGGACCTCATTGCCTTCCTCGAAGGACACGGTCGAGGGGTGTACAGCGGCACCATTGGCTACGTGGACGCCCAAGGCGACTGGGACTTCAACGTGGTCATCCGCAGCTTGATGCACAGCGCGGACACCGGCCGAGTCGACGCCACCGTCGGCGGGGCGTTGACCCTCTTGGCCCAAGGAGACGACGAATACAACGAGTGCCTGCTGAAGGTGGCGGCCCTCAAATCCTGCCTCGAGCGATGACGACCCTGGAGCATCACGTCCACCAAGCCCTGGTGGATTCCGGATGGACCCAAGGACAGCGCGTGGTGGTGGGGGCGAGCGGGGGTGTCGACTCGACCGTGCTCTTGCACGTCTTGGAGGCGCTTGGCGTGCCTTGCGTGGTCGCCCATGTCAACCACCATACCCGCGGGGAAGCGAGCCAAGCCGACGCCGCTTTCGTCGCGCAACTCGCCGAACGGTTTGGATGGGCTTTTGAGAAACTGCACTTGAAGGCGGAAGAGCTGAAACGAGGCGCACAAGGGTTTCAAGGCGAGGCCCACAAGGCGCGACAGGCGTGGTTTGAGTCGCTCCGACATGCCCACCGCGCCCACGCCGTGTTGACGGCTCACCACGCCGACGACCAATCCGAGACGTGGCTGCTCCAAGCCATGCGCAACGCCAACCCCCTCTCCTTGTGCGGCATGCTCCCTTGGGATGGAAGGCGTTTGAAACCTCTGCTTCAGGTCCCAAAACGCGAACTCGAGGCCTACGCCAAGGCCCATGGTCTGGCATGGCGTGAGGACGCCAGCAACGCCGAACGGACCTACCGTCGCAACCGAGTTCGGCACGACCTGCTGACCGCCTTGGAAGCTGCCGAGCCCGGCGTCAGCAAGCATTTTCGGGAGCTGGCCACCCGTATGGCCGACTTGAACGCGGCCGTTCAGGCCACCCTTCAACGCATCCGAACTGAGGCCGAAGTGCAACCCGGCCTGTGGGACGTGGAAGCGCTTCATGCCGCGCCCCTGGGCCGCGAAACGCTTCGCCACGCCCTCCGAGAAGCTGGATGGCCGCAACGCCACGCCGCGCGGGTGGTTGACTTGCTCCAGAAAGACACCCAGGTCGGACGGAGCGTCGCGCTTGGCCACCAACGCGTCGTGCGCGAACGGACCCACCTCCGGTGGACAGAAGTCCCGCACGCAGAAGGCGAGGAGAACACAAATGGCATGGAAATCAAGTGGAACGACGTGCCGCGACACCCACAGCCGCTGGGCACGACCGGCCTGAATGTGGAGCGCGGCGCCGGCCCGACCGACCCCACCTCCACGCCAATGACGCGGTGTTGGGTACCTGCGGCAGATTTTCCCGTTGTGGTCCGGCCTTGGCAAGCCGGCGACCGCATCCAACCGCTGGGCATGGAAGGGCGGAGCTTGGTGTCGGACGTCTTGACCCAGGCCAAACTCCCCCACACCGCACGCCCACATGCCCATGTTCTTGTTCGGCAACGCGACGGGGTGCTGCTTTGGGTGGCCGGCTTGAAACGCGCTGAACACGCACGCATCGGCGCTGAACATTCCGGCCTTGAGGGCGCTTGGTTTGCATGGACATCCCCTGCCAATTTCAACGCACCATGAGCCACACGCTGCCCGACGCCAAGTCCCTTTCTGGACGCAACCGCGACCTGGCCCTGGCCGGGTTTTTGTCGCTCGCCGGGCTGTTCGTGGCATGCTTGGTGACGTGCAATTTGGTCTTCCGCAAATTCTTCACCTGGGACATGGGCGGGTTCACCTTCGAGCAGAGTGTGGGCCTGCTGGCATACCCACTCACCTTCCTGGTCACCGACGTCATCAGCGAGGTCTACGGGAAAAAGAAGGCCAACATGGTGGTCGTGTCTGGCCTGGTGGCCTCCCTGGTGACCCTGGGCATGGTGACCCTCGCAGGGGGGGTGACCGCAGCGGGATGGTCGCCCGTGAACGACGCGGAGTTCGACCACGTGTTTGGCCAAACCGCCCTGGCCGTGGGCGCTTCCATGGCGGCGTACCTCGTGGCCCAATTCATCGACGTCCGGTTCTTCCACTTTTGGAAACACCGAACCCAGGGCCGGCACCTTTGGCTCCGGAACAACCTCTCCACCATCCCCTCCCAAATCTTGGACACCGCCACCGTGCTCGGGTTGTTGTGTGTGGTGGGTGAAATCGAGTGGACGCGGTTTGGGACGCTCATGCTGAACGGGGTGCTTTTCAAAACCCTGGTGGCGGCCTTGGACACGCCGTTGGTCTACCTCGTGGTGGGTGCTTTGAGGAAGCGGTTTGGCCTGGAAGAGGGGCAGGAGGTGGAATTGTGACGAATTGGGCGCAGGCTGCCGGCCGTCCTTGAACGTCTCGGTATCTTTGCATCACCTCGGACGTTGAATCCAAGATTTCGCACCCATGATCTCCAACACCCTCGTTTCCTTCCAGCGTCTCGGCACGCTGGCGCTCGTCGGATGGCTCACTGCGGTTGGCTCCCTTGCGTGGGGACAAATCGAAGACCCCGTAGCGTGGGACATCGCCCTCTACCCCAGCGAGGAGGAAGGCCTCCACGACCTGGTCGTCCACGCGTCTGTGGATGCGTGTTGGCACATCTACAGCCAAGACAACGACCCCAACGAAGGCCCCGTGCCGACCATGTTTGAATGGGACCTGCCCGCGGGCGTTGCAGCGGTGGGCGAGGTGGAGGAATGCACCCCCATCGAAGAGTACGACCCCAACTTCTTGATGGACCTCAAGTACTTCGAGGAAGAGGTCTTTTGGCACCAACGCCTGGACCTGTCAGGGGCCAACTCCGCCGACACGCTCAAAGGCTATGTGGTGTTCATGGTGTGCGACGCAAGCATGTGCTTGCCGCCTGAAGAAATTCCCATCGCCGTGGCGTTGTCAGACGTCCGTCCCGGCGCGGACCGCCCCGATTACTGCCCGCCTTCGAAGCACCTCTGCAACCATGGCGAAGCCGGCCACGGAGACACCGAGGACGAGGGCGCGGGCCCAGGTGAAAGCGACGAATCTGAAGAGGGTGAGGAAGGCGAAGAAGGCCTGTTGTGGACGTTCCTCCTGGGGTTCGGGCTGGGCTTGGCGGCGTTGCTGACGCCGTGTGTCTTCCCCATGATCCCCATGACCGTGAGCTTCTTCACGAAGCAGTCCAAAACGCGCGCCGAAGGCATTCGAAACGCCCTCATCTACGGCGCGTTCATCATCTTCATCTACACCGGTTTGGGCCTGGCGTTGACGGCGTTCTTCGGAGTGGATGTGCTGAATGTGATTTCCACAGACCCCATCTTCAACGTGTTCCTGTTTGCCTTGTTGCTGGTTTTTGGTGCCAGTTTCCTGGGCGCGTTTGAAATTCAATTGCCCTCGAGCTGGGCCAACAAGGCCGATCAGGCTTCCGACCGCGGGGGCATCGTGGGCATCTTCTTCATGGCCGCCACCTTGGCCATTGTCTCGTTCTCGTGCACGGGCCCCTTGGTCGGATCCGCGCTGGCGGGTGCAGCCACGGGATCCTTCGCGGCACCCACCGCGGTGATGCTCGGTTTCTCCTCGGCGTTGGCCCTGCCCTTTGGGCTGTTCAGCGCCTTCCCAGGTTGGCTCAACAGCTTGCCTCAAAGCGGAGGCTGGCTGAACAGCGTGAAAGTCGTGTTGGGCCTGTTGGAAATTGGATTTGCCTTCAAATTCTTGAGCAACGCCGACCTCGTCCTTCAGCTTGGCCTGCTGCAGCGGGAACTGTTCATCGCCATTTGGATTGCGGTGAGTTTGGCCATCGCCTTTTATCTGTTCGGGTGGTACTCCCTCCCGCACGACAGCAAACTGGAGCGCATCGGGGTATTCAGATTCTCGCTTGGTTTGGTTTTCTTGATGTTGGCCATTTACCTGACCCCAGGGATGTGGGGCGCCCCCGTGAACCTCATCAGCGGCTTTCCCCCTCCGACGTTCTACAGCGAATGGAACCACGGGGGCGGCTCGGGTGAGTCGGGCGGACACGGCGGACACGTGGAGGCCCGCTTCGACGACTACGAAGAGGGTTTGGCCGCCGCCCAAGCCGAAGGCAAGCCCATGCTGTTGGACTTCACAGGCTGGGCCTGCGTCAACTGCCGGAAAATGGAAGAACAGGTTTGGTCCGACGCTGAAGTCGCTTCCAAATTGACAGAGGACGTGGTCCTCGTGTCGCTGTACGTGGACGATCGCACGGCCTTGCCCGAGGACGAACACCGCGTGGAGCAATACGGCGGAAAGGACTTCCGCATCAAGACCATTGGCAACAAATGGTCCTACCTGCAAGCCTCGCGATTCAACCGAAATGCCCAGCCCTTCTACGTCATGATTGACCACGACGGCAACCACATTGGCGGGAGTGCCGGCTACGACCCCGACGCTGAGCTGTTTTTGGAATTTCTTGACGAAGGCCTGGCTGAATTCAACCGTTGATTGTGCCACAACGACGGCTAAGTCAAGGGCCCACGGCCTCCTGATCCGCCCGACGTTCGCGGCATGAAACACCCCTCCATGACACGCATCCTTTCCCATTTCGAAGAAAGCGCACGCCTCGCCAACGACTTGTTGGGCGACGCGGCGTTCTTGGATTCGATGGAGAAAGGTGTGGATGTGTTGATCGACGCCCTGCGTCAAGATGGCAAGATTTTATCTTGCGGCAACGGCGGCTCCATGTGCGACGCCATGCACTTCGCCGAAGAATTGAGTGGCCGTTACCGCGACGATCGCCCTCCCCTGGCCGCATTCGCGTTGTCAGATGTGTCGGCGATGACCTGCGTCGGCAACGACTACGGGTTTGACCAGGTGTTCGCCCGCCAAGTGCAAGCGCTGGGGCGTCCCGGGGATGTGCTGCTGGCCATCAGCACCAGCGGCAATTCCAGCAACATCCTGGAAGCCTGTCGCGCGGCCCAAGCCGCAGGCATGCACGTGGTGTCCCTGACGGGAAACGGTGGAGGCGCACTGCGTCCCATGGCTGATGTGGACGTCTGTGTTCCTTGGTCTGGCTACGCCGACCGCATCCAGGAAGTGCACATCCGCTGCATTCACAGCTGGATCGACGCCATTGAACAAGCCTTGACCCAAGGCTGAGTCTCTGATGCTGATTCGAACTTGGGGTTTCGTCGCCACGAAACCCCACTCCCCGTGGTTCTCTGTGGAGGTGCGCGCGGAACGAGGCGCCTTGGTGCGTACCTCTGGGCTGCCCCCCGGCGCAGCCCAAGAAAGCATGGCTCGACTCCGAGCCGCCTTGGCACACGTCGGACTTCGTCCGCCAACCCAATCGCTCACCCTTCATGTGCACCCAACTTGCACGAAAGAAGACGTGCCTCATCTCGACTTGGCCTTCGCTGCTGCACTGCTGACACTTGCCGGTCGTTTGCAAGCCCAAGACCTTCTCTACACCGCCCATGCAGGAACCTTGACCCTTTCTGGGGGCCTCCACGGTCCATCCCTTGGACCTTCAACAAGCCTGTCCAAGCTTGGCCACGTTGCACCCTCTGAAATCCAATGCCTCATCCACGCTCCAGGTGGTGACAGGTTTCTTCCCGACAACCACGGACTCAAGCGCAGGTGGGAAATCCCGGACCTGCTCCAGTTGGTGAACTCAACGCCCTCTTGGCAAGGCTTGAACGCTACGCCGTCGCCCAACCCTGAGAAGGGTCATGTCCTCCCTCGTGACCTGCATTGGGAGAAGATCCAAGGCGAAGGCCATGCCAAAACTTGGCTGGCGATAGCTGCAAAACATCGCCTTCCCGTGCTGATGTCAGGGCCTCCAGGCTGCGGCAAAACGAGCTTGGCGAAGACGTGCCTTGCGTTGCGCGCACGACACCTTCGAAAATTGAATGTGCCGTGGGTCGCCCCGCACCCCGCAGGTGGCGTCGCAGGGTTGTTGGGGGCCTGGCGGCGGGGCGCGCCCCAGCCTGGTGCGTGGGCCCAAGCCGATGGCGGTGTGCTTTTCTTGGACGAATTTTTGGAGTGGGCCAGGCCGGCCCGAGAGTCACTGCGCCATGTCATGGAAACCGACCGCTTGGAACTCCATCGGGCAGAAGGCGCCGCAATTTGGACGTCCAAACCCTGGATTGTGGCCGCCACCAACCCCTGTGCCTGTGGACGAGGCCACGATCGCTGCCTTTGCACCCCTGCGCAACGCAAACTGCATCGCAGAAAATGCTCAGCACCCTTGCTTGAACGCTTCGCCGTTCAACTCGACGTCGGTCACGATCCGACCCCTTGCCCCAGAACTTGGGACGACATCCTTGATTGGGTGGGTCGTCCCTTCCCCACCGAGGACATTCCCTGGGAGAACGATGCCCGACATGGGTGGTTGAACAGCGACATCCGCCGCCAAGCCAGCATGCGGGTCAGGGCGTCCTTGGAAAAGTTGGCCGATGCCCATGCCGATTGGCGAGGGGCGGACGAGGTGACGCAAGACGACGTCAAGGCGGCGGTGGACGTCACTTGGATGACGCGCAAAGGATGGTAATTTGCGCCCATGGCCACCATCCTCCCTGTCCGCGGGCATGCCCCAGTCCTCCATGAGACCACTTGGCTTGCGCCCAACGCCACCGTGGTTGGCGAGGTGAGCTTGGGACGGAGCAGCACCGTGTGGTTCCAGGCTGTGCTTCGAGGGGACGTGGCCCCCATCCACGTCGGAGAACGGGTCAACATCCAAGACGGCGTCGTGGTGCATGGCACGTTTGGTCAAAGTGAAACAAGGTTGGACAACGAGGTGAGCCTCGGACACAACGCCATTGTCCACGGGGCACACGTTCAAGAGGGTGCGCTCATCGGCATGGGGGCAACCGTGATGGACCATGCGGTGGTTGGCAAGCACGCCGTGGTTGCCGCCGGGTCGGTCGTCTTGGCGGGGACCCAAATTGGGGACGGTGAGCTGTGGGCAGGGGTTCCTGCCAAATGCAAGGGTCAGGTCAGCGAGGAGCTGCGCGCCCATTTGGCGCAAACCTCCGCGCGGTACGTCGAGTACGCGGGTTGGTTCAAAGGCCCGTCCACCCCACCTCCTGAAGGTTGAGGTCCGACTGCATGATGTGCTTGGCGCCTTGGGCGAACGACTCTGTCCAATCTGTCACCTCAAACCGGCGACGACTCAGGGGTCCGTCTTCCGGCGCGCCCAAACCGCGGTGAGCCAGCGCCTCTGTCACCGCATCGGCCACAATGGCCGGACCGTCCACCACATTCAAGGGCTCGTTCAGCACCTCCATGATTTGGCCCATCGCCAACGGGTAGTGGGTGCAGGCCAAAATCAACGCCTCGGTCCCCGCCGTCCATTGGTCTGCGAAATAGGCGTTCACCACGGCTTCGGAAATTGTGCCGTTGTGGAAGCCTTCTTCAATGGCGCTGGCCAGCAAAGGGGTGGCCCGCACCTTCGTCGCCACGTTGACCTCAGCCAGCTTGGCCTGGTAGATGCCGCTGTCGACGGTCGCACGGGTTCCCACCAGCGCCACCTGCTTCCCAGAGTGGTGCTGCGCCACCCAATTCACCACGGGCTGAACCACATCGATCACCGGAACGCGCGCACCCATCGCCGCCTTCACGGTTTCAAGGGCGTTGCTGGATGCCGAGTTGCAGGCCACCACCACGGCTTTGCAGCCGGCGTCCACAAACCGCTGGGAAATGCCTGCGGCGAATTCTTTCAAGCTGTCGACACTTTTGTCGCCGTACGGCATGTGGGCCGTGTCGCCCACATAGTACAACGACTCCCGAGGGAGCCGCTCTACAAGGGCCTTGGCGACGGTCAAGCCGCCAATGCCCGAATCAAAAATGCCAATGGGCGCGTTCACATGCCCAGTTTGGTCTTCACCAAGTCGGTCACGTCCTCTCCTCCGTTGTACAAGGTCACGCCTGTGCTGGTGTCGAAGATGTACGTGTAACCGTGCTCTTTGCCCACGGCGTCGATGGCTTCACGGACGCGCTCAATCATGGGGGCGAGCAAATTTTGCTCCATCTGCGCGAGGTCGTTTTGGATGGTCATCCCAAATTCCTGCAAGCCTGCATCCAACTGTTGGAGTTCGCGTTCCTTTTGCTGGCGGATGGCGTCGGGCCATGTGGCGGCCTTCGCTTGGTAATCCGCGAACTTGGTTTCAAGCTCTCCCTGCATGCGGGCGACCTCCGACTCGTATTCGGCGGCGGCAGCCTCGATGGAAGTCTGGGCCTCCGCGCGCTCAGGCAATGTCAACAAAATCTCTTGGGCGTCCAAGTGACCCAGTTTTTGGGCCACTGCGTCGGTCAAGCCTGCCATGGCCAACACGGCCAAAAGGAAAAGGTTTTTCATGGGGTTCAATTTCGGAAAGTGAAGGTCGCTCAAGGCCACCCGGTTCAATGTCAATGTGCGTTAAGGATGGGGCATTTGTTCAATTCTTGCTGCCTGGGCGGCCCACGGTGCCTCCGGCCCCGCGCGTGGCGCTGTTGACGCGATCGCGGGCGCTGTTTTTGGCACCGTTGATCGCATCTCTTCCGCGGTCCTGCAAGCTTCCGCCCTTTCCACCGTCGCCGTCTTTGCCCGCTTTGTCGCCTTCGGGGGTGATGGTCTCGCCAGGCACGTAGCCCAGTTTCTTGATGAGGCGGTCCGAGATGTCGTACTTGGGGTTGGTGTAGAGCATGTTGCTCTGGTTGCTCTTGTCAAAAATGACCATGTACCCGCTGCCAGAAGCGATGTCCTTCAGCGACTCGAAAATCTGCTGCTGAACCGGTTCGATGAGTTCCTGGCGCTTTTGGAACAGCTCACCGTCCACCCCAAATTTCTGCTTCTGCATTTCCTTGGCTTCGTCACGCTTTTTGGCAATCTCGTCTTCACGCTTCACACGCATTTCTGCCGTCAACAGCACACGCTCCGCCCGGTACGCCACTTCCAGACGATCGGCCGCCTCGAGCTTGGATTCGATGTCGGCTTGCCATTCGATGGCAAAATTGTTGAGCTCCGTCTGGGCGGAGGCGTATTCCGGCATGTGCAACAGCACATACTCTGAATCGATGTAGGCAAACTTCTGCGCGGCCGCGTCAAAGGACAGTGCCATGGATGCCAACATGGCCACGCCAAACATGGCTTGGCGGAAGGAACTGGAAAGGGACTTGATCATGTCTCTGAAATTCTGAATTGGCTCGGGGTCAAAGTTCACCCATGTTCATGCCGATGGAGAAGTGGAATTGAGCGCGGTCCATGTTCGGCACCGACTCGAGGTCGTCGAGTCGCCATCCGTAATCCAGGCCGAGCAATCCGAACATCGGCAGGAAGATGCGCATGCCCACCCCTGCAGAACGGTACACTTGGAATGGATTGAACGCACGCGGGTCCTCCCAAGTATTCCCACCCTCCAAAAAAGCGAGGGTGTAAATGGTCGCACTCGGGTTGGTGCTCAAAGGGTAGCGCAGCTCTGCACTGTACTTGGCCACCACAGGGGCGCCTGTGTTCCGGTCGGGGGCAGTCAAACTGAGGTCGTCGTACCCGCGCAAATTCAAGATCTCTCGGCCGTCGAGGACGAAGCCGCTCAAGAACACCCCGCCGAGGTAGAACCGCTCGAAGGGGCTCAATCCCGCCCGGCGGTTGTATTGGCCGATCAAACCCACCCCTGCCGCAGTGCGGAGGACCAGGGTCTTGGGATTCTCGCCCCCCGATTGGGTGAGCGGCGTGTACCATTCTGCCTTGACCTTCCACTTGTGGTATTCCACCCAGCGGTAGCGGGTTTGGTCGTCCACAGGCGACCCGTCTGCGTTCTCGTAGTAATCCAAAGGCCGGAAGGCGCTGTAAGGAGGTGTCGCCTTGACGCTGACTTCGACGTTGGACCCCCACGTAGGGAAAATGGGGTCGCTCACCGAGTTCCGACCCAACACTGCAGTGAGGGCCAGATTGTTCGCGCGGCCATTGGAAAAGCTGAAGAACGACCCAAAGTCATTGAGGTTGAAGTGCTGGTAGGACAATGAAGATTGGAACACGAACCAATCGTCCGGCTTCTTCCACCGCTGGCCCAGTCCGATTTGGGCACCCGTGATTTCCAAAGACGTGCGGGCCTCGTTGATCTGGTCCTCGATCATCTTGGGTTGGCCGTTGCTTTGAATCGACCTCCACACGCTGACACTGAGCGAATTGGGCTTCTTCCCTCCCAACCAAGGTTCAGTGAAGCTGAAGTTGTAGCTCTGGAAGAACAGGCCGTTGGATTGGGCCCTGAGCGACACACGTTGTCCGTCCCCCGTGGGGATGGGCCGCCACGTGCCCTTCTTGAACATCTTCGAGGCTGCGAAATTGGTGAAGCTGATGCCGAGGGTCCCCACGACACGTCCGCCGCCCCAACCGCCGCTGAGCTCGATTTGGTCCGACGGCTTCTCCTCCACGGTGTATTCGATGTCCACCGTGCCGTCCTCCGGATGCTGGATGGGATTCACCCCGAACGCTTCTGGGTTGAAATAGCCCAATTGGGACAGTTCACGCTGGGTGCGGATGATGTCCGTCCGGCTGAAGAGGTCTCCAGGACGGGTCCGAATCTCGCGGTAGACCACGTGGTCGTTCGTCTTGGAGTTGCCTTGCACCATGACCCGTCCGATGCGGAATTGCTGACCCTCCATCATGCGCACCTCGATGTCGATGGTGTCTCCCACCACGCGCCTTTCGATGGGTCGCGCCTGGAACGTGAGGTACCCGTCGTCCTGATACAGCGAGCTCAAATCCAGTCCCTTTGGGTCCATGAACACCCGCGTTTCCAAGCGCTCCAAGCTGAACACTTCTCCGCGTTGGATGTCCAACAAACTGTCCAGTTGGGTGGTGCGGTACTTCGTGTTGCCAGTGAACGTGATGTCGCCAAAATAAAAGGGATTGCCCTCCTCCACGTACACGTCCAACTTGACTTGCCCTTCATCGTTCCGGCTCAAGCTGTCGCCCAGGATGCGGGCATTTCGATACCCTTGACCATGGTAGTGGTTGACCAAGCCTTGCAAGTCGGACCGGAAGGAGTTCTCAAGGAATTTCGAAGGCTTGTAGAACCGCCACCACTTCCGTGCCTTGGTCTCCTTCATTTTGCGGGCCAACACTTCCTCGTCGAAGGCTTCCACCCCGTGGAACACGATTTCGTCCACCTTGACCTTCTCGCCTTTGTCGATGTGGATGCGGAGTTTGGCCCCGTTGGCAAACAGCGTGTCCGACTGCTGCTCCATGGCAATGTCGACGTCCAAAAAGCCCTTGTCCACATAGTGGTCACGGATGCGCTTGGTGGCCACCGCCAAGACGTTGTCGTCCAGGATGCGGCCCGTCAACAAGTCGATCTTGCCCTTCACCGTTTCCTGCTCTGAACGGTTGACACCCGCGATGCTGTACCTGGTCAAACGCGGCAGTTCCTGCACCCGAATGACCAGGTAGACGTCGCGGTCGCGCACCTCGGCCACCTCGATTTGAATGTCGGAGAACAAGTCCTGGGCCCACAACCCTGTGACCGCCCGGCGGATGTCGTCCCCCGGAATCTCGACCTCTTGGCCCACCTGAAGTGAGCTGAAGAGCTTGATGGCCTGGACATCTGTGTACTCGGTCCCCAAGACCGTCAGCCCCGCGATCTTGTACGTGCTCGTCAGCTTCAGGTCAATGAGGTCCTCTTGCCCTTGTGCCAAGCTCGGCTTGACCAACCCTGTGGCCGCGCAACAGGCACACGCGAGGCGCAGCAACCACATTCTCACACAATCCATCACGTCTGGGGCAAATTGGGAACGGCGCCAAAACGGCGTTCGCGGTTCTGAAAATCTCGAATGGCTTCGAAGAAATGCTCTCTTCGGAAATCGGGCCAAAGCACGGAGGTGAAGTGGAACTCGGCGTACGCCAATTGCCACAACATGAAATTGCTGATGCGGTGCTCGCCAGAGGTCCGAATCATCAACTCGGGGTCCGGCAAATCAGCCGTCTGCAGGTACTTGTCGATGGTGCTGGGCAAGATTTCCTCTTGCCGCAATCCATCTTGCATCATGCCACGGATGGCTTCGACCATCTCCCACTTGGCGCTGTAGCTCAACGCCAAAATCAAATCCAAGTGCACCTCTCCCGTGAAGTCTTCTTGGGCACGTGTCAATTCATTTTGACAAGCTGCAGGCAAGGACGAGACGTCTCCAATGGTGCGCAACCGCACCCCTTTGCTCGCCAATTCTCGGGTCTCACGGACCAGAGATTGCACCAACAAATCCATCAGCGCGTCGACTTCTTCCTTGGGCCGGTTCCAATTTTCGGTGCTGAAGGCGTACAGTGTGAGGTGCCGAACCCCGCATTCCCGTGCGGCTTCCACCGTCGCCCGAACAGACTCCACACCATGTGCGTGACCGAAGACCCGCGCTTCTCCGCGGCGCTTCGCCCATCGACCGTTGCCATCCATGATCACCGCCACATGCTCAGGGACCCTGTTCGGGTCAATCCCAGCCGCCCTGAGCACGCGCTCGCGGGCCTTGTCCGATTGTTCCTGTGGGGTCGTCATTGTTCCCAGCAAGTTGTGGCTTTTTTGCTCACACGAAAACCCAAAGAGACCAAAAAGTATCCGTACCGATCGGCCCTTCCGGGGTCGCCCCGTTGGAGGCCTGCGACAGACTGTCCCACCGCCAATTCACGGTCCTCGGCACGGTCGGCGAACTCGACCGCCGTTTGGCCTCGCGCCTCGCGCAACAGCGACGGGTTCATGTACACCGTGCTCACATCGTCGAGGTAATCGGTCCACACCTTCCGCGCACCCCACTCCAACTGGAGGGACATGGCCTCACCCAAGGTGCCTTTTATGCCGATGCCGTAGGGCACGGCGACGCCCCAGGTCAGGTAATTCTCCACCTCCTCGAACCACCCTTGCCCCTCGGTGCCGAGCGGCTGGAGGGGTTGCCAATTGCCCAAACGGTCTTGCGCTTCCGGGTCGTGGGTGTACACGGCGACGCCCGCAAAGAGAAAAGGCACCATCCGCTTCATGGGGCGACCCACCACGTGGTCTCGGTAGTTCAACTCCCCAAGCAAAGCATATTCCCGCAGTTCGTTGCGGAAGTGCAAGTTGCGCTCTTGCTGCCATGCATTGGGGTGGTCGGCGTCCCACATTTCAATCATGCCCCGGAGGTATTGCCCCCGAATGGACAAGCGACTGTTGAGGTTGTGCCTGTAGAACGCCCCCTGGGACACGTGAGACATGCCCCGAAACATGTTGGTCGGGTTCAAATCGCCGGTGTACCACGCCGACCCCAATTGGAACGCAATTTCCTTGCTGGCGCCACGTCGGTTGAATTGGGCCGACACCTCGAAGCCAAGGACCATAAGGGCCACGACCAAGGAGGTGCGCAGGGCAACATGCGATGTGAATGGACGGTTGTGCATCGTGAGGTACAACGCTCGAAATTACGGGGGATTGCCCTGAATTCAGCGCTCCCGCGGGTCGAGTCCCCAATGCATTTTCTGCCGAACCGTGGAAAAAAAGTTCTGGTGTTCCAGGTTGATCAAGGTGATGCTGAATCCGGCGCGGCGAATGCGCACTTCTTGCTTGGGTTCAAGCGGGAAAGAACGGCTGTCCAGGCTGAGCAAAAATTGCGCATCTCGTCCGTCCGCCATCAAAGTGATTTCTTGGTCCAGCGGGACGACAAGCGGTCGGTCGTTCAGATTGTGGGGCGCCACCGGCGTCACAATGGCCACATCGGCGCTGGGGTGCACAATGGGGCCTCCAGCACTCAGGGAGTACGCGGTCGATCCAGTGGGTGTGCTGACGAGCAGCCCGTCGGCCCAATATGTGTTCACGAAGTTGTCGCCCCGGTGAACGTCCACGACCACCATGCTTGCGGTGTCCCGCTTGTGGATCACCACCTCGTTCAGGGCGAACGGAAACTCCCCCAAGGGCAGGGGCAGTCCATCGACGTAAACCTCCAACAAGGCCCGCTCCTCGGTCCAAGTCGTCCCGGCCACCAAGGCGTCCATGGCCAGGTCAAACTCCTCCATCGACACGTTGCTCAAAAACCCAAGTCGGCCCGTATTGACGCCCAAGATGGGCACCGTGCCCTGCCGCACGAGTGTCGCCGCTTCGAGCACCGTGCCGTCCCCCCCGAAGGCGAGCAACAACTCCGTGCCCTCGGGCACCTTCCCGTCAAACGCCCGAAACGCGTCGGGCACGGCCATGTGGTCGTTCAACTCAGACAAATACGCTTGGCTGATCCAAGGCGACGCATCCAATTGCAGCACACGTTGAAACGCTTCCCTCAGCGCTTCCGCGTCGTTGGGAGACACCGCTTTTCCAAAAATGGCAATCCGCATGGCGTGTGGGTTCAGGGTTCGAGGTAGCGCATAAACGCGTCAAAACGCGCACGCATTTCATCTTCCACTTCCGGAGCGTTGTGGAAGCTTTGGACCGTGTACTCGTGCCGTTGCAACATGGCCAACAACGACTCAATCTCTTCTGTGTTCACCTTGAAAGTGACCTCCAGGCGTTCGCTGTCTTCCACCGCAGCGACGTTGAAGCTTGTCACTTGGGCGCCGTCCGATTCCACCAGCCGCACCAATTCGGCTGGGCTCAAATCTTTGGGTAAGACCTCCACGACAATGGTGCTGCCGGGGAAGCCCCAACCGGCGCGTTTGGCCAAAAAGCGCATGACGGACGACCGATCCACCGCACCACGGTACAACCCGCGGTGCACCACGGGCAACACGTCCACGTCCGACCAGCCCATCCGGGCCACCACGTCGTACAGGTGCAAATCCATGCCGATGGATTCTTGATCCAGACGGGCCTCCGCAATGAGGGCCAGATCGTCCATTTCCAAGAGCTCCGCCTCCGACACCGTCCCTTTGAAGACGTCTTCTTCCACCACGGGCAAATGCATGACTTTGCATTCGTCCATGACCGTCAACGCCCGGGACACCGGGTCGGTCAATGCAAGGACCGGAAGGTCCATGGTGAGGATTCTCTGGGCGCGCATGGCGTACTTTCGCGGGGCATACCAAAGGTAAGGATGACAAGGCTCAGCGTCAACGTGAACAAGATTGCCACCCTGCGCAACGCCCGGGGCGGAACGGAACCCAATGTGGTAGACGCCGCCGTGCGCATCCAGCAATTTGGGGCCCAAGGCATCACCGTGCACCCACGCCCCGACGGCCGTCACATCACCTACGCCGACGTCCGTGCATTGAAACCCGTGGTTCACACCGGATTCAACATCGAAGGGTATCCCTCAGACGACTTTGTGGCCCTTGTGTGCGAGGTGCAACCCGCGCAAGTGACCCTCGTTCCAGACGCCCCAGACGTGTTGACCAGCAACGCAGGCTGGCATGTGACCGACCACGCAGATTTGTTGCGAGACGTCCTGGCCACGTTCAAGGAACGCGGCATTCGAACCAGCCTGTTCATCGAGACTGATCAAGCCCAAATCGAAGCTGCCGCGGCCGTCGGCGCGGACCGCATCGAACTGTACACCGAGTCCTACGCCGTCCAGCACCGCGACTTGGGTGCAGAAGCCGCGGCCCCTTACGCAGAAGCCGCACGGTTGGCCCACCAAGCGGGTCTGGGTGTCAACGCCGGCCACGACTTGAACCTGGACAACCTCGCGGACTTCGGCCGTGAAGTGCCCCACCTGGACGAGGTGAGCATCGGCCACGCCTTGATCGCCGACGCCTTGTACTTGGGCTTGTCCAACGCCGTGGCGCAATACCGCGCATGTCTGGGCTGACCCTTCATGCCAGGCATTTGGCCTGCAACAGGGGAGACGCGGGGCACCTCATCGTCCTCCATGGGTTGCTCGGCAGCAGCGACAATTGGCAATCCCTCGGCAAACGCTACGCCTCCCACCACAACGTGTGGATGCTCGATGCCCGGAACCACGGCCGCAGCCCGCATGCCCCGAGCCACACCTACATGGAGATGGCCGAGGATGTCGTGCGGTTCATGGACGCCGAGGGCATCGCCAAAGCCTCCTTCCTGGGACACAGCATGGGCGGCAAAACCGTGCTGACCCTGTCCCAGCATCACCCTGGACGCATGGAACGCATGGTCGTGGCAGACATCGCCGCCCGGGCGTATACGCCCCATCATGGGCCCATTTTTGACGCCCTTTTGGGCACCCGACCGAGCGAGGCCTCGTCGCGTGAAGAGGTTCAATCCCAACTGACCCAAGCCCTCGGACCCGACCCCGTGCTTGTGCCGTTCTTGATGAAAGGGCTGCACCGCAGGAAGGAGGGCGGATTCGCCTGGCGCTTCAACGTGCCTGTGCTGAAAGAAGCGCTGTCCGGCGTGGTGGGAGAAGTGGGGTTGAGCATGAACACGCTTCCTGCCCTGTTCATCCGTGGTGGCGAGAGCCCTTACGTGTCTGACGAGGACCTGGACCTTATGGCGGACCACTTCGTGCACATGGACGACCACACCATCGACGGGGTGGGCCACTGGTTGCACGCCCAGGCGCCAGACGAATTCTACGACGTCACTGCCGACTTCTTGGGGTAGGTGCCTCGTCGGGGCTCAGGCCTTTGTGGCCCGACATGAATCCCCCACGGGCTTTGGTGCCTTTGCGCTTGGCTTTTTGCTCTTCCTCCGGCAACTCGATGAACGCCTTGCACGGCTCGCTGCAGGTGTGCTTGAGGGCCTCTCCGCACGATGAGCACTGGATCATCAAGATGTTGCAGGTGGGGTTGGCGCAATTCACGTGGTCGTCGCAGGACGTCCCGCACGTGTGGCACTTGGCGATGACGTCGTCCGAAATCCGCTCGGCCAAGCGTTCGTCGAACACGAAGTTCTTGCCCACAAACTTGTTGCGGAGGCCAGACGCCTTGGCCTGGCGCGTGTACTCGATGATGCCGCCCTCCAATTGATGGACATTGGGAAATCCCTTGTGCTTGAGGTAGGCACTGGCCTTTTCGCACCGGATGCCGCCCGTGCAATACATCACAATGTTGGCGTCTTTCTTGTCCTGCAACATGTCCTCGACCAAGGCGATTTCCTCCCTGAAGGTGTTCACGTCAGGACAAATGGCGCCTTCGAAATGCCCCACTTCGCTCTCGTACGCGTTGCGCATGTCAATGAGGACCGTGTCCTCTTGGTCGGTCAAGGCGTTGAATTGGTCTGCCTTCAAGTGCTCGCCGCAATCGGTCACATCGAACGTGTCGTCGTTCAACCCGTCGGCCACAATTTTCTCCTTCACCCGGACAATCAGCTTGAAGAAACTCTTGCCCTGCTCCACCGCCACATTCAACCTCAGGTTGGGAAGCCAACCCAAGCTGTCCAGATGCGCTTTGAATTCCTCGAAGCGGTGGGTCGGCACGGAGATCTGAGCGTTGATGCCCTCCCTGGCCACGTAGGTTCGACCCAGCACCCCCAACTCTTCCCACGCCGCGTACAATTGGTTCCTCGTCAAGGCGGGGTTTTCCAAGTGGACGTACCTGTAAAAGCTGAGGGTGGTGCGAGGCACATTGTCTTGCTCCATTCGCGCCATGAGCACCCTGCGGTCCTCTTTGTTGTGCCTCCGTTTCATTCCGTGACAAAGGTACGCCAAGCCCAAACCTGCCGCCCTGACGCCGCATTTTGGATTTCTTGACACGGTCGTGACGGCTCCGGGGAGCCCTTGGCCACAACTTTGCGTCACACCTTCCACATCAATGACATGCTGGACTTTTGCAAAACCGTGCTGACCCGCGTCAGCTTCGACCAACGGCTCTTCGCCAAGGAACTGAAGAAGAGCTTCAAATGGCTATCCCGAGAAGACGCCGAAACTCTGCGACAGTGGGCCATGGCGCAGTACCGCCACAAGTATGCCCACCTCATCGCCACCACCTTTGCAGCCGCCCAAGTCATGTGACCTGGGTCGCACGTGAGATGCAACCGCTTCGCGTATTTTTGGGTTGTACCTGAAAATCACGCAACATGAAATCCCTTTTCTCACTTTGCTTGCTTGCGCTCTCGGCCATCGCCTGGGGTCAGCAAAACGTCCTCTTGCTTGAGCTCAGCGCAGACGGTGCTGGCGACGAAGCTGTGGTGCTTGTCGACATTGCCACCGAGCCAGCCTTGAGCGACGCCCCCATGACCGTCACCTTGATGGGCGACGACGAAGTCACCTTGACCATCGCCCTGCCCGACGGAACCATGCAAGGTGTGGTCACGGCCTCCGCCACGGACTGTACTGGCAACTTCATCGAAGAAGAAGCTTTCATGATGCTGTCCAACGACATCGACACCGCAGGCGTGTTCATCCTCGAGGCTGAAATCGAACTCCCCTATTGCGAGGAGGACGACGAGGGCTTTGACGAATTCGAGGACCTCGATTTGGACGAACTGACCGCATACCTCGACAGCCTCTGCAGCGACGCCATGGGCAACGACGCCTGGATGTACTGCGGCATTCTGGAAAGCTTGAACGCCTGCTTGGATGGCGACGAAGACGCATGTGACGAGCTGGAAGAATGGCTCGAATTTGTGGACGGCCCGTGGAACGAGGAGGAGGAGGACGATGAAGAGGACGACGACGAAGAAGACGGCGACGAAGAGGACGACGACGAAGAAAACGGCGACGAAGGCGATTGCGAGGCCGACTTCGTGGTGGTGCAGGCCTTTGACGCCGACAGCAACGCCATCGCCAACGAGCTGTTTGTCTTCGTTTTCGGATTGGACGAAGACAACGACGTGTTTTGGAACTTCGGAGACGAAGGGTCCAGCACAGACCCATTCCCAACCTGGGAGTACGAGACCAACGGACCTTATGAGCTGTGTTTGACCGTGGGCAACGAAGAGGAAGATTGCTCAGACACCTACTGCTTCACCCTGAGCCTGGATTCGCTTGGGTGGCTTGGAGGCATCCAGGATGGATTTTCCATCACCGTGTTCGACGGAGACCAGGGAACTGTTGCCGGTGTGAATGGGCTCGACATGGACGAAGAGTCGCTGGCCTTGTTCCCCAACCCTTCCAGGGGGGGCGCTACCCAACTTGAATGGCACGCCTTGAATGCGGGACAAGCCCATGTGGAGGTGTTCGACTTGACAGGTCGCCAGCTCTTGAACGACCAAATCAACGTGACGCAAGGCGCCCAACGCATCGCCCTGGAGGTGAACGCCACGCCAGGCATTCACTTGGTTCAAATCACGCAAGGTGAAGTCCAACGAACCCTGAAGTGGTTGGTGAAGTGATCCCCTTGGGGCAGCGATAAACGCAATCAAGCCTCTCCTGATGCAGGAGGGGCTTTTTTATGGCCCGACTCTCCAGATTGAAGGAAGGCGATGTTCCGTGTCAACCCTGCCAAGCCCGTGCGCTTGACGGCGCTGTCTTTGAACACCTCCTTGAACACTTCCTCGGTCAAGTCCAACCAATCTGCCTTGGTCATGTCGAGCAGCCTCGGGTGAGGGGCAAACCTCGGTTCCACCGTGGGCTCCGCATGCCGGTTCCACGGACACACCTCTTGGCAAATGTCACAGCCAAACATCCAGTCCTCCATGTGGCCTTGCACGGGCTCCGGGATGGCGCCCCGCAACTCGATCGTGAAGTAGCTGATGCACTTGCTGCCGTCCACGACGTAGGGCTTCACAATGGCGTCGGTGGGGCACGCGTCGATGCACCGTGTGCAGCTGCCACAATGGTCCGTGACAGGCGCGTCAGGCTCGATCTCCACGTCCAACAGCATCTCCGCCAAGAAGAAGTAGCTCCCGTGATGTCTGTTCAGGAGCAAGCTGTTTTTGCCAATCCATCCCAACCCAGACTTCGCCGCCCATGCCCGCTCCATGATGGGGGCCGAATCCACAAACACCCGACCCGACACATCGCCCCAATCACGCTTCATCCACTTCAACAGCTCTTTGAGCTTCCACTTCAAGACGAAGTGGTAGTCCTCACCCAAGGCGTACTGCGCAATGCGCGGCGCTTGGGGGTCCGACGGCAGTTTGGGGTTGTGGTAATTGAACAGCAGACTCACGACCGTCTTGGTGCCGGGCAAGAGCTTCCGGGGGTCCAACCTTTTGTCGAAATGCCCTTCCAAGTAGGCCATCTCGCCGTGCATGTCTTGCTTCAACCAAGCCTCGAGACGCGGCGCCTCTTCGTCCAGGTGCTCGGCCTTGGAGATGCCCACGGACGTGAAGCCCAATTCCTTGGCATGGTGCTTCAACCACTGGGCGCGTGTTTGGGCTTGGTGCAGCGTCCGGCCCACCGCTCAACCGTTGAAAAGGTCACCCGGCGAGGAGGACGAAGTGCGCCCGAGGTGCTTGTACGCTTCCGTCGTGGCTTGCCTGCCTCGTGGCGTCCTCACCAACAATCCCTCTTGGATCAAATAGGGCTCGTAGACCTCTTCCAAAGTGCCCGCATTCTCTCCGATGGCAGTCGCCAAGGTGTTCGCCCCCACGGGGCCTCCTTTGAACTTGTCGATGATGGCCGACAGGATTCGGTTGTCCATGTCGTCCAGGCCCTTCTTGTCCACCTGAAGGGCGTCTAGGGCGTAGGCCGTGACTTCGGGATCGATCACCCCCGTGCCCTTCACTTGGGCAAAATCCCGCACCCGACGCAACAGGGCGTTGCTGATGCGGGGCGTGCCTCTTGAACGAGATGCAATCTCGTACGCCGCAGCAGGCTCGATCTCGATGCCCAGGATACCCGAAGACCGCTCGACAATGTCGGTCAAGGTCTTGGCGTCGTAGTAATGGAGACGAAGGTTGATGCCAAACCTCGCCCTCAATGGCGCCGTGAGCAACCCCGACCTCGTGGTCGCCCCCACCATCGTGAACGGGCTCAATTCAATTTGGACTGTCCGCGCGTTGGGGCCCGTGTCGATGACGAGGTCAATGCGGTAGTCCTCCATGGCGCTGTAGAGGTACTCCTCGACCACGGGCGACAACCGGTGGATCTCGTCGATGAACAACACGTCGTTGGGCTCGAGGCTCGTGAGAAGACCCGCCAGGTCGCCTGGTTTGTCCAACACAGGCCCAGACGTGGTGCGGATGGCCACACCCATCTCGTTGGCCACAATGTTGGCCAAAGTCGTCTTCCCGAGTCCTGGGGGGCCATGCAACAACACATGATCCAACGCCTCACCACGCTGCCTTGCCGCCTGCACAAACACCTGCAGATTGTCCATGGCCGCCCGCTGGCCCGTGAAGTCTTCAAACTGCGCAGGCCTAAGCACTCGATCCAAGTCGCCGTCGGACGCCTGTTCAGCCTCCCCCCTTACGTCAAAGTCGTCGTCGTGCACCATGTGTTTCGAAGTTACCCCACGAACCAAAAAAGCCCCCACCGAAGCAGGGGCTTTTGTCAAGTTCTTTCTCGACGTTGACCTCAGTGGGCCGACTCTCCGGCCTTCACAGGCACGGTCTGCGGCACAAAGTCCTCGTCAAAGTCAGGGTTGCTGTAGTCGTACGCCCAACGGTGCACCTCAGGCAACGCGCCACGCCAGTTGCCGTGCACGTGCTCCACAGGAGTGGTCCATTCCAAGGTGTTGGCTTTCCAAGGGTTCTCGGTCGCCACTTGACCACGGAAGATGCTGTAGAAGAAGTTCCAGAGGAATGGCAGTTGGCCCACGGCGCCGATGATGGCGAACGTTGAGATGATCGGCTGCAAGTCCATCACGAAATCCAGGTATTCGAACGCGCTGTAGTCGTAGTAACGACGCGGCGCACCCGCCAAACCAACAAAGTGCATGGGGAAGAAGACACCGTATCCAGCCACCAACGTGGTCCAGAAGTGAACGTAGCCAAGCTTGGTGTTCATCATCCGGCCAAACATCTTGGGGAACCAATGGTAGATGCCTGCCAACATGCCGAAGATGGCACTCATGCCCATCACAATGTGGAAGTGCGCCACCACGAAGTAGGTGTCGTGCACGTTGACGTCCAACGCGGAGTCCGCCAGGATGATGCCAGTCAAGCCCCCAGTCACGAACGTGCTCACCAAACCAATGCTGAAGAGCATGGCGGGGGTGAATCGAAGGTTGCCCTTCCACAGCGTGGTGACGTAGTTGAAGGCCTTGACCGCCGAGGGGATGGCGATCAACAACGTGGTGAAGACGAACACAGAGCCCAAGAAGGGGTTCATCCCAGTCACAAACATGTGGTGGCCCCACACGATGAAACTCAGGAAGCCAATGCCCAAGATCGAGCCAATCATCGCCTTGTAGCCAAAAATGGGCTTGCGCGAGTTGGTGGCAATCACCTCGGAGCTGATGCCCAATGCAGGCAACAACACGATGTACACTTCAGGGTGGCCCAAGAACCAAAACAAGTGCTGGTACAGGATGGGGCTGCCGCCAGTCACGTCCAGCGCCTCACCACCGATGAAAATGTCGCTGAGGTAGAACGCCGTCCCCATGGAACGGTCCATCAACAAAAGCACCACCGCAGAGACCAACACGGGGAACGACAACACGCCCAAAATGGCGGTCACCAAGAAGGCCCAAATGGTCAAAGGCAAGCGCGTCATGCTCATGCCTTTGGTGCGCAAGTTGATCACGGTCACGATGTAGTTCAATCCACCAAGCAAGGAGCTCACGATGAACAACACCATCGAAATCAACCACAGAGTCATGCCCATGCCCGACCCTGGCATGGCTTGAGGGAGTGCGCTCAACGGCGGATACACGGTCCATCCTCCAGAGGCGGCCCCACCCTCCACAAACAGCGAGAAAATCATGATGACGCTCGATGCCGCGAAGAACCAGTAACTCAGCATGTTCAGGAATCCAGACGCCATGTCGCGTGCGCCAATCTGAAGTGGAATCAACAAGTTGCTGAACGTGCCTGACAATCCTCCTGTCAAGACGAAGAACACCATGATGGTCCCGTGAATCGTGACGAGGGCCAGATATGCGTTCCGGTCAAGCACCCCACCTGGGGCCCATTTGCCAAGGAAAGTCTCCAGGATGGCGAAACTCTCGCCGGGCCATCCGAGTTGGAGGCGGAAGAAAACCGACAGCATCACGGCAATGATGCCCATCACAATTGCAGTCACCAAGAACTGCTTGGAGATCATCTTGTGGTCTTGGCTGAAGATGTACTTCGAAATGAAGCTCTCTTCGTGGTGTGCGTGTCCAGCCATGTTTAGAGTGTTGCAGATTCTTCAGTTTCAATCACAGGCGCCTCAGCGCGGGCGTTGGGATCCACCGTGTTGGGCTTCTCCGCAATGAACTCCTCTTGGGATTCCAACCAAGCGTTGTACTCCTCTTCGGATTCCACGACCACCGCCATTTGCATGTTGAAGTGCGCGGCACCGCAGACTTTGTTGCACAGCAGTACATAGTTGAAGTCCGGATCGTCGAGGATGGTCCGCATGCTGTCTGTGGTGATGGTCGGAGTCATCTTGAACCGCGTGGGCACCCCAGGCACCGTATTCATTTGGGCCCGGAAGTGGGGCATGTAGGCGCTGTGGATGACGTCACGCGAACGGAACACAAATTCCACCTCACGCCCCACGGGCAAGTGGAATTCCCCTTTCATGATTTTGTCGTCGGCACCTGCTTCCCAAGCGGCGATTCCTCCGTCGTAGTCGAACGGCTTTACCTCTTCGATGCGCTGGCGGTGACGCTTCAAGCGGTGCAACTTGTCTTCCTTGGCTTCTGCCGCGGCGTTGGACAGCACCACCACCTTGTCGCTGGCGAGCATGTGCTCCACCTCGTGCAAGCGGGCCTCTAGGTTGGCCTTGAAGTCCGCAGAAATGCCATGGTGGTCGTGGTGGTCGCCGTGTTCCTCACCGTGGGCGTCGTGGCCGTGTCCGTGGGCGTGGTGATCGTTGGCGTGCAACTGGTCCTCGATGGACGCCCGTTCTGCCAACAACCGCCCCCGCTCGTGGGCCAATTCAGACTCGAGCGACGCAATTTGGCCTTCGATTTCGGCAAGCGCCTCAATCACACCATCCTGTGTGACAATGCCCAACGGATTGGTGGGCGTGATGAGGTTGTAGTTGGCCAAACCAAACTCTCCGTCGGCGCCAGGGTACCGCGCTGTCCAGTCGAACTGCTTGGAGTACACCTCCACACGCAGGGCGTCGTCCGACGCGTCGCCTGTCATTTCATTCCATGTTCGGAGGCCGTAGATGATGATCACGGCGAGCACGATGGACGGAATCACGGTCCAAATCAACTCCAAGCGGTTGTCGTGCGCGAAAAACCGCGCCTTGCGTTCTTTGTCGAAGCGGTACTTGTTGGCGAAGATGAACAACACGGAGTTCACCAAGAAGAACACCGCCATGATGATGTACATGTTGAAGTTCATCAACGTGTCGTACGACTCCCCGTGGGCTGACGCCGCAGGGGGATTGTAGTCTCCGTAGCGGATGATCAAGAAGATAAAGGACGCGTAGAACGCCACCATGAAGGCGATGAACAGTCCCCCGTTCAACCGGGTGTCTGCATCGCTGATGTCTTCCTCCTTTTTGTTGCGGATCAAAGACGTCAATTGGCCGACTTTGGCCAGCTGGGCCAGTGCGATGACACCGGCAATGACGACGAGAAGTGTGATGAGTTTCATAAGTCCGTCTGTTGTCTGATCAATAGTGGAGCTCCATGCTTTCCTGGAGCATGGGGTGGTTCTTGCTGAGGAGTGGCGCTTTCGCCAACGTGGCGAATGTCCGGTTCATGAACAACCCCAAGAATCCGAGGAACAATCCCACTTCAAAGAAACCAAAGTGGTTGTGGTCGAACATCGTTCCAGGAATGACCAACAGGTACACGTCCACAAAGTGGGCGATGAAAATCAAGATGGCCACGGGGATCACAAATCGAGGGTTTCTCTTCGCATCACGGGCGATGAGAACATAGAACGGCACAGCGAAGTTCACGAAGAACATCAGCAGGAAAGGCACCTTGTAATCGCCCAAAACCCGGCTCATGTAGTAGGTGACTTCCTCAGGAATGTTGGAGTACCAAATCAGCAAGAATTGGCTCAACCAGAGGTAGCTCCACAACATGGAAATGGCGAACATCCACTTGCCCAAGTCGTGCATGTGGCTTTCGCTGACTTCTTGGAAGTAGCCCTTGCTGCGCATCCAAATCATGGACACGTTGGTGAAAATCATGAAGCTCACCCACATTCCACTGAACACGTACCACCCGAAGAGGGTGCTGAACCAGTGGGTGTCGATGGACATGATCCAATCCCACGACAGGGTGGAACTCAACACCGCAAAGAAGACCAGGAACAATGCACTACGGCGGAATTGCTTGTAGTGCAAGTCGAGACTTGGCGCCTCATCTTCTTGCAAGGACCACTTTCGGAACAGGTGGGCGAAAATCAAGAACGTCGCGATGTACACCAACGTACGCAACCAGAAGAAGGCGTCTCCGAAGTATGCGGCCTTGCCTGCGATGACGCGGTCGTAATTGGGGTTCAACACCGCTCCTTCCACCATCTCGTCCATGTATTCGACGTGGTCACCGGCTTCCACCATGTACTCGTGGTAGAGGGTGTGGTCCATCCAGTGATACAGGTGGTGCAAATGCAATTTCCCAGCCACCAACACCACCACAATCACGGCAGCACCCCAAGGAAGGAAGCCCCAAAGGGCTTCAAACCAACGCTTCAACACCGCCGACCAGCCGCTCTCTGTAGCGTACTGCAACGCGTAGAAGAACAAGGCGGCCAACGCCATGCTGAAGTAGAAGAACCCGTTGATCAACAGGTTGGCCCACCAACGCTGGTGGTGGTCGCTCGTGTCGGTCAAGAAACCGCCGACCAAGGCCATTGCGCCAATGGCCATCAACACTTGGGTGACGAGCTTGAGTCGTCCTTCAAACTTGAATTCCATGATCAGTTGTTCATTGCCATGGCGCCGTCAGCCGCCGATTCAACCACATTGCCCGCGTCGTCGAACTCGGGCATTTCGCCGCCTTGCTGGAGCACCTTGATGTACTCAATCACCAACCAACGGTCCTTCTGAGACAATTGGGACGCATGTGATCCCATGAGGCCTTTTCCGTAGGTCAAGGTGTGGTACATCTTGCCCACTGGGAGGTCCTTCAACTTGTCCGAGTAGGATGGAATGCCTGCGATGTGCCCGTTGCGTGACAACGCGCCGTCGCCCTTGCCCTCTTCTCCGTGGCACTGGCTGCACATCTTGGTGTAGATCTCCATGCCGGCCTCGATGTGGGCCTTGGTTGTGGTCAAAGGGCTCACGAGTCCTGCACCTGCAGCCTCGTACCCTTCAGGGGTGTTGGGGTACGCATACGGAAGGCCAAACGCCTTGTTCGCGCCCACAAAGGGAATGGTGCCTGCCACAGGCTTGCGTGCGCTTTGGGTGTTCCGCTGCGACGACGCCACCTCTTCGGTCACGTAGTACGGGTCCATCCCATAGTCCACATAAGCCTCGACGGCAGGAGAACGGTACATGTCTGGCATGTACTCCAGTCCCGGACTGTTGGGGTCCGTGACACAGCCCGTCATGGCCACAACAACGGCGGCAACTGGGGCAAGAAGGGTCCAACGCTTTGACATCGCTTAGGCGTCTTTGATGCTGATTTCAAGCAAGTCCGTCTTGCGGATGGCGGCTTCAAGCTCGTCCGCGGACATGCTGTTGTTGTCGGTGCTGATTTCCACGACGAACTTGTCGTCAGTGGTGCGCGGGTCGGGGTTTGACGCAGGCATGCCTGGCAAGGTCCCGTTCCGCAACAGGTAGGTAATCGCCATGCCGTGCGCGCCACACAACACAGAAAATTCGAACGTCACAGGAATGAACGCCGTGATGTTCTCCAAAAGCGAGAAGCTCGGCTTGCCCCCGATGTTCATGGGCCAGTCTTGGATCATGAAGTACCACATGCCCAGAATCGCGAGCGACGTGCCGGTCATGGCGTACATGAAAGAGCAAATGGCCAAACGCGTGCGCTTGATGCCGATGATGGGGTCGATGCCGTGGATCGGGAACGGTGAAAACACGTCCTTCACCCGCACTCCCTGGCCGACGAGCTCAGAGGCCGCAGCCATCACTTTGGCGTCGTCGTCGTACATGACGTGGAAGATCTTGCTCATTTGGCTTGCTCGTTTTTGTAAGACTCACCGCTCGACTTCAAGATGGTCTTCAACTCGTTCAAGGCGAGCACCGGGAAGAACCGTGCGAAGGCCAAGAACAAGGTCAAGAAGATGCCGATGGTGCCAATGAAAATGCCGATGTCGATGCTCGTCGCGTGGAATTCACCCCAGCTTGAAGGCAAGTAATCGCGGTGCAAAGAAGTCACGATGATCACGTAGCGCTCGAACCACATGCCGATGTTCACCACGATGCTCAACGCAAACGTGGCCACCAAGCTGCGGCGGATCTTCTTGAACCAGAACAGCTGAGGGCTGATCACGTTGCAGGACATCATCATCCAGTACGCCCAGCTGTAAGGGCCGCTGAATCGGTTGATGAAGGCGTAGCTCTCGTACTCCACCCCGCTGTACCATGAAATGAACA
>JBMZAB010000015.1:0-47075 GCA_049610985.1 Flavobacteriales bacterium | reverse complement strand
GTTGCTCTTGCTTGAGCAACTCGAGTTCGCGGAGCGTTTGGCCCGCGACGGAGGTGTTTTCATGGGCCCGGCGAATCAGGTAAGGGATGGCCTCACGGATGGGGCCATAGGGGACGTACTTCGCCACGTTGTATCCGTGCGCCGCCAGGTTGAAGGTGATGGGGTCGCTCATGCCCAACAGTTGCGCAAAGGACACCCGCGAATCTTGGGGGTCCATGCCCCGAGCTGCCATGCCTTCGCACAGCCGCAAGTTGCTGGCTTCGTTGTGGCTCCCCGCGACCAAATGCACCTGGTCCAAATGGTCCAACACCCAGTCCACCGCCGCGTCGAAGTCTCGGTCGCTGCTGGCTTTGTCGGGCTGGATGGGCGAGGGGTACCCCTGTTCCTCTGCCCGTGAGCGTTCTTTCTCCATGTACGCCCCGCGCACCAGTTTCACGCCGGCCAAGTGGCCCGCTTCCAGGGCCCGTGCGGCCATGGCTTTGAGGTAGGCCAACCGGTCGTGGCGGTACATCTGGACGGTGTTGAAGACCACCACCTGGTTGCGGTTGTAGTCCGACATCATGTCCTCGGCGACCGCGTCGATGGCGTCCTGGATCCAGCTTTCTTCGGCGTCCACCATGATGCGACCCCCAGCTTGATGCGTGGCCTCACACAAAGTGCGCACCCGAGCTTGGACGCGCTCCCAAGCCGCGTGTTCCTCCGACGTGAGTTCAACTTCTCCGCGCAGGGTTCGGCCAACCTTTTCCAACAAGGCGTTGGAGGACAGTCCACTCACCTTGAACACTGCGAACGCGTGGCGTGCGTCGCCGTCGGCGGCTTGGATTGTGGCGAGCACTTCGCTGCAGGTGTGGTCGAGGTCGGACTCGTCGGTTTGGCCTTCCGCGCTGTAATCTAAAATTGTCCGGACCCCATGCTCCGCCAACTTGGCGATGGTGCCCTCCGAATCGTCGATGGATTCACCGCCACAGAATTGGGCGTAGACGGTGGGTCGAACGGCCCACCCCACGGGGACCCGAAGGGCCAAGGCGACCTTGGCCAACGCGCTGCTTGTGGACACCAACCAAGGCTTGCCAAGCAATGAAAACAGGGCCACCGCACGCGACAATTCGCGGTTGCTCAGGTGTTGAAACGCCTGGTCAGTGTTGCTGAATTGCGGAAGGTTGGAGTGGGTCATGGCGGCTCATCGCTCAACGCCCACGAAGATAGGTGGGGGCAGACCGAGGTTGTACCTTCACAGCATGGACGTGAAAGATTACATGAACACGCATCGCGAACGGATGCTGGAGGAGTTGCTGGAGTTGTTGCGTATCCCAAGCATTTCGGCCGACCCGGCCTATGCGGAGCACACCTTGAAGTGCGCGGACGTCGTGGCAGACCACCTCAGAAAGGCAGGTGCAGACAACGTGGAAGTGGTGGCCACCAAGGGTTACCCTGTGGTGTACGGCGAGAAGTTGGTGGATCCCACCAAGCCGACGGTGTTGGTGTACGGACATTATGACGTGCAGCCTGCCGACCCCATCGACCTGTGGGACAGTCCGGCCTTCGAACCTGTGATCAAGAAGACGGAGTTGCATCCTGAAGGCGCCATTTTCGCACGTGGAGCATGCGACGACAAAGGGCAGTTCTTCATGCACGTCAAGGCATTTGAAGCCATGGTGGCCACGGACCAGGTGCCTTGCAACATCAAGTTCATGATCGAGGGAGAAGAGGAAGTGGGCTCCGTGCATTTGGAAGATTTCCTTCGCGAACACAACAACCGCTTGGCCGCAGATGTGGTGTTGGTGAGTGACACAGGCATCATCGCCAACGACGTGCCGTCCATCACGACGGGCCTCCGCGGTTTGAGCTACGTCGAAGTCGAAGTCACCGGCCCCAACCGCGACTTACACAGCGGCCTGTACGGCGGCGCGGCGCCCAACCCCATCAACATCTTGTGCGAGATGATTGCGTCGCTCAAGGACGAGCACCAGCACATCACGGTCGAAGGGTTCTACGACGACGTGGAGGAGCTGAGCGCCGAGGAGCGCGAGGCCATGGCCGAGGCGCCGTTCAGCGAGGACGCGTACAAGAAAAGCATCGACATCGACGCCGTAGAAGGGGAAACGGGCTTCAGCGCCCCGGAGCGCATGAGCATCCGTCCGACCTTGGACGTGAACGGCATTTGGGGAGGCTACATGGGTGAAGGCGCCAAGACGGTGATTGCGTCCAAGGCCTACGCCAAAATTTCCATGCGCCTTGTGCCTCACCAAGATCCCGACGACATCACCGCCAAGTTCGAGGCCCACTTCAACAAGATCGCCCCTGAAAGCGTGAAGCTCAAGGTGACTGCCATGCACGGAGGTCAGCCCGCCGTGACGCCAACCGACAGCCCTGCCTACCAAGCGGCGTCGGCGGCCATGGCGCACACATACGGCAAAGTACCCGTGCCGGTGCGCAGTGGCGGTTCCATTCCCATCGTGGCCAGCTTCGAGCAAATCTTGGGTTTGAAGACTGTGTTGATGGGCTTTGGGTTGGACTCCGACGCCATCCACAGCCCCAACGAGCACTACGGCCTGTTCAACTACTTCAAGGGCATCGAAACGATCCCTCATTTCCACGCTGAATTTGCCGAGCGTCATGCATAATTCGTGGACGATGTGGGTCTTGGTGGCCATTGTGTCCATGACGTGGGCAGGTTGCCTCTACCAGGATTTGGAGGTGCTGGAAGTGGAAGAATTCTCCAAGGTGAAACTGTCGTTCGACGGGTTGGAATGCCGCATGGACGTGGACGTGTACAACCCCAACCCATATGCCGTGACCGTCACGGATGCGGACGTCAAACTCCTCGTCAAAAATGACTTGGTGGGGGAGGTGGCTGTGTTGGAAGCCACCCAAATTCGTCCAGACGCCCAGGCCACGGTGCCGTTGCACGTGGAGACTTACGACGGGGCTTTGGGCAAGGTGTTGAAGAACGATTTGATGAATCTGATCCAGGGCAACCACGTGCCTTTTGCAGTGCGGGGCAGCATCAAGGGCGAGGCGTTTGGCCTGACCCTGAGCGTGCCGGTGCGCCGTGAACAATCGCTGAAACTGAGAAAATGAACGTGCATTTCCTTTCCCGTGTGAGCCTCGCTTTGTGGGCGCTGAGCTCCTTGAACGTGTCGTGGTCGCAATCCAAAACGACTGCGGCCACAGACCCCGTCGAAGCCTTGGTGGAAGCCATCAACGTGCGGCATTTGGGCCCGGGCACGATGAGCGGACGTGTCACATCCATCGCCGTCCCAAAGGATTCCCCTGAAGTGGTATACGTGGGGACGGCCTCGGGCGGATTGTGGAAGAGCACCAGCGCCGGGGTGACCTGGGAGCCGTTGTTCGACGACCAGCCCACCCAAAGCATCGGCGCCGTGGCATTGAGTGCGGTCAATCCGGATTTGGTCTGGGCGGGCACAGGTGAAGGCAACCCACGGAACAGCCACACCAGTGGTCGAGGCATTTACAAGAGCTTGGATGCCGGTGAAACCTGGTCCTTCATGGGGCTGGAAGACACCAAGAACATCCACCGCATTCTTGTCCACCCGCGCGACCACAACACGGTCTTTGTGGCGGCGACCGGTTCGGCGTGGGGCGACAGCGAGGCGCGCGGGGTGTACAAGACGACCAACGGCGGATTGACGTGGGACCACATTTTGAGTGTGGACGAGCGAACCGGATGTGCCGAGTTGATCATGGATCCTTCCAACCCGGACAAGCTGTTCGCGGCCATGTGGTCGTTCCGTCGTTTGCCGTGGACGTTCCAAAGCGGGGGGGAAGGCAGCGGCCTGTACGTGACCCACGACGGCGGCGACACTTGGGTGGAACGCACTTCGGAAGACGGGCTTCCGGAAGGCGAGCTTGGACGCATGGGCTTGGCGATGAGTGCGGCCAACCCAGACGTTGTCTACGCCCTTGTGGAATCCTCGGACTACGCGCTGTACCGTTCTGACGATGGAGGCCAAACCTTCAGCCTTCGCTCCAAGGACAGCGACGTGGGAAACCGTCCCTTTTATTACGCCGAGATTCACGCCGACCCCACGAACGAGGACCACGTGTTCAGCTTGTGGAGCATGGTCTCCAAGTCCACCGACGGCGGACGAACGTTCGAGGTGATTTTGCCGTACAGCGGCGTGCACCCGGACCACCACGCATTGTACATCCACCCGACCGACCCCAACTACCTCATCAACGGCAACGACGGCGGGTTGAACTTCAGCCGCGATGGCGGGGACAATTGGACGTTCGTCAACAACTTGCCTGTGGGTCAGTTTTACCACATCGCCGTGGACAACGCCGAGCCTTACAACGTGTACGGGGGCATGCAGGACAACGGGTCCTGGGTGGGACCATCCGCCGTGTGGCACACCGGAGGCATCCGCAACGAAGATTGGCAGGAGGTCCTGTTTGGGGACGGCTTCGACGTGCAGCCCACGGGCGACGGTGACGTGTACGCCATGTACCAGGGCGGTGCTGTGAATCGCGTCAACTTGACCACACTTGGGTCCACGGACATCCAGCCGGTGTCGCCAGACAGCGTGCCCCTGCGCTTCGCTTGGAACGGCGCCTTGGCGTTGGATCCGCACAGCCAGGACGGCCTCTTCTTCGGGTCTCAGCGGCTGCACCACAGCCCTGACCGTGGTCGGACGTGGGCCACGTTGAGTGGGGATTTGACCACCAACGACCCCGACAAACTTCAACAAGCCACCAGCGGAGGCCTGACCATCGACGCCACCAAGGCGGAAAACCACTGCACCATCCTGTGCATAGCCCCTTCCGCCACCCGACCAGATGAAGTTTGGGTGGGCACCGACGACGGGCGCTTGCAGCACACCACCGACGGAGGGGCCACATGGACCGACCACGGGGCCAAGCTGAAAGGACTGCCTGAAGGGTCTTGGATTCCTCAAATTCACTTGAGTGTGCACAACCCAGACGAGGTGTACGTCGTGGCCAACAACTACCGCAGAAACGATTGGTCGCCTTACCTCTTCCGCACCACCGACGGTGGAAAGTCCTGGAAGCGATTGGTCTACGGAGAGGACATTCCGGCCCACGTGTTGAGCGTGGTGCAGGACCCGGAAGTGGCCGACTTGTTGTTCTTGGGCACGGAGGAAGGCTTGCACTTCAGCGTGGACCGGGGTGTGAATTGGCGCCGTTGGAGCCACGACATCCCTGCGGTGCCGGTTCGTGACATGGTCATCCAGCCCCGAGAGGGAGACCTTGTGCTGGGCACGTTTGGCCGTGCCGCCTACGTGGTGGAGGATTTGTCTCCGCTGCGTGCCTTGGCGCGTGAGGGTGCTGCGGTGCTCAACGCCACCTTCCTGGCGTTCGATGCAGCCACCGGGTATCAAGTGCCCAACCCAAGGCCCGCAGGATCTCGGTTCTTGGCAGACCACCTCTGGGAAGGAGAGAACCGCCGTCGCGACGCCCACGGCCACATCTATGTGCATCCCGACACGGCTGAGGTGCACTCCGAGATGGCGATGACAGTCTTGAATGTCCGAGGCGACACCTTGCGACGCATGACCCGCGATGTGGAGCCGGGCTGGCAGAGCTACGGATGGCGGGGAGACACCGACGGAGTGAAGTGGCCCAGCCGCGACCTCGACAACGAGTACAAACCTTTGGGAGGTGGGCCTCGAGTCGCACCCGGAACTTACACTGCGGTGCTGACGCTTGGCGACCACCGTGACACCGTGTCGATGACCCTCGCGGCGGACCCACGGGTCCCCTTCGACAGGAACCTTCACGACGAGGGCGTCGCGTTGATGGCCGAGGTGCAGGAGGAGGTGGGGCGCCTCGCCGCGCTGATGCAGGACTTGGCGCTGGCCGGCGAGACCGTCCAAGCCATGGAGCCCTTGTGGGCGACCCAACCTGACAGCTTGCGTGCGGGGGTTGATTCGCTGTCCACCCAGTTTGCCGAGGGCGTGAGCGACATCCACGCCATGCTTTGGACCCCGGAGGATTTCGTGGGGTACGACCACGTCACGGTCCGGGTCATGGGCCAGGTTTACGACGCCATGCCAGACATCCAGCAAGGCGCCACACCCAATGCCCGGCGCAAGTTGGAGGTCGCCCAGCAAGCCATTGACAAGGTGGAAGAGGCTGTGGAGGCCTTGATGTCTGACGTGTGGACGTTGCTGCTGGAGGAAGCCGACAAGCTCAGCGTGTCCATGCAAGTCGTGCACGACGGCCTGCGAAGGAGCGAGTGACGGTCAGCGCTCAGGATCGAGGAGGAGACGCGTGTAGCCGACCTGCAGCGTGATGTTTTGCATTCGGTCGTCCCAGCGTGCATTGGGGCCAGGGTTGCTGGGCTTGGGGACGATGCCAGGCAAACTTTGGCTGTGCCGCAAGAAAAGCTCGCCGCCACGGGCCGTTGGCATTCCGACCCACACCACCCAACTCAGTTCCCAGGGTCGGATCGGCAAGTTGGTGTCCACCCAATCTCCGGTCACACTTCCCCCGTCCAAGCCATCTTCGAGCGCGCTGAGAAGCACGCCTGGCTGCAAACCTGTGCCGACGGTGTAGCCTTCCGACAATTCGACCACGGCGACCAAGGGAATGTCGATGTACGAGAATTTGTAGGCCCAGGTGCTGCGGTCGCCGGTTTGAGGATTGGCGACCTTTTTGCTTCCCTTTTCATGGTAGAGGATGCCCAATTGAAAGCCCAAATTTTGGAAGCGCCGGATGTCCACCACGGCCCCACCGTACAGCCCCAGTTTGTTGAACCCTTCAATGCCATCTCCCCGCACTTGGGCGGCGGAAAATCCGAGGGTGTAGCCCCCGTTGAACACAAAGGGCGCTTGGTCTTGGGACCAGCCCGTGAACCCGACCACCGAGGCCAACAAAGCGGTGCCAAGGGCGCGCTTCATTCGGCCACAGGTGCGGTCAAGACTTGAATCACGCTTCCGTTGTCGGCGGTCAGAATTGCCACAATGTCGGTGTGCACGGCGTTCCACGCGGGATTCCAGGTGGACGCGTAGCAAAGTTGCTCTGCATCTCCCGCGGCGGCATTGTCAGCCACGACAAGTCCTTTTGCGCCTGTCAAGCTTCCACGCAGCAAATGTTCAAACTCGTAATCCGTCACGTATTCAGGGTCGTTGCCGTAGTACAACTGAGGCCCAAAGAGGTGGTTTTCTGAAATGAGCAAGGCGAGACGTGCTTGGCCTTCCAAGTCCTCGAACCAAGTGGTGTGGACATGCACGGCCAGCTTGCCGGCCGCCTCGTCATATTCCACGGCCATCTGCAATCCGGCCGCAGGCGATTTGGCCAATTCGAGGTCGACCGCTTCCACCCACTCGTCTTGGAACTTCACGGCAGTTTCGTCGGCCTGTCGGTTCACGCGGCCCACGGGGTTGACTTGGAAAGAGAGGTCGTTCCAGAAAACCACGCTTTCTTCGCAGGTCCAGTCCGTGGGGTAGTTGTCGTTGGTGTTGGCCAAATCGCCAGCATGAATTCCCAACGGAATCACCACTCCAGGATGTTCCACGGCGAGGTCGTGTGCCAGTTCAGCCGCTGGAGGGCAGTTGCCGCATTGGTGCGCCGTGAAATCTTCGAGCAGCACCCGTTGGACGTCCGAGGCCAGCGGCTCAAAGACGGGGGCGTTGTCCGATTCGCAAGGTTGAATGACGTCCAGCACAGGGTCGTCCACCACGTCGCACGACGCGACCAACGCCACGCAGGCCACCCATCCCCAAAACTTCAAAGGGGTCAAGGACATCGTCATCGTTTCACCAAGCGCTGGGTCCATGCGTCGCCGCCTGCCGTCCACGTGACGAAGTACATCCCTGGCTCAAGATGGGCCGTCGACCAGGATTGTACCGATGCCCCTGCAGGCAGCCAACCCCATTCCTGTCGTTCCACGACACGTCCTTGCGCGTCGAGCACTTGCCACGCCACCTCGGAGGGCTGAGACAACTTCATGTGGACCATGGCGCGGTCTTCCACTGGGTTGGGCACCACGCTGAACTCGGTCGCTGTCGGAGGTTGAGCCACCGAAGAGACTGCCGTCACCTCAAACTGGAATTCCACGCTTGAGAAATCGTCTGTGGTTTGGAATTGGATGACCTGTCCCACCGGAGTTTCGCCGTCCATGCCTGTGACAATCAACGAACCCACATCGGCAAGGCTGGCTGCCCCGGCAATGTGGCCGTCGCCCTCTGTGTCGATCAGGGTGAAGGTGTGGCACCCCAGGTCGTCCAACGTCACGTCCCAGACGTGCACCGCTTGGCTGCCCAAGGCTTCGGTCCCAGGATCGACGGACGCCACGATTTCTCCAGCTTCGTTGGAAATGGACCATCCAGTTTGTTCTGGCGCGGCATCGGTGAGGATGCGCACCTGAAGGTTGTTCACGGTCTGCTCACTCAATTGAATTTGCCCAAGCACTTGGTTGTTTTCCGTGTTGTCGTCCTCGGAGACGATGTCAAACTGCAGCAACTCCAAATCGTCGATGTCCAACGTGGTCAACGCGGCATCGGCCAATTCGTAGGTGTCCAAATTGCCTTCCCAGTTGTACGTGCCGACGACCTCGGTTTGGTTGAAGGGCAACACACGGGACACTTGAATGTTGCATGACGTCAGCGGCTCCAGGCCTTGGTTGAGCAAGCGCACCGAGATTTGGGCAGGAATGCCTCCACAAGCGAACGCGTCTCCGCTGTAGCTCACCAGCATGGGATCGTTGGGCAGGGAAGCTGGCGCACAGGACGCCGATTGCAACAACGACGTGTGGCCTGCAACCGTGGCCTGCCCAGATTCGGTCAAAAGTCCACTCGGACAAACCGTGTAAATCGTCGGGTAGTAGGTGCACTCAAACGCGTCGAAGATGTTTTCCGCGTTGTCGATGATGGGGTAGTGCGTGCCCGTGATCCAGTCTCCGGCGGTGGAAGGCCCTGTGCCCTCCAAGTCCGCTTGGGTGGTGCCGTCGTCTCCTTCGATGAAGAACACGCGCAACTCGTTGGTGCCGTCGGGGCCGTAGGTGTCGTACAGCTCTTCCAACACGCCGCTTTCGTGGTACGACCAGCACGGACCGCACCACGTGGCGGAGAAGTCTAAAATGACTTGGTACCCGCTGTCCAGGTAGCTGTAGAGGTTGTGCTCCACGCCATTGAGGTCGGTGGCAGTGAAATCGGGGGCCACACTTCCATCGGGAAGTTGGGCGCTGGCCAATCCTGTGCACAACAGGAAGAGCAGGGTCGTGAGCTGTTTCATCGTTGACGTCGTTGGGTGACCAAGATACCTCGCGCGCCACGATTGGGGGCATAAAAAAACCGGATGACGTCCTTGACGGACATCACCCGGCTCTTCGATTCCAAGAGAAGAATCAGTGCTTGGTCACACGCATGGTGGTGGTTTCGCCTCCAGCGTTGAGGTTGACGAGGTACACGCCAGCCTTCACAGCCTCGAGGTTCAATTCCAAACGGTGTGCGCCTGCAGGCAATGTGCCGAACTCTTGCGCAGCCACGCGCTCACCCACGAGGTTGAACACCTCCATGGTGGCGTTGGCGGCCACAGCGCTGGTGAATTGGATGTTGCTCAAGCCCTGAGTGGGGTTGGGGAACACAGCCAAAGTCTCGATCAACGAAGTTTCTTCGACGTCGCTCACAGAGGTCACCTCGAAGGGGAACTCAATCACAGCGTACTCGTCGGGAGAGGCGTAAGAGAGCAAATTTGAAGACACCGCACTGCCGTCCATGGCATCCAGCGAGAAGCTGCCGTCAGGGCCTGTGCCGTTGTACCAGCTGGAGTGCAAACCGTCGCCAAACGCGTCCTCGATCACGAAGGTGTAGCATCCGAGGTCGAGCGTCCAGTCGTAGAGATACTCGGCCCCCACATCTTGTGCACCGTAGGGACCTCCGGCGGTAACCACGCTGCCCATGTCGTCCAACACAGCCCAGGCCACCTCACCTGGGTAGGCGTCGAGGTTCAAGGTGAAGCGCACGTTGTTGGTGCTTTCCACAGAGGTGTTCACCAAGCCAGAAGCCACGGCGTTGTTCTCCGCGTTGTCGTCCATCGACGTGATTTCGAACGTGAACTCAGTGGAGGCGTCGATGGTGGTGGTGGTCACCAACACTTCTTCAGTGGCGTAGGTGTCCAAGTTGCCCATCCAGTCGGTGCTGCCCAAGTCCGTGGCGCCGTCGTAGGCAGTGATGGTGCACGAAGTCAAGGGATCCACACCCATGTTCATCAACGTCACCGCCAAAGAGATGGGGGCGTCGCCGCATGCGACAGTTTCACCCGCGTAACCCACGAGGGCGCCGTCGTTGGGCAAAGAAGCTGCAGCGCAGCTGTTCGCCTGGAAAATGGCCGCGTGGTCTGCCACAGAAGCTTGACCCGACTCCGTGATGATGCGGCTTGGACACACCGTGTAGATGGTGGGGTAGTAGGTGCACTCAAACGCGTCGAAGATGTTCTCAGCGTTGTCGATGATGCTGTATGTGGTGCCAGTCACCCAGTCGCCCTGTGTTGCAGTTCCAGTGCCGTTGAGGTCTGCCGATGTGGTGGTGTCGTCAGACTCCAACTTGATGATGCGGATTTCGTTGGTGCCATCAGGACCGTATGTGGCGTTCAACTCAGAGAACACGCCGCTTTCGTGGTAGCCCCAGCATGGGCCGCACCAAGTGGCAGAGAAGTCCAAGATCACTTGGTACCCTGAATCCAGGTAGCTGTAGAGGTTGTGCTCGACACCGTCGATGTCGGTGGCGGTGAAGTCAGGAGCCACGCTTCCGTTGGGAAGCTGTGCAAAGGCGCCTGCTGAGATCATGGCAGAAGCCATGAGTGCGAAGAATTTCTTCATGAGAACAGGATTAGGTTTCGTATAAACAGGGGACGAAAATAAGGGATGTGGGGTTGCTTCCATCAAAAGCTGCTGGTGAACGTCACCTCGAAGCCGTTGGAGGCCGGCACGGCGCGACAGACGCCTCCCACGCAGAAGATGCCTTCACGGCGTTTGCCGTATCCCACGCTCAAGCGATGGGGCCCTTGGATGTAGCCCGCGGCGCCGTAGATGTAGTGGACGCGTTTGGTCTCGTCGTTGTTGCCAAAGTTGTACTGGTCCAGCACGCTTACAAACCAGTGGGGGCTCCACGTGTATTCAGCCAACACCGTGGCCCAGTGTCCCTTGTCTTGAAGTAAGGTGGGGTCGTCTTTGTCTTCCCCCACCCAAAGGCCTTGCAATTCGGTGCGGAGGCTCTGCTTGGGCTTGACTTTGAATTGGGTCTCCAGGACATGAATGTTGGCGTTCACAATGCCTTTGTAGTCTGTGGTGACCGGCGTAGTGGATGTGTTGAAATCGAAGTGGTAGTGGGCGTATTTGGCCTTGAAGCGCTTGTTGAATTTGCGGCTTGCAGTGACGTTGAAATCTCGCACAAACAACTCCTCTCCCGGGCCCCAGCTGTTGCGCTCGTATCCGTACAGCACGTGCTCGCGCGTTCCCTCGGCGAAGCGTGTGGTGTCCAAGCTGTTGGCGGCGGAGAAGCTGGCGCTCAGCTTGGTGCCATACTTGCCCCCAAGCTTGCTCCCCTTCGGGATGGTGTAAAACACCTCCGCACTGGCGCTGGTTTCCCCCGTGATGACTGTGGCGTAGGGGTAGAGGGTCGCCGCCAAATTGTACGTGTGCTGCTGGGTGACGGCAGGGATGTAGTTGATGGGCAAGTCAAACAACCGCAAATCGCGGTCCGACCGGAAGCTCATGTTGTCCACCATTTTGGCGGTGAGCAACATCCCCAAGCCTTTTTTGCTGTAGCCCAGGGTGGCCAAGAAGGCCTCGCCACTCCGGTACGTGTAGCCGTTGTCGGCGCTGGGGTCGTTGATTTTGCCAGCGAATTCCGCGCTGGCGATCCACCCTTTGCGCACGGCATTCATGCGGTACGACCAAGACCCAATGTTTTGGGGCATCGCCAGCACCAGGCTGTCCACGTTGAAGGAAGTGCCTGGCTGGAACTTGCTCACGAAACTCGCACCCAACGTCACCTTCGTCGGTTTGTCCGCCCAAGCTGGGACCAAGGTGTTCAGGTCGGCTTCGGCGTCCACGGCTCTCACCACACCTGGTCCGTTGATCAACCCGTCGCGGAAGTCAAAACGTTGCTTGCCGTAAATGAATTTGAGCCGAAGCCCGTCCTTGGGTGTGAGCACGAGGCGGAATCCGTCCAAGGCGTTGTCGATGCCCAGGTTGCGCTCCTCGTAGGCACGCAACACAAGCCCGCTTCCGAACTGGTCGTAGAAGTTGCCAATCGTCACGTCGATGCCTCGGTCACGATCGGCGTACCGGGCAAAGCGGTATCCCACGCCGCTCCCGTCGAAACGCCCCGGAAAACCGAGCACGGAATTCAGGTAGCTCTCGTACCGAAGCCCGGCGCTGAAATCTCCTTGGTTGTAGAGCACGTTCGCAAAGGCGTTGTACCCCGTCTTGGATGGCGGAACCACGGCGCCGATGAGCGAGTCCTCTGCATAGGACTGCCAAAGGATGCCGACGTTGCCGGACACTTGGGCAGGCGCTTGGTCTTGGGCCATCACGGCCCCGCTGGCCATCACGGCCAACCACAATCCAGCCTGGCGGGCGACGACGCTCAACTTCATTCGGCGAGCTTCAGCAATTCCTCGTGCAGCTCGTATTCGTCGCCGTCGGCGTAGTTGTTGTGCGACCACACCACGTTGCCTTCCCCATCCACGACAAACGTGTGGGGCACGTTCTGCACGTTCAAGGCGCGGGCGAAATCGCGGTTGGGATCCAGCAAGATGTCGTACTCCCAGCCCACGCTGTTCACGTAAGGTGCCACCCGATTCACGGACCGCTGGTCGTCGATGCTCACGGCCACAATGCGTACGCCAGTCTCGTCCACCCAGTCCTCGTACAGTTCGGCGTAGTTGTTCAGCTCCCTCTTGCATGGGCTGCACCAAGTGGCCCAAAAACAAAAGACGGTGGGCCCTTCGTCGCCCACCAAACTTGCGGTGTTCACAGTGTTGCCCTCGATGTCCTTGAGTGCCACGTCGGGAAAGGTTTGGGCGGAAGCTTGAAGCGTGAACGCCATGCAAAGGGCGGCGGTCAACATGGCAAGTGGGGTCTTCATCATGGGCGGTTTGGTGTGCTCGGACACGATTCATGCCAAAAATAGCACGGGAGTCCTGACCTCAGATGGGTTAACTTTGAAGCATGAAGCAGCTTTTCACATTTGGCATGTCCGTGTGCCTCGCTGGCGCATTGAACATGGTTCACGCGCAAATCAGCTTGGAGGTTTTGGACGCGCCTGACACCGTACATGTGTCGCTTGACACCTTAAGCAGTCCGGACGTGCAGGCGTATTGGGACGTCACCAACGTCGGCGAGGAATCGCTGGACGTGCTAGTGACCCGTTCGTTCATGGAGATGGCGGACCCCTTCAACTTCCCCTACGTCGAAGAAGAGCCCGGATCGTACGAGCGCTTCTGCTGGGGCCCGTTGTGTTACCCCTTCGGCACGGTGGCGTCTGCCGATCAAGGTTCGGCTTTGGTCACCTTGGCGCCCGCGGACACCAACAACACGTTCAAGGCGGACTTCTACCCCAATGGCGTGGCCGGCGTGACCACGATCAAGTACTGCTTCCAAACGCCAGGCAATGCCTCAAACGCCGTGTGCCACGAGGTGACGTTTGTGGTGGACGCCACATCTGACGTGACTGAGCTTTCCTCGGGGGTGACGTGCAGCCTCATGCCCAACCCTGCGACCGATGTGGTGACTTTGAGCTTGGACCGTGCCCTGGACGGCGTGGTGGAGTTCCGCAACTTGGTGGGCCAATTGGCCAAGCGCGAACGCATTCAAGCTGGGGTGACCCAACAAGCTGTAAACTTGGACGGATTGAGTGAGGGCATTTGGTTGGTCAGTGTGGCCTCTAGAGACCGCGTGTTGGCCACGCAGCGCCTCGTGATTCGCTGAGCGCGAGTTCCTCACAATTTGCACGGGCGGTTGTGCATCCTTTGGATGGGCAACCGCCCGTTCTGTGTTCATTCGTGGTGAACTTCGTCTCTTCATGCAACAGAACAACCTGAAACGAGAGGCGCTCGAATACCATGCCCGCGAACGTCGAGGCAAGGTGGAGGTGGTCCCCACCAAGCCCTACAGCACGCAGCGCGACCTCAGCTTGGCGTACAGCCCGGGCGTGGCTGAACCTTGCATCGCCATTGCGGACGCCCCGCAAGACGTGTACAAGTACACGGCCAAGGGCAATTTGGTCGCGGTCATCAGCAACGGCACCGCCGTGTTGGGTCTGGGCGACATCGGCCCAGAGGCGAGCAAGCCTGTGATGGAAGGGAAGGGGGTGTTGTTCAAGGTCTTCGCCGACATCGACGTGTTCGACATCGAAGTGGACGCCGCCGACGTTGATCAATTTGTCGCCACGGTGAAAGCCATTGCGCCCACCTTCGGCGGCATCAATTTGGAGGACATCAAGGCGCCGGAAGCGTTCGAAATCGAGCGCCGCTTGAAGGAGGAGTTGGACATCCCGTTGATGCACGACGACCAGCACGGCACGGCCATCATCAGTGCGGCGGCATTGATCAACGCGCTGAAGCTCGCCGGCAAAAACATCGAAGACATCCGTGTGGTGGTCAGTGGCGCTGGAGCCGCCGCCATGTCCTGCTTGGACATCTACGAGCAGCTTGGCATGAAGCGCGAGCACGCCGCGGTGTTCGACAGCCGCGGCCACATCCACGCGGGCCGTGAAGGGTTGGGCGAAAGCAAGCAGCGCTACGCCACGAAGAAGGCGTACGACAGTTTGGCCGATGCGATGAAAGGGGCTGACGTGTTTTTGGGCTTGAGCAAAGGGGGACTTGTAGATGCCGCCATGGTTCAAGGCATGGCCGACAACCCCATCGTGTTCGCCTTGGCCAACCCCGATCCGGAAATTGGCTACGAGGAAGCCATGGCGTCCCGTGAGGACGTGATCATGGCGACCGGCCGCTCCGACCACCCCAACCAGGTCAACAACGTCTTGGGGTTCCCCTACATCTTCCGCGGCGCATTGGACGTGCGTGCCACGGGCATCAACGACGCGATGAAACTCGCTGCGGTGCGTGCCATCGCCGCCCTGGCGGAAGAAAACGTGCCCGACGAGGTCAGCGAGGCCTACGGGGAAGGGGCGTTGACCTTCGGACGGGATTTGATCATCCCCAAGCCGTTGGACCCGCGCTTGATCACAACGGTGGCGCCAGCGGTGGCCCAAGCGGCCATGGAGTCCGGCATCGCGGGTTCGCCCATCGAAGATTGGGAGGCGTACAAGCGTGAACTGGAAATGCGATTGGGGAACGACTCGACCTTCTCTCGCAACATTGCCACCCGGGCGGCACGTGCCCCCAAGCGGGTCGTGTTTGCCGAGGCAGAGCACTACAAAGTGCTCAAGGCTGCAGAAATGGCCATGGACGAAGGCATCGCCCATCCCATCTTGTTGGGACGGAGCGCGCGCATCCATGCGTTGATTGAGGAAAACAACCTCGAGTTGGAGGGCGCAACCATCCTTGACCCACGCGGCGACGAAGAGGCCGAGCGCCGCAAGGCCTTTGGGGCGGTGCTCTTCGAGCGGCGCATGCGTCACGGCCTGACGGCCCTGGAGGCCGAGCGCCAAATGCGCCAGCGCAACTACTTCGGATCCATGCTTGTGGACCAAGGAGAAGCCGACGCGTTGGTGTCCGGTTTGACGCGGAACTATCCCAACGTGATTCGGCCAGCCTTGCAAGTGATTGGCAAGGGCCAAGGCGTGGACAAGGTGGCGGGGATGTACATCCTCCAAACCAAAAACGGCCCCATGTTCTTCGCCGACACCACAGTCAACACCGATCCGACGGTTGAGGACATCGTCAACATCACCCTGCTCACGGCCGAGGCGGTGCGCAACCTCCGCATCGTTCCAAGGATCGCGCTGTTGAGCTATTCCAACTTCGGCAGTTCGAAGGGTCGGGACGCGGAAAAGATGGCCGAGGCGGCGCGGTACCTCCATGTGCACCACCCGGAGCTCATCGTGGACGGTGAAATCCAGGCCAACTTCGCGATGAACCAAGACATGCTGGGAGAGAGCTTCCCATTCAGCTCCTTGCACAAACGCCGGGTCAACACCCTGATTTTCCCCAATCTGTCGGCGGGCAACATCAGCTACAAGCTGCTGCAAGAAATGGCGGGAATGGACGCCCAAGGCCCTGTGCTCTTGGGCATGCGCAAGAGCGTGCACATCCTGCAAATGGGCTCGAGCGCCAAGGAGATTTTGGACATGGTTCGTTTGGCGGTCGTCGACGCCCAAATCAAGAGCGTCCAGTCATGATCCATCACCTGCACGGCCGCCTCGTCGAGAAGCACCCCACGCACGTGGTGGTGGAGTGCGGAGGGGTGGGGTATTTCGTGGCCATCAGTTTGACCACCTTCGACCAATTGGGCGACCATGAACTGGTCAAGATCCACACCCACATGGTGGTCCGGGAGGACGCCCAGCTGCTCTACGGGTTTGCCACCGCCGAGGAACGGAGCTTGTTTTTGCTGCTTTTGGGCGTGAACGGGGTGGGCGCCAATACGGCGCGGCTCATCTTGAGCGCCATGGACCCCGCCACCGCGTCGCTCGCAATTTCGTCAGGCGACGTGGACGCCATGAAACGGGTGAAAGGCATCGGGGCCAAAACTGCCCAGCGGATCATCGTCGATTTGCAGGACAAGGTGGGTGCGGCAGACGCTTCCACCCCCTTGGCGCCAGGAACTTCTGCAGTCGCGCACAATACAACCAAGGTGGATGCGTTGGGGGCTTTGACATCGCTCGGTTTTGACAAGGCCAAATGCAACAAAGTGCTCGACAAACTCTTGGCTTCCCAAGGAAATTCGGCCACGCTGGAAGGTCTAATCAAAGCCGCTTTGCGCGAACTTTGACGCCCACCGACGATTGAACAGGCGAGACGAATGACCACCCGACCTCACATGGGTTTTGCACGCATGGTTGCGACTGTGCTGTGCTGTCTTGCGCCCTGGGTTTCAGACGTCTGGGCCCAAACCTCTGGCGCCTCGTCCGATTCGGTCACCTACAACCTTCCATTCCCCCACGACAACGCGGATCCTTACAACCCCACCGAATTTCCAGGCGGGGTGTCGTTGCAGTGGCCCAGCAACTTCAACTACGGCGTGGTGTACAACCCCGTTACCGGGATGTACGAGGTGCAACAAACCATCGGCGACACGCTCTTGTTCCGCCCCTCCAGCATGTTTTCGTTGGACGAATATTTGGACTACAACATCGAGGGCAACCTGAGCGAATTCTGGAACGAACTCCAAGAGGAGGAGGATGCCGCCGACAAAGCCTTCGCCCCCAAGCTGGAGATCGACAGCGAGTTGTTCGAGATGATTTTCGGCAGCAACGAGATTGAAATCAAACCCCAAGGAACGGCTGAAATCACGCTGGGCTACACCTGGAACAACACCGAGAACCCACGAATTCCGGAGCGTCAGCGCCGGGCGGGCGCCGTGAACTTCGACCAGCGCATCCAGCTGAACATCGGGGGGAGCATTGGCGACAAAATTGAGTTGGGCACCCAGTTCAACACGGAGTCGCTGTTCGATTTTGAGAACCAGATGAACATCGGCTTCCAAGGGGAGGAGGACGACATCTTGAAGAACATCGAGGCGGGGAACATCAACATGCCGCTCAACAGCAGTTTGATTGTCGGCTCCCAAAGCTTGTTCGGGGTGAAGTTGGAAACGCAGTGGGGACGCCTTTACAACACCACGGTGTTCAGCCAGCAGAAAGGCGAGCGGAGCGAAATCGAAGTCGAGGGTGGGGCCCAAACCCAGGAGTTCGACATCCGCGCCGACGATTACGAGGCCAACCGCCACTACTTCCTGTCTCAGTACTTCGTGGACCAATATGACGTGGCCATGCGGTCCTTGCCGGTGCCCAATTCCGGGGCGATGATCAACCGGATCGAGGTGTACGTGGTGAACACCCAGGCCAACACCCAAGACGTGCGAAACGTTGTCGCATTCACCGATTTGGGAGAGCACCCCGATTACGTGTCGACCAACTTGCCGTTGGGCAGCCTGACCGACAACACCAGCGTGTTTGACGGGGCCTTGCTCGATCCGGCCACTGAGGCCACGTCCAACCGCGCCCCAAGCAACTTCAACAACGACCTGTTCCGCAGTTTGACGTTGGACGAAGGGGTCATGGATTTCACCGGGGCCAACCAGGCTATCTCTGGAGCCTTGGGCGGGCAACTCAAGCAAGGCGTGCACTACGAACGCGTCGGCAACGCGCGAAAGCTGAGCCCCTCGGAATTCACGTTCAACAGCCGGTTGGGATTCATCTCGTTGCGCCAGTCTCTCAACAACGCCGAAGTTTTGGCAGTCGCTTACGAATACACCTTGGACGGGGAAACCTACCAGGTCGGCACGTTGAGCCAGGACGGGTACGCCGCACCCGGCTCGTTGATTTTGAAGATGCTCAAGTCGTCGGTCACCCAGGTAAAGCTGGACAACGGCGACCAGGCCCCGCTGTGGCGGGTGATGATGAAAAACGTCTATTCCATGGGGGCGTTTGGCGTGAGCAACGAGGACTTCCGGTTGGACGTGTGGTACAACGACCCCAACTCCGGGGTGGACCTCAACTACATCCCGCGTGAGCCGCTCGAGGGCCAATTGCTCGTGCAGGTCTTGGGCATGGACCGGATCGACATCAATGGACTGCCCAACCAAGACGGGGTGTTCGATTACGTGGACAACGCTGCGGTCAATGGCGGGACCATCAACAGCCAGAACGGCCGCATTTTCTTGCCGTCGGTGGAGCCGTTTGGCGCCAACCTGCGCAACCGCATCGCAGAATACGTGGACGAGGCGGAGAGCATCGCCCCAAGTGACAAGGAAGCCGTGGTCAACGCGCTGGCCCAAACCTTGGTCTTCCAGCCGCTCTACGACAGCACCAAAACCGCGGCCCAGCAGATTCCATCCCTGAACCGGTACCGCATCAAGGGACGTTTCCAGTCGCAGAGTTCGTCGGAGATCCAGCTCAACGCCCTCAACGTCCCAGAAGGATCTGTGACCGTCACGGCCGGTGGGGTGCGCTTGGTGGAAAACCGGGACTACACGGTCGACTACAACCTGGGTCGGGTGCGAATCATCAACGACGGTTTGCTCGAATCCGGCCAGACCATCAAGGTTTCCTTGGAGTCCAACTCGCTCTTCAACATCCAAACGAAGACCCTCATGGGTACGCGGTTCGATTATGTGGCCAGCGACAACTTCAACATTGGAACCACCTTGTTGAACATGCGGGAGCGGCCGTTGACGCGGAAGGTGAACATGGGGGACGAGCCCGTGAACAACACCGTGGTGGGGGCCGACTTTTCGTGGCAAACGGAAAGCCGCCTGCTCACCGAGCTCATCGACCGGTTGCCCTTTTACAACACCTCGGCGAAGTCCACCTTCGACATCTCGGCGGAAGGCGCATACTTGATTCCAGGTCACAGCCGCGCGGTGGGGGACGAGGGCACGGCGTACATCGACGATTTTGAGGGGTCGCAGAGCACCATCGATTTGCGCGCCATCAACCGCTGGTTCTTGGCTTCGACACCGCGTTGGCAGGACACGCGCTTTCCCGAGGCGCGTTTGGAAAACGACCTCACGTCGAATTACAACCGGGCCGGGCTGAGCTGGTACACCATTGACCCCTCTCTGATCAACGGCAGCTCGTTGCAAGACGGCCAGGTGGACCCGGAGGTGCGTCAAGACCACCGCATGCGTCAGATTCTGTTGCGTGAACTTTACGAGAAGGGGGACTACAGCAACAGCGCCACCGCGGGCATGCCGTCCAACCTGCCGACGTTGGACTTGACCTACCGCCCGACGGAGCGTGGGCCCTACAACTACGAACCCTTCGACGGCTCCGATTATTCTTCAGGGTTGGAAGAAGACGGCACCTTGCGCGATCCGGAGTCCCGTTGGGCCGGGGTGCAGCGGGCCTTGATGACCACAGACTTCGAGGCGGCCAACATCGAGTACATTCAGTTTTGGGTCATGGACCCGTTCAACGAAGATTCGGAGAACGAGACGGGTGGCAAGTTGTACGTCAACCTGGGCAACGTCAGCGAGGACGTCTTGAACGACAGCCAACTTGAATTCGAGAACGGCTTGCCCTCGGCCAACAACGAGCTGGAGACCGACACCAGCACGTGGGGTGTGTACCCTGACCCGACCACATTCAACGTGGTGAATGCCTTTGACAACAGCACCAACGACTACAGCGTCCAGGATGTCGGCCTCGATGGGCTGAATTCTGACGCCGAGCGGACCTTCTTCGCGTCGTGGCTTGACGGGTTGGAGACGGACTTGGCGCCGGACGCGTTTGCACAATACCAAAGCGACCCTTCGGCCGACGATTTCCGCTATTTCCGAGACCCCATCGCCCAGGAAAACGAGGAGGATATCCTGGAGCGGTACCAGTTCTTCAGCAGGTACGAGGGGAACTCCAACACCCAGCAACCCAACGGGTACCCCATCACCCAAACCACGATTCCGAACACGGAAGACATCAACGAGGATTTGACCTTGGGCACCATTGAGTCGTACTACCAATACGAAATTCCGATGGCCCCAGCAGACTTGACGTCCGACAAGATTGGCAAGGGGTACCTCGCGGACATTTTGGAGACGGTGTCCAAGACCAATGGATCGGCTGAGCAGCGTCCCATCAAGTGGTACCAGTTCAAGATTCCGGTCAAGGAATACCAGCAAGCCTTCAACGGCATCAGCGATTTCCGTTCCATCCGATTCATGCGGATGTTTATGCAGGGCTGGAAGGAGCCGGTCACGTTGCGCTTTGCTCGCATTGAGTTGGTGCGGGGCGAGTGGCGCCGATATGAGCAAAGCTTGGCCGGCTTGCAAGAAGTAGAGGTGGACGATCCGACGGGAACGCAGTTTGCGTTGACGGCAGTGAATTTGGAGGAAAACGGGGTGCGTCAGCCTGTCCCGTACGTGATTCCCCCTGGCATCAACCAAGAAATCGATCCCTCCAACTTGAACCAACGCCGCTTGAACGAGCAGTCGCTGGCCCTCGAGGTGTGTGGCTTGGAAGACGGCGACGCCAGGGCGGCGTACCGGAACATCAACTTCGACATGCGGATGTACGAGCGCCTGAAGATGTTCGTGCACGTCGAGGCGGGTCGGGCCGATGAGATTTTGAACGAGGGCGACCTCAACGTCTTCGTGCGGCTGGGCAGCGATTACGACCAGAACTACTACGAATACGAAATCCCTCTGAAGCCCACGCCCATCAATGTCACGGCGCTGACGGACTACGACATTTGGCCGCTGGAGAACAACATCGACATCAACCTCGATTCGCTGCGTCTCTTGAGCCTTGACAAGTTGAGGAACCGTTATGTGGACGGCGACATATCACCCACGGGCGTGTATTCCGTGGTGAACGACGGCAAACGACTGTCGGTGAAAGGGAACCCCACGTTGTCCAACGTCGTCACGGTGATGGTCGGCATCCGGAACCCGGACAAGGATTTGGAGCAGCCGTTGTGGACCAGCGACGACGGCCAGCCGAAGTGCGCGGAGATGTGGGTGAACGAATTGCGCTTGTCTGGCTTCAACGAGGAAGGCGGCTGGGCGGCAGTGGCGCAGGCCAACGCGACCCTGGCCGATTTGGCGAACGTGAGTGTGGCGGCCAACATGTCCGTTCCAGGCTGGGGTGGACTTGAGGAGCGCGTGCAGGAACGCCAGCGGGAGACCATGCAAGGCCTGGACGCCAACGGCACCATCCAGTTGGGCAAGTTGCTGCCAGAAAAGCTGGGCGTGACGTTGCCCATGTATTTGGGTTACAGCAACCAAACGAGCACGCCACAGTTCGATCCGCTTTCTCCGGATGTGGAGGCCACGGATTTGGCCGCGATTGCCGATTTGATTGACAACCCCGACGACTTGGACGCCATCGGTTCTCGCCAGCGCGACGCCCGCACGATCAACCAAGTCCGAAGCATCAACTTCTCCAACGTGAAGATTGCCCCGCAGGTGGGCAAGGGTGGAGGATCCAAAGACCGGAATTCCCGTGGGAAGGACGGGGCGGGGAAAGGCAAGGACAGCCGTGACGCCGGAGGACGTGACGCGGGCGGCAAGAACTCGGGCAGCCGCGGCGGTGCCCAAGGCGGACGCGGTGGAAGCAACAGCAGCGGCGGGGGATTGCTCTCCGTGATCAGCCCGGCCAACTTCTCGGCGAACTACAGCTACAACGAGCAGTTCCGCCAAGACATTTACACGGACAACTTCCGCAACGTGGAGCACCGTGGCGCCCTCAATTACAACTGGCAGCCTCGTCCCAAAAAGCGCGAGCCGTTCTCGAAGGTGGGCTTCTTGCGGGACGCCAAGTACTTGAAACTCATCAAGGACTTCAACTTCTACCTCCTGCCCAAACAAGTCTCGGCGTCCAACCAAATGCAGCGCATGTACGAGGTGAGCCAAGTGCGTGACAACATGGAGGTGTTGAACCCTGGGTTGGGTCTGGAACCCATCATCGTACCTCAGGTGGTCAAAACCTGGAACTGGAACCGGAACTACACGGTCAAGTACGACTTGACCCAAGCGCTGAAATTCGATTACCAAGGAAGTGCCCAGGCGCTCGTCTTGGAAGATGCCGGCGAAATCCCCAGCGAGGTGGACGACCCCGACGCCTACAACGACTACCGGGATGCGGTGGAATCCAGCCTCATGCAGGGCGGTGAACTCACGACCTACAACCACCAAGTCAACGGGACGTACAAGCTTCCGCTCGACAAATTCCCGCTGACCGACTGGGTCAGCCTCGACACGCGGTACCAAAGCTCGTTCCGTTGGGACCGTGCGCCATTTGCCCAAGACACCCTCGGCAACACGATTCAAAACAGCCGCAACATCAGCCTCAACGCGCAGGCCAACTTGAAGAACTTCTACAACAAGGTGCCCTACCTGAAGGAGATCAACAACAAGCGCCGTCCACGACCCAAGGACCGCGAAGTGAGCAACGAGCGTCGCGACGGGTTTGGCAACATTGAAGAAGAGGAGGAAAAGGAAAAGCGCGACATCAACCCGCTGGAGCACATTCTGAGGTTCGCCATGGGGTTGCACAACGTGAGCGCGACCTATTCCAGGAACGAAGGCACATTGTTGCCGGGATATGCCCCGCGCGCCACATTCGCCGGATTCGACCAGGGGCTGTACGCACCAGGATTGTCGTTCCTGTTGGGCCACCAGCAAACCGACGTGTTTGGCAACGGATTTGGAGATGGCACCTACGCCTACGAGGCCGCCTCCAACGGGTGGCTCGTGCAGCAGCCCAACTTGAACAACCAGTACACAGAGTCGTACAGCGAGACGTTCAATGCCCGCGCGACGCTGGAGCCGATCCGCGATTTCAAGATGGAATTGACGGCCAACCGCACGATCAGCCGCAACCACCAGAGCTTCTTCCGGTACGACGACGACCTGCAGGATTACGTGAATGAATCGGCCCAAGAAACCGGGAACTTCACGGCCACCGTGCTGACGTGGCCGACGGCATTTGTGGACGACGACAGCACGTACACGAACTCGGTGTGGGAGGCATTCCTGGCAGGCCGGAGTGCCGTCAGCGCCCGCCAGAACGAGCTCAACTACAACGACGAGCTGGTCGACATCGAAGGCCAGGAATATGCGCCCGGTTTTGGCCCCATCAGCCAGAACGTGGTCATCCCGTCCTTCATGGCTGCCTACCTGGGCATGGGGGCCGAGGACGTCCCGTTGGATGTGTTCCAGGCCCCGGTTCGTCCCAACTGGCGCGTCAGCTACGACGGCCTGTCGAAGAACCCGACGCTCAAGAAGAAGTTCAAGCGCTTCAACTTGAACCACACCTACCGGAGCACCATGTCGTCGTCTTACACGACGAATTTGAGCTATGAAGGCGACGAGGCTGGGAGACCTGTGGCGACAGATCAGGGGGAGTTCCAGGACTACATCGCGCAACGCCAATTCAACACCGTCACGATTTCGGAGCAGTTGTCTCCGCTTGTGGGTGTGGATGTGAGCATCAAGACGGCCAACAAGAACGAGCCGCAGTTGAAGTTGGAGATCACGCGGGATCGGAACGTGAATTTGGGCTTGAGCAACTACCAGATCACTGAAACCAAAACCAAGGGTGTCGTCATCGGCGTCGGCTACAAGTTCGACGATGTGCCCAATCCCTTCCTCAAAACGTACGGCAAGCTGCCCATCAAGATGTTGAAGAAGACCGACTTGTTGGTCAGGGCGGACATCAACATCCGGGAGAACAGCACCGTGATTCGCAAGATGGTGGAGCAACAGAACCAGGTCACTGCCGGCCAACGACTCGTCTCCATCAAACTGAGTGCAGACCTCGAGGTGAGCGACAAGATGACCCTGCGGATGTTCTACGACCAGCAGATCAACAAGCCCAAGGTGTCGACGTCGTTTGCGACCACCAACATCAGCTCGGGCTTGGCCTTGCGTTTCAACCTGACGCAGTGATTTGGCGGTCCTTCGGGGTGAGCAAAATCAGGGTGGTGGCTGTACCTTCGCCGCATGAACATTCCAGACAACCTCAAGTACACCAAGGAGCACGAGTGGGTGCGCCTTGAAGGTGATGTCGCCGTTGTGGGCATCACGGATTTTGCCCAAGGTGAGTTGGGCGACATTGTCTTTGTGGAAGTAGAGACGGTGGATGAAACCCTGGATGCGGATGAGGTGTTTGGAACCGTCGAAGCGGTGAAAACCGTGAGCGACCTGTTCCTCCCCGTGGCTGGAGAAATCGTGGAGTTCAACGAGGCGGTTGAAGACGACCCTGCCTTGGTCAACAACGACCCTTATGGAGAGGGCTGGCTCATCAAAGTAAAAGTGAGCAACCCCGCAGACGTCGACGGATTGCTCGACGGGGAGGCCTACAAGGACGTCATCAGCTGATCCATTTCTGCGCATGGCCTCTGGGGTGACCCAAAACGTCGGTGCACGTGTGTGGTGGGGCCCCGCCCTCGTCACCATCGGCGCGTTGTGCATGCATGCCCTTCCAGGGGGAGATGTCGACGTGGATTCTTGGTGGGCGACCTGGCACATGGACAAGGTGCTCCACTTTCTGGCGTTTGCGACCTGGGGCCTGGCCATGTCGGTGGCGCTGGCCAAGCAACGACTGTTCCAGAAAGGGTCGCGTTTTGAACTTGTCATGATGGTGGGGGCGGCCATTTTCGGCACGGTCCTTGAATGTGTGCAGGGTGCGTGCGTTCCCAACCGTTCAGCAGACTTGGCGGATGTGGCGGCCGATGTGGCAGGGGTGGCCCTGGCGTTGTTGGCCTTCCGTGTCATCTTTGGTTGCAGACCGGGAAGAATCGCAACCGATTGATTAATTTCACCCCCTCAAACCCAGTCTCATGCTTCGCAGAAAGACCCCCCAGGCCGACCTCGAGAACAAGCGCTCCACATGGAGGGCCCTCGGCTTCGTAGCCACCCTGTCCTTGATTTTGTCGGCCTTGGCCTGGACGTCCTACGACGTGGCCATCACACGGGCACTCGACTTCGAAGCGGACCTTCTCGAGGACGAGGAGATTCCTGTGAACGTGGTGACGCCACCACCGCCACCGCCTCCTCCCCAGCAGACCACGGTGATTGAGATCGTCGACGACGAGGAGGAAATCGAGGAAGAGTTGGAGATCGAGGACATCGAACTCGACGAAGACACGGAGATTGAGATCATCGAGGACGACGAAGACTTTGAAGACGACACCCCCTTCATGATCGTGGAGAACATGCCGGCGTTTGGGCCATGCACCAGCATGCGTGGCGACGAGCGTCACCAGTGCACCCAAATGGAGATCATCAAGTACGTGAGTGGCAACACCAAGTACCCACCGATCGCCAAGGATGCAGGCATCCAGGGTACGGTTTTTGTCTACTTCGTCGTGGGCAAGAACGGCAAGGTGAAGGACGTGAAGGTGCTCCGTGAAGTGGATCCCCGCCTGGACAAAGAAGCGGTGCGCGTCGTCGAGAGCCTGCCTCAATTCGAGCCCGGCCAACAGCGTGGCAAGGCCGTGTCGGTGCAGTACACCATCCCGGTGAAGTTCATCATCCGCTGAACCAGCTGATTCCTTCGAACCAACCGTCGACGGCCATCAGGCCGTAGATCAAAAAGAGGAGTGCCCCCCAAGGCATTCCTCTTTTTGCGTAGAGGTAGATGCTCACGGTGTCGATGACCATCCAGTAGATCCAATTGACGGGGTCGCCTTGGATCATCCACCATGTGCCGATCACACTGAACACGGTGGTGAAAGCGTCCAAGGTCGGCATGCTCGAACCGCGCTGCTTGAGCCATGGAATCAAGGCCGCCCAGGCCACGGCGCCAGCCCCGACGGCGAGGGCATGCGGGAGCCATCCGTGCATGGCCACCTGCCAATCGCTGTCGGCCGACAACCATGCCCCGTACCCAGCCATCAGGAGGTAGAAGCCATGCAGGCCGGTTTCAGCCTGGAGCTTGCGGTGCCAACAGGCCCAGCCCAGTCCCACGGCTCCCAAGGCAGCAAACACGTACGCCAGGGGAAGTTGACCTTGGAGGTAGAGGTAGGTGTAGGCCAAGTTGAGCACCACGCCGGCCACTTCTGCCGCCCTCACCATGGCCATTGGGCCAGGATGTCGTTTACCCGAGCTTCAGGGGTGTCTCCCTGGGCGACGAGGTGATGACGGTGCGTCAAGTGGGCTCGGTATTGGGCTTCGAGTGCGAGCCGATCCTCGAGCCTGGGCATGCTGCGCAAGGAATCCTCCTCCCACACATCTAGAGTCGGACACAAAATGTGCAAGTCCACCGAAGGCCAGGGTGGCGTCAACGGGTGCCAACTGAACCCCAAGACGTGCTCTGACCACATGCGCAAGACGAGGTCCCCAGTGTCGCAGACAACCCCAGGATGTCCTGCACGGGCGATGTCGGCAGCCGCAACCGTTTGGGAGTCGTGCAACTCGTCAAACGTCTCTTCCGTCACTTGTCCGTTCAGCACAGCGGTGTGATTCCGGGCGTGCTCATCCACCATGGGCCATCCAAGTCGGCTGGCGAGGAGCCTGGAGAACGTGGTTTTCCCAGAATTCTCGACCCCGGTCACCACCACTCGTTTGAAATGGACGCGCTCAGCCATGCTTCAAGGACGGGGTTGGTCTTGGAATTCACAAAGGCAAGGCTCAGACATGAGCACCTTGACCCGGGGCAACAGACTTGAGACGAGTTCTTGTTCTTCTGCGGTCATGTCGTTGTGGAGCAAGTCCAGGGTTCGCAAGTTGGGCAGGTCTCCCAGCGAGGCGGGATACCGTCCAATCAGGTTGCCCCACAAGGCCAAATGGCGCAGCGACGCCATGTGGTCCACGTCCAGCGGAATCTCTTCGATGAAGTTGTCCCCCAAACTAAGCGTCTCCAGTTGGTCCATGCGAAGCAGGACATTTGGAAAGGCTTCAAATCGGTTTTGGTCCAGCAGAAGCACCTGAAGCGCCTCCATGTCGGCCAGCCATGGGGGCAGGTCGCTCAGGCGGTTCTTGTGGAGCATCAGCACGCGCAGCGCCGTGAGCTCCACCAGGCCTTGGGGCAAGGCTTGCAATTTGTGTCGGGTCAAATCCAAGGCCACGACAGGAGTGCCAGCCCGGTGCGCTGTCAGGGCGTCGTCCAGGTCGTCGAACCAAACGGTGCTTGCACCCACCCCGGGAATGCCATCGCGACGTGCCTGGCCCCATGAGGAGGTGCACGTGGCCATCGCGGCCAGCAGCATCCAGATTCGCCATCCGTGCAATGTCATGCCGCACCAGGTTTGGTGGAGGTTGCCATCAGGCCCAACGCCCTGGTTCGGTCGGCCTCCAAGGCCGAGACCAACGCCTCTTTCGTCTCGAACTTGACTTCACCGCGCATCCAATGCATCCAACGCAACGTCAGGGGCTTTTCGTACCAATCGCCTTCGGCGCCGAAAACATGCACTTCCAGGGAGGCGGGGGCATCTTTGTGGATGGTCGGGCGTGTGCCTACGTTGGCCATGGCCGGATGCCATTCGCCATCTGGGGTTTGACACCACACGGCGTACACCCCATGGGCCGGGAGCAACTTCAGCGGGTTGTCAACATGGAGGTTGGCTGTGGGGAACCCCAACTCACGGCCGAGCGCCTCGCCATGGACCACAACGCCCGAGGTGGGGTAGGCCTCGCCCAGCCAGGTGTTGGCCTCGTTGACTCGTCCGGCTTCCAGGGCTTGCCTCACTTTCGTCGAGCTGACGCGGACATCCTCCACGCGGTGTGCATCCAGGGCTTCGACCTCAAAACCGAAGGCTTGGCCGAGGGTGACGAGGGTGTCGAAGTTGCCGGCACGGTGGCGCCCAAATCTGTGGTCGTCTCCAATCACGACCGCCACGGGCTTGATGCAGTCGGCCAACAGGGTCTTGGCGTACTCCCACGGTGTGAGGTTGGCCAGGTCTTTTGTGAAGGGATGCAGCACCAAGTTGTCGAGCCCGGCGTCGGCCAACAATTCACGCCGCTCTTCGAGGGTGTTCAAAAGTTTCAGTCCGTGGTGGTTGGGGTCCAGCACCACCCGGGGATGTGGGGTGAAGCTCAGCAGGGTGGTGGAGGCGTTGTGACGGTCCGCAACCTCCCGAAGTTGCTGCAACACGGCCCGGTGGCCGGTGTGGACGCCGTCGAAGGTGCCCACCGTCAACACGGTCCGTGGTTGTCCACTGGCGTGGCCGGGAAACTCAGAAGCGTGGTGATGCACTCGCACCATGCAAATTTAGTTGCGGATTTTCGCGTGAGAGCAACTATTTTTGGCCCCGATTTAACGAGACAAAACCATCCCAATGTCTGCACAAGGAGTCATTTCACAAGTCATCGGTCCAGTCGTTGACATTCGCTTTCCCGAGGGAGCTGCCCTTCCCAAAATTCTCGACGCACTCGTGGTGCAGCGTGAAGGAGGCAAGTTGATCCTCGAAACCCAAAAGCACATCGGAGAAGACACCGTGCGTGCCATTGCGATGGAAGCGACTGAAGGGTTGAGCCGCGGCATGGCGGTGGAAGCTACCGGAACAGGCATCACGATGCCGACTGGTGAAGGCATCAAGGGTGGTCTCTTCAACGTGGTGGGCGAAGCCATCGACGGCATCGCCGACCGCTCGTTCGAAGCCGGACGCAGCATCCACCAAGCGCCCCCCAAGTTTGAAGATCTGAGCACCTCGACAGACGTGTTGTTCACAGGCATTAAGGTGATCGACTTGATCGAGCCCTATGCGAAGGGTGGAAAGATTGGGTTGTTCGGTGGTGCGGGTGTGGGCAAGACGGTCCTCATCATGGAGCTCATCAACAACATCGCCAAGGGCTACGAAGGCATCTCGGTGTTCGCCGGCGTGGGTGAGCGCACCCGTGAAGGGAACGACTTGTTGCGTGAGATGATCGAATCCGGCGTGATCAAGTACGGCGACGCGTTCGTTGAGTCCATGGAAGCTGGAGGTTGGGACTTGAGCAAAGTCGACAACAACGAGTTGGCCAAGAGCCAAGCCACGTTGGTGTTTGGCCAAATGAACGAGCCTCCGGGTGCACGTGCGCGCGTGGCCTTGTCCGGTTTGACGGTGGCAGAGTACTTCCGCGACGGCGACGAGCAGAGCGGCGGCCGTGACATCTTGTTCTTCATCGACAACATCTTCCGTTTCACCCAGGCCGGTTCTGAAGTGTCGGCCCTCTTGGGTCGGATGCCTTCGGCGGTGGGTTACCAGCCAACATTGGCCACAGAGATGGGGGCCATGCAGGAGCGCATCACTTCCACCAAGCGCGGCTCGATCACGTCTGTGCAAGCGGTCTACGTCCCTGCGGATGACTTGACCGACCCGGCGCCGGCCACGACGTTCGCGCACTTGGACGCCACCACGGTGTTGTCACGGAAAATCGCATCCCTGGGCATCTACCCTGCGGTGGACCCCCTCGACAGCACCAGCCGAATTTTGACCCCCGATGTGGTGGGCAAGGAGCATTACGACACCGCGGAGCGCGTGAAGGAGACCCTCCAGCGCTACAAGGAGCTTCAGGACATCATCGCCATCCTTGGCATGGACGAATTGAGCGAAGAAGACAAGCAAACGGTGAACCGTGCACGTCGGATCAGCCGTTTCCTCTCCCAGCCTTTCCACGTGGCGGAGCAGTTCACTGGCATCCCTGGTGTGCTCGTGCCCATCGAAGACACCATCAAAGGCTTCAACATGATCCTCGACGGGGAACTCGACCAGTACCCCGAAGCGGCCTTCAACCTGAAGGGGAACATCGAGGAGGTGATTGAGGCGGGTGAGAAAATGTTGGCCGAAGCCTGATTCAATGACCGTCGACATCCTCACCCCCGATGCCAAACTCTTCTCTGGAGAGGCCTCTTATGTGGGCTTGCCTGGAGCGGACGGCAGCATGGGCATTTTGGACAACCATGCGGCGTTGGTCACCACCCTGCAAGCTGGTCAGGTGATTGTGCGCACAGCCAGTGGCGAAGAGTCGTTTGACGTCCAAGGCGGCAGCGTGGAGGTCTCGAACAACGTGGTGACCGTCCTCGCAGAGTAAGTGAACGGCTCTTTAGACAGCAGACAACGCGGCCTTTGGGTCGCGTTGTTGCGTTTCAGGGGTGGTGGTAGGGCTCGCCTTTCAGGATGGTGTGGGCGCGGTAGAGTTGCTCGGCGGCGCAAACCCGAATCAGTTCGTGGGGAAAGGTCAGCTTGCTGAGCGACCACGTGGCTTGCGCTCGCTTGCGCAAACTGGGGTCGAAGCCGTGCGCCCCACCCACCAAAAAGGCGGTGTGCTTCAGCCCGCGGTTCATCAATCCTTGGAGGTGTTTGGACAGTTGAATCGAACCCATTTGTGGGCCATGTTCATCCAGCAAGATGAGGTGGTCGACCCCTTTGAGGAACTTTTCCGCAGCGGCGGCTTCCTCCTTCATCACGCGGGCAGGATCGGCCTTGGCAAACTTGCCTTTGAGGTTGGGCGTTTCGACATAGGTGTACTTCGTGTACCTGCACAATCGGGTGTTGTACATGTTCAACCCATCTCGGACCCAGGGTTGACCTGTGGTGCCAATGGCGATCAAGCTCAGCTGCATGCGGCAAATCTACACGGCCGCCCGAACCTCAGGCGTATCTTTGTGCCATGTGGACAGATGCCATGAAACGTGCGGTGGAATGGGCACTTGAAGAGGATTTGGGCTCGGGCGATTGCACGTCCCTGTCGAGCGTGCCAGAGGAGATGGTGCACGAAGGCTTCATTTTGGCCAAGGAGGACGGTGTGCTCGCAGGCGTGGAAGTGGCTCGCCATGTGTTTAAGCTTGTTGATGCGACTGTGTCGTTTGAAGCCTTGCGTTCCGACGGAGCCCTTGTGAATTATGGCGAAGCCGTGATCAAAGTCAAGGGCCCCGCGCGGAGCATTCTGTCGGCCGAGCGCCTTGCGCTCAATTTCATGCAACGCATGAGCGGGGTGGCCACCATGGCGCATCGTGCCCAGGCCTTGTTGGACGGCACAGGCGCACGTGTGTTGGACACCCGAAAAACCACCCCCGGACTTCGCGCGTTTGAAAAGTGGGCGGTGGCCTTGGGCGGCGGCACGAACCACCGAATGGGTTTGTACGACATGGTCTTGATCAAGGACAACCACGTGGATTACGCAGGCAGCATGACGGAGGCCCTCCGCGGAGTGCATCGCTATTTTGAGGGCGGCGCCGAGCGTGTGCCCGTCGTGGTGGAGGTGCGCAGCATGGAAGAGCTGCGCGAGGCGCGTCACGCCGCCGCGGAGGTTGGCCTTGGGCTGACCCGCTTGCTGTTGGACAATTTCACGCCGGACCAGGCCCGAGAGGCTGTGGCCGAGGTGGCAGGTGCCTTGCCCCTGGAGGCGTCGGGCGGAATCGATCTGACCAACCTCCGTGCCTACGGCGAAGCCGGGGTCAACTTCGTGTCCATGGGCGCCTTGACCCACAGCGTCAAAAGCCTGGACCTTTCCCTCAAGTCACAGCCTGTTCTTCCTGCATGAACCTCCCGGACGGCCCGTTGTTTCGTTGGCTGGCACAACACGCCCTGGTCCTTCGCGTGAAGGCTTTGCTTCGTCGTTTCCAGCCGTGGGGCCAGGAAGGCATGAACGCCTACGACGTGGTCCGGTTTTTCCTGGTCGGTCTGGTGAATGGCGCAGTGGCGACGCGGGCCGCGGCCATTTCGTTCAGGTTGTTTCTGGCTTTCTTTCCCGCGGTCATCTTTGTGCTGAGCGTCTTGCCCCACACCCCCTTGGAAACGGAGGCGGTGATGGACGCCCTTCGACTGCTCTTCCCTGGAGACACGGTGTCGCTGTTTGAGCAAACGGTGGAAGACTTGCTCAGCCAAACCCAAGGGGCTCTGCTTTCGGTCGGATTCATCCTTTCGCTGTATTACGCTTCAAGCAGCGTGCACGCGGTGCTTTCCGGGTTCAACGAGAGCGCCCTGTTGGAACAAAAGGGCAACCCTTGGCTCATCCGGGTGTGGTCCATGTTCTTGTTGATCCTGCTTGTGGTGCTTCTCGGCCTCGCGGTCCTGCTCATCGGTTTCAGCGGAGACGCGCTGATGTGGGCCTCGGATCGAGGGCTGCTTCCTGGGTCGTCGTTGCCATGGTTCAACGCGGCCCGGTGGCTTGGGGCGCTTGTGCTCATTTACAGCTCAGTGACCCTCCTGTACAACGTCGGCCATTGGGACCGGCTGAAGTGGCGGACCGCGACGCCTGGCGCGGCCATGACCACGATATTGATGGTGTTGCTGTCGGTGGGGTTCAGCTTTTTCATCGCCAAAGTCAACACCTACAACCGGCTGTACGGCTCGCTGGGGACCTTGCTTCTGTTGTTGGTGTGGGTGAATGCGAACAGCGCGGTGCTGCTGCTCGGGTTTGAGCTGGACGCGAGCATTGAGAGGGCCAGGAGGGAGGCCATGACAAAGTTTTCAGGGGGGGCACATGGAGGCTCGGAATTGGAGGAGTGAGTGAAGGTTGCAGGTTTGGACTACATTGGCCCCATGAAGCACATCCTTTCTTTCTTGTTGATGGCCGCCTTGGGAATGGGCGCCGCTTGGTCTCAGTCTCACCCCTTGTTGGGCAAGTGGAAGACCAAAGACGACGAAACCGGACGCATCAAGAGCGTGGTTGAAATCACCGAACGCGACGGCAAGTTCTATGGCACGGTGGTGGAATTGTTCCGCTTGCCTGAAGAGGACCAAGACCCCTACTGCGACAAGTGCGAGGACGACCGCAAGGACAAGCGCGTGTTGGGCATGGAGATCGTCCGTGACATGGTGCCAGACGGAGAGTTGGAATGGGAAGATGGCACGATTTGTGATCCCAAGAAGGGCAGCATTTACGACTGCGAAATGTGGTTTGACGAGGACGACATGGACGTCTTGAAGGTCCGTGGGTACATCCTCTTCTTGTTCCGCACCCAAGAGTGGTACCGCGTCACGGAGTGAGGCGTTTCCTCACCTCGTGTGACAACTCGGGCAACGCGCCCGCCAACCAAGATCCTACCAGCACTGTGCCGGCTGCGAGCCCCCCTCGCAGGACGGCCATGATCACCTGCCCGAACGTCCCGAGTTCCAAGGCGACGTCGGGGGCATCGCTGACCAGGGGATTCGCACCTACCAGCAAGGCGATGCCTGCCACGGTGAACCATCCCTTGGAAAAGGGGTGAATATTGAAGATGCGCCACATCATGGCGGTGCGCCATCCCATGTTCCAGAGCCCCGTGAGGCCTGTGGCGACGGCCGCACCCAAAAGGCCCCATCCGAACACCTGCATGAAGATGTAGTTGGTCGCGACCGTCATGACGACCAAGCCCAAATTGATGGGCAAGGCCATCCGATAGCGTGAAGAGAATTGCAGAATGGGCCCAGCGGTGCCGCCCGAGGCCTCGGCCACGAAGGCCATGCCCACGGCCAGGACAATCCACCTCAATCCTTGGTAATTCTCTGGCAACGCCAAGTCGAGCGTGGGCATGCCGACCACAATGGCCGCAAGCAACGACGCCGTCATGGCAAGTTGAACCCTTGCCGATTGTTTCAATTCGGGTCCGCACGCCTCGGGCCCTTGTTGGGCCACGGCTTTGGATGTCAGCGAACGGAGGATGGGGCCCATGGCCCGGAGGGGCATGCCCACCACGGTGGCGATGAAAAATGCAAAGGTGTACCGGGGCACCACGGCCAACCCCAACAAGGCGCCAACCATCACGAAATCAAGGTTCTTGGCCACCACCCGGGACCCTGCATTCCAAAACGCGAAGAGCCCGTACTCGAGCATGGGTTTGGTGTCTTCCTTCAAAGCAGGACGACCCAACCTTGCCCCGCTTGAGAGCGCCTCCAAGAACATGAACCCGACCGCCGCGACATAGCTGTAGAGGAACCAGCGGAAAAAGGTTTCAAACGGCATGACCCCGCCGAGGTACGCGAGCGCCAGGCCCAAGTAGCTGCCCTTCAGCCAGACTTCTTGGATGGCGGTGGCGGCCACCGTACGCAGGCGGTGTGCGAGCACCGCTTTCAAGAGCATCATGGCGAGGTACGCCCCGGCCATCACCAAGAACGCGGCGATGCGGCCTTTGAGCAGCCACCCTGCGTCGGCGTCGAGCCACGACAGCACGTCGGAGCCGGCGAACGTGGATGCCCCCGCAAGCAGCAACAGAAAAGCGGTCGGGAACAAGACCAACGTGCTGAGCATGGAGGCTTCGCGTTCAGGGCTGGCCGCCTTGGGGAGGAAACGCATGATGCCGCTGGGAGATCCCAAGGCCACGACCTGGGCCAAGATGGTGCCCCACGCCGTCAGGATGCGCAGCAATCCCCATCCTTCTTCAAACCCGTCGAAGGCCTTGGGCAACACGTACATGGTGTTGACGGCGCCCAACACCAGCCCCGTGCTGAGGACGACGGCGTTTCTGGCGGATTGTTTGGCGACGATTCCCATGAGGAATGCAAGTTGGGACAAATCAGTAGGACGACGAGGCAGGTGGGTCGAGGACCACGCAATGTTCGCAGTATTTGGCGTCTGAAGCGTGCTCCAACACCTGGCCGTCGGCCGCGAATTCGTCCAAGGTGTCGGCGAGCCAGGCGATGAATGTGTCGACGTGCTGGGGACGGATCAACGATTCTCCGTCGATGTTCAGCGACAGCAGCCCCGCTTTGACGTTGCGGCCCGAGCGGATGGCGGCCGTCACCCCGGCAGCTTGGGCTTCTTCATCCAGAGTTGCGAGCACCATGGTGGCGTACACCACCAGTTGGAGGGCTTTTCCTTTTTGACCGCCTTCAAGTTCTGCGGTCCAGTCGCCCTTCAGTTTGAGCTCTTTGGCCTCCACCTTGCCCGTCTTGTAATCCAGCACCCGCGGAATGTTGGACACGCGTTCAAGGCGGTCGGCGGTGCCGGCGAACGCCAAGGTGCCATACGCCGTGCCCGGATGCCGCGAAGACAACTTGCTCTCCCTGTCATGGATGAACGGGGCAGGGAGTCCAGCCAACAATTCGGCTTTCTCTTGGCGGAGGAATTTTTTCAGGGTGGTCCGTGCGATCTCCAGTTGCAACACATTCTCCCCGCGTTTCACCAGGCTGGCGTTGTACTCTGATTGCAACGCGTTGGCCAAGTGGCGGTCCAAGGCTTCGGCCACGTCGTCCAAATGAGTCGTGGTCAAGACTTGGCCTTGGGCGTGTTCCAACCCGTGCTCCATGACGTGGTGCACCACGCTCCCCAAGGTGCTGGCTTCCATGGAAGTTTGCAATTCCGTCGCTTCACCCATGCCGTAGAGGTAGCGGTAGGCAAAGTTGCGGGGACATTGAAGCATGGTGTTCAAGGCGCTCGGCGACATGCCTTCACTTGCCCACGTCTTCAACCGGTCGCGCATGGCGTCGGTCATCTTCATGGGTTGGATGGCAGGCCGGGCGTCGGGCAACGGCACGTGCAAGGTCACGTGCTCCACCGTCAAATGCGGGGTGCCGTCGGGTTTGTGAAACGACCCTTCCAATTGCATCAAGTACCGCGACGGCTCGCCCCCTTCTTTCCGGTCGGGGCTGCTGCGGTACAGCAGATGAACTTCGCTCGCCCGGTTCAGCAACCGGTGGACCAAATACGCGTACCGCGCCTCACGCTCCCTCGGCCCGGGCATGCCAAGCGAGCTCCGGAGGTCCAACGGCAGGAAACTGTCAGGCCTGGACGTTTGGGGCACGGTGCCTTCGTTCATGTCGAGCACAATCACGCGGTCGAAGTCCAACGCGCGTGTTTCCGTCAACCCCATGACTTGCAGCCCGCGGTTGGGTTCGCCCAACAAATCCACCCGTTCTTGGCGCAACATCCGACGTGCCATGGCGCGGACTTCAGCCGCTGTGGACATGGGGCGATGCGCGGCCTGCAGCCGTTGCAACACGGCCACCACCGTCCTGAACCTCCTCCATCCGGCGGGGATCCAAGGCACCGCACTCGACGCCACCTCGTCGTCGTAGTTCACTTCGCTGGGCATGGCTTCCAGACGTCCTTCCAAGGCGCGGGCCCACGACGAGATCGCTTCGAGAAAGGCCGAGGCTTCTTTGGCCCGAAGCGGGGCGAGCTGCCTCACGTCTTGGGCAAACCCTCGGGCGCCCAGCTCCTCGAAGTCGTCTGCGCTCACCCAGGCGCGGTGGGCCTTGGCCAGGGCGTGCATGGCGCGTCCCACGTGAGGGCTGTTCCCTTGCATCCGGTGAATGTGATACATGACCGGGTGGGCGTGGAAAGCTTGGAGCTGCTCCAGCCGCCACGTGTCGGAAGTCGTTTCGAGCATCGTGAATACTTGGTCGACAAACGACAACACGGGGGTCTCGTGCATGGCCAAGCCCATCGTCACGTTCAACCCATTGGCGTTGGGCGGCAACGCCTGAAGCAAGGTGCCCAGCGTCCCCCCGTCGGGCAGCACCACCAGGGTCTGGTTGAATTGCTCCGGCGTGAGGTTGGCGAGGATGTCGCACACATATTGGGTTTGCAAGACGGTCGATGCGCAGCCCACCACCCGAACCTTGGGCGGCTGGCTGGCGAGGGTGCCCTGGACAAGCGGCGCGTTGGGGCTTCTGAATTTGCGGATGAACAGCCCGGCCTCGTTGTGGACGTCGTGCACGTAGGTGGGGTCGGCGTCCCAAAGCACCGTCAACCTGTCCATCTTGTTCCAGGCGTCAAGGCACTTCCATTCGGCCGTGCTCATGGTGGCCAAACCTGCCGCAAGCACGTGGTCCACGTCCAGGTGTCCTTCCCCTTCCGCGAGGTTCCGGGTTAAGTGGGCGCGGGTTGCCAGGCCGTCTTGCCCCAAGTTGGCGTGCAACTTGGCGTACAATTCGGGCAACCGCCGCCATTGACGCTCGAACGCTTTTTGGTCCTCCGACCACGTCTCCTCCCCAAAGCTCCAATCCTCGATGCCCTGGATGTCGGCCAGGTTTTGAAACACCTTGCCCACGTCGGCCAATTCGTGGTCCACGGCCGCGAAATCATCCAGCACCACCTTGGCCCACGGCACAAACCGGTCAAACGGCAGGGCGTCCTCGGACGTGCCCACCACCCGATGCAGCCGCACCAATACTTCCAACGGGTCCGCAGCTGTCCAAGGTGAAGACGCTTCGATGAAGCCAGAGAGCGCGTAGAATTGCGGCAAACGTGCCGGTCCGGTCAACCGATTCATGAGGCCACGACGGAGTTTGGACATGGCCCTGTGGCTTGGCAGCACCACGGCCAACCGGTCGAGCTGGTGGGTCTTGCACAGGGGGTGGTCCATCACCGCTTCGAGCACCTCGTCCAAGAAGGAGGGGCGAGACAACGTGGGTGGAAACGACTGAGAAGTGGGGTTGGACACGGAAGGAGCTTCAGCCCTTCAAGGTAAATCCATTCCGAATGAAATCCCACAGCTCGGACCGTCCGTCGGTGGTCCCCACGGCCCGCCGGATTTCTCCCCAAAACGACTTGGAGGATGTCACTGCTGGACTGGGGTCGTCGGGCAGGGTTGGCTGCTGGGGCCTTTCGCGCAAGGCGGGTGCGTCTGTTTCTGGATCGATGCCCCGTTCTTTCAGGATGCCAAGCAATTCGTCGCTCACGCGGTAGCGCTCTTTGGCTTGCTCTTGGTAGCCCAGCTGTTCTTCCAAAAGCCCGAGGTTGTTCCACGTCACGGCATCCTCGGGGTCGAGTTCCACCGTGCGTTTGTAGTCTTCAATTGCCCCACGCAAATCACCGCAAGCTTGCTTCATCCAGCCACGAGACGCATAGCGGTAGCTGTAGTCGGGCTGGACGTCTGCCGCTTTGTTGAGCCAGTCCAGCGCCACGTCTTTCTCGCCGCAATGAAAGTGGCTGACGGCCCGGTCGTGCATGTCGTCGGGGTTGTGGTCCGCGGCCTCGGGATGGGAAGCCCAGTGGGCCTTCCACTGGGCCAACGCCCGGGTCCACTCGCGCGCCGTCATGGCGTCGAGCGCGGCTTGCTTGGCCGCGGAGTTGTCAGCGTTGGTGTCGTGAGAAGCTTTCATGCTTTGCCCCATGGGAACGCAAAATTGCGTCAACTTCGTTGCATGGAGTATCCCGTCTACCTCCAAATGACCGAAACCGAGAATGTGGTTGCCATTCAAGGCCCCAATCGATTTTGGGAAGGCCAAATGTTGGGCAACCGAGTGCTCCAACACGACGTGGTTTGCCAGACGTGGCCAGAGCGTCAACGTGTGATGGACATGCTGGAACCCGACGGGCCTTGGTCCAAGATTTCCAAGGAGGCCTTCGATCGGGTTTGGTCCCCAGGGGGAAAGGCACCCCAGTTGGGTGTGGAAGAGCATGTGGAGTTGGCGGCGTGGACCACATTTGGGATTTCCTCGAAGGCGAGGTGGTTCGCCCGCGTGGCGACGTTGTCGCAGTTGCGTGAGGCGCTCGTTTGGGCGAAGGAGCGCGACGTGCCGATGTTGGTCCTCGGCGGGGGAAGCAACATGCTGTTGCACGGAGACGTGCACGCCTTGGTATTGCAAGTGGACATCCGCGGGGTGGAGGTCTCGCAACAAGGGGCGACGGACGCAGTTGTGTCGGCTGGGGCGGGCGAGCCGTGGCACAGGTTTGTCATGCAGACGCTAGACGACGGATGGCATGGCCTAGAAAACCTGTCCCTCATTCCTGGAAACGTCGGGGCCAGTCCCATGCAGAACATCGGCGCATACGGCGTGGAGGTGAAGGACCATTTCGCCTGGTTGGACGCCGTACGGATCGAGGACGGTGCCTTGGAACGGTTCGACGCGTCGAAGTGCCAGTTTGGGTACCGGGAAAGCGTGTTCAAACGGGAGGAACGAGGCAAGTGGATCATTGTTCGCGTGGCGTTTCACCTCGACCGAGAGAGTCCGCTCCGCATGGGGTATGGCGCCATCGAACACGAGCTCGCTGACATTCCTGTGGAACGGCGGACCCACCGAGATGTGAGCGAGGCGGTCATCCGCATCCGTCAATCCAAGCTTCCCGACCCGGCGGTCGTCGGGAACGCGGGGTCGTTTTTCAAAAACCCCACCGTCCCAGCAGCTGTGGCCCAGAGCCTCGCGGAGGCGCATCCGACGATGCCGCAGTATCCCCAAGAGGGGGGGGCGGTGAAGCTTGCAGCGGGCTGGCTCATTGAGCAGTCAGGCTGGAAGGGACATTCCCGGGAGACCCATGGGGTGCATGACAAGCAGGCGCTCGTTCTTGTGCACTTCGGCGGCGCCACCGGTCAGGAGATGTGGGCCTTGGCCCAGGACGTGATGGCCTCCGTCCACGCGACGTTTGGCGTTCAGTTGGAGCCTGAGGTCAACCAGATCCAATTGCACCCCACCGCCTGAGGGGTAAAGCCGTCAGTGAGGGTCTTGGAACTTGGGGTTGTTCACGAACACCGTGTCTGTGAGCGTGTGCAGGAAGGCAATGAGCGCCTCCTTTTGGACGGGCGCAAGGGCCAATCCGCCCACCTCAGATTTCATGAAGGGGTCAAGCGTGCTTGAAGGGACCCCGCCCGTGTTGTAGTGGTCGATCACTTGCTCCAAAGTGAAGAACCGGCCGTCGTGCATGTAGGGGGCGGACAACGCCGCGTTGCGAAGCGTTGGCGTGCGGAATTTTCCAGAATCAAGGGGGTTGCCTGTCACCCCTGCGAAGCCTGGGTCGGCCACGAAGACCGAATCGAGCCCGTTGTTGTGCATCAGGTTGTCGGTGAACTGCATGCCGGCCTCTCCGTGGCAATGGAAGCAGTCGCCGCCGAATTGGCCGCCAGGAACCACTTCGGGATCGCCCCCTTCGCGCAGGAAAATTTGGTAGCCGTTGTACTCTTCCTCGGTGAGCTCGGTCTCGCCCCGGCGCCACAGGTCAAACTTGCTGTCCGAACTCACCATGGTGCGCACGAACTGCGCCACGGCCTTCACGGTCAGCTCGGGGGTGACCTCGTCCGTGCCGAAAGCGTCGAAGAACAACTGAGGGTAGTCTCGTCCCGGCTCGTCGGCCTGAAGCCGCTGCACCGCTTGCGGCCAGGGCAGGTTCATTTCGTCGGGGTGTTGAACCGGGTCGAGGATTTGGTCCTCCAAGGTGGGCATGCGGCCGTCCCACAAGAACGAAGGTGCCCATCCCAAGTTGATCAAGGCCATGGCGTTGCGGTTGCCTTGGGCCCCAGTCACTCCGGTGCTGTACTGGGCGGGGTCTGAGAAGCTGTGGGCAGGCAAATGGCATGATCCGCAAGACATGCTGCGGTCGCTGCTCAAAGCCGTTTCCCAAAACAACATGCGCCCGAGCTTCACGCCTTCCACCGTCAAGGGGTTGTCGGCCGGCACGTCCATGGGCGGGAAGAATGGAGGGATGACCAGGTCGTAGGGCGTGGGAGACCACACAGGTTCGTCTGGACCGCAATCGCATCCAGCCAACGACCACGTCGCCAACACCATCCACAGCCAAGTGTTTCTTCCCAGCATGATCACTTCAGGGTCCAGGAATCGAGGTACAATGTGACCCAACGCGTGGCCAAATCCAGGTTGTTTCCGGTGTGGGTTTGGGCATCGACGGTGGGGTCGATCACGTCGTTGGCGCCATGCAGGCACCTGTAGGCATCCAACGTCAGGGTTCGTTCTTGGGCTTCTTCACCGGCTTCGAGAAGCCAGGCATCCTCCCACGTGAATTCCACGGTCCGGTACAGCCTGTCGTCTCCGGCGTGGTACGAGAAGGGTTGTTCTGGATCCACAAGCAGGCGACCGTCGTACACGCTGAAGATATAGCCCGCGGCCCAGCCCCAATGCATGCCCGCCGAGCCGGCGAAACCGAGCGGGTGGTCAGCGGGGTAACTGGCGGGGTCCACGTCCAAGTTTTGGTCGGCAGGCACCCCCAATCCCATGCGCAGGCCGTCGATGTGCCGGTCTTCGCACCCTGGCAAGTTCAGCACCACGTGGTTGCCTTCCTCGGCAAACCGGATGCGTTGAACGGTGTCCACGTTCACCCAGCCTTCGTCCACGTCGTGGAGGGCAAACTGGCTGACGTAGGCCTCCATGCGGTCGAGGCGAATGTCGCGTCCTTGGTTGTCGAGGACCACCTCGCCCAAGGCGTAGTGGGCGCCGTCCCAAGCCAAGTCAAACGCCACCTTCAACGAGGGCGATTCGTCCGGCTGGCAGCCGGTGGCCGCCAAGAGCAGCAGCGCCGACATCAAAAGGGAAATGGGGGACTTCGTCATGATGGGATAACCGCTAATTTGCAACAGAAGTTGTTCGCCGAGGGCAACCCCTGTCATATGAAGTCCCCACAAGCGTTTGAAGTGGTCCGCGCGTCGGCCGGATCTGGAAAGACTTACAGGCTCGTGAGCCGGTACTTGGCGTGCTGCTTGGTGCACGACGAGCCCCGCGCGTTTCGCCACATTTTGGCCTTGACGTTCACCAACAAGGCCGCTTGGGAAATGAAGGAGCGCATCCTGCGCGACTTGGCCCGCATTGGGTCGGGCGACAAAAAGGCAGACGGCCTTGTGGAGGAGCTGGAAGCCCAAACCAACCTGCCCGCGCTCACCTTGCGCGCCCGTGCCCGCGCCATGCGGTCCACGATGCTTCACCGGTACGGCGACATGGCGGTCATGACGTTGGACAGCTTCACGAACCGGTTGGTCAAAAGCTTCGCCCGGGATTTGGCCTTGGACCAAGACTACCGCATCGAGCTGGACCAAGACCGCATTGTCGAGGAGGCGGTGGCCAACGTGTTGGACCGCGTCGGGGCGCCAGGCCAAGAGGAATTCACAGAAATGTTGAAGGGCTTTGCGCGGCTGCAAGTGGAAGAGGAGAAAGACAGCCGCATTCGGCATCCGTTGACCACGTACGGCCGGGAGGTGCTGAAGGAGGGGATGCGGTCGGCCTTGGAGGCCCTTTCGGACTTCAAGGCGTCAGATTTTCGGAAGATGTCCAAAGACCTGCGCGACGAGGTTCACGCGGTGGAAGCCACCCTCAAGTCGGAGGCCGCCAAGGCCACGGCCGCCATCGACCGGGAAGGATTGACCGACAAAGACGTCGTGCGAGGCACGCTCTTCAAGTGGATTCGAAAGCAGCGCCAGGGCCAGGCCACGGTGCCTTCGGCGGCTTTGCAGGCGATGTTCGACGAAGGGGTGTTCACCTCGAAGAAGGCCACGGAAGACACAGTGGCGGCGGTGGGACGCATGCTGCCTGAGGCAGAGGCGGTTCGTGTTCAAGTGGCAAACATGACCCCCGGAACGGCGAAAGGGGAGGCGTTCTTGCTGCGCAAAAGACTCGTCCACAAGATCGACTTGGTGGGGACCCTCGCGGCCATTGCCGAGGAGATGGAAGACGTGCAGGCCAGCCGCAACGTTCGGACGTTCCACGCCCTGCACGAACGCATTGCGCGGGTGGTGCGCCACAACCCGGTGCCGTTCTTGTTCGAGCGCATGGGCAGCCGTTTCAGGCACGTGTTCATCGACGAGTTTCAAGACACCTCCGTGACGCAGTGGCAAAACCTCATTCCGCTGGTGGACCACGTGCTCTCGGAGCGCAATCGGGCCCTCGTGGTGGGCGACAGCAAGCAGGCCATCTACCGCTGGCGCAACGGCGACCACCGCCAGTTGTTGGAGTTGCCCAACATCGTGGACGATGAGGATGGGGCCTTCGCCGACGCTGAGCGGACGTTCCACGACGCCCTCGACAACCAACTTCTCGACGCCAACTGGCGAAGTGGTTCCGCCATCGTGGCATGGAACGGGGCGTTTTTCGACGCCGTTCAGCGCAGGTTGCCGGCAGATTTGGCCAAAGTGTACGACGACCATGGCCAGGCGCCGCAACAAGCGTTCGAAGGCCAGGTTCACATCGAGGCGGTGTGCGACAAGGACCGCGCCACCCGCGAACAACTCTTGCACGAGGCACTCGAAGCCCGCATTCGACATCACGAAGAGGCTGGATTTCGTCGCTCGGAGATGGCGATCCTGGTCCGCACCAACAAGCAAGGGGCCCTCATTGCACAGCACCTGCTCGACGTGGGCATCACGCCGCAAACAGAAGACAGCCTTCACCTCGGCCGGCACCCCGGGGCGTTGGCGGTGGTGGCGTTGACGCGCTGGGTCGTGGACCCTTCTGAGGACAGACACGCCACGTCTTGGTTGCAATGCATGGCAGCACTCTTCCCAGACCGCATCGACGAGTCGTCGGTGCTCGACCGGCACGTGTCGTGGCGCCAAAACGGAGAAGGACGGCGTTTTGCCTCGCTCGATGCCTTGGGCATGCTGAACGACTTGTTCCCTGACCTGCATCCCCTTGAACGGGCAAATGGCCCCTTGGTGGCCTGGCTGGGACACGCGTGCCAAACCCTTGGGTTGACTGGGCGGTTCGACGCCTACGCCGAGGCGTTGATGGAGATGGCCCGGGAGGTGACAGGCACGGAAGACGGCGGTCTTCGCGGATTTCTTCGCGTGTGGGACAGAACTGGGAGCCGGCGTTCCATCGTGGCCAGTGGGGGCGAGGACGCCGTCCAAATCATGACGGTCCACAAGGCGAAGGGTTTGGCGTTTCCTGTCACTATCCTGGTGGCAGGCACCAACGTCGCACGGGAAGTGAAGGGCCATTTGCCCGTGGTCTTGGACCCCGCCACCGGCTTGGACGTGCCTGCGGCGCTGTTGCGGGTCTCGGACATGAAAGACACGGCGCTGGACGGCAGGGCCGAGGCTGAATTGGACGCCGCCTTGTTGGACCAAATCAACATCGTCTACGTCGGCATGACCCGCCCCATTGCCCGGCTTGACGTGCTGGCCGAAACCGCCAAACTGGACTTCGAGCGCGAGGCGCCCGCCCAGGTTGGCCAATGGGTCCTGGCATGTGCAGAGGACGTGGCGGACACCCGCTTTGAATCGACGGGCGACTGCATTTCACGGGGCGCTGGAGGGGGGCTTCCAGAACGCACGGCCAGCTCGGATGTGCCCACCGATGTCCTCACCACCAACCTCCACCTCGGAGAGGAGGTGACCCAGCAAGTCGCTTTGGCCAAAGGCAGTCATGCCTCGGTCCACCCCGACGGCATGGACGAGTCGGCGTTGGGAACGGCGGTGCATTCGTTGCTGGCAGAGGTCAATTCCACCGACACATGGCCCGCTGTCCGCGCTAAATTTGCCGCGGGGTGGGCGTTGTCCGCCCAAGACCGGGACAAGCTTTTGAGCTGGGCGGATGCGGTGATTGATCGTCCAGAATCGGCGCGTTTTTTCCAGCCTGGACTCAGGGTCGAGCGCGAGCCCGAGTGGACGGATGGCGTGGAGTTGTTTCGCCCAGATCGCGTGGTGTTCGACGGCCAATCCTGGCACATCGTCGACTTCAAGTCGGGCGGGCAAGACAAGCCCAAACACGTCGCCCAAGTGCAGTCCTACATGCAGGTCCTTTCGGGGTTGGAAGACGCCCCGATTCGCGGTTGGCTCCTGTACCTTGAACCTTGGTCCCTCGAAGAGGTGCCGGCTCCCTCGGCACCCCTTATCTTCACCACGTGATGAACACCTTCTCTTTCGCCTTTCGCCCCTTTTTGTCGTTTGCCTTTGCGGTGTGGACGCTTGCCGTCAGCTTGACCGCCCAAGGCCAAACCGTGGGCAAAGAATACCTGGTCCGCGCCACGGACGCTTCTCAAGTGCAGACCCGCGCCTCGGCTTGCGCGCCCGCCACGGCCTTGCGAGACCTCGAATGGAACAACGTCCGCGCCCTCGTGGAGAACGGCGGCACGTTGTGGCACGAGCGCGCCAACTGGCGCGGGGCTTACATCGTGCCTAAGGAAGACAACGTGTCGACAGTGTTTGCCGGTGCCCTGTGGATCGGTGGCATCAGTCCGGACCAGCAATTGAAGCTGGCAGCTGTGCGTTACCGCCGGGATGGCAACGACTTTTGGCCGGGACCTCTATCCAACGACGGGGCGGCCGAGGTGGACGCCACCACGTGCAATGAGTACGACGAGTTCTTCGTGTCGACGCGCGCCGACGCGAGGCGCCATCGTCAGTATTTCGAAGCGTTGGCGGCGGGCACCGTGGACGAGGAATTCCCCGAAGGCTACGCCATGCCCGCGTACTTCCGCGATTATCCAGCGCATGGCAACACGGACCTGAACCAAGACTACTACTTGGCGCCATTCCTGGACTACAACGGGGATGGGTTTTACTCTCCCGAGCAAGGCGACTACCCCTGGTACGACTTCTTGCAGGAAATCGACTGCGGCAACCGGCGTCGGGAAGACATTGTGCCGCTTTACGGAGACCAGAACTACTACTGGATTTTCAATGACAAGGGCAACGTGCACTCCGAGTCGCAAGGTGAGCCCATTGGGATGGAGATTCGTGCGCAAGCGTTCGCCTTCGCCACCAACGACGAGGTCAACAACATGACCTTCAACAACTACGTCCTCATCAACCAGGGCACCCAAACCTTGACCAACACGTACATGTGCCAATGGGTGGACAGCGACTTGGGCGGCATCAGCGACGACTACGTGGGCTGCGACGTGCAGCGTGGTTTGGGGTACACCTACAACGGGGACGCCTTCGACGAGTCGGACAGCTTTTCACCGGGCTACGGCGAAAACCCGCCTGCATTTGGGGTGGACTTCTTCGAAGGGCCGTACCAGGATGCCGACGGCATTGACAACCCGCTGACCACGAATTTCTCCAACGCCATCGATTCGTTGGGCATTCCGTACGAGGGCATTGGCATCGGCTATGGCGACGGGGTGGTGGACAACGAGCGCTTCGGGATGCGCCGGTTCATCTACTTCAACTGGGGTTCGGGCCCCAACACCCAGCCTTCGACGGCAGGCCACTACTACAACTACATGCGCGGGTACTGGAAGAACGGCCAGCGCATGGCCTACGGTGGCGACGGCCTGAACGCGGGCACAGGAGCCAACCTCGAGATCTACTCCGACTACATGTTCCCCGGGGACACCGACCCCTACGCCTGGGGCACAGGGGGCACGCCTGTCGAGCCATGGTCTGAATTTGAAACGGGCAACCCTCCAGGTGACCGCCTGTTTTTGCAGAGTGCGGGCCCCTTCACCCTTGAGCCTGGCGACTACAACAACATCACGGTGGGCATGGTTTGGGCCCGAGCCGGAGGCGGAGAGCCTTTCGAAAGCGTGAAGCTGTTGCGGTTGGCCGACGACAAGGCGCAGGCATTGTTTGACAACTGCTTTGAAATCGTTTCAGGTCCCGACGCGCCGGACATGACCATCCAAGAGCTGGAGAACGAGCTCATCCTTTACTTGACCAACAACAACCCTCTTTCGAACAACTTCGGCGAGGCGTACACGGCGGTGGACCCCGGCATCCCCAAGGAGTTGCCTGACGGTACGCTGCTTTCTGAGGCAGATCGGTCGTACACTTTCGAGGGCTACCAAATCTACCAGCTCGCGGAACAAGGCGTCAGCCCCGCGGAACTTGGCGATGTGGAAAAGGCGCGCTTGATCTACCAATGCGACATCGCCAACGACGTGGCGAACGTGGTGAATTACCGCTACGACGACATCATGCAGGCGTCGGTGCCGGAGCTGATGGCGAATGGTGAGAACGAAGGCATCGCCCACAGCTTCCGTGTGACCAAAGACGCATTCGCCCAGGGCG